>DATKPQ010000052.1:0-44465 GCA_035523995.1 Acetobacteraceae bacterium | reverse complement strand
GCGAGGTCCCTGCCATGCTCCACGAGATTGAAGACGAGGCAAACAAGTGCATTCAAGGCGTTAAGGGTTGCGGTGGTGCGGGCCCACGCCTGTACCAGAGGGTTTTGGGCCGCGAAATCGGATGTCGTGGCTGTTGCTGCGATCATTTGCCCAGTATGGCATGGGGCCCAGCGGATTGTCAATATAAAAAACGGAAAAACGTTTGTAACTAACATGGTGTGTCGGCGCGACGGACGGGTTCGGATGGAGGCAGCGCGGCAGAGGTCACCTTTGCGGCGGCGGTGCCGGCAATCCAGTTCCGCGCGATTGCGCCGCCCGCCCGGGCGAGCGTGATCCGGTGCTCGCAAACCCTTTCCCGCAGGGCGTTTTCCAGCCGGTCCTTGGTGAAGCTGCCCCACCCGCCGGCCACGTCGTTCGGCTCCGGCCGGAGGTTGCGCGGATCGATCGGCGAGCCGCCCAGCTCCAACAAAATCAGGTGATCTTCCTCGTAGTGGCCGAGTCGCCGATCGGCATGGGCCTCGGCCGCATCGATGCTCGGTTCTCGTCCCTTGTAGACGCCGCGCGTCTTCGCGAGGGCGATGCCTTCCAACTGGCGTTCTCGGCGGAGATTCGTCTCGAATTCCGCGAAGACGCCCAGCATGTCGAGGAATGCTTTGCCGGCGGCCGTGCGCGTGTCGATCGATTGCACTGTAGCTACCAGAGTTATGCCCTTGGTCTTCAGCTCGTGGACGATGTCTTGCAGATCCTTGATGCTGCGCGCGAGACGGTACTTGTCCACTCACTCCAGCCATAGGACATCACCATGAGCATTCGCGTCGGCATTGTCGGGATCAGCGGTTTTGGCGGCGGCGAGGCAATGCGCCTGGTCGCGGGCCACCCGTCTTTCGCGCTGATCTACGCCGCGGGCGAAGGCAGCGCCGGCAGCCGGCTGGTGGACCGTTTTCCCGGCGTGCCGGCCAGGCTGGCCGAGCTGGTGATCGAGAGATGGGACCCGGCGACCCTGCCGAAGCTCGACGTGTTGTTTGCGTCGCTGCCCACGGGCGCCTCGGCCGCGGCGCTGGCGCGCGTCCCCAGGGACGTGAAGATCGTCGATATCGGCGGCGACCATCGCTACGCCGAGGGCTGGGCGTACGGCCTGGCCGACATCTGGCCAGACCGGATCGAGGGTCGGAACCGCGTCGCCAACCCCGGCTGCTTCCCTGCGGCGGCGCTGACCGCGCTGGCGCCGCTGCTGGTCGACAGGCTGATCGAGCCCGGCAACATCGTGATCGACGCCAAGACCGGCTTCTCTGGTGCCGGAAGGGGCGGCGCCGACAGCAGGTTCGGCTACGCCGAGAGTAACGAGAACCTGGTGCCCTACGGTTTGCTCCGGCACGTCCACATGCCCGAGATGGCCAGGACGATAGAGCACTTGAGTGGCGGCAGCGCGGCCGGGCTGGTGTTCACGCCACATCTGGTGCCGATGACCCGCGGCGTGCTCGCCACCATCTACTGCCGCGGCCGCGCCACCGCGGAGCAGTGCCTGGACGCGGCGCGACGCTTCTACGCCGGGCGGGCGTTCGTCCGCGTGACCGATACGCCGCCGCAGACCAAATGGGCGACCGGCTCGAACCTCGCGTTCGTCAGTTATGCGGCCGATCCGGAGCGCAACCTGGTGATCGCGATGGGCGTGGTCGACAATCTCGGCAAGGGAGCAGCCGGCCAGGCGGTGCAGAATGCGAACCTGATCTGCGGCCTGCCGGAAACCACGGGGCTGGACGGCGTACCTGTCTGGCCATGAGATCTTTTGCCAGTCCGTGTTGTCCGTCGTTTGCTTGTCCGAAGTTGAAATTGACGCCATTTCATGGACTGAACCGCCCCGGGTTTCGAAGCGGCTGGTGGCTTGAGTCGGGCCGGCATTGCCTGTTGCTCAGGATTGCAAGAGTGATAGTAGTTGGTGTCGAACTCGACAGGCGGCACGTAGTCCAGCGGCGCCATCCGCCGATAGTTATTGAACCATGACGCCCACTCGAAGGTCGCCAGCTCCATTCTCGAGTCTTCCAAGGCGCCCGGCAAAGGATCAGCTCGGCCTGGTACAGGCGTTGTCGCAGGAGTCGCCCCTGCTGCCCACAGAGGCTTCGATGCCGGCCTCGGCCAGCCACTCGGTGTAGCGGATGCTGAATCAAGGTTAGGCGCAGGATCGTTGCGACTGCCAACCGCTACCTGAATGAAGCCGATACGTCCGCAGACCTCTGGTTGGGACAACAGCCGATGCGCCTTCACCGCAACGATCTCGCGGTGATGCGCGCTTTGGTTCTTCTCCACTTATACAATCGGCTATGCGGTAAGCTTCTTGCGGGGTTTCGTTCTGGCCGCTGCGTATGAGGTTCGGGAACGCAGGCGGCCTGCGAACGCCAGGCGCCGCGATCGGCGAGCGGGCCAGGGCTTCCCGTCGAAGTCGAGATGCCCAGCCGCAAAATCGTCCCAACGGTTTGTGCGCGTCACAGGCCCTGCTTCCCCGGTTCGATCCTGAGGAGTCTCTGAACAGGTCCTCTTTCGGCAGAGCGGATCGTTGAAAAGACTCACAAATTTCGGGCCGGCGCGGACTTATTCAGAGGTTCCCTAACAACAACAAGGTATCCCCCTCCCCCTGTGCTTAATCCGCTTCGCGGCCCTAGCCCGCAAGGGGAGGGGAATCCTTCCGTCGGATTGGCCGCGCTGGACGGTGGTTCGCTGGCAATGACGCAAGATCAGGCCGTCACATCGACCTGCCCGTGCATGAACGGGTGCAGCCCGCACATGTAGCTGAATGTCCCTGCCTGCTTGAACGTGTAGCTGAACGAGTCGTCGGTATCCATCGCATGGGAATGTAGGTTAAGCGCCGGACAGACGATGCTGTGCGGAATGTCGTCATGATTAGTCCAGGTGACGGTCGTGCCGACCTTCACGTGCAACACCGGTGGCACGAAGGTGAAATTGTCGACCGTCACCTTGCTGCCGTCGTCGGCGTGGCTGGCGCGCACGGCCATCGCCGCGACCAGGGCACCCATCCCGGCGCCCGCCGCACGGCGCAGCACCGTCCGCCGGGCCAACCGGCCCGGTGTCAAAACGTCCGCCATGAATGCCTCCGTCAGCTCGCCAGTGGCGTATCGACGATCGCCAGCGGCGCGTGCGTCGAGACCAGGCTGATCTGCGCGATACCCAGGTAGTGGCGCAGCTCACCGGCCGGCACCTTCATCGGTCCCGGCGACGGCGCGGTGCCGGGCGCCGGCTGCGGAAACGCGGTGGCGCGCGCGGTATGAAATGCCACGTGCCCTTCCACTTTCTGCAGCACCTGGTGGATATGTCCGTTCAATATCGTCACCGAGCCGAACCGCTTCAGATAGCTCAGCGCCTGCGCGCCATCAGCGGTGCCCCAGCCCCACGGCTGATAGGCAATCCACAGCGGCACATGGGCGAACACGACGATCGGCGTGCTGGCGGACAGGCCCTTCACGTCGCGTTCCAGCCATTCGAGTTGTTCGTGGCCGAAATCGCCGAGGCCGTTACCCTTCAAATTCACCACGTTCACCATGGCGATGAAATGCACCCCGCCGGCGTCGAAGCTGTACCAGCCGTCGCCCTGGCTGCCTTTGCCGAAATGGTTGAGGTAGGATTTTCCACCCTCTTCCAGGATGTCATGCTCCCCCGGCACGGTGTAGGCGGTCAGCTTCACACCGCTCAGAAGCTGCTTCGCGGTATCGAACTGCGCCTGCTTCGACAGGTGCGTGATGTCGCCGGTATGGATCATGAAGGCCGGCGAGCCGGGCAGGGCGGCGACGTCGTTCAACGCCTCCTGCAATGTCGCGGTGGTGTTGGGATTGGCTGGCTTGTCGAAGCCCAGATGGCTGTCGCTGATCTGCACGAAGTTGAAGCCTGACGTGGCCGCCTCGGCGGTGCCGATCAGCCGCGAACGCGGCACGCCGCCAGCCACCGTCCACACCATCGCGGTGCCGGCCCAGGCCATGCATTTCAGGAAGTTGCGGCGGTCCCCCCCGCCCTGGATAGTATCGTTCATGTTCGTCCGGTGCTCCCTCATGATCGCGCAGCGCCGCGCTTTGCGGCCCACGCTGCCAAGACCGGAGCCGCCTTTGCGACATTCCCGGAAGTCGCCAAAATTTTCTTTGCCCCGAAGGGGAATAGAGCACTGGCACGGATGGTATGGTGCAGGTCGCCGCAGACAGGATGCAACCCTTGCCGCAGCAGGACCGCAAACGCCGATTCGAATTGCTCGCGCTGCCGCATCTCGATGCCGCGTTCAATCTTGCACGCTGGCTCGCGGGGAATGCGGCGGATGCCGAGGACGTGGTGCAGGAAGCGTATCTGCGCGCGTTCCGCTATTTCGACGCCTATCAGGGAGGGGATTTTCGGGTGTGGCTGCTGACGATCGTGCGCAATTGCTTCTTCACCTGGGCACGCGAGAACAGATCGAACCGGCTGGTGTTCCAGCCGGATGCGCCGATCGGCGATACGGTGGAGACCGAGACCACGGCCTGGGGCGCGCCGCCGCGCGATCCGGAAGCGCTGCTGCTGGAGCGCATCGACAGCCAGACCCTGTCGCGACTGATCCAGCGCCTGCCGCCGGAATATCGCGAGGTGCTGCTGCTGCGCGAAGTGGAAGACCTTGCCTACAAGGAGATTGCCACGGTGATCGGCGCGCCGATCGGCACGGTGATGTCGCGCCTGGCCCGTGCGCGCCTGGCGCTGCGTAAACTGTGGTTCGAGGCTGAGCCAACGGAGGCCGGCCGTGCAGTGTGATCGTGCGGAGCGCCTCGTGCCGCGACTGGTCGATGGGGAACTGAACCCGTTGCGCCGCTGGATGGTCTCGCGCCACGTGGCGCACTGTGCCGCATGTGCGCGTCAGGTGGAGGAATTGCAGACGATGCAAGCCGCGTTGCGCAATGATCTGCCGTATCACCGTGCGCCTCCGGCGCTCGCCGCGCGGATCGGGGCGATGCTGCCGCGGGAGGATGTTCCGCTGCCGTCGCGTGCCCGCTGGCGGATGCCGACGCTGGCGTTCGGCGGGGCAGGGGCTGCTGGCGCGGTTGCCGGGGTGGCGCTGACGCTGCTGGTGGTGGGCGGCACGGCGTCGAACAATGCTGCGGTGCGCGGCGTGATCGACGCCGCGATCCGTTCCCGCATGGCGGATCATCTGACCGATGTGCTGACCAGCGACCAGCACACCGTGAAGCCGTGGCTGTCGGCGCGGCTGGATGTTTCGCCTGATGTGCCGGAGTTGAAGGACCGCGGCTTTCCGCTGGTCGGCGGACGGCTGGATTATGTCGACGGACATCCGGCCGCGGCCGTGGTCTATCGGCACGCAGAGCATGTGATCAATCTGTTCGCCTGGGCGTCGCCGGGGAAGGCGGACACGGGGTTCCGGACCACGGCGCGGCAGGGGTTCAACGTGGTGAGCTGGCGGCAGAGCGGCATCAGCTACTACGCCGTCTCGGACGTGGAAGCGGATCAGCTTGCTTTGTTTGCGAAGTTGGTGGCTGCGGCTGGGTGATTCGCGGCTGTGAGGAACTTTCGCGCCGCGGGCTTCGATTGTCGGCGAAGCAAGAACTGGAACCGCAGATGAACGCTGATGCATGCAGACGGGCCGTTGGCCGGCATTGAGGTTGCGCAGCTGATGCCAATCGCTGGATTCTAAATCACCGCGTAACGGCGAACGTGCCGAACCTATCCGCGTGCTGCTGCGGCAACTGCTGGTGTTGCGACGCTGGCAGATCGCACCTGGCTTCATTACCGGCGATCCGAAACAACCGCCATCGAAAGAACGCGCGATCGCCCGTTGGGGATTGCTTCGCTTTACTGGTAACGACATGTGGAACGGGCAAGGCCTCGCTTGTTTTGCCGGCACAATGGCACTCGCGGTGCCATTGCCGTCGCCATGTCTGATAGCGTGGGTTTATGCGCTCGCCGGCACGGCGCGGATCGTCTGTTTCTCCGCCGCGCGCAGCACCGTCAGCATCACGTCGCGTCCGGCTTTTTCCTCGGTCAGTGCCCGGTGCAAATCGTCCACCCCGGCGATCGGTGCGCCATCCAGCGCCACGATCACGTCGCCCGCCCTCAGCTCGCTTCGCGCCGCCGGGCCGTCAGGCAGCAGTTCTGCCACCATGACGCCGCTTGCCTGCGTCAGGCGATGCCGCCGGCGCAGGCGCACGTCCAGAGGCACTGTCTGGCCTGACAGCCCCAGGCGCGCGCGCCGCACCCGGCCGTCGCGCATCAGCCGCGTGGCGACCCAGATCGCCGTATCGATGCCGATCGCGAAGCAAATACCCTGGGCCGGCGCAATCATGGCAGTGTTGATGCCCACCACCATGCCGCCCATCGGGCCGCCGCCCGCCACCAGCGGGCCGCCGGAATTTCCGGGGTTCAGCGGTGCGTCCGTCTGGATGACGCTGTCCACCATGTGACCGGACCGCGTACGCAGGGTGCGCCCGAGCGCGCTGACGATGCCGGCGGTGACGGTGCAGGTGAAGCCGAGCGGGTTGCCGATCGCCACCACCAATTGCCCCACGCGCAATCCCGCCGATTGCCCCAGCGCCGCATGCGGCAGCCCGTCCGCCGCCAGCCGCAGCACGGCGGTATCGGTCGGCGGATCCTCGCCGACCAGCACGGCATCCACGGTGCGCCCATCTGTCAGCGAGGCTCGCAGCCTCGGCGCCCCCGCCACCACGTGATTGTTGGTCAGCACATAGCCGTCCGGCGTGTAGATGACGCCGGAGCCTTGGCCACGAGGCCGCCCCTGCGCGTCCAGCGTGGCGATATGCACCACGGCGGGGCCGACACGGTCGAACGCCTCAACGACCCGCGCCGAATAAGGGTCGAGCACATTGGTGTCGTCGAATGGCATGGAGGGATGTCCTTTCGGGGTTCAAATGGGCATTGCCGGGGGGTGAACCGACCCGGCCGAACAGCCGGGGGCGCTGCCGGTCATCCGGCCGATGCCGCGGACGGGCGGCAGGGGGCAGTGTGGTGGCGGACACACGTTGTCGTTGCGAGGGGTGGAGCGGCAAAGCAATCTCGTATGCGGTGAATGGTCGGCCAAAACCGAACGGGAGTGGTTCGTCGCGTTGCTCCTCCGCAATGACACTGTTCAGGAGAAGACTGGATGACCGACGTGATTGACCAGATGTCTGCCCTGTTTGCTGATCGGGTGGCCGCCGTGGCACCCTGCGTGGTTGCCATCGGTACGGGCCGCCACCATGCCAGTGGCATTCTGTGGCGGCCGGACGTGGTTGTGGCGTCGGCGCAGACTCTGCCCGACCGTGTGGACTTCACCCTTCGGCGCGGCGGCGCCGAGTTCATCGCGAAACTCGCCGGCTGCGATCCCGGCACCAACGTGGCGGCTCTGCGGTTGGCAGAGCCGATCGAGGCTGCGCTGCCGTCCGCCGCGCCCACGCCGCGCGTTGGCAGCCTGGCCGTGGCCGTGGGGGCCGACGACACTGGCGTCCCCACCGCGCGGCTCGCCATGGTGCACGCGACCGGCCCCGCTTGGCACAGCCAGGCGGGCGGCCGCATCGACGCGTTGCTGCGGCTGGACGTGCGCGTTGGCACGGACGAGGGGGGGCCAGTGCTGGATAGCGCCGGACAGTTGCTCGGTATGTCCACGGCGGGGCCGCGCCGGCGCGCTCTGGCGATCCCCGTCGCCACGATCGACCGTGTGCTGGATCCGCTGCTGACGGAAGGACGGGTGGCGCGCGGCTGGCTCGGGACCGGGCTGCAGCCGGTGATGGTGCCTGAGACGCTGCGAACGGCGGCGGGTCAGGACAGCGGCATGATGGTCATGAGCCTCGCCCCCGGCGGGCCGGCCGCGGCGGCGGGTGTGCTCGCGGGGGATATCCTGCTGGACCTGGACGGCACGCCGGTGCGCCGTATGCGCGCTTTGGCCGCAGCCATGGGACCGGAGCAAATCGGCAAAAGCGTCGCGCTGCGGCTGCTGCGGGCGGGGGCGTTGCAAACGCTGTCGGTGACGATCGCGGCACGTCCGGCGGCATGACGGACCCGGCCGGTGACGATCGCCTGATACCGGGCCGCGTGAACGGGACCGGCTTGCAGGTTCGGCTGGCGGTGACGGACCCGGTGCGGCGGCGTGGCCTGGTTGCGATGCTGGCCGGGGCAGGTCACGCGCTGGCTGGCGAAGTGGCGGATGTCGTGCTGTGCGACTTGCTTCCCGGCAGCACGCCGCCACCCGAGGCCGAGGCGCCGGTGCTGGCCCTGACCGATGGACCGGCTCCTGACTATCTGGCGGGCGTGCTGCCGCGGGCGGTTGAACCGGCCCAACTCGATGCCGCGTTGCGTGCGGTGGCGGCGGGCTTGCTGGTGCGTGCGCCGGGCGTGACGCCGCCAACCGGGTTTGGCGCCGCTGAGGACACGCCGCCGCTGACACCGAGAGAAGTGGAGGTGCTGTCGCTGGTCGGTCAGGGCTTTACCAACAAAGCGGTGGCACGGCGGCTGGGGATTTCCGTGCATACGGTGAAGTTCCATCTGGAGGCGTTGTTCGCCAAGTTGGATGCGGCCAGCCGCGCGGAGGCCGTGGCGAAGGGACTGCGCGGCGGGGTTATTGACGTGTAGCGGAGACATACCGTGCGACGACCGCAAACGGCCCGACCGCTTGGCGCCGGGTGCTGTTGGCGAACCGCAATCCCACCCGTATTGTTTCGCCGGCTTGGCGCCACGGAGGAAACACAATGCGGCTCGGCATCTTCGACCACATGGATCGCGGCCCAGGGGCGCTCGATGAGTTCTTCGCCGACCGCATGCGGCTGATCGAGGCATATGACCGCGCCGGCTTCTACGGCTATCACGTCGCAGAGCACCATGCGACGCCGCTCGGTGTGGCTGCGTGCCCCGGCATCTGGCTTGCTGCCATCGCGGAACGCACGACGCAGCTTCGCTTCGGCGCGCTGGTCTATCTGCTGCCGCTGTACCACCCGCTGAAATTGCTGGAAGAGCTGTGCATGCTCGACCAGATGAGCAAAGGGCGGTTATTGCTCGGCGTCGGCCGTGGCATTTCGCCGATCGAGCTGCGCTATTACGGCATCGATCCGGCGCAGTCAGCGGCGATGTACCAGGAAGCGCTGGAGATCATCCTGCGCGGGATGGCCAACAAGGAACTGACCTTCGAAGGCAAATTCTACCAGTATCGGGACGTGCCGATGGAAATGGAGCCGTACCAGAAGCCGCATCCGCCGCTGTGGTACGGCATCGGCCGTCTGGATGCGATACCATGGGCGGTGCAGCACCGCGTCAATGTGGTGGGCAATGTCACCGGTCCGAAGATGCGCCCGCTGTCCGACCGCTATCGCGAGGAATGGGCTGCCGCAGGGAACGCACCGGAACACCTGCCCATGATCGGTCTTGGCCGCCACATCGTGGTCGGCGACAGCGAACGCGAGGCCCTGGAGGTCGCGCGTCGCGGCTATGATAAATGGCGCGCCAGTTTCCTGAAGCTGTGGCGCAAGCACAACATGCAGCTTCCCAATCCCAACGCTCTGTTCCCCGAAACCTTCGATGAAGCCGAAGCCGAAGGCCGCGCCGTCGCCGGCAAGCCGGACAAGGTGCATGACTTCCTGCAACGCACCATCGATGATGGCGGTCTGAACTATCTGCTGTGCCGCTTTGCCTTCGGCGATATCGGTGCGGATGAGGCACTGCACTCGATCGATCTGTTTACCCGGCATGTAAAGCCGCATCTGCATGAAGCACGCGTGGAGGTTCCGGCATGACCGCGCAATACGAAGTATTCGCCATCCGCTACGCCACGCGCGAGGCACGCCGGCCGGAGCATTTCATTGGCGGCGATCCGCATGATGGGCCGATGCCGATGGACTACTTCGTCTGGGTGGCGAAGAACGCCGACCGCGCGGTGGTGATCGATATCGGCTTCACCGCGGAAAGCGGCGGCAAGCGCGGTCGCAAGCTGACGCGCGACCCGATCGATTCACTGGCGCTGGTAGGGGTGAACGCGGCCGATGTGCAGGACGTGATCCTGACCCATATGCACTACGACCATGTCGGCAATTTCCATAAATTCCCGCAAGCGCATTTCCACTTGCAGGAGCCGGAAATCCACTATGCCGTCGGCCGCTACATGCGCCACCAGCATGTGGCGAAAAGCTTCGAACCCGACGATGTGTGTGGCGTGGTGCGGCTGAACTTCGCTGGCCGGGTAAGGTACCATAACGGCCCGGCGGAGATACTGCCGGGCATCAGCGTGGTGCCAACCGGCGGACATTCGGCCGGGCTGCAGTTCGTCAAGGTGAGCACTGCGCGCGGCATTGTCGTGCTGGCGTCTGACGTGTCGCACTATTACGAAAACATGGAAGCGGGCCGGCCGTTCACCGTCGCGTACCATGTCGGCGACATGCTGGAGGCGTTCGATACGCTGCGTGCGCATGCGCCCAGCCCGCAGCATATCGTGCCGGGACACGATCCGGAGGTGATGCGCCGGTACCCGCCGCCGCGGCCTGAGTTGGAAGGTATGGTGGTGCGGTTGGATGTGGCACCGGCGGGTTGTTAAGCGGGGCGGGGGGTCACGCGAACTCGTTGTGCGGGGATGGCCGGGTCAAGTCCCGCAGGCTCAAGTTGGGGCGTATGGGGCCAAGGCTGGCCCTGACGTGGGCTCAAGTCTCGGGGCCTTTGACGAAGCACATGATGCCGAAATACGGCGTGTAGCAGACGACGGCACGCCCCGTCGGATTATCGGTGCGCTGCAACACGGCATTGGGCGGTACTGAACGCCACACGCCGTCGATCAACGCCTGGTAATGCCCATTGTGGACGCGAAAATCCGTTTGCCGGCAATCCGCGATCGAGCAACAGGACATGCCTGTGCCCGGCTGCCTCAAACTTTGGAACCACGGCGCCAGGGACATGTCGGCATTCGGCGGGGGGTGCGCCTCCGCGACGCCGGCAAGCAAGCCCAATGCTGCGAACGTGCTGGCAAGCAGTCTCATCTGTCCACACCACCGATGCGCAAGCGTACACATGTGGTCAAAATCAGGCAGCGGAGAAGCGCAGCTCACGCGGACGTGAGATGTTCGCGGGACACGGTCAATGGAGCAGAAATTTTAGCGGGTGCCTGAACGGCCGTAGGCGTAGCGGGTTGTGGCGCTCGGCTTGATGTCGCTGCGGTGAATGGCGACGGGCTGTGCGCGCACCGACTGCGGGTCGCCGTCGCCCTGCCAGAGCCAATACGTGTTGTCGCCGGCGCCGTTCACCGCGGCTACCTTGTGATTGCCGCGCGTATCGATCGCGTGGATCGTCACGCGGCCGATCAGGCCGCCTTGCAACGGGCGCAGATCCTCGGCCGCTTCCAGCACCGCGTCTTCGACGCTGGCGCCATGTTTCATGTACAGCACAATCGATCGCGCGGTGCAGCAGCGTATGGTCATCTCGCCAGCACCGGTACAGGCCGCGGCGCCATAGCGCGTATCGGCATAACAACCGGCACCCACGATCGGGCTGTCGCCGAGCCGGCCGGGATATTTCCAGCCCCAGCCGGACGTGCTGGTGCCGCAACAGATATTTCCCCCTTTATCCTGCGCGAGAAAAACGGTGGTATCGCGGCCTATTTCGGGATCGATGGCGTGGCGGCACAGCGGCGCCAGGTCGAGGTTTGGCCACGCACGCTTTTGCTCCGATGTGAGCTCGTTGTCGAACCAGGCCTGCCAGGCGGCCTTTGAATCGAGGATCAGGTTGTCTGCCGTTTCTGCGCCGATTTCGCGGGCGAAGCGTGCGGCACCGTCGCCCACCAGCAGTTCATGCGGCAGCCGGCGCATGATTTCGCGCGCGACGCTGACAGGATGCAGGAAGCCTTGCAACGCGCCCACTGCACCGCTGCGCAGCGTGGTGCCGTCCATCATGCAGGCGTCCAGTTCCATCTGGCACAGCAGGTTGGGCCAGCCGCCGCGGCCGACGGTGCGTACGGTGGGATCGGCCTCGATCAGCCGGATGCCGGCTTCGAGCGCATCCAGTGCGTGCGCGCCTTCCGAGAGCAAGCGCGCCGTGGTGGGCACGCCGAGGGTGCCTTCGTTGTTGGTGACAAGGATCATAGGTGGGTGCCCGCCGTGTCGTGCATCGTCGCGAAGAAGCGCCGCAAGCGCTCGCGGCCATCGCGGCCGGCCTGTAGCGTGTGCGCGTTGACGATCGCAAGGCGGAAGCCGCCAGGCGGCATGGCGTGATGCGCGGGATCGCGTTCCTCGTGGAAGGTGATCTGCACCGATGAAACGCCGGGGATGGCGCGAACGTCCTGCACCAGGGACGCGGGCGGATGGCGATAGTGCGGGCCGTGCGGGCCGAACAATACGACACTGTAGCCGTCACGACGGCCGGAATCGTCGTACTCCCAGTCGCCGGTGACGTAGAGGCGGATCAGCGCTGCCACCCAGTGCGGGCCATAAAGATCGGGCCATTGGTCGGCGAAACGCAGATGCGCCTCGATGATGCGCCCGCCGATCGTTTCAAAATTTGCCATGCCGGTGTAGCCGGCGAGGTGCTGACGCGCCCAGGCGCCACACCAATCCTCGATTTGCGGCGTGGGCTCGGCGTGGATGGTCCAATAGTCGAAGGTGCCGCCCGGCGTCGCTGCGCCGGTGGTGTGGCGCCACCAGCGCGGTTCACCATCGACCAGCGCCACGTCGGTGCTGACATGCGCGCCGGTCAGCAGCGTGCACCAGAAATGTCCAGGGGTCAGGCCGGCAGCGTATTGCTCTGCCGATTCGATCACGCGGCTGCCGGTGCCCATGCCGCGCAAATTCATGATTGGCTTGGAGAACACCGGGAACGCGGGCGGCAGCACGCCGTGCGGCGCGGCATGCAGCCCCTGCGACAGCGCGACCGCGAGCTTGTCGTAGATCCAGCGATGGCGCGGATACCATTCCCAGGAATCGGCATCCTCGGTGGAGATGCGTATGTCGGGCGGGCAGGGGATGTTTTCGAAGTACTGGAAGCGCCAGGGATCGACTTCGCAGATGGGCATGGTTCAGAACCGTTCGATGCGATAGGGCGCGAGATCGAACTCCGGTTCTTTCCCGCTGACCAGGGCCGCAATCAGGCGGCCGGTGATCGCCGACAGCGTCAGGCCAAGATGCTGGTGGCCGAACGCGTAATAAACACGCGGCGATCGTGGCGAGCACCCGATAACCGGCAGCGAGTCCGGTGTGGACGGACGATAGCCCATCCATTGCCGCGTCACGTTGTTCGATAATCCGGGCAATACGGTTTGCGCGCGTGGAACGAGGCGACGGATCGGCGCGAAGTTTGGCGGCGCATTCAGGCCCGCGAGTTCCACGCCGCTGGTCAGGCGAATCCCGTCCTGCATCGGCGCGAGCACAAACCCGCCCTGGTCCGCGAACACGACGGCACGGCGCAGGTCGCCGGCAGTGCCTGGTTCCAGATTCAGATGGTAGCCGCGTTCGGTATCCAGCATCACGCGATCGCCGATCTGCCGCACCAGTTCCTTCGACCACGCGCCGGCGGCAATAACCGCCGCATCGGCCGTGCGGTATCCCAGTTCGCAATCCAGCGTCACGCCTGCGGCACCAGGCGCGATGCCGCGGACCCGTTCCTGCACGATGGCGCCGCCCATGCGGAGGAACTGCGTGGCGTAGGCTTGTGTCAGCTTATAGGGCGAGGAAACGAAGGCGGCGTCTGGCATCAGCAGGCCTTTGATGAAGCGCGGTGCCAGGGCGGGTTCAAGCTGGCGGATATCGTCCGCTTGCAGCACGTCGAAGCGGATGTTGTTGGCTGTCAGAATGCCGCGGTCGTACTCCGTGTCGGCGAAACCCTCCTCCGTGGCGTAGACCTTCATCCAGCCGAGAGGACGCACGATCCCATCCGCGCCGGACAGAGCGATCAGCTCGCGGTGCGCTTCATAGGCGCGGAACGACAGCGGCCGCATCGCCTGGGCGATCCGGCGCACGCGCGCGTCGCTGCCTTCACGCAGAAAGCGCAGCAGCCATGGCGAGAGCTGCGGCAGATAGGACCAGCGCACGCGCACGGGGCTATCAGGATCAAGCAGGATGCGGCGAAGATTGCGGCGCAGCGCAGGGGTACTGTTGGGGACGACCGAACCGGCGACGATGCCGCCGGCATTGCCGAACGATGTTGCGGTGCCGGGCGGGCGTGGGTCGAGCAACGTGACATCGTGCCCTGCATGTCGCAGATGCAGTGCGCAGCAGACGCCGACAATGCCGGCGCCAATGACCGCGACGTGCATCAGGCGCGTTTTGGCACGATCAGCGCGTCCACCGCGACGATGCGGTCGCCGGCGCAGATCAGCGGGTTCACGTCGAGTTCCGCGATGCTGTCGCGGTGATCCGCGGCGAAACGGGAGATACGGCAGATCACGTCGGCCAGTTTGTCGAGATCGACCGCCGGCGCGCCGCGGAATCCGTGCAGCAGCTTTGCTCCCTTGAGCTGGGCAAGCATTGTGCGTGCGTCGGCGTGGGTGACCGGGGCGGGGGCCAGCGCGGTGTCCTGCAATACCTCCACCAGGATGCCGCCCAGGCCGACGACCACCAGCGGCCCGAACAACGGATCGATGCGGGCGCCGATGACCATTTCCACGCCTTGCGGCACCATGGGCTGCACCAGTGCGCCGTTGATGCGCGGCGGAGGCGATACGCGGTTGGCGTTGTCCATCACCGCCTGGTAGCCCGCGCGCACCTCGCCGGCGTCGCGCAGGTTCAGGCGGATGACGCCGGCTTCCGTCTTGTGCGGCAGGTCTGATGATTCGACTTTCAGCACCACGGGATAGCCGAGCGCTTCGGCGGCGCTGATCGCGGCGTCGGCGGATCGCACCAATTGCTCGCCCACGACGGGCACGCCGTACAGCGCGAGAGCGGATTTGGCCTCGCGTTCGGTCAGCGTGCGGCCGGCCGCGGTGGCGATTGCCGCGTGGGCGGCTTGCCGCGTTGCCTCCGGTGTGGGCGCGATCGGTTCGTGTGTGACGGCGCGCTTTTCTGCCCGCCACGTCCAGGCGGCCAGGGCATAGAACAATGCGCTCATGGAATGGAACAAGGCGACGCGTTCGGATTCTTCGGCTTCCTTCACGCCGGGACCTTCCAGCCATTCCGCCTGCCAGGCGATGCAGACGATCTTGTCCACCTCCTTCGCCAGGCGTTCGTAGACCGGGATGCGCGCGGCGGAGGCAGCGAACCCATAAGTCATCGGCACCACCAGTGCGGCGTATTGCGGGTCCGCAAGGAACCCGCCGGCGCAGACATTCAGCGATTCGGGATCGTTGAGAATCTGCCCGGTCACGTCGCAGGGATTGCGCCGGGCACCGAAATCAGGGATGCGCGATACCAGCAGATCATGCAAGTCCGGGCCGGGCTGCGGCAGCGGCACGCCATGCTCCTCCGCGCGATCGGCGGCCATGATCGCCGCGCCGCCGGATGCCGCCACCACCGCAGCGCCCTTGGCTTTCGGCGGTGCGGCCTTGGCGAAGAACGATGCCGTTTGGATCAGCGATTCGTAACTTTCCACCAGCACAGCGCCGGCCCGCTGAAACACCGCGCGATAGGCCGCATGCGACCCGGCCAGCGATCCGGTGTGCGACATCGCCGCGGCGGCGCCCTCGTTGCCGGTGGCCATCTTGTAGACGACCAGCGGCTTGTCACGTTCCCACGCATATTCCGCGGCGCGGAGAAGACGTTCCGGGGACGCCATGCCTTCGAACACGCAGGCGATCGCGGTGCAGGCGGGATCGTCGGCCAGGTAGCTGACGTAGTCGGCCATATCGACGTCGCAGGAGTTGCCCGAGGTCAGCACGTGGCTGAACGACGCGCCGCGCATCACCGCCTGCGCCAGAGCCATGCCCAGAGCGCCGGACTGGCTGATAATGCCGACCGATTGCTTTCGCGGTGTGGGGATCGGCGTGATGTTCATGAAGGTGATGCGTGAGTCGACGACCGCGTTCACGACGCCGATGCAGTTGGGGCCGACGAGGCGCAGTCCGGTCTCGTGCGCGATGGACGCCAGGCGATCCTGCGCTGCGATGCGGTCCGGCGTACCCATTTCCGCATAGCCCGAGGCAAAGATGATCACGCCGCCGACCCCGGCCTTGGCGCAGTCCAGCACGATCTCCTCCACCGCGTCGCGCGCCGCGGTGACGACCACGCAATCGGGCTTTTCCGGCAACGTGGCGACGGAAGGATAGCAGATGGCATTGCCAATCTTTTCGTAACGTGCGTTCACCGGATATGTACGGCCGGCGAAATTCTGCTGGTTGAGCAAGACGCGCTCGCCGAAGGAGCCGGGACGGGGAGAAGCGCCCACCACCGCGACGCTTTGCGGATGCAGCAGTCGGCGGAGCTCGTTATGGGAATAGACGGACGTGCGTTGCGTTGGCATTTCCTGGCCCGATTGACGATCGTTGTTGGTCAGCATACTCACGGGTAGTCCGATCCGCCAAGCACAGTGGGGAAGCGAGAGATGTCGTCATTGTTCCAACTGACTGGCAAGGTCGCGATCGTGACCGGATCCAGCAAAGGCATTGGCCGCGCGATCGCCGAACGTTTGGCCGAGCATGGTGCGAAGGTGGTGGTGTCGAGCCGCAAGGCGGATGCGTGCGAGGCGGTGGCGGCAGGAATTCGCGACCGCGGCGGCGAGGCGGCAGTGATCCCGTGCCATATCGCCCGCAAGGAGGAACTGCAGAGCCTGGTGGACCAGACGATTTCGCTGTGGGGTGGAATCGACATCGTGGTGAGCAATGCTGCGGTGAACCCGTATCTGGGTCCTGCGTCGGGCGCTTCGGACGACGTTTATGAACGGGTCATGGGCGCCAATGTGCGCAGCAATTTCTGGCTGGCGAATATGGCATGCCCGCATCTGGCGGAACGTGGCGGCGGTTCGTTCATCATCATTTCGTCCATCGGCGGGCTGCGCGGCTCGGCATCTTTGGGGCTGTACGGAATTTCCAAGGCGGCCGACATGCAGCTCGCGCGGAACGTGGCGGTGGAATGGGGGCCAAAGAACGTGCGCGCGAACTGCATCGCACCCGGCCTGGTACGCACCGACTTTGCCAAGGCGCTGTGGACCGATCCGGTGCGTTATCGCAAGGCGACGCGCGACGTGCCGCTGCAGCGGATCGGCGAGCCGGATGAGATTGCCGGTGCAGCAGTGTTCCTGGCCGCGCCGGCAGGGCGGTTCGTGACCGGCCAGACTCTGGTGGTGGACGGCGGCACCACAGCCGGCGTGGTGCTGCAAAAGGACGAATGAGTGGGTGTGTTGACACGCGACGCTTTGCTCGAGCTGGATGCGGGCGATCCATTGCTGGCGTTCCGCGACCGGTTCGAATTGCCCGCGGGCGTGATCTACCTGGACGGCAACTCGCTGGGGCCGGTGCCGAAGGACACGCCCGCGCGTATTGCAGAGGTGATGACGCGGGAATGGGGCGTGTCGTTGATCCGCGCCTGGACAGAGCATGACTGGATCGGCCTGCCGTTACGCGTAGGCGGGAAGATCGGGCGGCTGATCGGTGGCGCGCCGGACAGTACGGTGGTCGCCGATTCCACGTCGGTGAACTTGTTCAAGCTGCTGGCGGCGGCGCTGGAGATGCGGCCTGGGCGGCAAACGATCCTGACGGAGATCGGGAATTTCCCGACCGACCTTTACATGGCACAGGGCCTGACGGCATTGCTCGGGCGCGGGCATGTGCTGCGGACCGTCGATGATCCGGTGCGCGCGCTGGGGCCGGATGTCGCGGTGCTGATGCTGACGCACGTGAACTATCGCAGCGGCGCGATGCACGACATGACAGCGCTAACGCGCGCGGCGCATGATGCGGGATCGCTGGTGCTGTGGGATCTGTCGCATTCTGTCGGAGCGGTGCCGTTGCGGCTTGCGGCGGATGACGCCGATCTGGCGGTGGGGTGCGGCTACAAGTTCCTGAATGGCGGACCAGGGGCACCGGCGTTTCTTTACGTGGCGCCGCGCTTGCAGGCGGGATTGCAGTCGCCACTGACCGGCTGGCTGGGGCATGCGGAACCGTTTGCGTTCGATCCGGCATACCGGCCGGCTGAAGGTATTGCCCGCGCCGTGGTTGGCACGCCGCACGTGTTGAGTCTCGCGGCGCTGGAAGTCGGTGTCGATCTGATGTTGCAGGCGCCGATGGCAGAGCTGCGCGCGAAATCGGTGCGGCTGGCCGACTTGTTCATGGCGCTGGTGGCGCAGGAATGCGGGGGCGACGGGTTCGTGCAGCTAACGCCTACGAATGCGGCGCGGCGCGGCAGCCAGGTGTCCTTCGCGCATCCAGCAGGCTACGCGATCATGCAGGCGCTGATCGAGCGAGGTGTCATCGGGGATTTCCGCGCGCCTGACGTGCTGCGGTTCGGGCTGGCGCCGTTATACGTGCGGTATGTCGATGTCTGGGATGCGGTCTCGGTGCTGCGGGACGTGATGTACCGTGGAGCATGGAAGGGAGAGCAATTCGCGGTGCGGCGTGCGGTGACGTGAAGCGTTTTCGTTATCGCCGGGCTTGACCGCTGGAGAAGCCGGGCCATCACGGGCTGTTCCTTGTTCGGAGCGCGACGACGGAGCCGTCGCGATCGCGTGGGCGCGCGGATGGTCCGGGGGATTTTTTCGAACGAGGTCGCTTCGTCGCTGCGCCGCCAATGTCTGCCAGCATGATTTCGTCTGACCATGGCGAGTCTGCGGCAAAGGTCAGACGCAGGTTCATGCCTTTTCTCCTCAGCGGAAAGCAGTAACAATCGCGGCAAAAACGGCCGCAACCGTCGGGCGCCGACAAGAACATTCCCGGGATCATACTCTCACTCCGCTTCCGGACGTACTTTGGAGTGCGCACGGTGCCACGATGGCGCCACACAGTACGTCCCGTGGCTGGCGAAGACCGGCCGAAGAAGCGGCCGATGCATCATTGGCGAATGCCGATCAGGTGATCGCCAGGGCTCGCTGGCAAACACGGCGATTTGAAGCCACGGTTCCGGCATTTTCGCGCACCGATCCGTTCAGGCTGGGTCCGGTTGCTTGATGGCCGGTCTCCCTGAGCTCTGGCAACGGCAATAACCCGAAGGCGGCCCCAATGTCCCATGCCACGCGCGATGCGGAACGGCCGGCCGGCCCCGCGGACCGGGGGGGGCGAGTCGGCGCCATGGCCGGGCCAGGCCGCCCTCGCCGCGACATTGTCGTCATTGGCGGATCGGCTGGCGGGATCGGGCCGTTGCAGCAGGTTCTGTCCAGCGTGCCCGCCGATCTGCCGGCGGCGATCTTCATCGTGCTCCATCTGGGCAGCAGCAGCCAGCTGGCGGAAATCCTCGGCCAGCACAGCAACCTTCCGGTGCATCGTGCGGCCAGCGGAGTGGCCATCATGCCTGGCCATGTGCACATCGCTATCCCCGGCTGCCATATTCTATTGCACGGCCATCATATTCTGCTGCGACGCGGTCCGCGGGAAAATCTTTCCCGCCCATCCATCGATCCGTTGTTCCGTTCGGCGGCCTGTAGTTTCGGCGCGCGCGTCATCGGCGTGGTACTGTCCGGCGCGCTGAACGACGGTACCGCCGGGCTGCGCGCCATCCAGCGGTGCGGCGGCCTTGCGGTGGTGCAGGATCCCGCCGACGCCGCGTACCCGGAAATGCCCATGAGCGCGCTACGCCATGTTGCCGTGGACCACGTGGCAGCAGCGCAGCAGATCGGGGCGTTGCTCGCCCGTTTGACGCACGAACCCGCCGGCGAGACGCCAGAGATCCCCTTCGACATCAGGCTGGAGGCCGCCATTGCCGCGCAGGAGCTGGGCAGCATGGAGGCGAATCAGCAACTCGGACAGCCGTCGTCGTTCTCCTGCCCCGAATGTCAAGGCGTGCTGTGGGAAATCGACGACGGCGGCCTCTTGCGCTATCGTTGTCAAGTAGGACATGCCTTTACTGCCGAGGCGGGGCAGGCCGACCAGAGCAAACGCACCGAGGAATTGCTATGGAGTCTGCTGCGTAACCATCGGGAACGGGCGGCGCTGGCGGGCCGGATGGCAGAGAAGGCGCGTTCGCTGAACCACGATGATACGGCAGACATGTTGCGGCGCCGCGCCCGCGGCTATGAAGAAGACGCCGAGATCATCCGTCGCCTGCTGCACAATCCCGGCAGCAATGAGCTGGTCGGCGATCAAGGGGAGAAGCCATGAACGAAGCGGATTCCGGAGCGCCGGAACCGAAACCTGGGTCGGAAGCGCAGTCCAAGACAGATGACGTGCCGATCGTCGGCATCGGCGCCTCTGCCGGTGGCGTGGATGCGTTGCGCCGCCTGTTGCATAACCTTCATCCCGGTTGCGGCATGGCGCTGGTGGTTGTCCAGCATCTCGATCCGGCCCATGAAAGCGCGTTGGCGGAAATCCTGAGCCGCGGCACCGACCTGCCGGTGACGCAGATCGAGGACGCCACCGCGGTGATGGCGGACCATGTCTACGTGATTCCGCCCAACGCGTCGCTGTCCGTTTCCAACGGGCGGCTGTCGCTGGCAGCGCTGAGCGGAACACGCGCGCATCCCAACGTGGTCGACGAATTCTTCACTTCGCTGGCGCACGACCGGGGTGAACGCGCGGCCTGTGTCATCCTGTCGGGCACCGGCAGCGACGGCACGCTGGGGCTGCGCGCGGTGAAGGAAAACGGCGGCCTGACCGTCGCCCAGGCGGACGCCGAATACGACGGCATGATGCGCAGCGCCGTCGCCACCGGGCTGGTCGATTTCATGCTGCGGCCGGAGGAGATCCCGGCGAGCCTGGTGGCCTATTTCCAGGAGGCCACCCGGGCCGACGACGGCATCGACGAAGACGCGGTCCGGCCGGAAACTGCCGGCCAGTTAGACCAGATCACCATGTTGCTGCGCGCGCAGACCGGACACGATTTCAGCAATTACAAGGAACGGACGATCATCCGCCGGGTGCGCCGCCGCATGCACGTGCTGCACATCGAGGATGTCGCTGCGTTCATCGAGCGGCTGCGCCGGGATCCCCGCGAAGTCAGCCTGCTGTTCCAGGACCTGCTGATTGGTGTTACCAGTTTCTTCCGCGATCCCGACGCGTTCGAGACCTTGCGCCGCGCCGTGGTCCCGCATTTGTTCGAAGGCAAGGGGCCCGACGATACGATCCGCGTCTGGGTGGCTGGCTGCGCCACTGGCGAGGAGGCCTATTCCATCGGCATCCTGCTGCGCGAAGGTGCGCCGGCCTCGGGTGCTCCCAAGCTGCAGATCTTCGCCAGCGACATCGACGACCACGCGCTGGATATCGCCCGCATCGGCCGTTATCCGGCCACTATCGAGAAGGACGTCTCGCCGGAGCGGCTGATGCGGTTCTTCCACCGCGAGGACGGCACCTATCGCATTGCCAGCGACCTGCGCGAAATCTGTTTGTTCTCGTCGCATAACCTGCTGCGCGACGCGCCGTTCTCCAAATTGGACCTGATCTCCTGCCGCAACCTGCTGATCTATCTCAGCGCGGAGCTGCAGGATCGCATCATCCCATTGTTCCATTATGCGCTGAACCAGAACGGCTACCTGTTTCTCGGCACGTCGGAGAACGTCACTCGTCACACGCGATTGTTCCTCACGGTGGAGAAGATACAGCGCATCTTCCGGCGCCGCTCTTTCCCCGAACGGCGGATCCCGGAATTTCCGCTGACCGCGCCGGACGTGTCGCGGCGTGCCGCGCCCATTCCGACACTGCGCCCGGCAACGGGCGAGAGCAGTCTGCGCAATTTGGCCGAACGGCAGTTGATGGAACGCTTTGCGCCGGCCTATGTGGTGATCAATCCCGAAGGCGACCTGCTGCACTCGTCCGGCCGCACCGGCAAATATCTCGAATTGCCTGCGGGCGTGCCGGATACCAACATTTTCAACCTCGCGCGCCCGGGCCTGCGCGTGGAACTGCGTGCTGCCCTGCACAAGGCCATGGTCAGCGGTCAGCTCGTCGTGCATTCAAAGATCAAGGTCGGCACCAATGGCGGTACCCAGGATATCGACCTTTATGTCCAGCCGATGCGCTACCTGCCAGCCTCGGAAGGGCTGTTCATGGTGGTGTTCCAGGATCTGGGCGACGTGAAGCTTGCCACGGAGCAAACCGAAGCGGCGCCGGTGGAAGGCGAGGAGTCCAGCACCCATGCTTTGGAAGAAGAGCTGCGGTCCACCAAGGAGCGCCTGCAAACCACCACCGAAGAACTTGAAGCCTCCAATGAGGAGCTGAAATCCGGCAACGAAGAACTGCAGTCGATGAACGAGGAGCTGCAGTCCGCCAACGAGGAACTGCAGACCTCGAAAGAGGAATTGCAGTCGATCAACGAGGAATTGCAGACCGTCAATTCCGAGCTGAACGCCCGGGTGGAGGAACTCAGCCACGCCAACAACGACATGCGGAACCTGCTGGACAGCACGCAGATCGCCACGTTGTTCCTGGACCGGCTGCTGAACGTGAAAAGCTTTACTCCGGCGGCGAAGGACGTGTTCCGCCTGGTGGAGAGCGACGCCGGCCGCCCGATCATGCACGTGCGCGCGCGATTCGAAAGCGAGACGTTGCAAGAGGACGCCGAGCGCGTGCTGCGCACGCTTGGCACGATCGAAAAGCCGGTACGCAGCAACGAGAACGGCACCCGTTACATGATGCGCATGCTGCCGTACCGGACGGCGGACAACGTGATCAACGGCGTGGTGCTGACGTTCACCGATGTTACGCGCATTTCCGACGCCGAAGCGGAGATCGCGCGCCTGACCGGCGATTTGCGGGCGCGGATCGCCGAGCTGGAGACGCTGCTGGAACTGGTGCCCGTCGGCGTCATGATCATCGACAAGCCCGACGCTTCGAACATGCTGATCAATACGTATGGCGCGCGTCTGATCGGTCAGGCGGACGGGGCGAAGGGCGGCTTGTTGCCGCTGACTGTCCCGTACCACTTGTTCGATGGCGACAAGGAGTTGGCTGCGGACGAACATCCGTTGCGTCGCGCTGTCCGCACGGGCCAACCGGTGCCATCGTGGCAAGGCCGGCTGGAAAGCGGCGCCGGCCGCAGCGTATTCGTGATGATCTCCGCCACGCCATTGTTCTCCGACGACCGCCGGGTGCGGGGCGCCATTGCGGCCATCGTGGACATGTCGGAGCACCGGCGGGCAGAAGAGCAACAGCTCATGCTGCTGCACGAGCTGCAGCACCGGGTGAAGAACATCCTGGCGACTGTGGCTTCCCTGGCGACGCGCATGGCGCAGCGCTCGCGCACGGTGGAGGAGTTCCAGGAGGCGTTCCTGTCGCGCATCCGGGCGATGGGGCGCATGCACGACCTGCTGGCCAACGGTGCGTGGAGCGGCGCCGGCTTGCGGGACCTGATCGGCGCAGCGCTGGAACCCTATGTCAGTGCGGCCAGAGCAAATGTCCGGCTGGTTGGCGGCGACATCCGGCTGGACGCGAACGCCGCTTCCACAATGGGCATGGTGCTGCACGAACTCGCGACCAATGCCTCGAAGTACGGGGCATTATCGACCCCCGGCGGTACCGTGGAGGTGGGCTGGACGCGTGAGGATGGAGCCCAGGGCGGCAGGCTGGAGCTGACCTGGATCGAGCGGGATGGGCCGCCGGTCGATCCGAATGGCACACCCGGGTTCGGCACTTCCTTCATTACCCGCAGTATCGAATACGAGCTGCAGGGCACGGTGACGTTGGAACTGGCACCCACGGGTCTGCGTTGCACAATCCGGTTTCCATTGTTGGGGAATGTCGAACGACCCTGGAAATAGCGCAAGGGAGGTATCGGGATGCCTGCCGCTGTCGCAGTGGATCTGCAAGGCCTTTCCATCCTGGTGGTGGAGGACACGGTGTTAGTCGCCGATCTTGTGGTGGACGTATTGCAGGAAGCCGGGTGCCACGTCGTGGGGCCGGCTGCGCGCCTCGACCAGGGGCTGGCACTGGCCCGGACCGATGGGCTGGCGGGCGCCCTGCTGGATGTGAACCTCGCGGGCGAGCATTGCTTCCCGATTGCCGACGCGCTGGCCGCGCGGGGCGTGCCATTTGTGTTCCTGACCGGATATGGTGAGCAAGTGTTGCCACGCGACTATCGAGACGTGCCGCGCCTCGCCAAGCCGTTCGACTTCGGGCAATTGCTCGCGTTGGTAGAGCGGGAGTTCCGGTGACGGGACGGGCGTCGGCCGGCCTATGTCACGAGCCCTGTGTCATTGGGGGTTGACAACCGGCCGGGGCGGCCGACGCGCCCCGGATGTTACCCGACGAACTCGGTGACGAACTTTCGGTTGATTGCTGCGAACGTTTCCGGATTGAACGCGCCGGCGCTCTCCATCGCATTGACTTCGCGGAAATAATCGCCGTTACCGCCGGGGATGGTCCATTCCAGCAGCTTGCCGGTCTCGGCCGAGATGTTGGTGAACGCATGCGCGGTGCCACGCGGTATGAAGGCCATCGTGCCGGGACCGATGGTCGATTCCACGCCGTCCACCGACATCTTGTAGGTGCCCGCGAGCACAAAAAAATATTCGTCCCGATCGCGGTGCAAATGCGGGGGTGGGCCCTCGCCCGGCTTCACCTCGCCCAGGATGGCGGAAAGCACCCCGCCGGTATGCTCTGCGCCCAGCATCACCTTCATGTCGATGCCGAAGGGGCGGATTCGCTCCGCGGAGTCTTCGGAGACGATGACCGGCTTCATCGCGGTTGGGCTGGCGGACGCAGCGCCGGTGGAATCCTGGCTCATCACGGCTTCCCCTTACTATCATTCTAATTTCGGCAGCTTACCGTAGACGCCTGGGCGCCGGCCACGACAATCTTCAGCGATCTTTAACCATTCCCCCGTATGCCGGCGAGCAGAACGTCGGAACCTGCGCATGCGCCTCGCGCTCGCCGCCCCGTTGGGAGATGCCACATTGGTGGGCCTCGCCGCCGGCGGTCTCCTGGCGGCGGCATTGGCATGCGCTATGTTCGCCGCGCCATGGTTCTGGCTGCTGCTGATCGCCACCAGCGCGGCCAGCATCGTTTTCCTCGCCTTTCGTTTCACGCCCGCTTTTACCGCGGCATGGCTGCTGGTTGCTTCCGCCAGCCTGGAGATGACCGCAGCCGACCTGCTGGGCGAAGCGTATTTCCAGCCCACGATCGCCCTGGTGAAGGGCATCGGCATCGGTCTCGCGGCTGTGGCGGTACTGCGCTATGGCCCCAGCCTGGATCTGTTCAATCCCACCTTCGCCTTTGCAGCGATGTTCGCGGGCGGTTTGGCGCATGGGCTATGGCCTGGCCTGAGTACTGCCGACAGCCTGCGGTCATTGATCGGGTCGGTGGCACCGTTTCTGTTTGCATTCAGCCGACTGTCGAGGCGATGGGCGCAAGCGGTGATTCGGACGACTGTCTGGTCTTCGCTGGTATGCGTGGCCGCCGGGGCCGTGTGCGATGCGGCGGGCGTGCGTCCGTTGTTCGTCGATAGCGGCGGCTGGCGGTTGGCGGCGCTGGGGCATCCGGCCTTTCTCGCCGGGATCACTGAAACCGCTGTCTATGCCTGCCTGATCGAGCTCTACCGTAACGGCCGCCAAACCGATCTGGCCCTGCTGGGGGCCAACATGCTGGTGCTGCTGCTGACCGGAGCGCGAGCGCCACTGTCATTGGCACTGGCGGTGGTGGGGCTGAGTCTGCTGCTGGTGCGCGCGCCCGCCTTTCCGGCGCGCCAGCGCCTGCTGTTGATTCTTGGCACTGCCGCCGTGTTGCCACTGGCGGCGGTGGCCGTGTTCGGACTGGTGCCGACGGGTGCCTCCGTGGTGCGGGCGTTCGAGGTGCTGACCACCCAGTTCGACAATCTCAGCGGACGGCAGTTGCTGTGGCCGAACTTTGAATCGGCCGCGTCGCAGTCCCCTTGGCTGGGATGGGGTGTCGGTGCCGGCAATGTCGTCATCCCCTCCAACGGCCCCATCGCCCGGCTGCTGCAGACCTGGGCAGCTCACAACGAGTATCTCCGCATCGAGGTGGAGGGCGGGCAGATCGGCCGTGGCTTGCTGGTGCTGTCGCTGATCCTGTGGGTGCGCGGGCACACCGCGCGGCTGCGCCCATCCGATCGCACTCTGATGCGGCTGGTATTCCTTGCGCTGGCGGTGCACGCCGTTACCGACAATGTGCTGATCTCCACCCCGGCCTGCGTGTTCTTTGCATTCGCGACGGCGGTGTTTGCCCGCGGCGCATGGGAGCATTCGTCAAATGCCGGCTTGATGAATACGGGCCCCAGGGCGTAGGCATCGTGCACCCAGCAGGAGAGCCGATCCGATGCGTATAATGCGTGCCGCTTTTGCCTTGCTGCCGCTGCTGTGGCTTGCCGTATTCACCCCACATGCCAGCGCGACCGGCCTGGCCTTCGTGATGAACTCGGACAGCGCCTCGATCAGCGTGATCGATATGGCGACACACAAGGAATTGCGTCGCATTCCGGTGCTGCGCGAGCCGCATCATTGGGCGCTGACGCCGGATGGGAAAAGCCTGCTGGTCGGAGACACCGTGGGCAACGAACTTTTTTCGCTCGACCCCGCCACCGGCGCTTTGCAGCGGACGATACCCTGCGTCGATCCGTACCAACTGTGGTTCAGCCCGAACGGAAAGTTCCTGGTGGTGAACGGTCTCGCGCGCAACCAGGTGGACGTTTATAACGGCGCCACATTCAAGCTGGTCAAGCGCTTCCATGCTTCGGCGATGCCCAGCCACCTGGCATATTCGCCGGATTCAAGCATCGTGTTCGTGTCGCTGCAGGAAAGCAACCGGCTGATGGCGATCGATCTGAATGACATGAAGATCCTGTGGGACAAGCCGGTGGGCAACACTCCGGCCGGCGTGCTGTGGCTGAACGGCAAGGTCCTGGTCGCCGATATGGGCGCCGATTATCTCGCCGAAGTCGATCCTGCGGACGGCAAAGTGTTGCGCCACATCATCACCGGCAAAGGCGCCCACAATCTGTTCTTGTCGCCGGACGGCAAGACGTTGTGGGTCAACAATCGTGTCGCCGGTACCACGGAAACACTGCACGCGGATTCACTCACGCCGATCCACACCTACAGGATCACCGGCGGCCCGGACGACCTGGCCTTCGCACCGGACGGCAAGGTCTGGATCACGCGGCGCTGGGCGGAGACGGTGGCGGTGCTGGATCCCGCGACCGGCGATTTCCAGACGATCGATGTTGGCCGCTCGCCGCATGGCATCTTTCTGAACGATGCCGCGCGGCCGTATTCACAGATGTCATTGCGAGGCGTGCCTGCGGCGAACAATTCCCCGCGCGCGATTGCTTCGTCGCTGCGCTCCTCGCAATGACAGGGGCCGACTAATGCTGGACCCGTGCGATCTCGCCGCCGGCTGGCTGCAAGGGCATGTGCTGGTCCCGCTGCTGTACCAATTCGGCTGGATGGCGTGGGAGGACATCTCTTACGGCTGGGCCTTGTTCGCGGTGTACGGTGCGGTGCAGGTGGTGCTGACGTTTGCACTGTGCCTGCCGCTGGAACGCTGGCGCCCGGTGGAACGCTGGCCGGACAACAAGGCGGTCGCCGTCGATGTGTTCTACACCGTGCTGTCCCGCGTCGGCATCCTGCCTCTGTTTACTTTCGTATTGTTCTATCGTTCACAGGTGTGGCTGACCGGATGGATCGCCGACCATGGCCTGGTGCCGCCGACACTGGAGACCATCTTCCCGTTCTTGCTTGGCCATGCGGTTGCGACGTTCGCGATCTATGCGGTGATCCTGGACTGCGCGGATTACTGGCGCCATCGGCTATCGCACGGTTTTCGCTGGTGGTGGGCGTTGCACTCGCTGCACCATGCGCAGCGGCAGATGACGTTCTGGTCCGACGACCGCAATCACGTGCTGGATGACGTGATCTCCGCCCTGTGGTTCGGCGCGATTGCGTTATTGATCGGTGTGCCGCCGTTGCAGTTCCCGTTGCTGGTGCTGGTGTTGCGCTTCGTCGAAAGCCTGGCGCACGCGAATGCCCGCCTGTCGTTCGGCTGGCTGGGCGAGCGGCTGCTGATCTCGCCGCGATTCCATCGCGCGCATCACGGCGTGTTGGCGGCAGGGCAGCGAAGCTGCAATTACGGTGCGGTGTTCCCGTGGTGGGACATGCTGTTCCACACCGCGGACTTCTCGCGGGACTATGTGCGCACAGGCGATCCGTCCGGCGAGGAGGCATTGCACAGCGGGAGCTACTTCCGTCAGCAATGGGCAGGGCTGCGGCGGCTGCAAAGAGCTATACGGCGCCGAGATCGCAGCACTGCCCGCGCCTGACGGGCGCGGCTTCTGCGGGCCCTGGCCCCTCGCAGCAATGCGCGGCGGCGGCGGCCTCCGGATCAATATGGATCGTCTATGACAGATGAGGTATATGTAATCCCGCCAGCCGTTAAACCAAGGTAACGTGCCCGTGATCGTTCGGCCGCCATCGGCGGTGCTCGTCCGGGACCGTCGCAAAAGGGGCGCGGTTGGGGGAGGCTTTTGTATGTCCAAACGCACGTGGGGCGCCGGGGCCCTGCTTATTGTACTCGCCGCGGTCGCCGTCTGGCGTCTGGGACCCGATGCCGGCGTGTCGCACGCCAAGGCGCAGGCCGCCCCGTCCTCGGTGCCGGTCACGCCCGGGGTTGTGTCCGTCGGCAATATGCCGGTCTTCCTGCAAGGCATCGGCACGGTGCAGGCCTACAACACCGTCACGGTGAAGACCCGCGTGGACGGTCCGATCGTGCAGGTGGCGTTCAAGGAAGGCCAGGAGGTCAAGAAAAACGATCTGTTGTTCCAGATCGACCCGCGTACCTACGAAGCCGTACTGGAGCAAGCGCTGGCCGCCAAGGCCAAGGACCAGGCCCAACTCGTCACAGCGCAGGCAGACCTGGCCCGCTATGCCAGCCTGGTCGGGCGGGGCTTCCAGACCCGGCAGAGCTATGACGACCAGCGCGGGCTGGTGGCGCAATTGCAAGCTGCGGTCCAGGGTGACCAGGCGCAGATCGACACCGCCAGGCTCAATCTCGACTTCACCGAGATCCGGTCCCCGATCGACGGGCGCACCGGCGCTCGCCTGGTTGATATCGGCAACCTGCTGCAGACCAACGCCAACACCCCGCTGGTGATGATTACCCAGATCAAGCCGATCTTCGTCACGTTCACCCTGCCCCAGAACACACTGGACGAAATCCGCCAGTACCAGGCGCAGGCGCCACTGGACGTCACGGCCGTCGCTTCCGACGGCAAGACCGAACTGGCGCAGGGCAAGCTGAGCCTGATCGACAACAACATAAACCAGGCGACCGGCACGATCCTGCTGAAGGCGACGTTCCCCAACCAGGACGAACGGCTGTGGCCGGGCGAATTCGTCAATGCGCGCGTGACGCTGCGCGTGCGACAGCAGGTCGCGACGGTTCCGTCGGAAACCGTGCAACAGGGGCCGGACGGAGACTACGTTTATGTTATCGCCAAGGACGACACGGTGACGCGCCGGCCGGTGACCGTGGCCGACGTGCAGAGCGGACTCGCAGTCGTCACACACGGACTGAAGCCCGGCGAACGCGTGGTCGTCGGCGGACAATATCGCCTGACCGAAGGCGCCCGCGTCACGCTGCGGCAGCCCGTTTCCAAGAAGACCGCAGGCTGAGGACGCAGCGCCGCCATGAGCATTTCCGAACCATTCATCCGCCGGCCGATTGCCACATCGCTGCTGATGCTGGGCATCCTGGTGTTCGGCATTGTCTCCTACTGGATGCTGCCGGTCGCGGCGCTGCCGCAGGTGGATTTCCCCACCATTACCGTCACTGCGAACTATCCTGGTGCCAGCCCGGCGACGATGGCCTCGTCGATCGCCACGCCGCTGGAGCAACAGTTCACGGCGATCCCATCGCTGGCGCAGATGACGTCGCTGAGCGGCACGGGCACCACGACGATCACGCTGCAATTCGACCTGTCCCGCAATATCGACGGGGCAGCGCAAGATGTGCAGACCGCGATCAACGCCGCAGGCGGGCTGTTGCCCAAGGACCTGCCGACGCCGCCCACCTATCGCAAGGTCAACCCGGCGGATTTCCCGGTGCTGATCTATGCGGTGCATTCCGATGCGGTGCCGGAGTACAAGCTGGACGACTACGCCTATACGATCCTGGCGCAGCAGCTTTCCACCGTGCCGGGCGTGTCGCAGGTATCGGTGTTCGGCCAGAAGCAATACTCGGCCCGCATCGAGATCAACCCAGGCGAACTCGCTGCCCGCGGCATCGGGCTGGAGGATGTGCGCAACGCCCTGGTGGCGGCGACCGTGAACGAGCCGAAGGGCGAGATCGAGGGCCAACACAAGGCGGTGGCGCTGGATAGCAACGATCAGCTTTTCCACGCATCGCAATATGGCAATGTGATCATCGCGTACAAGAACGGCGCGCCGGTGCGCATCAAGGACATCGGGCAGGCGGTCGATTCGATCCAGAACGTCTACGTCGGCGCGTGGTACAACAACCGGCCTGCCGAGGGCGTTGCGATCATGCGCGCGACCGGCGCCAACACGATCGCGTTGGTGGACCGCATCAAGAGCCTGATGCCGCGGCTGGAGCAATCGCTGCCGCCGTCCGTGCATGTCAGTCTGATGTCGGACCGGTCGCTGATCATCCGCGCGGCAGTACACGATGTTCAGATGACGATGGCGATCACCATCGCCCTGGTGGTGTTCGTCATCTTTCTGTTCTTGCGCACGCTGTGGGCGACCATCATCCCCAGCATGGCGGTACCGCTGTCCTTGCTGGCGACGCTCGCGGTCATGTACGGCGAAGGCTATAGCCTGGATAACATTTCACTGATGGCCTTGACGATCTCGGTCGGCTTCGTGGTGGACGATGCGATCGTGATGATCGAGAACATCGTGCGCTATATCGAGCAAGGCGAGCGGCCGTTCCGGGCAGCGCTGCGCGGGTCGGGGCAAATCGGGTTCACCATCATCTCGATCACCTTCTCCTTGATTGCCGTCTTCATTCCGTTGTTCTTCATGGGCGGCATCATCGGCCGATTGTTCCGCGAATTCGCGGTGACCGTGTCGGTCGCGGTGATTGCGTCGGCATTCATCTCGCTGACCTTGACGCCCGTCCTTTGTTCCTTGTTCCTGAAGCACAAGGAAGAGCGGCCGCCTAGCGCTTTCAGCCGGGTGGCGGAAGCGGGGTTCAATTGGATGCTGCGTCAGTATGAGCGCGGCCTGAACTGGGTGTTCCGTCACCAGCCTTTGATGCTGTTTGCCACGCTGGGGCTGATCGTGGTCACCGGGTACCTTTACGTAACGATTCCCAAGGGCTTTTTTCCGCAGCAGGATACAGGCTTTATCTTCGGCGAGGTGGATACGCGCCAGGATGCATCCTTCGCGCAGACCAATGCGCTGCGGCACGAGATGGTCGCCATCTGCATGCAGGACCCCGCGGTGCAGAGCGTGTTCTCGATGGGCGGCGCCTATTCCTATAACCCGACCGAGAACACCGCCCGCGTGTTCATGCAGTTGAAGCCGTTCGACGAACGCGATGTCAGCGCGGATCAGGTGATCGAACGGCTGCGTCCGAAGGTCGCGAAGGTGGAAGGCGCGAAGTTCTTTATGCAGGCAGGGCAGGATATCAGTATCGGCGGACGCCTGAGCCGGACGCAGTACCAGTACACACTGACCGATACCAACCAGGACGAGCTCAACCACTGGGCGCCGATCCTGGAGCAAGGGATGCAGAAGCTGCCGGAGCTGCAGGATGTTGCCTCCGACCAGCAGAGTGCCGCGCCGCACATCGCGGTGACGGTGGATCGCGATGCGGCTTCGCGGCTGGGCCTTTCGGCCGACCTGATCGACCAGACGCTGTATGATGCGTTCGGCCAGAGGCAGGTGACGACGATCTACACCTCCACCAACCAGTACAAGGTGGTGATGGAACTGGCCCCGCAGTTCCGAAATGATCCCAATGCTCTGTCGGAAATCTACGTGGCGTCGCCAACCGGCGCGCAGGTGCCGTTGAGCACAGTCGCCCATTTCAGCCGGAAGATCGAGCCGCTGTCGGTGAGCCACCAGGGCGAGTTCCCGGCGATCACGCTGTCCTTTAACCTGGCGCCCGGAAAGTCGCTAGGCCAGGCGGTGGACGCGATTCAGCAGTTGACCGACCAGTTGAACATTCCGCCAACGGTGACAGGATCCTTCCAGGGCACGGCACAGGCGTTCCAGGAATCGCTGTCTTCGATGCCGCTGTTGCTCGCGGCAGCGATCCTGGTGGTGTACATCGTGCTGGGGATCTTGTACGAAAGCTACATCCACCCGATCACCATCCTGTCGGCGCTGCCGTCGGCCGGCGTCGGCACGCTGATCATGCTGATGGCGTGCGGCTACAGCCTGACGGTGATCGCCATCATCGGCATGATCCTGCTGATCGGCATCGTGAAGAAGAACGCGATCATGATGATCGACTTCGCGTTGCAGGCGCAGCGGCACGACGGCAAAAGCCCGCGCGAGGCGATCCATCAGGCCTGCCTGCTGCGCTTCCGTCCCATCATGATGACGACATTCTCTGCCTTGTTCGGTGCCATGCCGATCGCGTTCGGTCACGGCGCGGGGTCGGAGCTGCGTCGGCCGCTGGGTATTGCGATCATCGGCGGTCTGTTGGTGTCGCAATGGCTGACGCTGTACACGACACCGGTGATCTATCTGTATCTGGAACGGCTCGGCCGCTGGCTGGGCAGCTCGCAACGGGTGTCACACATGGCGGAGGCGCTGTCGGACGGCCCGGTCGGCGCATTGGCCGAGGAGCAAACCGGTGCCGAATGATCGGACCCCAGTGCCGGCCGACCCTGCTGCGGTCGGCCGCACGTTCGGATTCCTGATGCAGGACGTGGCGCGTCTGCTGAAACGGCACTTCGAGCGGCGGGCCCGGCAGACCGGCCTGCCGCTGACGCGGCGGCAGGCGGCGGTTGTGGTGCACGTGGCGCGGCGCGAGGGTGTGAGTCAGGCAGAGATTGCGGCGCTGCTAGGTATGGAGGCGATCTCTCTGGTGCGCATGCTGGACAAGTTGTGCGAGGAGGGGCTGGTGGAGCGCCGTCCCCATCCGACCGACCGGCGGGTGCGGACACTGTGGCTGACGGCAGCGGCGCAACCGGTGCTGGAACAGATCGTGGAAATCGACCTGGCGATTCGCGCGGAGGCGTTTGCCGGATTGCCGACGGAAGCGCGCGATGCGCTGATCGATACGCTCGCGGTTATCAAAGATAACCTGACCGTAGAGGACACCGCCGTGGATGAGGCGATGGTATCCGTCTCCCGTCATTGCGGGGGACCGAACGACGGAGGAATTCCGGTCGATGTTGGCACGGGCCGTCCGTGTGACATTCCGATCGAGGTTGCTTCGTCGCTGCGCTCCTAGCAAGAAAGGTCCCGTCATGGCCGGGGCAAGGCCGGCCATGACGACAAACGTGTGGCGCGCCGCGCATTCATCCAGCCGCGGGCTGGCCGCACCGGCCGGCGGTCAACTCGTAATGACATGGGTGCATCGCTGCTTGCGCGCAATGACACCAAGGGCGCAGTCACACTGACGCAGGATGACAATCGGGGTGTCATGCCATCCAGCCAGGCACCGGCAGATTCTTCGAGCGCAGAAATTCCAAATTGAACAGTTTGGATTGGTAACGTGAGCCGCCGTCGGCAAGGATCGTTACGACAGTGTGGCCTGGCCCCAAGGTTTTCGCTACGCGGATCGCCGCTGCAATGTTGATGCCGGAGGACGTGCCCACCGATAGTCCTTCATGGATCAGAGCGTCATAGATGCAGTCCAGCGCCTCGGGGTCGGGAATGCGTTCGGCGTCATCGATCGGCGCGCCTTCCAGGTTGGCGGTGACGCGCGAGTTGCCGATGCCTTCGGTGATGGAACTGCCGGAAATCGTCAGGTCGTTGTTTTTGATCCAGCCGTAAAACCCGCTGCCTTCCGGATCGGCCAGCACGATGCGCACCTTCGGGTTCCTCGCCTTCAGAGCGAATGCGACGCCCGCGAGAGTTCCGCCGGTGCCGCAAGAGCAAGTGAACGCGTCCACCTTGCCGCCGGTTTGCTCCCAGATTTCGATGCCGGTGGTGGTCTCGTGGCCTTTGCGATTGGCCGGGTTGTCGAACTGGTTGGCCCAGACGGCGCCCATTTCCTCCGCCAGGCGGCGCGATGTGTGGGTATAGTGGCCCGGATCGCGCTGCGGCTTGGCCGGGACGAGCCGCAGATCGGCGCCGATCATGCGCAGGAAGTCGATCTTCTCCTTGCTCTGTGTCTCCGGCATCACGATGATGCAGCGATAGCCGCGTGCGTTGCCCACCAGTGTGAGCCCGATGCCGGTGTTGCCGGCGGTGCCCTCCACGACCGTGCCGCCGGGCTTCAGCACGCCGCGCTTCTCTGCGTCCGCGATGATGAAGAGACCGGTGCGATCCTTGACCGAGCCGCCGGGGTTCAGGAACTCCGCCTTGCCGAGGATGGTGCAACCGGTTGCCTCCGATGCGCGGCGCAGCTTGATCAGCGGCGTGCTGCCGATGGCGGCGGGCAGGTCGTCCGCCCAGCGGGAGCCGTGATAGAGTTGGGTCATTCGCGTAGCCTCTTGCCGCAGGAGTTTCCCGGATGGTCGAGTTACAGGGAGTTCAGAATGTGCCGCCGGCGAAGGTATGGGAAGCCCTGCGCCGGGATCCGCAGGCGCAATTGGTGGACGTGCGCACCGAACCGGAATGGGCGTTCGTCGGGCTGCCGGACTTGGCGGCGGCAGGCAAGCAGGCGGTGCTGATCCCGTGGCAGGTGTATCCGACGATGGCTCGGAACGAGAAGTTTGTCGATCATCTGAAGGAGGCCGGGTTCAGCCCGGAGCATCACATCTATTTCCTGTGCCGCAGCGGGCAGCGCAGCCTCGCGGCGGCACAGGCGGCGCAGGCGGCGGGGTTTCGGAACGCCTACAACGTGGCGGATGGGTTCGAAGGGGCGGTTGATGCAGCGGGGCATCGTGGCGTGGAGTCGGGGTGGAAGGCAGAGGGGCTGCCCTGGCGGCAGCGCTGAGCCACACGTGATCGGCGCAGCGGTTCCTGTGCAATGCCGTAACCCGGCGGCCGATCGAATACGCGCATCACGAATATTAGATCGGATATTTATGCTAACTCCGGAAGGTTTCAGCGCCTGCCGCGAGGCCCTTTGGGCAAACCCTTTGCCAACCAGGCGCCGTAGGTGCCACTCATTGCTGGCAGATTATCGCTGAGGACGATGAGTCACGGGGCGCACAGAGAAGCACCGCGAGGCTGAGGCCACAACCAAACCGCAGACATGTTGGCCGGGAAGGCATAATCCTCAGGAGCATGATGCAACCGGCAGCCGGTTCACCGGCGTCGATTTGATTGATCTATGTCAATGATTCGCCCCCTCGCTCCGTGCAAAGGAACCGGGTCAACGTGGGCCGGCGAAATCTTTGTGCCTGCCCAGGCGCCAATCGGCCCGAGGAGTCCGCCCGGCTAAACCAGGCACCTCAGGAGAGCTCTTGATGAACGACCAGCCGCAGTTCCTTGCGTCGCCACGCAGCCGCTTGCGCGCGCGTTATGACAACTTCATAAACGGCCAATGGGAGCCGCCGGTGAAGGGCCGCACGTTTGCCGACCATAGCCCGGTGGATGGCGAAAAACTGTGCGACATTGCCCGCTCCGACGCGGCCGACGTCGAACTCGCGCTGGATGCGGCGCATGCTGCGCGCGATGCCTGGGGCCGCACCTCGCCCGCCGAGCGCTCTCGCCTGTTGCTGAAGATCGCCGATCGCATCGACGACAATCTGGATTTGCTCGCCTACGCCGAGACGATGGACAACGGCAAGCCGATCCGCGAGACCCGCGCCGCCGATGTGCCGCTGGCGGCGGATCACTTCCGTTATTTCGCCGGTTGCATCCGCGCCGAGGAAGGCGCCCTGTCGGAACTCGACGACGATACCGTCGCCTATCATTTCAAGGAGCCGATGGGTGTCGTCGCGCAGATCATCCCGTGGAATTTTCCTCTGTTGATGGCGGCCTGGAAGCTGGCGCCTGCCCTGGCGTGCGGAAACTGTGTGGTGATCAAGCCCGCCTCCGACACGCCGCTGAGCCTGGCCATTCTTATGGATCTGATCGGCGACGTTTTGCCGCGCGGCGTGCTGAATGTTGTCAACGGGCATGGGTCCGAAGTGGGCGCGCCGCTGGCGTCCAGCCCACGCATTGCCAAAGTCGGCTTCACCGGTGAGACGACGACCGGCCGGCAGATCATGCAATACGCCGCCGAGAACCTGATTCCCAGCACCATGGAGCTGGGTGGCAAGTCGCCGAACATCTTCATGGCCGACGTGATGGACGCCGACGACGCCTTCCTTGACAAGGCGCTGGAAGGCTTCGCCCTGTTCGCCTTCAACAAGGGCGAGGTCTGCACCTGTCCGTCGCGCGCCCTGGTGCAGGAATCGATCTTCGACAAGTTCATGGAGAAGGCGGTTGCCCGCGTCGGCAAGATCAAGATGGGGCATCCGCTGGACCAGAGCACGATGATGGGCGCGCAGGCTTCGCGCGGCCAGTTGGAGAAGATGTTGGACTATGTTGATGTCGGCAAGCAGGAAGGCGCCAAACTGGCGATCGGCGGTGAGCGCGCGTGGCTCGGCGGCGAGCTGGATGGCGGCTTCTATGTGAAGCCGACAGTGTTCGTCGGTCACAACAAGATGCGCATCTTCCAGGAGGAGATCTTCGGGCCGGTGCTGTCGGTGACTACGTTCAAGGATGTGGAAGACGCGATCCGCATCGGCAACGACACGATCTATGGCCTGGGCGCCGGCGTGTGGTCGCGCAATGGCACGGTCGCCTATCGCGTCGGCCGCGAGATCAAGGCCGGTCGGGTGTGGACGAACTGCTATCATGTGTATCCGGCGCATGCGGCGTTCGGCGGCTATAAGAAGTCGGGTTTCGGCCGTGAGACGCACAAGATGATCATGGAACATTATCAGCAGACCAAGAACCTGTTGGTCAGCTATAGCCCGAATGCGATGGGCTTCTTCTGAGCAATACAGCGTGGGCCGGGGGATGCGTCCCCCGGCCAATCGTTTGCAGGAGGCGTTCATGCCGCCGCGACTATGCGTCACGCCAGCGGCGATCGAACTGACCCGGCGTTTGCGGGTTCAATACGGGCCATTGCTGTTTCACCTGTCCGGCGGCTGCTGCGAGGGCAGCGCGCCGATGTGCCTGCCTGCGGCGGGCTTTCGTGTCGGCGCGCGCGACGTGTTGCTGGGATGGGTCGAGGGCTGTCCGTTCCATGTCGGGGCAGAGCAATTTCCGTATTGGGCGAACTGCCAGATTACGCTCGATGTGACGACGGGGGGCGGTGACAGTTTCTCGCTGGAAGCCGCGGACGGTGTGCGGTTCGCAGTGCGGTCACGATTGTTCAGCGATGCAGAATTGGAAGAGCTCGACGACAAGCAAAGCGCCGGTAAACAAAGTCATTCGTACTGATATAAATGGTATACATGGTCTGCGTGGAACCGATGCTATGATTTTGTTATCCGAATGATAGAGCCGTGATGGCGCCATCCACACGGGAGCGACAAGCAATTTGTTCATCACATCCTCCGAAACGCGCCGCCACTGTTGCCGCCGGCGCGCAAGTTCCGTGCCGTATGCGCAATATTCGTGGCATGCTTCGGGCGCTTATTTGGCCTCGGGCGCTTATTTGGCCAGGGAAGCGCTCGCTGATGGTTTCGTAAACGGAGCAGTTCTGCGGCCCCCCTGCTTGGGCGGCTCCCTCCCATACGTGACTCCTGCTCGCCTCCGCGCTAGGTCCTGGTGTTTCGCGAAAAAGACCGGGACCCTACCTGACCGCCATGGCCAGCAGCAACGATATCCGCGCCGCTTTCCTCGACTACTTCGCCCGCAACGGCCATGCCGTGGTGCCGAGCTCGCCGCTGGTTCCGCGCAACGACCCCACGCTGATGTTCACCAATGCGGGCATGGTGCAGTTCAAGAACGTCTTCACCGGGCAGGAGAAGCGCCCTTATGTCCGTGCCACCACGGCGCAGAAATGCGTGCGCGCCGGCGGCAAGCACAACGACCTGGACAATGTCGGCTATACCGCGCGCCACCACACGTTCTTTGAAATGCTCGGCAATTTCAGCTTCGGCGACTATTTCAAGGAGCTGGCGATTCCCTATGCGTGGGAGCTGGTGACGCGCGATTACGGCCTGCCGCGCGAGCGGCTGACGGTGACCGTGTTTTCCGAAGACGGCGATGCGGCGGCGATCTGGAAGAAGGTCTCCGGCCTGCCGGAGGAGCGGATCGTCCGCATCCCCACCGACGACAATTTCTGGCGCATGGGCGAGACCGGTCCTTGCGGGCCGTGCAGCGAGATCTTCTACGACCATGGCCCACACATTCCCGGCGGCCCGCCGGGCAGCGCCGATGCGGACGGCGACCGGTTCATCGAGATCTGGAACCTGGTGTTCATGCAGTTCGAGGAAGGCCCGCCCGGCACGCGCGTGCCGCTGCCTCGGCCGAGCATCGACACCGGGATGGGGCTGGAGCGCATCGCCGCCATTCTGCAAGGCAAGCACGACAACTACGACATCGACATCTTTCGCGCGCTGATCCTGGCGAGTGCGGAGGTCACGGGACAGGACCCGGACGGTCCGCACAAGGTGTCGCATCGCGTCATCGCCGATCATCTGCGGTCAAGCTCGTTCCTGATCGCGGACGGCGTGCTGCCGTCGAATGAGGGGCGCGGCTATGTGCTCCGGCGCATCATGCGGCGTGCCATGCGGCATGCGACGCTGATGGGGGCACAGGAGCCGGTGATGTACCGGCTGGTGCCCGCCTTGGTTCGTCAGATGGGTGCCGCTTATCCCGAACTGGTCCGCGCTGAATCGCTGATTCGCGAGACGCTCGAACTTGAGGAGACGCGGTTCAAGACGCTGCTGGAACGCGGCCTGGGGCTGCTGGCGGAGGAAACCGCGAAGCTGGGCGGTCGGGAACCGCTGCCTGGCGCGGTCGCGTTCCGATTGTACGACACCTTCGGATTCCCGCTGGACCTGACGCAGGACGCATTGCGCGAGCAAGCGAGGGAGGTGGACCTCGCGGGCTTCGAGGCGGCGATGGAGGAGCAGCGGGTGCGCGCCCGCGCGGCCTGGGCCGGATCGGGCGAAGCTGCCACCGAACAAGTGTGGTTCGAGATCAAGCAAAAGGTCGGGGCGACGGAGTTCCTGGGGTACTCCACTGAAGGCGCGGAGGGGGAGATCGTCGCGCTGGTGGTGAACGGCGCCCCGGTGCAAAGCGCCGCGGTCGGCAAGGACGTGGCCGTGGTGCTGAACCAGACACCGTTTTATGGCGAGTCAGGAGGCCAGGTCGGCGATACCGGCGTGATCTCGGGGCCGGACGGCCTGCGCATCGCGGTGACCGACACCCAGAAGAAGCTTGGCGATCTGTACGTGCATCTCGGTCAGGTGGAGGCGGGCGAGGCGCGCGTCGGCACGCCCGTGGCCGCGGAGGTGGACCACCAACGGCGCACGCATATCCGCGCGCACCACTCGGCGACGCACCTGCTGCACGAGGCGCTGCGGCGCCGGCTCGGCACGCATGTCGCGCAGAAGGGCAGCCTGAACGCGCCGGACCGGTTGCGCTTCGACGTCAGTCACCCGCGTCCGATCACCGGCGAGGACATCGCCGTGGTGGAAGCCGAAGTGAACGCCAGGATCCGCGGGAACACCGAAGTCACCACCCGCCTGATGACCCCGGCCGCCGCCGTCGAAATGGGCGCCATGGCCTTGTTCGGCGAGAAATACGGCGAGGAAGTGCGCGTGGTGATGATGGGCGGGCCCGAGGGTAACAAGCCGGCCTGGTCGATCGAGTTGTGCGGCGGCACGCATGTCCGCCGTACTGGCGACATCGGGTATTTCCGGATCGTGGGAGAAAGCGCGGTGGCGGCGGGCGTGCGTCGCATCGAGGCGGTGACGGGGCCGTTTGCCGAAGCGGTCGTGAACGACATGCAACACAGCCTGCATCTGGCCGCGGGCGTGTTGCGCGTGCCTCCGGCGGATGTACCGACACGGCTGGAGGCTGTCGTGGAGACGGTGCGCCGCCAGGAACGGCAGATCGCGGAGCTGCAGAAAAAGTTGGCAACCGGTGGAGATGGCGCCGCTTCCGTGGAGCAAGTGAACGGGGTGAAGTTCGCGGCACGCAACCTGGGCGATGTGCCGGCGCGCGAACTGAAGGGGCTGGCGGAGGCGATCGGCAAGCAAATCGGGTCCGGCGTGGTGGCGCTGGTGTCTACCGCGGACGGCAAGGCGAGCATCGTCGTGGGCGTGTCTCCGGACCTGACGGGGACGATCAGTGCGGTCGATCTGGTGCGGACGGCGTCCGCCGCGGTTGGCGGGAAGGGCGGCGGTGGGCGTCCGGATATGGCGCAGGCTGGTGGACCGGATGGGGGCCGGGCGGAAGAAGCGCTGGCGGCGGTCAGGGGGGTCTTGGGGGAACGTGAAGCCGGTGTGTGAGGAGAGCCTTGATAAGGGAATGTTGTAGTTTGCGTTCCGTGATGTCGTATGAAGCCCCTGTATGAATTCCCGATGGAGATGCAGCGCCGGTTCATTGAGCGGACATCGCCGCCAATTCCGATACCAGCGTCGCCGCGAAGAACGGCAGCGATCGCCACAGATTTTGCTCCTGCTCGATTTCCCTGCGATAGGAATCGGCCGGAGTCTTCTCAATGTGGTCCAGCGTGGAGGCCATGCAACCGCTTCGGCGAATGCCGGCGCGGCACCCCATCGCAGCCACGCCGTCCGAGAGCACAGGCAACTTGCTTGCAACCGCCAGCCGCGCACGCCACGAAATATCGTGGCACGCAGCTTGCGTTACCGCGGGCATGGACCTCGCCAGCAGCATCGCCACGTCCCGTCTCGTCGCACAGCAACGCGCGCTGGACGTGCTCGCCAACAACCTCGCCAACGCCAACACGCCCGGATACAGGGCGGAACGCGTGCAATTCAGCGATTGGCTGAGCCGCCAGTCCGGCGGCGCGACGCCACGTGGTGGCAACCCGATTTCCTATACTCAGGACCGTGCCACCTGGCGCGAGCAAACACCAGGCACCATCACCCACACCGGCAACCCGCTCGATATCGCGGTGACGGGCAGCGCCGGCTATTTCACCGTCAACACCGCCAACGGCCCGAGGCTCACGCGCGACGGACGGTTTGGCCTGTTGCCCAGCGGCACCATCGCCGACACCGCCGGTAATCCGCTGCTGGATAACAACGGGCAGCCGATCCAGGTCGCGCCGACCGACACGGGGATCACCATCGCCGGCGACGGCACCGTATCGAGCGTGAACGGCCAGATCGGCAAGATCGGCATCGTTCAGCCGGCAGATCCTGCCCTGATGACCGCGGAAGGCGGCACATTGTTCCGCGCCGATTCGCCCACCGCGCCGGTTGCTTCGCCAGGATTGGAGCAAGGCGCGGTGGAGGACTCCAACGTTCAGCCGGTGCTCGAAGTAACCCGCATGATCGACGGCGAGCGCAGCTTCGAATTCGCCACCCAGATGCTGCAGGCAGAATCCGACCGCCAGCAGAACGCGATCCAGAAGATACTGCCGCAGGGATCGTCGGCATGACCACGCAATCCGCGACACCCATGACCTTGTGAGAATCCACGCATGCGCGCGCTCGATATTGCCGCCACGGGAATGCAGGCTCAGCAGACCAACGTGGAGGTCATTTCCAACAACCTCGCCAACATGACGACCACCGGCTTCAAGCGTCAGCGGGCGGAGTTCCAGGACCTGATCTACCAGAACCTGCGCCGCGTCGGTTCCAACAGTTCCGACAACGGTTCCATCGTGCCGTCCGGCGCACAGGTGGGATTGGGCGTGAAGACCGCGGCGATCTACCGCATCGACGAGCAAGGCAACCTGCAGCAGACATCGAATACGTTGGACCTGGCAATCCAGGGCAACGGCTTTTTCCAGGTGACGCTGCCGGACGGCGAGACCGCCTATACCCGCGACGGCACCTTCGGCCTGGCGCCGGACGGCACGATCGTCACGGCAGACGGCTATACGGTCGTCCCGGGCATCCAGGTCCCCACCAATGCAACGGCGGTGACGGTGAACACGTCGGGCCAGGTGCAGGCGACGATTGCCGGTCAGACCGCCCCGCAAACGTTGGGGCAATTGCAGCTTGCGGTGTTTCCCAATGACGCCGGGCTCGCAGCCCAGGGCGACAATATGTACTTGCAGACCTCCGCATCCGGCCAACCGGTCACCGGCAATCCGTCCAGCACGGGCTACGGCACGGTCATGCAGGGCTTCATCGAGACGTCGAACGTGAACGTGGTGACCGAGATCACCAACCTGATCACAGCGCAACGCGCTTATGAAATGAACAGCCGGGTGATCAGCACCAGCGACGACATGCTCTCCACGCTGACGAATTTGCGGTGACAATCATGCGAAGCGAACGTGGCGTAGCGACAGAACGAGTGGGAGTGTTCCCTCTCCCCTTGTGGGAGGGGGATAGGGGGAAGGGTCGAACAGACCGGGCCGCATGTCCCCACGCTCTCCCCGCGTGCCATAAGGGGAGGGGGAACTCCCCTCTTGCGATGATCGTCACGGCGCTGCTGGCAGTAACGATCGCCACCGCCGCCTCCGCGGCCACCCTTCGCAGCATGACCATGCTGCACGCCCCCGTCGTACGCCTCTCCGACTTGTTCGATGATGCCGGCGCGAACGCCGATCGCGTGCTGGGCACAGGCCCAGCGCCTGGAGCCCGCATCGTCGTGGAAGCACCGCAGCTTGCCGCCATTGCCCGGCAATTCGGTGTGGACTGGCGGCCCGCTTCCTCCGCCGACCGCGCGGTGCTGGAACGCGCCGGCCGTCTGCTGCCGCGCGAAGACATCCTCACCGCCGTCAAATCTGCTCTTGTCGCCGCTGGCGCATCGCCCGATTGCGAAGTGGAACTCCCCGGTTTCATCCCGCCCACGGTCCCTGCCGAAGCCAGGCCGAAACCGCTCGCCAGTGCGCTGGACTACGACGCCGCCTCCGGCCGCTTCACTGCCATGCTGTCGGTGACCGGCGACAACATGGAGCCGATCAACCTGCGCCTCGCCGGCCAGGTGGATGACACGATCGAACTGCCGGTCGCGGTCGGCAGCCTGCCCGCCGGCACCATCCTCCGCCCTGACGACGTCCGCATCGCGCGCGTCCATGTGGCGATGGTACACGGCGAGGTGCTGCATCGGCTGGATGAAGCCGTGGGCCAGGAACTCAGGCACCCCGTGATGGGCGGCGCCCCATTCGCAGCCTCCGACGTGACGCTGCCGACGCTGGTGCAGCGCGGCTCGAACGTGGAGATGCAACTGCAATCGCCCGGCCTTTCACTTGTGGCACAGGGCGTCGCCATGGACTCCGGCGCCACCGGCGAACGCATCCGCGTGCTGAACCCGTCATCCCGTGCGATCGTCGAAGCCGTGGTGATCGGTCCCGGCCAGGTGCGCGTGACGCCTGACAGCATTCCCGTCACCACCGCCTCGCGCGGCATGCAGGCATGGATGCGATGAGATCCACCACCCCCGTTCTTTGCCTCGCGCTATTGCTCTCGGGCTGCGGCGCGCTGAGCCGCCTGTCGGAAGTCGGCCGTCCCCCGGCGATGACGCCCAGTTCCGACCCGACCAAGGATCCGGAATGGCGCCCGATGACGATGCCGATGCCGGCGCGTGAGGCGACGCCCTCGGAACCCAACGCGCTGTGGCGCGCAGGCTCGCGCGCCTTCCTGAAGGATCAGCGCGCGTCGCAGGTGGGCGACGTCATCACCATCACGGTCAACACGAACGACGCAGCCACGCTGAATAACGTCACCTCGACAACACGGGCCAGCGGCGAATCCGCCGGCATGCCCAATTTCTTCGGCATGGAGACCCTGCTGCCCAAGGCTGTGACGGCGTCCAGCCTGCTATCGCTCAGCAGCGGCAACAACAACACCGGCACCGGCCAGATCAAGCGCAACGAGGCGGTGACGCTGTCGCTCGCCGGCGTGGTGACGCAGGTGCTGCCGAACGGCAACCTTGTGGTGGCGGCGCGGCAGGAGTTCGGCGTCAATGACGAGCTACGGGAAGTGCGGGTAACCGGCGTGATCCGCACGCAGGACATCACGTCCGAGAATACCGTGCAGAGCAATCAGATCGCGGAAGCGCGGATCGAGTATGGCGGACGCGGCCAGCTGACGGACATCCAGGCGCCGCGCTGGGGCCAGCAGGTGATGGATATCGTGCTGCCGTTCTGATCGCGGACAAATAGCGCCAGGAGGCCAGCCCCAATATCCGGATCGGCTCCATCAGGCAGGCGGTGCGACAGAGTCTTGCCGCTGGTCCAGGCGAATCGCTATCCGGCACAGGGAGTCGCGGCCGCCCCATCTGGCTCGGTCTTCGCCAGTGGTTGCCTGCGCTAACCGGATAGGGACCTCCAG
>DATKPQ010000051.1:0-3469 GCA_035523995.1 Acetobacteraceae bacterium | reverse complement strand
GTCTCCCAGGAGTCGCAAGCCATTGCTTGTGGGCTTCCGTGATTGCCTCGGCAACCACCGTCGACGGAATCACGGAGTTGCGCGACGCGGGAAGCAAGAATTGCCGGTCTCACGCGCCGTCGCGGCGGACCACGAGGCGTGAACCATGCACCGCGGAGACGACCACCGGTGTGCCCTCAGCCAGATCGGGACCTTCCGCCAGCCACACCGTATCACCTATGCGGACCTTGCCTTCCCCGTTCACGATCGATGTGCTGACGACGGCTCGTGCACCGAGCATCGCGCGATCGCGCTGGTTCAAGACAGCGTCGCTGTCTGGCCGGTCACGCGTACGCTTGTACACGAAATAGCCGCCAAAACAGGCGATGCAGGAACAAACGACGAAGGCGATGATCTGCCTTTCCAGCGACAGATCCCAGACCGCCTGAAGCGCCGCGGTCGCCGCTGCACCGACGGCGATCCAGATCAGATAGCTCCCGGGCGCGTGCAACTCGGCCCATGCGATCACCGCGGCGGCGACGGCCCAGCCCCACCAAGGTATCATGCGCTCTCAGCCCGCCTGCTGGGCCCCGTTGCGCGCGAGCTCGGCAATGCCGGCGATCGTGCCCACCAATCCCGCGGTTTCCATCGGCATCAGCACCAGCCGCGCGTTCTGGGATTGCCCGATCTGCGTCATTGCCTCCACGTATTTCTGCGCAATGAAATAATTCAATGCCTGGACGTTGCCATCCTCCACCGCCTTGGATGCGAATTCCAACGCAAGGCGGCCAGGTATTCCGATTTGATCGCGGTCACCGTTCCGATCTGATGGCGGCCACCATTCCAATGTGATCCGGCCACCTCTTTGCGACGGCAAAGCGGGCATCCGGAGGAAGCGAACGTCTCGAGGGTCAGTGTTCACCCGGGTCCAGGTTTCCCCATCGCAATCGATGGAGAGAGGGGATGCCGACGGAGAGACTGTCCATGCGGCGGATTCGGCAGGTGCTGCAATTGCATTTCGGGGCGCAGGCAAGCGCTCGGGTGATCGCCCGGGAGGTCGGCATCGACCGCACCACGGTGCAGGACTATCTGGCGCGGGCAACGGTGGCGGGGCTGGGCTGGCCGCTGTCGCCCGATCTGACGGATGAGGCGGTGGAACAACTGCTATTCCCTGCGCCCAGCAACCAATTGGGTGCCCGCCGCCATCCGGAACCCGACTGGGCAGCACTGGTTCGCGAGCTGAAGCGGCCCGGGGTGAACCTGTCGATCCTGTGGGAAGAATATGACGCGGCGCATCCCGAGGCATACCGCTACAGCCGGTTCTGTGAGCTCTACCGGGCATTCGAGCGCCGCCTGTCGCCGACAATGCGCCAGAGCCATGTCGCCGGGCAAAAAGCGTTCGTGGACTATTCCGGCAAGAAGGTCCCGATCGCCGATCCGCTCACCGGCGAGATTCGCATGGCGGAGCTCTTTGTTGCCGTGCTCGGTGCATCGAACCTGACATACGCCGAGGCCAGTTGGACGCAAGGCCTGCCGGATTGGATCGGCGCACACGTCCGGATGTTCCGGTTCTTTGGCGCGGCGCCGCGCCTTCTGGTGCCGGACAATCTGAAAAGTGCAGTCCACAAGCCGTCGTTCTACGATCCAGAGTTGAACCGCACGTACGCCGCGATGGCAGCGCATTACAAGGTCGGCATATTGCCGGCGCGCCCGAGAAAGCCAAAGGACAAGGCGGCGGTCGAAGCTGGAGTGCGCTTCGCCCAGGCCTACATCCTCGGCCGCTTGCGCCACGTCACCTTCTTCTCATTGGCGGAATGCAACGCCGCCATCGCCGCGGCGCTCGAGCGGATGAACGGCCCGTGAGATGCGCCGGGTTGGCGTCAGCCGCCGCCAGTTGTTCGAGACGGTCGAGCGCCCCGTCATGCAGTCCTTGCCGGAGCAGGACTACGAGTATGCCGAGTGGCGCCTCGCCGGCGTCGGCATCGACTACCACGTCGAGGTGCAGGACTTCTTTTATTCGGTGCCGCACGCCCTGATCCACCAGCAGGTGGACACCCGCGCCACCACCCATACCATCGAAATATTTCACCGCGGCAAACGCATCGCCGCCCATGCCAGGTGCTACGGCGGACAGCGCCACGGCACCCTGCCGGAGCACATGCCGAGCGCGCACCGCCGTTACGCGGAATGGACGCCGGAACGGCTGCAACGTCAGGCCCGCACCATCGGACCGAACACCGAGGCCCTGGTTATTGCCGTCATGGCCCGCCGGCCGCATCCCGAACAAGGCTTCCGTACCTGTCTCGGCGTGCTGCGCCTGTTCCGCGGCATCGATCCCGCCCGTGCTGAAACAGTCAGCCTGCGCGCGGTCGAGATCGGCGCGCTGACCTACACCTCCATCGCCTCGATCCTCCAGCATCGGCTCGACCGATCGGCGCCGCCGCAAGCCGCGGACGGCACGCCGTTGCTGCACGACAATATCCGCGGCCCCCGCTACTACCATTGAGGAGACCGGCTGTGCTCAATCATCCAACGCTCGACCTGCTGCACGATCTCGGCCTGCACGGCATGGCCAAAGGCTTCCGGGACATCGCCGACAATCCGGAGAGCGGCGCGCTCGGCCATGCCGAGTGGCTGGGCATCCTGCTGGAGCGCGAGAGCACGCTGCGCCAGCAGAAACGCTTCGAAAGCCGTGCCAAGACCGCCAGGCTGCGCCACCTGGCCGCGGTCGAGGATGTCGATTACCGTACGCCGCGCGGCCTCGATCGCACGCTGTTCCTGAAATTGGCTGGTTGCGATTGGATCCGCGAGCGGCGGCATTGTCTTTTGACCGGTCCAGCCGGGGTCGGCAAATCGTGGCTGGCCTGCGCGCTGGGCTACAAGGCCTGCCGCGAGAACCTGTCCGTGCTCTATCAGCGCGTGCCGCGATTGTTTGCCGCTCTCGCGCTGGCGCGTGGCGATGGTCGTTACGCCAAGTTGTTGAAGCAATTCGCCCGGGTCGATCTGCTGATCTTGGATGACTGGGGCCCGGAACCATTGCTCGCCGAACAGCAGCGCGACCTGCTGGAGATCGTCGAGGATATCGCTACGGCACCGGCTCGCTGATCATCACCAGCCAGGTGCCGATCGACCGCTGGTACGAAATCGTCGGCAACCCGACGCTGGCCGACGCCATCCTGGACCGGATCATCCACAACGCACACCGGATCGAGCTGCGGGGCGAAAGCCTTCGCAAGCCGCGCTCGGCCGGATGAATGCTCCGCCAGACCCACTGCAAAGCGTTACGTAACGGAGGTCAAGACTATGCCGAGAGGCCAGAAACCACAGGGCGACCACGCCCTGAGCAACGCGGGTGGGGTCTGTCCACCGTTACGTAACGCAATTCAATGGATCCGCCGGTTTGTCCCGGACGCGTCGCGTGGCGCGTCGTGACCTTCAACGGCTGGCGACGCGGCGCCCGGGATTGGCTTGTTGATTGGGTTGGAGACGC
>DATKPQ010000050.1:0-6753 GCA_035523995.1 Acetobacteraceae bacterium | reverse complement strand
GGCGTGATCAGGATCGCGATGGCGGCCGGAATGATCATCGACCAGCGCCGGCCGATCCGATCCGCCAGATGGCCCCAGAAGCCCATCGCCAGGAACGCCAGCAGGTTCGCCAGCGCGACGGGCGTGGCGACGAGCGCCGGGCTCAGGTGCAGGTCCTTCTGCAGATGCGTCGCGAACAATGCGTTGATCGAGTAGTAAACGATGAAGCCGCTGATCATCCACCAGCACGCGGTCAGCGTGTTGCCCAGCACCGCGGGCTTGAAGATGCTGAACAACGGCGTGTGCATCTGCCGGTTTTCCGCATTTTGCGTCGCCCTGTTCTGCTGCCACACCTCCGGCTCTTTGACGTAGAATCGCACGTAGACGACGGCGAGCGCCGGCAGGATGCCGATCCACAGCATGCCGCGCCAGCCGATCGTGTTGAACAGCAGGCCGTAGATCAGGCTGGCGATCAGGAAGCCCAGGCTCCACGATCCTTGCAGGATGCCGCTCATGAATCCGCGCGAGCGGGCGGGCCAGGATTCCATCGCGAGCGCGGCGCCGGCGGGCCATTCGCCCCCCATGCCGAGTCCGAGCAAGCCGCGGAACAGGAACAAGACCGCGAAGCTGGGCGAGAAGCCGGCTGCGAAGTTGCACAGCGAATAGAGCAGGATGGAAACCATCAGCGGCGTCCTGCGACCGATGCGGTCGGCGATCCAGCCCGAGGTGACGGCGCCCACCAGGCGCAGCCACAGCGTGACCGACAGGACGAATGCCACCGCGGTCAGCGGCACGCCGAACTCCTTGGAGATCGGCACCATGATCAACAGGAACATGGTGAAGTCGAACGCATCGAGCGTCCAGCCGAGCCAGCCCGCAACCCAGGCGAGCCATTGGTCTTTGGTGGGTTCTCGATACCAGGGCACGGATGCCCCGGCGGATGTGGAGCCTGCGGCAGCACTCATTTTATGACAAAGCCTCCCGTTCGTTATGCGGCCTTGCGGCTCGAGAGAGGGTCTTGCCGGGCGAAATGGGATGCGCCGCGACCGGTTCCTCTAACGGCGCCGTGCTGGCCCGAAGATCGCTGCCGTCGTCCACAATAGATACGGCTGCAACGATCGCAGGCTAGCGAGGTAGGCTGCGTTGCACAAGGCAGACTTGCACCAGGCGGGAGGCAAATTTGAAAACCCTGCTTGACATCCGTGGATTATGTAAGGTTTTTCCTGTCAATTTCTTTATTGCCCTACGTCAGAACATCTATTGCCCGGCACTCAGGCGCTTGCGAACGACGTCAGCCACTGCAGGGTCCGTCGGCGCGTCGGCAGTATTTGGGTGATCACAGGGCCGGATTCAACGAGATGGAAACCGGGATTGTCGTTATCGGCGCTGGGCCGCGTCGGGATCCGCGATTGATGGAGATCCTTGGCGATTGAACCCGCGCGAAGCGCGTACGACGAAGCTATGGCACTGATCTCGGGCAAGGAATGCGAAGACATGCTCGATGCCAGTGGCAATATCGCAGCGATGTTGGCTATCGCGTCACGCGCAATGGAGACATTGTTGAAGGACGAGGCCGCTTTCTATTTGGCCGGGAAGACGCCATCGGCATCCTGGCGCCGGCGTCACGGTGTGATAGCGCGGGCGCTCGCGGATGCCGCTCGCGTGTCGCAGGCCTGCCCAGATCGAGAATGTCACGCGCGAGGCTAGCCCCGTGGTGCTGCGAGAAACGGCGCGGGTGTTTCGGATGAGGATAGAGGATCAGGTGGCACGAGAGTCAAAGCATCCGCTGCAAGATTAGCTTCTGTACATCCGAAGTGCCTTCGTAAATCTGGCACACCCGCACGTCGCGATAGATCCGCTCCACCGGAAAGTCCGCCAGGTACCCGTACCCTCCCAGAGTCTGGATCGCTGTCGTGCACACCGCCTCTGCCACTTCCGACGCGAACAACTTGGCCATGCACGCTGCCTCGATCGCCGGCTGCGCCTCCGCCTTCAGCCGCGCCGCATGCAGTGTCATCTGCCGCGCCGCCTCCAGGCGTGTCTTGGCATCCACCAGCCGGAACCCCACGGCCTGGAAGTCGATGATCCGCCCGCCGAACGCCTTGCGTTCTTTCGCGTACTCCACCGCATAGTCCAGCGCCGCCCGCGCCATCCCCACGCTCTGCGCCGCGATCCCGATGCGCCCGCTTTCCAGTGTCGATAGTGCGATCTTGTATCCTTCCCCTTCGGCACCGATGCGCTGATCGTCCGGCAATTCCATATCATCGAACGACAACGCACACGTATCCGATGCCTTCTGCCCCAGCTTCTGCTCCAGCCGCGCGACCTTGAAACCAGGCGTGGTCTTGTCCACGACGAAGCAGGACAGCCCCTTCTTCCCCGCCGCCGGATCGGTCACCGCAAACAGCACCGCGGATCCCGGCAACGCCGCATTGCTGATGAACTGCTTGGCGCCGTTGATCACATAGCGATCGCCCTTCTTCACCGCCCGCGTGCGCAAATTCGAAGCATCCGACCCGGCCTGAGGTTCGGTCAACGCAAAGGAGCCCACCGCCTCGCCGGATGCCAAAGGCCGCAGCCAGCGTTCCTTCTGGGCGTCGGTGCCGTATTGACCGATCACCACGCAGGTTGGCGAGTTGTGCACCGACACCATGGTGGACACCGCACCGTCTCCGGCTGCGATCTCCTCCAGGACCAGAGCATAGGTCACCGGATCGATCTCCGACCCGCCCCATTGCTCCGGCGTGGTGGCGCCGAACACGCCCAGCTCGCCGAGTTCGCGGATCACCTCCGGCTCGATGCGGCCGGCCTTCTCGCGCTCCGCGGCGTGCGGGGCCAGGCGCTCCTGCGCGAAGCGGCGCACCATGTCGACGACCAGCGTATCGGCGGACGGCGGCAGATGATCGGGCATGGCTGTGCCTCCCGAGTGATGCTGCGCGTTAGCAGCGACCCGCCACGGCGAACGGGTCTTCCTCCGCCCCACGTACCACGGTGGCCAGCAGACGCAAGGCTTCCGCCCCGCCGACGTCGCCCAGAATACCGGTATCGATCTCCTCGGCCAGTAGTTCGGCCTGGTTGGCGATGGTTTGCGCGGCGCGATACAGCGCGGCGCGCGCCAGAGTCAGTTGGGTCTCGTTCGACAACACGTGCCAATCGGCGAGCATGGAGACGCTCCTGCAAGTCTGTGCCGTTTTGGCGGATGGATCAGCGGCGCGGCAGATCATGCTCTGGGCCCCGGTTAACAGAACATTACCAGAATCGATTGCTGCTTACCAGTCGGAATATATCCCAAGAAAGCGATAATGGCCGCCAAACAAGACAACACTCTTGCAACGAGATCGCCCCTGGCCTGTCGGGCGGCGTAACGCGCGGTTGTGCGCCCTCGGACCCTCGGGCGGCGGTTTCCGGTGTGACAAGCCTCGCCGCCTGCTCCAACTCGCCGCCTGCTCCAACTCGCCGGCTTACTCCAACGTGACCTGCACCGGCGGTAGCGGTGCGAACTCTACCGTCACCCGCGCCGGCCCGGTCAGCCACACCGGCGGCGTGACGCTGCCCAGCATCACCACCTGGCCGGCTTTCAGCCCGCCGAAGGCCTCGGCGACCGACGAACCTGCCAGCCAGGCCAGGCAATTCAACGGATGACCCATCAGATCGCCGCCGACGCCCTCGTCCCGCAATTTGCCATCGACGATCAGCCGGCCCCGCAGCGCCGCCATGTCCAGCGCACGCCAATCGCCACTGCCCGGCTCACCGATCACCGCGGCGGCGTGATAGACCTGATCGCCGATCATCGTCGCCGTGCCGACCTGGGCGAGATCGGTGTAGCGATTTTCCACCAGTTCGATCCCCGCCATCAACTCGCCCACGGCTTCGGTCGCTGCTTCCATGGCGCAGGCGCCATAGGGCAGGTCGCGGGCCAGGCGCACGGCCAGTTCGCATTCGACGCCGGGGCGCTGGAAATCGGCGAAACGCAGCGTGGCGCCACTGCGATGCAGGCCACCGGTGGACATGAACCCGGCCGCCGGGCCGCTCAGTCCCAGGTATTCCTGCATCCGCCTGGCGGTAGCACCAATCTTGAATCCGCCCGGCGCGGCCGGCCCATGGGCCCGCCACAACGCATATTGCACGGCCGCACCCTCGCGTTCCGTGCGAGGCGCAATGGCGTGCGACAGAGGTTCTACCAAGCGGCGGCCCTGGCGGGCTTCATGCAGCGCGGCGGCGGCTTGCTGCGGATCGTAGTCGCTCATCGCGGCGCCTCCGGTTTACGAGTGAGTTCGTACAGCGCCACCGCGGCGGCGGCGGACACGTTCAGGCTGCCGACGGCACCCTGCATGGCAAAACCGGCGACTTCGTCACAGGTTTCGCGGGTGAGGCGGCGCAGACCGCTGCCCTCGGCGCCCAGCACCAGAGCGATGCGCCGCCCGGCCAGCGATGGTCCGGACAGCGTGCCGCCGCCGGCATCCAGGCCGACCACCCAAAGATTGGCGGCCTTCAGCGCAATCAAGGTGCGGGCGATATTTATTGCCCGCAGCAGCGGCATGGTTTCCAACGCGCCGGAGGCGGCTTTCGCCAGCGCCCCGGTTTCTTCCGGCGCGTTGCGGTCCTGGGTGATGACGGCCGCTGCGCCGAACGATTCCGCCGAGCGCATGATTCCGCCGACGTTGCGTGGGTCGGTTACCTGGTCCAACACGATGATCGGCCCCGGCCGGTCCAGCGCGGCCTGCAAGGGCGGCGGCGCCAGCGGGTCGGCGAGCAAGGCGGCGCCCTGGTGGGCGATGTCGCGGCCAAGCAACTGGTCCAGCCGGCCGCGCTCGACTCGTTCCGGCTGCAGCGGCCAAGGCTGCGGCAGGCGCTGGGCGAGGGCGGTTTCTCCCTCCTCTGTCACCACGAGGCGGCGCAGGCGCCGGGCGGGATTGGCGAGCGCCGCCGCCACCGCGTGCAACCCGTAGAGCCACAGCGTGCCACGCGGTGTCTCGGCATTGTGGCGGGGGGCGTCGTGCTGCGGTGGGCGATGGAACTGCCGTTGCTGGCCACCATCGCGGTGCGGACGGTGGAAGTCGTTGCCCTGACCGTGCGGGCGCTGGCCGCGCTGGTCCTGATCGCGCGGTCCCTGGCCGTGCTGCGGGCGAGGGCCGTGGTGCGCCTGTTGCCCTGGCTGGTGTGTGTTCGGGCCACGTTGGTCCTGCGCGCGGACATCCTGTCCGCCGCGTCCTTGGCCGGACGACGGGTTGCCCTGGCCATGCCGCGGCCCACCGCCGCCATGCTGGAACGGGCGGTCTGGTCCGCCTCGGCCCGGGCCGCGGTTGATCGGCGGCCGGCCGGAGCCGCCATGGCGCGTGTCACTGGGAGGTTTCATTAGCGTACCCTATAGCGGGCGCGCGCAGCGCTGCACAGGCGATGGGGGACGGCAGCGCGTGCCGTTTAATCCCTCCCGCAAAAGTAACGTGCCCGAAGCTTGGCGGTGTTGCGAAACCGGTCGATGATTTCGGAACGAGACCGGACGCGAGGGAACCGGCCATGTACTGGTGTCTTGGCATGTATGGCTCCGCTTCCACCTGGACGTTCAACCTGGTGAGGCAGGTCGCAGCCACGCTGCTGCCAGAGAAGCCAGTGCTGACCCGGTTCGTCGCGGACGAGATGCCCAGTTCGGCAGAAGCGGAGGCAAACACCGTCCTCGTGAAGACCCATTCCGCGGTGGCCTATAAAGAACTGGCGCGCCGCTCGGCCGCCATCATCATCACCATTCGAGATCCCCGCGACGCGATCGCTTCCCTGCTCACGCACAATAAGCCGCCGTTCGCAACGGCGTTGAAGGTGACCGAGGCAACGGCCCGCATGTGCGGCCATTTCATATCCGATCCACGCGCCGTCGCGCTGAAATTCGAGGATCGCTTCTTCGACGACCCGGCGACTGTCTTGCGCATTGCCGGGTGTTTTCCCGGCGTGCTGGCGGACGCAGACGCCACCCGCATCTTTGCCGCGCTGCGCCGCGACGCGGTGGACAGATTCATCGCCAATCTCGAGACGCTGCCCTCGGCCACGACCGAATTCGACGAGGTGACCAGGCAGTGGGACACGTACGATCCACTCACCGGCTGGCACAAACACCACGGCGGCCGGACGGCGGAGATCGGCCGCTGGCAGCGCGAACTGACCCGGGAGCAAGTGGCCGCGATCGAGCAGCGATTGGGGGATTGGATGAAATCGTTCGGCTACGCGCCGGCGGCCTCGCGGCGGGGCGCCCACGCGCTGACAATCGGCCGCTATGGGATCATTGAATAATTGGCTCACGGCGCGTTGACCGAAGCGCTCGTTCAGACCCGGTGGCGGCGGATGACTACGGGCTGGACCAGACCTGGCCGTGGTGTGAGGGAAAACGCCAAGGACGAACTCAGAGAAGGTCGCGCCGGTGCGTATCAAAGTGGGCTGGCCGCGGAGGCATGGAACCACAGAGGCACGCGGATGGGATCCGGGGTGGTGGAACCGCGCTGCGACCAGCTTCCTGTCGTTGGGGAAGCAAAGGTCTTGCCCGGGCGCTGCCAGAGCGGAGCAGGGGGCATTCATGGCAAAGCTCCGCGCCCGCGCATGCTCGACCGCCGCGCAACGGGGAACACGAATCAGGGCGGCGGGGCCGGCGGTGGTCCGGTCCCGTGCATCGATTTCGAATGGTTGCATGGGTCAGGCCGGTGCCGCTGCGGCGACCTCTGGCGCCGTTGGTGGCGAAACCGGCCAGTGCAGGGCTGGCGCGGTTTCCGTTTGCTCCAATGCTTTACC
>DATKPQ010000049.1:0-8592 GCA_035523995.1 Acetobacteraceae bacterium | reverse complement strand
GCGGTTCTTCCAGGAATTTGGCACAGAACTCCACCCATTCGCGTTCGTTCTGGATGGAGATCAGCACCAGCGCGCCATCTGCGGTCGCGAAGGCGCCGTAGGGACAGATCGAGGGATGCGCCAGGCCCAGCCGCTGCGGCGCGTTTCCGGTGCCTTCGTAAAACAGCAGCGGCACGTTCATCCAGTCCGCCATGCCATCGAATAGGCTGACTTTGAGGCCTTTGCCGCGGCCGGTGATGCCGCGCTCGATCAGCGCTTCCAGCACGCCGGCATGAGCCGCCATGCCACATGCGATGTCACAGGCCGAGACGCCGACGCGGCCCGGGCCGGCGGGATGGCCGGTGATCATGGCCAGGCCGGATTCCGCCTGCACCAGCAGGTCGTAGGCTTTCATCGTGGCGTAGTCGCCGGTGTCGCCGTAGCCCGAAATATCGACGGTGATCAGCCGTGGATAGCGTTCGCGCAGATCGTCGGAACCGAAGCCGGACCTCGCCGCCGCGCCGGGCGCGAGGTTCTGGATGAACACGTCGGCACACGACAGCATCCGACGAAGCAGTGCGGCATCGCCAGGGTCCTTGATGTCGGCGACCAGGCTTTGCTTGCCGCGATTCAGCCAGACGAAATAGCTGGAAAGGCCGTTCGCGGCCTTGTCGTAACCGCGGGCGAAGTCGCCTTCGGGGCGCTCGATCTTGATGACGCGGGCGCCGGCATCGGCGAGGCGGGAACTGCAATACGGGGCAGCGACCGCTTGCTCGATGGAAACCACAAGAAGGTTGGAAAGCGGCTGGCTCATAATTTTTCTAATAACTCCGCGGCAGCTCCAGCACATGCTCTGCGATGTAGGAAAGGATCAGGTTGGTGCTGATCGGTGCCACCTGGTACAGCCGCGTCTCGCGGAATTTCCTCTCGATGTCGTATTCCTCGGCGAAGCCGAAGCCGCCATGAGTCTGGATGCACGCTTCGCCGGCGGCCCAGCTTGCTTCGGCGGCGAGCAATTTTGCCATGTTGGCTTCCTCGCCCGGCGTGTGACCGGCTTCGAACTTGGCGCAGCCTTCGCGCACCATCAGCTCCGCCGCGCGCATCTGCGCGTACGCCTTCGCCAGCGGAAACTGGATACCCTGGTTCTGGCCGATCGGGCGACCGAACACCTGGCGTTCCCGCGCATAGTCGGTCGCCTTCTTCAGGAACCATTTGGCGTCGCCGATGCATTCGGCGGCAATCAGCAGGCGCTCTGCGTTCATGCCGTCCAGGATGTAGCGGAAGCCGCGGCCTTCCTCGCCCACCAGATTGGCGACCGGCACTTTCAGGTTGTCGAAGAATATTTCCGTTGAGTTATGATTCATCATGGTGCGGATCGGGCGGATGGTCATGCCCTTGCCGATGCTGGCCCGCATGTCCACCAGCAGCGTGGACAATCCGTCCGTGCGCCGCTTGATCTGATCACGCGGCGTGGTGCGGCACAACAACAGCATCAGGTCGGAATGCTCGGCCCGGCTGGTCCATACTTTCTGGCCGTTCACTACGTAGTGGTCGCCCTGGCGTTTGGCGACGGTGCGCAGCGCGGTGGTGTCGGTGCCGCTGGTTGGCTCGGTGACGCCGAACGCCTGCAGGCGCAGCTCGCCAGTGGCGATCTTCGGCAGGTATTGCTGCTTTTGCTCCAGCGATCCGTGCCGCAGGATGGTGCCCATGATGTACATCTGCGCATGGCACGCGGCGCCGTTGCAGCCTTCGGCGTGGATCGTTTCCAGGATCGCGGCAGCGGCCGAAAGCGGCAGGCCGGCGCCGCCATACTCCTCCGGAATCAGCGCGCCGAGATAACCGGCTTCCGTCAGCGCGCGGACGAAGTCGGTGGGATAGGCGCGGTCGCGATCAAGCGTGCGCCAGTACTCGCCGGGGAAACGGGCGCAGAGTTTGGCGACTTCCTCGCGGATCTCGGCATGCGGGTCAGTGGCAAGAGGCAGGTCCATGAGAAGCTCCGCTGGCGGATGGGGCAGCAGTAGGCGGCAGTGGCGTTGGCTGCAACTCGTCTCGCGCGACAACTGCGCCATCAGGTACTGTGCTGCCGGCCGTGGTCGCCCCGCGCAAACCCATCCCTACCCACATGACACCGGACGGGTTCCTCGCCTGGGACCCGCGCGACCCCAGCGGCCGGACCTGGCCGTGTCCTGTGCGCCGCCGCAAGCTGCACCGATAATGCCGGAGCCGGGGTTGCTGATCGAGATTCTGTGACCGGGCAACGAGGCGGAGACCCGTGCCAATATCTGGGCTGCCGATGGCCGCGCATACACGACGGCCGGCGGAAGCCACCACTACGGCAACTGCCGCCAGAACTCGGCAACGAACCCGCGCGGATCGAGGTGGAAGCGTTGCCGCAGGATGGCAGGTCGCGGGCCTACGCAGCGCCATTCGAATATCGTTGCATGACCGGTGGCATAGGCGGGGATGAAGCCGTCGTTCGGATGGTCCCGGCACCATTGCTCGCCGCCAATACTGGTCGTGCTGGTATCCGCCTTGCCGCAGGGCAGATTGGCACCCACGCCGCAAACCAGCACATGCCCGCCGTCGCAGCGGAACACTGTCAGGCGCACCGCAACATCGGGCGGCATCGCGGTATGGAATACCGCGTTCACATCGGGGACAAGCGAAGGCGGAATCGGGCGCAGCGTGTCGTCGGTGCCAACATGCGCGCAGACCTGGGCCGGTGTCTGGGCGCGCGGGGTGCGCGCCACGCAACAAGCGACAATCGCGATCGGCGCAGCCACGATCAACCACCTGCCAATGCTCAACCCGATCGTCATGCTCCCGTCAGGCATTGCCAAGCAGCAGCCGCAGTACATCCTTCGGACGCGGAATTGGCGCCACCGCCCCGTAGCCGGTGCATTTCAGCGCCGCCGCCGCGTTGGCGTAACGCGCCGCATCGTCCGGCACATCGCCGGCCAGGATGCGGGCCAGGAACGATCCGCAGAATGTATCGCCCGCGCCGGTCGCATCCACCGCGTTCACCCGGTGGGCCGCGATGCGCACACGATGTGCGCCATCGGCAAGGTATGCGCCCTGATCGCCCATCTTCAACGCCACCACGGGGCAGCCGAGCGACAAATAGAAATCCAGGATCTCATCCGGATTGGCGAGTCCGGTCAGCACCATCGCATCCTCAATGCCCGGGAACACATAGTCGGCTTGGGCAATCGCCGCGTGCATCATCCCGCGGCCCGCGCGGGCGGCCACAGACGCGGGCGATAGTTGGTATCGTATGCCACCTTCACCCCATGCGCCTTGGCGACATCGATCGCCGTGAACACCGCGTCGGCAGCAGAGCCGGAAATCCCCTGGCTGATGCCAGAGACAAACAGCATCCGCGCTGCGGCAATGGCGTCGCGCGGCAGGTCGGCAGGCGCATAGAGTGCAGCAGGAGAATTGGCGCGGTAATGCAGGAAATGATGCCCCTGGGCATCGTGAGTCACAAAATACACGCCGGTCAAAGCATCATCGCTGCGCGTCACCGTTGCGGTATCGACATTCTCGCACGCCCACATCGCCATGAAGCTGTCGCCCGGCGCATCCTGTCCGATCGCGGTAATGTAGCCCACCGACGCGCCCTGCCGCGCCGCCGCCACCGCGGCATTGGACGTGTCGCCGCCATGGCCTTCCAGGTAATGCACCGCACCGTCCCGCTGCGGCGGAAGCTGGTTGAATTCCAGCATCGGCTCGCCCATGCACAGCAGGTCCACCATTACGTTCGCTCCCTTTTGTGTATTGGCGGGTGCTGCGGCTGGTTCGCGCCGCCATCGCCGGCATGATACGCTACGCCAACCCCGAGCGGAGATTGCCATGCTGGATCGCCTCCAAGCGGCCGTTGCCGCCGCGCACGGCTATACCGAATTGCGGCAGCACGCCAATACCGCAACGCGCGTGGTGCTGCGCCAGGGAGCGGTGATTGCCAACACCATAGAGCATGTTGCCGGCGTGTCCGCACGCTGTCACGGCAACGGCGGATTTGGTTTCTCTGCCGAACCAAATGCATCAGACGACGCGATCGCCCGCGTGATGGCAGAGGCACGAAGCAACGCTGAGTTGGCCGCGCGGCACGCGGCCCATAGCAACCAGGCGCTGCCAATCACCGAGCCGGGCCGCGGCATCTGGGAGCATCATTCCGCTAATGCAGCCCTGCCGCCGCAGGCGCGTATCGACCTGCTGCGCCGGCTGGATGCAGGGCTGCGCGCCCGGCACCGCGACCTCGCAAACGTCGACCTGGCGTTGCAGGAACTGGCGATCGACAAGGCCCTGGCGACGACCGAAGGCGCGCTGACCTTCACCCACAGCCCGCGCACGGTTCTGTATGCCGCACTGGAATATCGCAGCAGCGACGGCACGCCGACCCGCATTGCCGATGTGTTCGGCGGCTTCGGCGGGTTCGAGGATCATGAAGAATCGTTCGGCAGCGCCGAGACCGAAGCGACGCTGGACCGGCTGTACGACGAACTGCGGCGCAAGGCCGACGGCGTGTTCTGCGAGGCCGGCATGCACGACGTCGTGCTGGATGCCGACATCGCCGGCATCCTGGCGCACGAGGCGATCGGCCACACCTGTGAGGGCGATCTGGTGCTGGGCGGTTCCGTCGCCGGCCCGGCACTCGGCCAGGTGGTGGCGTCTGACAAGATCACGCTGATGGACCAGGCTGGGCTTGGCATGGATGGCGGCGCGGCAGTGGCCGTGCATGTCGATGACGAGGGCACGCCGTGCCGCGACGTAACGATTATCGACCGTGGCGTGTTGCGTGGCTTCCTGCACAACAAGGATACGGCTTTGGAACTGGGCATGACGCCCACCGGCAATGCACGCGCCTACGCGTATTCCGACGAACCGCTGGTGCGGATGCGCAACACCTGTATCCTGCCGGGCGACGACAAGCTGGATGACATGATCGGCGCGATTGACCGCGGCTATTATTTCACCCGCTCCGGCAACGGCCAGGCCGATTTCACCGGCGAGTTCATGTTCGCCGTCACCAGCGGCTATGAAATCCGCGGCGGCAAATTGGCGCGCGCAATTCGGGACACGACGATTTCCGGCATCGCCTTCGACATGTTGAAGGCAGTGACGCATGTCGGCGACCGCTTCGTGTGGTCACCCGGTGGCTGGTGCGGCAAGAAGCAACTGATCCCCGTCACAATGGGCGGCGCGGCGCTCAAGACCCGCATCAATGTGGGCGGACGATGAGCGCCGGCAGCGATGTGGCGTTCGCGCAAGATCTTGTGGCGCGGACGCTGGCCGAAGGTGCAGATGCAGCGCAGGCGGTCACCCGTGAAGGCACCGCGTTCGAAGTGAATTTTGATTCGCGGCGGCTCACGCTGCTGCGCAGCCGCATCATCGATGCCGCCACGCTGACGGCGTTCTGCGGCGGCCGCAAAGGCTCCGCGACGCTGACCGGCCGCGATCCGGCCGCGGTGGACTCCGCTGTCCGTGACGCCTGCGCTGCCGCCATGGCGAGCCCGGTCGACCCGGCGAATGGCCTGGCGGAAGACGCGGTAACCGCGCCGCCTGCGAGATTCGGTGCAAAGGCCGCAGATCGCGACGGCATGGTGCAAGCGGTGTTGCACCATCTCGACGATATGCGGCTTGCGTATCCGCTGGTGAACATCCGCGAAGCACGGTACGAATTCAGTGACGTGACGCGCAGCTTCGCGTCCTCGACCGGCGCCTCGCGCCGTGAGCGCCGTGGGTGCTACCTCACCGGCGCCTTGTTCAATGCGCGGCGGGACGGACAGTCCACATCGATGGCTCATCACGGCGCCTCGGCGTTCGCGCCGTTCGCGCGGTTGCTGGATTCCGGCGAGTTTCGGCGCATGTTTGCCGACGCATCGCGATCCTTCGATCCGCAGCCGGTGCCGGAGAAATTCGTGGGCGACATCATCCTGACGCCCGAAGCCGTTTCGCCGGTATTGCTCGGGCCCTTGGCCAACGCGATCAGCGGATACGCATTGCTGGCGGGAACGACGCCGTTCCGCAATCGTCTCGGCCAGATGATCGCGATGGCTGGCCTGTCGCTGTACAACCAGCCGGCGGCGGCGGATTTTGTCTACGGCGCAGCGTTCGATGATTACGGCCTGCCGAACCATGACCTGACCGTGCTGCGCGACGGCGTGTTGGCGAATTTCCTGGTGGATCACTACATTTCGAGAAAGCTCGGAATGCCGCGGACCGCGGGTTGGTGGTCGTTCCGCGTCCCTGGCGGCGACTCGCCCCTGGCCGAGATCGTTGCAGCAACCCGGCGCGGCGTGATCCTGTCTCGCTTCTCCGGCGGAACGCCGAGCACAGATCTGGATTTCTCCGGGATTGCAAAAAACGCGTTCTATATCGAGGATGGCGTTGTGCGCCACGCGCTGCGCGAAACTATGATTTCCGGCAACTTGCAGGACCTGATGCCGCGCATCCGTGCGTTGTCGCGGGAGACGGTGAATTCCGGCGGCACCGAAGTTCCAGCGATTGCCGCCGGCGGGATAACGATCAGCGGGGGCTGACGGCGCGCCATGTCATTGCGATGAGCGCGTCATGTCATTGCGAGTGAGCGCGCCATGTCATTGCGAGGAGCGAAGCGACGAAGCAATCCCGATCGTTAGGAGAGAACAAAGACTCTGTCCCCATGAACCAGATTGCTTCCTCGCTGTGCTTCTCGCAATGAAGAAAAGTCAGCCCCCCGCCGTGTTCTTCACTTCCGTCGCGAAGTCCGGCCCCTGCGGCTTGTCGACCCCTTCGCCGAGCAGGAAGCGTTCGAAGCCGAGCAATGAGACGCCGGCCTTGTCCACCACCGCCTTTACCCGGCTCTCGCCGTCATGCACCCACACTTGCTCCAGCAGCACGACTTCTTCGTAGAACTTGCGGATGCGGCCTTCGACCATCTTCTCGATGATGTTGGCCGGCCGGCCGGACTGCTGCGCCTGGTCGATCAAAATCGCCTTCTCGCGCTCCAAGGCGGCGGGATCGACGCCGGCAATGTCCAGCGACATCGGGCGCGCCGCCGCAACATGCATGCCCACCTGGCGGCCGAGCGTCGTCAGCACCTCCAGCTCGCCTGCGCCCTTCAACGCCACCAGCACGCCGATCTTGCCCAGCCCCGGCCGCAGTGCCTGGTGCACATAGGTCGCCACCACGCCGTCCGGCACGCTCATCCGCTTCGCACGCCGGATGGTGATGTTCTCGCCGATCGTCGCAACCAGCTGCGTCAAATGATCGGCGACCGTGATCGCACTGTCCGGATACTGCGCTGCCTTGATCGCCTCCACGTCGTCGCCGACATCCAGGGCCAGCTTCGCCACCGCTTCGACGAATGCCTGGAACTGGTCGTTGCGCGCGACGAAATCGGTTTCCGCGTTCACCTCCACCATCGCGGCCACGCCGGAAGCGGAGGCGACCCCGATCAGCCCCTCCGCCGCGACCCGCCCGGAACGCTTGGCCGCCGCGGCAAGACCCTTCTTGCGCAACCAATCCACTGCGTCTTCCAGCACGCCGTTGTTCTCGGTGAGTGCCTTCTTGCAGTCCATCATGCCTGCGCCGGTCTTCTCGCGCAGGTCCTTCACCAGGGCAGCCGTGATCTCCGGCATGGGTCGCTCCCTTCAGGCATGCGCTTCGGCGAGTTCCGCTTCCGGCAAGGTTTCCGGAGGCAGGTTCTCCACCGCACCGATATCCGCGCCCGACGCCGCCATCTCCGCGCTGATGCCGTCCAGCACCGAACCGGCGACCAGGTCGCAATAGAGGGTAATTGCGCGGATCGCATCGTCGTTCCCCGGCACCGGATAGGTGACGCCGGTGGGATCGGAGTTGCTGTCGAGCACCGCCACCACGGGGATGTGCAGCTTGTTGGCCTCCTCGACCGCGAGCTTTTCCTTGTTCGTATCGATAATAAACAGGATATCCGGCAGGCCGCCCATTTCCTTGATGCCGCCCAGCGCGCGCTCCAGCTTGTCGCGGTCGCGGGTGATCTCCAGCACCTCCTTCTTGGTGAGGCCCTGGGTGTCGCCGCCGACCAGATCCTCGATCTGGCGCAGCCGCTTGATCGAGCCGGTGATGGTCTTCCAGTTGGTCAGCGTGCCGCCGAGCCAGCGGTGGTTGATGTAGTACTGGCCGCAGCGCTTGGCCGCCTCGGCGATATATTCGGCGGCCGCGCGCTTGGTGCCGACGAACAGCACGCGCCCGCCCGCCGCCGTCACGTCGCGGACCGCCCGCAGCGCGCGGTCCAGCATCGGCACCGTCTGTTGCAGGTCGATGATGTGCACCTGGTTGCGCACGCCGTACAGGAACGGCGCCATCCGCGGATTCCAGCGGCGCGTGTGGTGGCCGAAGTGGACGCCGGCTTCCAGGAGCTGGCGCATGGTGAAATCGGGCATCGCCATGGGCGTGACCTTTCCTTCCGTCCGGTTGAACCTCCGCGGGGCTCGCGCCTGCATGGCACCGGACCCGAATGCTCGGGAAAGGCGCCCCGCGTGTGAATTACCGGCTCGTGCCGGCGACCGGGATATGGCGGAGAGCGCCTGCGAAAGCAAGGGATTGGGGCGGCACCGGCAGGCTGTGGCAGTATGACACCCGTTGGCGACG
>DATKPQ010000048.1:0-16779 GCA_035523995.1 Acetobacteraceae bacterium | reverse complement strand
GTCTGCCGTCGCCGACCAGGCATCAACCTCGGGTTGCTCACCCGATCGGTGAGCCATCAAGCTCTGTCGTTCCACGCTCATGGCAGCCAACTCTGCCGCTTTGGCATGCAATGGCAATCAGGCAACTGCCGGATTAAGGATCATGCCGATGTCGACTGAACGCCGCGGTTGGTTGATCCAGCGGACCTACCGCCGACCTTATGGAAGGGGCGATCAACCTATACAGCGCCGTAAATTTCTTCCACCGTGATGGCGATCCCAGGCGGGGCCATCGTGATTGGTCCGTTGACGATGATCCGTGTATCGATCCCGTCGCCGGTCCGGCGGTGATGGGTAACAGTCCTGCGGGTCGGGTGCACGATCAGGTAGTGAGCGACGGATGGCACGCGGAAATAGTCAGCCAGCTTGCCGCCGGTGTCCGTCGACGCCGTACCCGGTGACAGAACTTCGACGATGATCACCGGATTCGGCGCCGCGATCGCGTCGTCGGCCATTGGCTCGCCGCAGTTCGCCAGTGCGTCCGGTTCGTAGTCACTGTCGCCGGTTTCCACCGTGGCGCCATCGGGCAATGCCTCGCAAGGTGCACCGGCATCGGCGACCGCGCGCTTCAGCGCGCTGTAGATTGCTCCCTTGACCCGCAGGTGCGCGCCGCGTTCGGGCGCCATGGCAACGATCCTGCCGTCCACGCGTTCGAAGCGGCCCTTCGTCTGGGCCTCACACCACCGCCTGAACTCCTCGCGGGAGTAGTATCCATCCGTCTGCGGTTGAGCGAGGTTCATCGAAAGCCTCCAGTCGCGAGGGATGGGAGCAAGGATCGGCTCGCCGGGCCCGCTGTCCCCGGGCGCAGTCGGGAGACTCACGTCTTGCATGAGCGGCGTCCCTCGGTAAAGCACCCTGCGGCCGCGCCGCGATCCCCAACTCTCGGCCATCGGGCTGATCCGTGCTAGGCCCAACACCACAGGGTAGGCGACGAACGCGGCGGACACCGCAACGTAGGGCACCAGGAACGCGACGGCCCGGGCGGTATCGGAGGCTTGGAGGTTCGAGGACCTCGACTTCCCCTCCCCTTGTGGGTGGGGGTCAGGGGGAGGGGATGGAGTGCGTAGTAGGCGACATTTGCGCGCACGCCTCCCTTGATCTGCTTCGCGGCTCAAGCTCGCGCGGGGCGGTGGAGCTCCTTCTCCGTGACGCTTACCCCTTCACCCCACCCATGGTCAGACCCGCGGCCATGTAGCGGCGGAAGCCGTAGTACAGAATGATCGGCGGCAGCGCATACAGGATCGCTGTGGCCATCATGAAGTTCCATGGCGACTCATCGCTGTTCAGGAACTGTGCCAGCGCTACCGCGACCGTCATGCTCTGCGGCGTCGAGAGCATCAGGAAGTTGTAGAGATATTCATTCCACGCCAGCAGCAACGCATAGGTGCCCACCGCCACCAATGCCGGGGCCATCAACGGCAGGTAGATCTTGAAATAGATCTGCCACGGATTGGCGCCGTCGATGCGCGCCGATTCGTCCAACTCCATCGGGATCGATTTGCCGTATTGCGAAAATATGAAGATTGCGTACGGCGTGGCGAAGGTGGTCAGCGACAGGATCACCGCCAACAGGTGGTCCGCGAGGCCGTAAATCTGCATGATCCGATAGAACGGGATCGCCAGAAAGGATGCCGGGATCACGTAGGTCATCAGCGCCGCATTGGTCAGCATCCAGCCATGCTTCAGCCGCATCCGCCCGACAGTGAAGCTGGCCAGTGATCCGATCAGCAGTGTCAGGAACATCGTCGACAGGCCGACGATGAAGCTGTTGCCGAACTGGTGCCAAAAATGCGCGAGGTACCAGAAATCCTGCGTCACCACCACACGGAAACTGTCCAGTGACGGATGGCCCGGCCACAACGTGCCGGCGAAGATGTCGTCGTGGCTGTCGAGCGCGATCTCCCACATGTTGTAGATCGGCAGGATCGTCCATATGGCGAGCGCGGCGCCAATCAACAGGCACACCGCCTCCACGCCCCACCGTTGCAGCCGGTAGACCAGCGGGGAACCGAATTGCCGGCCAGACGTGGTGACGCTCATAGTTGCCCCTCCGACGGGCGCAGTTTCCGCATCAGGATAATGACGAGCGGGACCAGCACCGGCAGCGCCGACATCACCGTAGCCACGCCGAGGCGCGGCAGCGACACCGTGAACGCATAGCGGATGCCAAGCGTGGCCAGCACCTCGGTCTGCATCGCCGGTCCGCCGCCCGACACGAAATACGTGGCGTTGAAATCGCCAAGCGCGAACACGGTGTCGAGCAGGATGCAGACCAGATAGAGATTGGCCATCAGCGGATAAGTCACATGCAGGAATCGCCGCATGCCAGTGGCGCCGTCCACTGCGGCGGCTTCGTAGAGTTCCTGCGGGATCGCCATGCGTCCGGCCAGCAGAATGATCGTCCAGAACGGCATGTTCTTCCAGATGTAGGCGCCGATATTGCACGCCAGCCCCATCCAGTGGTCGTTCAGGTAGACCGGGCCATCAATCCCGAAGATGTAGTAGAGCAAATTGTTCAACATGCCCCACTGGCCATCGACGAACCAGTGGATCGACATGTAGGCCGGCAGCGCGGGCGTTGCCCATGGCAGGATGTACAGCACCAGCAGTGCCTTCACCCACCAGCGCTTGCGCATGAAGAAGCCTGACAGCAGGAAAGCCAGGAACATCTTCACGTTCACGCCGACCCCGACATAGATCAGCGTATTAAGGACAGCAGTCAGGTAACGCGGATCAGCGAACAATTCCGCATACAGCGAGGGCTGGTCGCCGAGATAGATGCCGTAGCAGATCGGATAGATCACGAAGGCAAAGAACACGGCGACGTACGGCAGGGCGAACGCGACGGCCCAGATGTATTCCGAGCCGATCACGCCGCCATACCAGCCGCGGCGGGCCGGACGCGCGACCACGGCGCGCCCGGCGGTGAGTGCCTCCTGTGTGACGCTCATACCGCCCTCGCGGGGTTACATCTCGACTCTTGAGAAGATCTCGTTGCAGCGCTTGAACGCCTTATCGACCGCGTCCGACACCTTCATGCCGTTCTTCAGCACGTCGGCATGCGCCTGGCCCCACAATTGCTCCGCATTGGCCTGACCCCAGGCGGGCGAATACCCCTCAAACACCGGCAGGGTCGGATTCAGGACGCCTTCCTCGATATAGGGCTTCAGGCACGGCTCGCCGCTGTTCAGCCACCAGGGGTCGTCCTTCACGATCTGCGGAATGGCTGGGAACCAGCGGCCCAGGCCACCTTTCAGGTTCGCGTTCATCACCTTGGGCTGCATGAAATACTTCATGAAGTCCTTGGCAACCTCAACGCCCTTGGCACCCTTCGGAATGAACCCGCCGCCGGCGTTGACCTGTGTCTTCATCGGGGTGCCATCGTTCTTCAGCTTAGGCGCCACGGTCTTCATGTCATGATAGAAGGCCTGCTTGTCCTCGATCATTGCAAGTTCGGTGGACAGCGTACCGTCGAAATCCATGACGAACAGCTTTTCGTGGAAGCCGTTGTTGTCGTCGGCGTCGTTCCAGCTCAAGGCTTCCGGCGGCACCACGCCTTCCTTGTACAAGCTGGTCATGACCTCGACCGACTTGATGGCCGCCTCCCGGATCGTCGGATCGTCGGTATGCAGCTTGCCATCCGGCGTGATGATGCCCTCGCCGCCATTGGCGATCAGGAAATGGGTGAACACGTTATTGCCGTCATTCGGCCCCACCGTGGTCATCTGCAACCCAAGGGCGTAGACGTGGCGCATGCCCTTGGCACGCAGCGGCTTCTGCGCCTGCTTCACATAGTTCCACACGCCGTCCCATTTGGCCGGGATCTCCGACATCTTCAGGCCGGCTTTGGCGATCAGGTCGCCCCAGATGTGGAACGGAGTCGCGCCCTGCTTGATCGGACAAAGGTAATAGCTGCGCTTTTTCGTCGCCTTGTTGAAGAACGTCGAACCGAGCTTCGCCGTCTCGGAGAGCTTTGGTTCGTACGGCATGACGACATCCGTCACGTCCAGGATCTTGTCGTCCCACGCGTTCTGCGGAATGATCGATGACGGCGCGTCCATGAAGATCAGGTCCGGCACATCGCCGCTGGTGAGGGCAGAGACCGTCTTCTGGTTCTGCGCCATGAACGGCATGATGCTGTAATCCAGCTTGTTGCCGCTCTCCTTCATGTAATCTTCGCAGACCTTTTTCATGGCTTCGTCTTCTTCCGGCACGAAGCCCTGATTGATCCAGCAAACCGCCGTTTTGGCCTGGGCATTGGCGATGTACGGGCGTGCCAGCGCTCCGCTTGCCGCTACGGCGGCAGAGCCCCGAAGCACAGATCGCCTGCTCAGTCTTTTCATGTTCCGTTCTCCCTGGCGCCCCACACCCGGGCTGTCCGTTCCGGTTCGACCGGGGCGCTTTATTGCACTGTGCCAATTCAGCGGGGAGAATAGCGGCCTGTCAAGGGAAGACTTGGCCCGAGGCGCAAACGGCCCCCACCGCGGCGGCGGGTGCCGTCGCGGCAGGAGCCGACTGGAACCTCTGCCGGAACGCGGCCGCTGCCGCTCCCGGTCAGCCCTTCACGCCGCCCATGGTCAATCCGGCGCTCATTTTGCTCCGGAACATGTAGTAGACCGCCACCGGCAGCATCGCGTAGATGATCGCCGTGGCCATCATGATGTTCCAAGGCGACTCATCGCTGTTGAGGAACTGCGCCAGGGCGACGGCCACCGTCATGCTTCGGTCCGATGACAGCAGCAGGTATTGGTAGAGAAACTCATTCCACGACAACAGCAGGGCATATGTACCCACCGCCACCATCGCCGGGGCCATCAGCGGCAGGTAGATCCGCCAGTACACCTGGATCGGCGAAGCGCCATCGATGCGGGCCGCTTCGTCGAGTTCCATCGGGATGCTCGCGCCATAGTTGAGGAAAATGAAAATTGCGTAGGGCGTTGCAAAGGTGACCAAGGAGGCAATCACCGCCCAGATGTTATTCACCATCCCGTAGTCATTCATGATCACGTAGAACGGAATCGACAGGAACGTCGCCGGGATCACGTAGGTCAGCAGCGCGGCATTGGTGATCACCCATCCGTGGCGAATACGCATGCGCCCGACTGCAAAGCTGGTCAACGAGGCGATGAGCAACGTGAGGAACACGGTCATCGCACCCATGTACAGGCTGTTGTAGTACTGGTGCCAGAAATGCTCTACGTACCAGTAGCTCTCGTCGATCACCTGCCAGAACGCGCCAAGCGTCGGGTTTACCGGATAGGTGCTGCTGGTGAACACATCGCCATGCGGCTGCACTGCCACCATGATCATGTTGTAGATCGGCAGGACCGACCAGATTACCAGCACCACTCCCAGCAAGATGCATAGCCCCTCGGTGACCCAGGCACGCAAGCGGTAATTCTTCGTGCGCCTGGGCCGGATCCTGCCGGGGGTCGCGACTGAGGCGCTCACAGTTGCACCTCCGCGGTCCGCATCTTGCGCATCAGGATCAGCACCAGCGGGATCAGCAAAGGCAGCGCCGTCATCACCGCTGCCATGCCCACGTCAGGCTGGCCCACCGTGTAGGCATCACGAATGCCAAGCGTCGCCAGCACGTTGGTTGTCAACGCCGGGCCGCCGCCGGAGACGAAATACACTGTGGTGAAGTCGCCCATCGTGAAGATCGTCGAGAGCAGCGTGCAAATCAGATACAGGTTGGCAAGCAATGGGAAGGTGACATGGGTGAACTGGCGGATGCCGGTGGCGCCGTCGACTTCCGCGGACTCGTACAGTTCCTGTGGGATCGCCATGCGGCCGGCAAGCAAAATCACGGTCCAGAACGGCATCCATTTCCAGATATAGGCAACAATCACCGACCCCAGCGCCAGCCAGCGCGAGGTATCGAGGAACTGCGGACCGTCGATGTGGAACCAGTTCCACAACATGTTATCCAGCAGGCCCCACTGGCTGTTCAGCATCCAGTGGATCGACAGGAAGGTAGGCAGTGCGGGTACCGCCCAGGGCAGCACGAAAATCACCAGCAGTCCCTTCACCCAAAGCTGCTTGCGCATGAAAAAGCCCGAGAGCAGCAGGGCAAAGAACAGTTTCACGTTCACGCCGACCGCGAGATAGATGATCGTGTTGACGATCGACATCCGATAGATCGGGTCTTCCCAGAGTTGCTCGTACAGCGCGGGCGAGTGACCCATCCAGAGACCGTAAAGCACAGGATAGATCACGAACGCCAGAAAGATGGCCATGTACGGGATGCAGAATGCGACGGCCCACGTGTATTCGGTGCCGTGAAGGCCGCCGCGCCACAGGCGACGCCGATGTTGCGGCAGCGTGTATGTCCCGGCGCCCTGAGGCAGCGCCGGAGCCGTCTGCATCCCCTGCATCCCGTCCATGATTGCCTCTCAGCTCTGCACGATTTTGTATTGGTCGAGGATCGTCTGAATCTGCTTGAAGCCTTGCTCGGCGGCGTCCTGCGGTTTCGTTCCGTTGCGGATCACGTTGGCCTGCATCTGGCCCCAGACTTGCTGCGCGTTCGCCACCGCGACGCCGGGATTGTAGACGTAGAAGAATGGCACCGACGGACCCAGCAGCCCTTCGGTCACGTAGGCTTTGCGATGCGGATCGGAGTCACTCAGCCACCACGAGTCATTCTTGACGATCGAAGGCATGCACGGCAGCCAGCGGCCCAGTCCCGCCTTCAGATACCCGTTCGCGACCTTGGGCTGGCTGATGTATTTGATGAAGTCCTTGCCCACGGCCTCGTTCTTGCAGCCCTTCGCCATGAAGCAGCCGCCCGCGCCGAGTTGTGCCGGCGTCGGCTGGCCAGCGTCGCCCAGCGGCAGGCCCATCGTCACCGCTGCGTCGTAGTTCTTCTTATTATGGATCATCGCCAACTCGGTGGAGATCGTGCCGTCGAAGTCCATTAGAATGGTCTTGGCGTGGAACGCGTTGTTGTCATCGGCGTCGTTCCAGCTCAGCGCGCCCGGCGGGACATAGCCTTCCTTGTACGCCGAGGTAGTGAACTCGATCGACTTGATCACCGCTTCCTTGACCTGCGGGTCGTCGAAATGGGCCTTGCCGTCCGACGTCATGAAGTTCTTGCCGCCATGGGCAAGGATCTGGCCGTAGAACATGTTGTTGCCGTCGGCCGGACCTGTGCTGGTGATTTGCAGTCCCATTGCGTAGAAGCCGCGATGGCCCTTGTCGCGCAGCTTCGCCTGCATCGGCTTGAACCAGTCCCAGAACGCGGTCCAGGTCTTCGGCGCGTCAGCCATCTTGTAGCCGGCCTCTTCCACCAGGTCGCCCCAGATGTGGAAGGGAATGCAGGCAGTCTTGAACGGTGCCAGGTAGTAGCCGCGCTTCTTGGTGACGTTGTTCCAGTATTGCGCCGCCAGGTTCACGGTCGACGAGAATTCGGCCGCATACGGCTTTGAGATGTCACTGAGATCGATCAGCTTGTCGTGCCAGGCGTTCTGCGGAATGATAATCGCGTCGGCGATGTCGTGGTTCATCACATCCGGCACAGCGCCAGTACTGATCGCCGAGATGATCTTTTGCGCCAGCGGTGCAAACGGCACGATGCTCAGATCGATCTTGTTGCCGCTTTCTTTCTCGTAGTTTGCGACGACCTGCTTCAATGCAGCGTCTTCTTCCGGGATGAAACCCTGGGTGAACCACGCCGAGGCGGTCGTCGCCGCGGCATTGGCAATATATGGACGCGCGAGCGCCCCTCCTGCTGCAAGGCCAACAGTCGCCTGCAGCACCGAGCGCCTGCTCAGGTAACTCATGATTCTCGTTCTCCCTGTTCGCCCCACCGGGGCCTTATGCACCGTCACCGGCCCATTTTGTCTTATTGGCTCAAATCACACCGTTCTCTTGGAAACCTGTCAAGTGAATAAACGCAAACCTCTCCTGCCCGGGATCTTGCCGGACATCAAAAGCACAAATCACAGTTGTGCAACGCAGCGCAGCCGCGTTGCCGGGCCGGCCGGAAGGAGCAGCGGCTGGCCGCTGCTCCTGACTGGTCGTCGCGTTCAGCTTTCGACGATCTTGTAGTCCTCCAGGATTTTCTCGATCTGCTTGAATCCTTTCTCAGCCGCGTCTTGCGGGGTTACGCCATTGCGGATCACCTCGGCCTGCATCTGTCCCCAGATCTGCTGCGCGTTGGCAACCGCAATGCCGGGATTGAATGCATAGAAGGACGCTATGGACGGGCCGAGCAAACCTTCTCGAACATAGGGCGGCCGGTGCGGATCCTTTGGATCCAGCCAGAACGGATCGTTTTTGACGATCGAATTCATGGCCGGCAGCCAGCGCCCCAACCCCTGCTTCAGGTACCCGTTGGCGATTTTCGGGTCGCAGACATAGCTGATGAACTGCTTCCCGGCCTTAACGTTCTTCGCGCCTTTCGCCATGATGCAACCACCGGCGCCAAGTACGGCCGGCACCGCCTGGCCATCATTGCCGAGCGGCAGACCCAGTGTCACCATCTCGTCGTAGTAGGCCTTCTTGTCGTGGTATAGCGCCACTTCCGTGGAGATCGTGCCGTCGAAATCCATCAGGATGGTCTTGGCGTGGAACGCGTTATTGTCGTCGGCGTCATTCCAGCTCAGCACGCCCGGCGGCACGTAGCCCTGCTTGTAGGCGCTGGTGGTGTACTCGATCGACTTGATCACAGCCTCTTTGACTTGTGGGTCGTCGAAATGCGCCTTGCCGTCCGGCGTAACGTATTTCCGGCCGCCGTTCGCCAGCACGAACGCGTAGAATACGTTGTTGCCATCCGCCGGCCCGGTACTGGTGATCTGCAACCCAAGTGAGTAGAAGCTGCGATGTCCCTTGTCGCGCAGCTTGGCCTGCATCGGCTTGAACCAATCCCAAAACGCATCCCAGGTATTCGGCGCGTCGGCCAAGTTATAGCCGGCTTCCTTCACCAGGTTGCCCCAGACGTGGAACGGAATGCACGCTGTTTTGTAGGCAGCGATGTAGTAGCCGCGCTTCTTCGTCACATTGTTGAAGTACTGCGCGTCAAGGTTGACCGTTGGATTATATTCGGACCTGTACTTTCCCACGATGTCGCTGAGATCCAGCAGTTTGTCATTCCATGCATTCTGCGGCACGATCGTCAAATCGGCCGCGTCATACGACATGACGTCGGGAACGTTGCCGGTGGTCAGAGCCGATACGATCTTTTGCCCCAGCGGACCAAATGGGATGATGCTCAGATCAATCTTGTCGCCACTCTGCTTTTCATATTCGGCGACCACATGCTTGATCGCGGCGTCTTCCTCCGGCACGAAGCCCTGAGTCCACCAGGCCGTCACCGTCTTGGCCGCAGCATTGGCGATATAGGGACGACTCAGCGTTCCGGCCGATGCGAGGGCGACACTCCCCCCCAGCACCGAGCGTCTGCTCAAGTTGCTCATTGTGATCCGCTCCCTGCTGGCCCACATTCGGCGCTGGTCGTGCCGTTGACGGCCGACTTCTTCTTATCGGGGGATTGAGTCCCGCCGCGTTCCGGCTGTCAAGCAAATACTGACATTAAAAGTAGGTAAAAACCTTACGCGCCTCGTGCGGGGTGAGTAAGCCTCTGAAATTGCTGGTGTTTCGGCGCCCATTTCCAGGCAGTGTCGCTGTCCTATGCGTCGGGCGCTCCACGCCGCGCCGCCGCCTCCTCCGCCGAAGCGACGCCGCCATGCGCAGCAGACCACGCCACCGGGTCCTCCAGGAAACGCCGCACTTCCGACAATGCGGCTTCGGAGAAGTACGGCCGGTCGGCGCATGCCTCCAGCACGTCCCACCACGTGCACAAATGATGCAGAGCGATATCCATCCGCGCCAGCGTCTCGAACGCACCCGGGAACACGCCATAGAAAAACACCACGAAGGTATGATTCACGATCGCGCCTGCGTCGCGCAGTGCCTGGGCAAATCGGATTTTCGATTGCCCGTCGGTGGTCAGATCTTCCACCAGCAGCGTGCGCTTGCCTTCAGGCACGTCGCCTTCAATCAGCGACTGGCGTCCGAACCCCTTCGCCTGCTTGCGCACATACGCCATGGGTGCGGCCATGCGGTCGGCAATCCACGCAGCAAACGGGATGCCGGCGGTCTCCCCGCCCGCCACCGCCTCGATCTCCTCGTAACCGACATGGCGGTGGATCTTCTCCACCCCCAACTCGCAGATCTTCGAGCGCACGCGCGGGAAATAGATGATCCGCCGGCAATCGATATAGACCGGCGATTTCCACCCGGATGTGAAGGTGAACGGCTCCTCCGGCCGGAACTTGATCGCCTCGATCTCCAGCAGCATGCGCGCCGTGGTCAGCGCCGCGTCGCGATCCCACGCTGTGGCTGGGGATTTCGGCATGGCAGGGGCTGACTTGGCCATCTCGCGCGACTCCTCTATCTGACCGACTGATTACCCGACCCGAGACAAAGGAACCAGCCATGGCGCGCACCCATCGAATCGCCGTTCTGCCCGGCGACGGCATCGGCAAGGAAACCGTGCCGGAGGCGCTGAAAGTGCTGGACGCTGCCTCTCGCCGCTTCGGCTTCGGCCTAAGCTACACGCATTACGACTGGTCCTGCGAGACCTACAAGCAGACCGGCCGCATGATGCCGCCAGACGGCCTGGAGCAGTTGCGCGAGTCCGATTCCATCCTGCTGGGCGCGGTGGGCTGGCCGGGTGTACCGGACCATGTTTCGCTGTGGGGCCTGCTGATCCCGATCCGCCGAGGCTTCGACCAGTACGTGAACCTGCGCCCCTGCAAGCTGCTGCCCGGCGTGCGCACGCCTTTGGCGGGCCGCACGGAAGCCGACATCGATTTCTACGTGGTGCGGGAGAACACTGAAGGCGAATATTCGTCGGTCGGCGGTCGCATGTTCGAAGGCACCGACCGGGAGTTCGTCGTGCAGGAAACCGTGCTGACGCGCCACGGCACCGACCGCATCCTGAAATACGCGTTCGAACTGGCGCAATCGCGGCCGAAGAAGCACCTGACCTCTGCCACCAAGTCCAACGGCATCGCCATCACCATGCCGTACTGGGACGAACGGTTCGCCGCCATGTCGAAGAACTATCCCGATGTGCGCACCGACCAGTTCCACATCGACATTCTGTGCGCTCACTTCGTCCAGCATCCCGACTGGTTCGACGTGGTCGTCGGCACCAATCTGTTCGGCGACATCCTGTCCGACCTTGGCCCAGCGGTGGCCGGTTCGATCGGCATCGCCGCAGGCGGGAACATCAATCCGGAACACAAGTTCCCGTCGATGTTCGAGCCGGTCCATGGTTCGGCGCCAGACATCGCCGGCAAATTCATTTGCAACCCGATCGGCCAGATCTGGTCCGCGGCGCTGATGCTGGTGCATCTGGGTGAAGCGCAAGCGGGTACCGCGATCGTCGCGGCTATCGAGACCCTGCTGCGCGAGAGCGGCCCGAAGACGCGAGACATGGGCGGGCAAGCCGGCACGCAGGATGTAGGGGATGCGCTGGCGCAGATCGTCGCGGGGTAAACTTCGTGCGTGAGATCTCCCGCACCTTGCGCGTTCCGCACAGTACTCAGCGCTCGCTGTTCATCCACTGACCCAAACGACATCCTATGGACATCAACCTGCCTGACATCGTCACCGAAGTGCAGGCGGCTTTCGAACGCTACGAAACCGCCCTTGTCACCAACGACGTTGCCGCCCTCCAGCACCTGTTCTGGTGCAGCCCGCACACAATCCGCTACGGCATCGCCGAGGTGCTATACGGCTGGGATGAGATCGGCGCCTTCCGAGCGGCACGTTCACCCGGCGGCCTCGCGCGCACACCGTCGCGCACTGTCATCACCACCTATGGCCGCGACTTCGCCACAGCGTCCACCTTGTTTCATCGCCAGATGGCCCCTGGAAAGCTGGGCCGGCAAATGCAGACCTGGGTGCGTTTTCCCGACGGCTGGCATATCGTTGCCGCACATGTGAGCCTGATCGACGCATGACCCGCACGATCCTCTGGTTGATCCTGGCCTCCGGCATTTCGCTGACCGCACATGCCGCCAATCCATCGGCGCTATGGCACGTCGTGCACGACCGCTGCGTGCCGGACGAGCAAATGCACGATGACCCCGCTCCGTGTCGCGCCGTCGATATTGGCGCCGGCTATGCCGTCCTGAAGGACATTGTTGGCAATACGCAATACCTACTGATTCCCACAGCGCGCGTCGGCGGCATCGAGGACAAGGCGATCCTCGCGCCGTACGCTCCAAACTACTTCGCCCAGGCTTGGCAGGCAGCCGCCTACCTGCGGGAGCGGATCGGCCGCGACATACCGCGCACCGATATAGCGCTCGCGATCAACTCGGTCCACGGCCGTACGCAGAACCAATTGCACATACACATCGACTGCATCCGTCCCGACGTGCAAAAGACGTTGGAACAATACAAGGCCACAATTGGGCCTGACTGGGCCGCGTTCCCCGAGCCGCTGGTCGGCCAACGCTATCGCGCGATGCGGCTGGTTCAGCCGGAACTTGGCGGCACCAATCCGTTCCGCTTGCTCGCCAAGGTGGTGCCGCAGCCACAAATGGGCAGCAACACGCTGGTGCTGGTAGGCGCGGAGTTCGGCAACAAGCCAGGATTCATCCTGCTGGACGGTCGCGCCGATCCTGCCGCCGGCGATACTGGTTCGGGGGAAGCCTTGCAGGACCATAGCTGCGCAATCGCGCAATGATCCGATGAGTCATGCTCTTCATGGCGTGGCCGGTTCGCGCTTTGATCTGGCTTGATGCTCCCGTGGACTGATCCGGTCCTGCAAATTTACCCGTCACGCATGGCGCTGGATCTATCTCCTTTTGCAAACGACCCGTGCTTCGCGCCAGGCAACGACGTGGGCTACGATTTGCACTTTCGTTCGTCTCGGGTGGACGCTTTGCGTCCGCCCCTAACCCGCGCATGGAGACATCAATGGACCCGAGCCAGCTTCCGTTTGACGCCGACGCGATGTTGGAGGGTCTGCGGGCGTGGGTAACCTGTGAAAGCCCGACCTACGATGCTGCCGCGGTCAATCGCATGATGGATATCGCCGCCCGCGACCTGGCAATCGCCGGTGCGCGAGTCGAACGGATTGCCGGGCGCATGGGCTTCGGCGATTGCGTCCGCGCCACGTTTCCCCATGCCACGCCGCACGAACCGGGCATCGTGGTGATGGGCCACCTGGATACGGTGCATCCGACCGGTACTCTCTCGCACCTCGCATTCCGGCGCGAAAACGGCAAGGCCTGGGGGCCGGGCATCCTGGACATGAAGGGCGGCAACTACATGGCGCTGGAAGCGATCCGCCAGCTTGTCCGTGCGCGCGTCCCGACCAAGCTGCCGATCACCGTGCTGCTGACCAGCGATGAGGAAGTGGGCAGCCCGTCTACCCGCGACCTGATCGAGGCCGAAGCAGCGCGCCACCGCTACGTTCTGGTCCCGGAACCGGCACGTCCGGACGGCGGCGTGGTGACGGGCCGTTACGCCATCGCCCGTTTCAACCTGGAAGCGCACGGCCGGCCCAGCCATGCCGGGGCACGGCTCGCGGAAGGGCGCTCGGCGATCCGCGAAATGGCACGCAAGATCGTCGAAATCGAGGACATGACCACCGACGACTGCACCTTCAGCGTCGGCGTGGTGAATGGCGGCCAGTGGGTGAATTGCGTTTCCACCACCTGCACAGGGCAGGCACTGTCGATGGCAAAGCGCCAGGACGATCTGGACCGCGGCGTCGCCGCCATGCTGGCGCTGCGTGCGTCCGGCAACGATGTGTCCTTCAAGGTGACGCGTGGCGTCACGCGTCCGGTGTGGGAGCCGGGTCCGCGCGACATGGCGCTTTACGGCGTGGCCCGCGGGATCGCGCGCGGCCTCGGATTCGATCTCCCCCACCAGAGTTCGGGCGGTGGGTCCGATGGCAATTTCACCGGCGCTATGGGGATTGCCACGTTAGACGGTCTGGGCGTGCAGGGTGCCGGCGCACACACGCTCGACGAGCACATCGTCGTGGCCAGCCTGGCGCAGCGCGGGCGCTTGTTCGCCGGAATACTGGCCGCGCTTTGACCCCCCAAAAAATCTCTTGCGAAGCGGGAGAGGTCGAGACGCGAAGCGTCGAGGGTGAGAGTGATCGGGTCGGTACGTTGCTTTCGAACATCGTGCACCCACCCGATTGTCGGCGCGTCTCGACGTCCCCCGCGCACCGGAAAGCTCCCCCGGGCCGTTGACGCAAGTCAATGCGCTGGCCTGCCCCCTATGCGAGAGCGCTGCACGCAACACCACCTCGCACGACAGGAGCAGATTGCCATGGATAGCGGCGCCGAAAACGGCCGCGAGAAATACCAACGCGTGCTGGCGATGGCGCGGCGACTGCCGCCAGTGCCCACGGCGGTGGTGCATCCCTGCGATTCGGTGTCGTTGGCGGGCGCTGTGGAGGCCTATCGCCTCGGCATCATCGCGCCCATCCTGATCGGCCCGCCTGCTCGTCTGGCCGAGGTCGCAGCGCAAAATAGGATCGACATCACCGGTCTGCCGCAGGTTGCCTCGGGATACAGCCAGGACTCCGCCGCCAAGGGCGTTGCCCTGGTGCGGGAGGCGAAGGTCGAGGCGCTGATGAAAGGCAGCCTGCATACCGATGAACTGATGGCTGCCGTGGTCCCGCATGATAGCGGTATGCGAACTGCCCGCCGGATCAGCCACTGTTTCATCATGGACGTCCCCGGCTACTCCGCGCCGCTGATCATTACCGATGCCGCGGTCAACATCGCCCCGACGTTGGAAGAGAAGGTGGACATCGTCCAGAACGCGATCGACCTGGCGCGTGCGCTGGGGATCGAGCCGCCCCGCGTAGCGATCCTCTCCGCAATGGAGACGGTGAACCCCAAGGTGCAATCCACCGTCGAAGCCGCGGCGCTGTGCAAGATGGCGGACCGCGGACAGATCACCGGCGGCGTACTCGACGGACCCCTGGCGCTTGACAACGCCATCAGCCGGGAAGCTGCGGCGATCAAGCACATCGTCTCGCCGGTGGCCGGCCATGCCAACGTGTTGGTGGTGCCCGACCTGGAAGCCGGCAACATGCTGGCCAAAAGCCTGTCGTTCCTCGCAGGCGCCGAAAGCGCCGGCATCGTGCTGGGTGCGCGCGTGCCGATCATTCTGACGAGCCGCGCGGACACCCTGGTCAGCCGCATCGCCTCGTGTGCCGTCGCCTCCCTTGTCGCGGCCCGCCGCCGCAGCACAGAGGGCGCCATTCGCTAGAGCATTTCCACCCTGACTGGAATCTTGGGGGGCTAGCGAAACGGCCTCGCTCTGTGATTCTGGGGTTTCCGGATGACGAGCCGGAGGCGACGATGGGGTGGACACGAGGACGAAGCTACCACCAGGACTTGCGCGAGCGGGTGTTCCAGGTGGCCGATGCGGGTACTTCGGTCACCGGTGTGGCTAAGGGATTGCAGGTCAGCATCTCCTATGTATCGAAGGTGCTCGGCCGGCGGCGGCGGACGGGGGAGACCACCGCTCGGCCGCAGCGCGGCCATGTGCCGGCGAAGCTGGCGGCGTATCATACCGCGATCCGCGACCGGGTCAGTGCCGTCCCGGATGCGACGTTGACGGAACTGCAAGTCTGGTTGAAGCAGACGCATCAGGTCGTCGCCAGCACGACGTTGATCTGGGAGGTGCTGCGCAAACTCAAGCTGACGCTAAAAAAAAGACCGTGCATGCCGCGGAACAGACCCGGCCGGATGTTGCTCAGGCACGGTCCACATGGCGCGCAGAGCAACCGACGCTGAACCCGACGAAATTGGTATTCCTCGACGAGACCGCGACCAAGACGAATATGATACGAGCCTGCGGCCGCTCGGAGCGCGGCACCCGGCTGATCGACCGTACCCCGCATGGGAACTGGAAGACCTCGAGTTTCATCGCCGGCCTTCGGGCCAACGGCATGGTGGCTCCCTGCGTGTTCGACGGCGCGATCACGGGGGAGATGTTCCTCAGTTATATTGAGCAGGCTTTGGTCCCGACCTTGGCCAAGGACGATATCGTGATGATGGACAATGTCGGCTGCCACAAGGTCGCCGGGGTGCGCGAGGCGATCGAGGCGGTGGGAGCCACGTTGCGCTACCTGCCGGCCTACAGCCCCGATCTGAACCCGATCGAGATGGCGTTCGCCAAGATCAAGTCGATCCTTCGCGCCAAGGCGCTGCGTGCCATCGACGCGCTCTGGAACGCGCTTGGCGATATCGCCTCCTGCATCTCGCCCGAGGAGTGCTCCAACTTCTTTCGCCACGCCGGATATTTCCGGTCAGGGTGAAAATGCTCTAGTGGAGCCGCGGCGGTTGAAGTCACAAGCGCGCTCGCGCCCGTGGTGAACGCCGTCGCGGACGCGCTGGCGACGGATCGCACGATGGCCGAGCAAGGCGGTGGTTTCGTCCATCTCGGTGGCAATGAGGGCGCTGGTGATGGTACGCCCACACGAAGCCCATAACCTGAGTTGAACGAGGAGAATGTACCGGGTCAGACGCCCAGCGCGGCCATCGGCCGCGCGGTCATCGATTGCCGGTAACACAGTCGGGCGTGGCCATGCGCGGCCGCGCAGAGGACTGAGCGGCCGCAGACCTACTACAACGGTGTCTGCTGATGGAAGGCTAATTTCCAACCCTCAGTACGCCTCACATATCCGCTGCTCACTAATGCGTGATATGGTTCACCGTTCTTACGTTTGGCGTGGCACTCATACGTGAC
>DATKPQ010000047.1:0-4028 GCA_035523995.1 Acetobacteraceae bacterium | reverse complement strand
GCATGCCGGGCCTCGCGATAAGCCCCGTCGACGGCCCCGTGATAGGTGGTGGCCTGGGTGATGTAGGTCTGCCCAGCAGTCTTCTCGATCCACTCGCGGGTGCGGCCGGCGTCCTGCTGGCGCATGGCGATCGTCAGATTGGCGTTGCCGAGCAGGCTGGCGGTCTTCTCGCCGAGACGTGCCCAGATGCCTGCGATCTCCTGGAACCCGAGCATGAAGCAGATGTTGAGGCCGCGGCCCATGGCGAGCATGCGATCCAGCCCGCTCGTCGCGTAGTAGGCGAGTTCATCGAGCACGACCGGGAATGGGCTTGGACCCATGCCGGGTTTGTCGGCCTCGCTGTAGTCGCCCTCAAGCGAGGCGCCGAGCAGCTGCGCCATCATACCGCGCAGCGACGCGACAACGAGCTTGCCGAGCGCGGCCAGTGTGGCATCGGAGTTTTCGAGAGCCGGCAGGTTGACCACCAGGATGCGCCGGTTGAGCACCACATCGCGCATGTCGATATCGCTCGATTCCACGCGGAAGATATGGCCGAGCGAGACGGCGAGCTGCGTGAAGGTCGCGGTGAAGTAGAACTGCGCGTAGCCGTGCTGCTTGGAGGGCTCGTCACCCTTTTGCTTGTCCAGCGGCATGCTCGGATCGTAGCCGGGCAACTCGCCCAGATAGGAGCGCAGCGGCCAGGTGATGTCTTCCGGAATGTCGGAACTGACGTCGAGCTCCGTCACCATGCCGGTCTCGGTGTTACGCAAGAGAACCTTTTTCTCCATGGCGAGTTTCCAGATCCAGCGCAGCTCGATGGAGAAGCGGATCACCTCGATGTTCAGCGCGACGCCCTTATTGTCGCGCAGCCAGACCAGCACCGGCGCAATCGTGCCGATGAGGGCGACGGCGCGCTCTCGAAACACACCATTCGGATCGTTCTGCGCCTGGTCGCCGAGCTGGCTCGCCAGGAGTTCCCGGATCGCATCAGCATTGCCGATTGCAAACGGGTTGAAGCTGTGGCTGTCCTTGAGGCCTGACGCGACCATGAAGTTGAGGACGCGCACGTCATCGTCGCGACCAAAGCGGCGGGCCAGTGCGAGAACTTTGCCGAACAGGTCGCGATCGGCCTTGCCGTCCACCAGCACGAAACCCGAGCCCTGCGCCAGAAAGTTGGCCAGGAGGCTCAGTAGAGCGGTGGTTTTCCCCGCGCCGGTGGTCCCCGGAATGGTCATGTGCTGCCGGGCGTCCTCGGCCGTCAACCAGAGTTCGTGACCCGCAATGCTCCACCCGATGAACACGGTCCCATTCGCCGGCTTCGGCTTGCGGCTGCCGGGGGCCGGATTGCTGGGATCCGGGATTGCCGCAGTACGTGGCAGGCGCAGCGGGAGCTTGGGTCGCCGGGTCAGCACCCACAACGCGTACAGGGCCGACAGCGGAACGGTGACGTTCACGACCGCCGGCTCGAAATACGTAGCCCCGGCGGCGATCGCGAGCACGATGCCCGAGGCGGAGCTGCGAAGACCTTCGGAGAGGCGCGTGGTGAAGGGTCGGATATCGCGCAGGCTCTGAGCGCCGGTGCGCTCGAACTGCTCCTGCGGCCCAACGATCTGGCGCGCGACGGCCAAATCTATGGCTCCAGTCCGAAGGGATTCTTGGTGGATGCCGCCCCAGGTGGTGGCGTCACCGTCGGCGGTTGGCGCAATTCGTTCTGGAATTCTGTCGGCACGCCGCGGGAAGCCTGTTTCCGCTGCGGATCGGGCAGTGGCAGGTCGGGGAACGCGTGTTGCTCACCTGTCGGCGCAGGCCGGGGCATTGAAGCCGCAGCGGCCGCCGTTTGGGTGCCGGCCGCACGTCCGCCAAAATGCTGCCCGACCACGAATGTGCCGACAAGCACGATGGCCACGACCAGGCCCTTGAGGACCGGCCGACCTCCGGTTCGGAGCGTGCCTGTCTGCCGGCTCTCGTCCGCCAGGGCGAGAGGCGCGGCGTTTCCAACGATGATCTGGACGTTGGCGTCCTCCGGAATCTCAAGGTGCATGGCAATACTCCGGCGAGAACTCGTTTGATCCAGGGTGCCGAACTTGCTTGCGAATGGCGTCGCCGGGCGCAGCAGAATCCGCAATCATGTGCACGGCGCAGCTCCCGCTGACTTGCGCAGCGCGTCAACGGCCCGGCTGAGGTTCGGTTCGATGACCGGCCCGCCCGCGGCGCGTTCGGCCGCCCAGTGATCCCGCGCACCGATCGCCTCGACACGAGGATTGGGATGCAGGTAGCGCCCCAACCCGTCCGTCTCGTAGCCGAGCGAGTGCAGTGCGTACCACAGGTGACGGTCGACGAGCTTGAGCCAGGCAAATTGCGCCGGCGCCAGCACGCCTGCTCGCCGGCGTGCCTCGACCAGCAGCTCCATCATCGCCGGGATCGTGTAGGCGTGACGGGACGCCAGACCCCGCGCGTCCTCTGCATTCATCCCGGACAGGATCGTGTCGGCACGGGCGACGACCGCACGGTCAAGCGCCAGTGGCTTGTCGGGTCCCTCTGCCCGGTCGTCCGCCTGATCGACCAGACCGGCGGCCAAGGTGCCCAGGAGCCGCAGCGCTTCGTCCCGACGTTCGGCCATGTGCAGGGCAAACGCCGCGAACAGGCAGCGTACGGCCGGCTCCGCGGTCTCTGATTCCGTCCAACGCGGGCCGAGTTGGTGGCACAGAGCGTCATGCGCTGCCGCCTGATCGAAACTGCCGTCCTGCCGTCGCGCGAAGCGTGCCAACCATTCCTCGGGCGTGAGCGCGAAATCCGCCGGGCGCGGTTCTCCCGACGCAGGCAACACAAGACGCAAATGCCGTGTGGCATAAGCGGCGCCCGTCCGGAACGACGCCGCCTGCTCGCGCATCAACCCGTCCAGATCGAACGCGCGTTTGAAGCGAGACGGCGCGGCACGCAGGGTGCAGATGGCGGCAAGCAGCAGGATGAAGGCCGTCGCCGGAATGCGAACAAAGAGGCCGATCGCGTGGCCAATGCCGTAGAGATCGTGCAGGGTGACGCCCGCGGGATCGGCCGCTGCCATCTGCCGATCCGCGAGCTGGAACCGATTGGTGAAGTGGCCGAGGAGAAGTATCTCCTGATGCGCCAACGACATCGCCGCAGCGCTGATCGTTTGGTGGTAATTGGTCCAGAGCAGATACGCTCCAACGCCGCAGCCCAGCAGGATCACAATCACGTTAAAGCCCGTCGTGTCGTCGCTTGATGGCCACGATGCACGGAGATGGGGTCGGGGCGTCATGGCTAACCCCCCGCCGCGCGGGCGGGTGTGAGGGCAGCGGATACTGCATCTTTCAACGGCGGCACCGCCTGCGACTGCATCGCGAGCGCGCGCAGCCGCAGAACCTGCGTCAGGACGGCGCGTAAGTAGCGGCGCTTGTACTCCGGGTCATGCGAGTGGTAGTAGCCGACACCCTGCCAGAAATCGCCATGTGCTTCGTCGAGGCCCTGGCGCAGAATCCAGGCGCCAGCCTCGACGTTGGCGCAGAAACTGTCGCGCAAGGCGGCATAGGCTGCGGGAACCGTCGTGCGCCAATGGGCGGCGACATCCGGAAGCCAGATCTGATTGACCTGCATCGGGCCGATGTCGACGGTGCCATTCGTGTTGTAGCTGACCTGACCCGGCAAACCGCCTTCGACATTGAGCAGGATCACGAGCACGGCGGGCGGCTCATGGTATGCTGCCGCCGCATCGGTGATGCAGTCGCGGATGGTCGCATCGTTTGCCGCAGGCTCACCGGCTCGGGCGCAGCCGAGGGAAACTGCCAGGAGGCCGATTACCATGAGAGCTACTCTGATCACGGCTGTACACCGGCTGTGGCAGACGGTCGCGGTCGCATCTCGCGCTGCACGCGCTCACTGACGGCTGACCACAGTGCGCCGAAATCATTGAGCGGGATCGCCTCGGGACCGGCGACCTGGTGGATCGCCTCCATCGTCGCCAGCATGACGGTCGAGAAATTGCCTGCACCGATCGCGCGGAGGCGGTAGCCGAGCAACGCTTGCGGATC
>DATKPQ010000046.1:0-63843 GCA_035523995.1 Acetobacteraceae bacterium | reverse complement strand
CGGTCAGTCCCTGACCTTCGACCAGATTCGCATCAACATCGCCAGCCCGGAGCAAATCCGCTCCTGGTCCTATGGCGAGATCAAGAAGCCCGAGACCATCAACTACCGCACCTTCAAGCCGGAGCGGGACGGGTTGTTCTGCGCCCGCATCTTCGGCCCGATCAAGGACTATGAGTGCCTGTGCGGTAAGTACAAGCGGATGAAGTTCCGTGGCATCATCTGCGAGAAGTGCGGCGTGGAGGTGACGCTGGCCAAGGTGCGGCGCGAGCGCATGGGCCATATCGAGCTGGCGTCGCCCGTTGCGCATATCTGGTTCCTGAAGTCGCTGCCCAGCCGGATTGGCCTGATGGTCGATCTGACGCTGAAGGAACTGGAGAAGATTCTGTACTTCGAGAGCTATGTCGTGCTGGAACCCGGCACGACCGACATGAAGATGCACCAGCTGCTGACCGAGGACCAGCTTCTCGCCAAGCAGGACGAGTTCGGCGAGGACCAGTTCGAGATCGGTATCGGCGCCGAGGCGATCAAGAAGGTGCTGAACAAGATCAACCTCGACGAAGAAAAGGTGAAACTGCGTGGCGATCTGAAGGAAACTTCGTCCGAAGCCAAGCGCAAGAAGCTGGTCAAGCGCCTGAAGCTGATCGAGGCCTTCGCCGAGTCCGGTTCCCGCCCGGATTGGATGATCCTGGACGTTGTCCCGGTGATCCCGCCCGAGCTGCGACCGCTGGTGCCGCTGGACGGCGGGCGGTTTGCCACGTCGGATTTGAACGACCTGTACCGCCGCGTGATCAACCGCAACAATCGCCTGAAGCGGCTGATCGAGCTGCGCGCCCCCGACATCATCGTGCGCAACGAGAAGCGCATGCTGCAGGAGAGCGTGGACGCCTTGTTCGACAACGGCCGTCGCGGCCGCGCCATCACCGGTGCGAACAAGCGCCCGCTGAAGTCGCTGTCCGATATGCTGAAGGGCAAGCAGGGCCGCTTCCGCCAGAACCTGCTGGGCAAGCGCGTCGACTACTCCGGCCGTTCGGTCATCGTGGTCGGCCCCGAGCTGAAGCTGCAGCAGTGCGGCCTGCCGAAGAAGATGGCGCTCGAGTTGTTCAAGCCGTTCATCTACTCGAAGTTGGAGAAGTACGGCCATGCCACCACCATCAAGGCCGCCAAGCGGATGGTGGAGAAGGAGCGGCCGGAAGTCTGGGACATTCTGGAAGAGGTGATCCGCGAGCACCCGGTGATGCTGAACCGGGCGCCGACGCTGCACCGCCTGGGCATCCAGTCGTTCGAACCGGTGCTCATCGAGGGCAAGGCGATCCAGCTTCACCCGCTGGTCTGCACCGCGTTCAATGCCGACTTTGACGGCGACCAGATGGCGGTGCACGTGCCGCTGTCGCTGGAGGCACAGCTCGAAGGCCGCGTGCTGATGATGTCGACCAACAACATCCTCAGCCCGGCGAACGGCAAGCCAATCATCGTGCCGAGCCAGGACATCGTGCTTGGTCTCTACTACCTGTCGCTGGAGACGCCGGCGTTCCGTGACGTGCCGGATGACAAGGCGCCGTCCTTCGGCACCATCGGCGAAATAGAGCATGCGTTGTTCTCGAAGGCGATCACGCTGCACGACAAGATCAAGGGGCGATGGGAAACCATCGATGCCGGCGGCAATCCGGTGCGGCAGGTCGTTACGGCCACGCCAGGTCGCATGATGATCGCGCAGATCCTGCCGAAACATCCGAATGTGCCGTTCGACCTGATCAACAAGCAGTTGACCAAGAAGAACGTCTCCGACGTGATCGACGCGGTGTATCGCCACTGCGGCCAGAAGGAGTGTGTCATTTTCGCCGACCGTTTGATGGGGCTTGGCTTTGGCCAGGCGGCGAAGGCAGGCATTTCCTTCGGCAAGGACGACCTGATCATCCCGGCGGAGAAGGAGGAACTGATCCGCCGCACCTCGGCCGAGGTGAAGGAGTTCGAGCAACAGTACCAGGACGGCCTGATCACCGCCGGCGAACGCTACAACAAGGTGGTGGACGCCTGGTCGCGCTGCACCGACGAGGTTGCCGGCGCGATGATGAAGGAGATCAGCAAGCAAACCGCCGGCAAGCAGACCAATTCGGTGTGGATGATGAGCCACTCCGGCGCGCGTGGTTCGCCGGCGCAGATGCGCCAGTTGGCGGGCATGCGCGGGCTGATGGCAAAGCCGTCCGGTGAGATCATCGAGCAACCGATCATTGCCAACTTCAAGGAAGGCCTGTCGGTGCTGGAGTATTTCAACTCCACGCACGGCGCCCGCAAGGGCCTGGCGGACACCGCCTTGAAGACCGCGAACTCCGGCTACCTGACGCGGCGCCTGGTCGACGTGGCGCAGGACTGCATCATCGTCGAGGAAGACTGCGGCACCGAGCGCGGGCTGACCGTGCGCGCAGTGATGGATGGCGGCGAGGTGGTCTCATCACTGTCGGAACGCATCCTGGGCCGGACAGCTTCCGAGGACGTGTTGGATCCTTCCACCGGCGAGGTGCTGGCGGCAGGAAACGAGCTGATCGAGGAAGACCAGGCGGATCGGATCGAGAAAGCCGGGGTCGAGGCGGTGAAGATCCGCTCGGTGCTGACCTGTGATGCGCGCGTCGGCGTGTGCGGGCATTGCTATGGCCGCGACCTGGCACGCGGCACGCCGGTGAATATCGGCGAGGCCGTGGGCGTGATCGCAGCGCAGTCGATCGGCGAGCCGGGCACGCAGTTGACCATGCGCACGTTCCACATCGGCGGCGCGGCCCAGCGCGGGGCAGAGCAATCGAGCGTGGAGGCGAGCCACGAGGGCATCGTCACCGTCAAGAATCGCAACGTGGTGATGAACTCGCAGGGTACGCCGGTGGTGATGAGCCGCAACTGCGAGATCGTCCTGGCCGATGCCAACGGGCGTGAACGGGCGCGGTTCCGCGTGCCGTATGGCGCGCGGCTGCTGGTGGATGAGGGCCAGCAGGTGGCGCGCGGGCAGAAGCTGGCGGAGTGGGATCCGTACACGCTGCCGATCATCACCGAACGCGCCGGCAAGGTGGAGTACATCGACCTGATCGAGGGTATCACCCTGGTCGAGCGCATGGACGAGGTCACCGGCCTGACGTCCAAGGTGGTGGTGGACTACAAGCAGGGTGCCAAGAGCGTCGATCTGCGGCCCCGGCTGCAGTTGAAGGACGAGCGCGGCGACGTGTTGCGTCTGCCGAACAACACCGATGCCCGGTACTTCCTGGCGCCTGACTCGATCCTGTCGGTGGACAACGGAGCCACGGTGGCGGCGGGTGACGTGCTGGCGCGCATCCCGCGCGAGGGCAGCAAGACCCGCGACATCACCGGCGGTCTGCCGCGCGTCGCCGAATTGTTCGAAGCGCGCCGGCCAAAGGACCATGCGGTGATCGCCGAGAACGACGGCCGCGTGGAGTTCGGCAAGGACTACAAGGCGAAGCGCCGCGTCATCGTGAAGAACGACGAGACCGGCGAGGAGACCGAGTACCTGATCCCGAAGGGCAAGCACGTCTCTGTTCAGGAAGGCGATTTCGTGCGGCGGGGCGATCCGCTGGTGGACGGTCCGCGCGTGCCGCACGACATCCTGAAGGTGCTGGGTGTCGAGGCTTTGTCGGACTACCTGGTGAACGAGATCCAGGACGTGTACCGACTGCAGGGCGTGAAGATCAACGACAAGCATATCGAGGTGATCGTCCGCCAGATGCTGCAGAAGGTGGAAATCCTCGATCCGGGCGACACGACGTTCCTGGCCGGCGAGCAAATCGACCGGACCGAGTTCGAGCATGAGGTTTCGCGGCTCGGCAAGGACGACCGTCCGGCGGTGGCGATGCCGGTGCTGCAGGGCATCACCAAGGCCAGCTTGCAGACCAACAGCTTCATCAGCGCTGCCTCGTTCCAGGAGACGACGCGCGTGCTGACCGAGGCGGCGGTGGCCGGCAAGCGGGATGACCTGACCGGGTTGAAGGAGAACGTGATCGTTGGGCGACTGATCCCGGCGGGCACAGGGGCGGTGATGAACCGCCTGCGTTCCATCGCTTCCGGACGGGATCAGCGGCTGCTGTCGATGGGGACGGCCCCGCAGGTGGGGACGGACCGGCAGGCGGCGGAGTAGCCGCCTTCGGCTGGGTCGGAATGGATGCCGGTGGCGCAGCAGCGCTGCCGGCATCGGCCTTGGGCGCATTGACTGACGAGTAGAATCGCCGGACGGTGCAGCATACCCACTTGGCCACCGGGTCGCCTTCCCACAGCCCCTACCGGACGCGAAAATCGTGGGAGGGATTTTTCGGAAATCACGCAGTCACAACCGCTTATCGCGGACCAATCCACATCCGAACGAAAGTGGCGCCGGATTGGGCGCGTCGCCTGCGATTCTGGCGTCTGGAAACATTCCTGCTTGCCCTGACGGCATAGTCCGTTCAAATCTTTGCTCCCAGGGGGGCCCGTAAGCGAGCCGCATGGGCGGCCCGGGCCCGCCACGCAGGGAGTTCATGGGGATGATAACACGTCGCGCAGCCGCCCGGCTCGCCGCCGGTTCCGCCTTTACCGTCGCGCTCGGGCTCGGTAGCCGGGCCAGCCTCGCCGCCAACAAGGTTATCAAGGTCGGGGTGGACCTGTCGCTGACCGGCGCCGATGCCGAGGACGCCGAGCTCGTCGAGGACGGCATCAAGCTGGCGTTCGACGCTGCCAACCAGGCAAATGCAGTACCAGGCTATAGCTTCGAGCTGATGGTGCTCGACGACGGCACCGCCACCGCCGGTCAGTACGACCCGGCCCAGGGCGCCACCAATGCCCGCAAGATGGTCTCCGACCCGAGCGTCATGGCCGCCATCGGACCGCAGATGAGCGGCGTCGGCAAGGCGATGGCGCCGATTCTCAGCGAGGGCGATCTCGCCACCATCACCCCCAGCTCAACGAACCCCGACATCACCAACCCGAGATTCGCCGCGCAGTTCGATCCGTCGGGCAAGCCGATCTATTTCCGCACCGTCACCACAGACGCCTACCAGGGCCCGAACATGGCCAATTTCATGGCCGAGAAGCTGGGCATCAAGACCGTCTACGTGCTGGACGACAGTGGCGCTTACGGCGTTGGCCTCGCCGACGCCTATCAGAAGCAGGCGGCCGCAAAGGGCGTGAAATTGCTTGGGCGCGACCGGCTGGATCCAAAGGCATCCGACTACACCGCGATCATTACCAAGATCAAGGCACTGAGTCCTGCGGCGATCTACTACGGCGGCGTGGACCAGGCGGGCACCAAGCTGGCCAAGCAGGCCTATGACGCCATGCCGAGCGTGATCAAGGCGGGCGGCGATGGCGTCTATGGTGCATCGTTCCTGAGCGGGGCCGGCTTTCCGGCCGCCAATGGCTGGTACGCCACCATCGCCTCGCCCCATCTGACCGGCGGCAACCAGCATGCGGCGGAGTGGGTCAAGACCTTCACGCAGACCTACGGCAAGGCGCCGGTGGATTACTCGATCACTGCCTATGACGCGGCTTTGGTGATCATCGATGCGGTGAAGCGCGTCGCCGCAAGCGGCAAGCCGGTGACGCGCGCCGCAGTGCGCGATGCGATCCAGACCGCGAACGTACCGACCATCCAGGGGATCGTGTCGTTCGACAAGTACGGCGACCTGGCCAACCGCACGGTCAGCGTGTTCCAGGTCCAGCAGGACAAATCCGCCAAGCTGGACGACGTGATTGCGCAGTACAAGTACATCGGCGTGGCGCCGCAATCGTGATCGCGGCAATTTCGGTGCGTCGTGCGTCATGGCGGGGCTTGGCCCCGCCAACGACGGCTTTGAGCGGGGCAAGGAAAGCAAGACCTGGATTGCCGACCACCCTCCGCTTCGCCGGGACAGGTTTCGCCGTCGGTGACGTGATCCGATGACCGACACCGCACTGTTCTTGCAGCAGTTGATCAACGGGCTGAGCCTGGGGGCGATGTACGCATTGCTCGCGCTCGGGTTCACCCTGGTCTACGGCATCCTGGAACTGATCAACTTTTCCCACTTCAACGTCTTCATGGTCGGCTCCTTCATCGCGATGTGGGTGCTGCAAATGTTCGGGCTGACCGGGCAGGACGTGATCCTGACCGGTCTGCCGCTCGCGATGGTGTTGCTGGTCGCCTTCGTGGCGACCATGCTCGGCAGCGGCATCATCGGCGTGCTGATCGAGCGGCTGTGCCTGCGGCCCTTGCGGAATGTGAAGGGCCCGGCGGCGATGATCACCACCATCGGCGTCTCCTATATTCTGTTCAACTTCATCCTGCTGACGGCTGGGGCCGAGAATCTCAACTATCCCAATCCGATGCCGCAGATTCAGTACCATATCGAGGGCGCCGTGCTGGACCTTCGCGTGGTGCTGATCTGGATCGTGGCAGTGGTGCTGATGCTGGCGCTGCACTTCTTCGTGCAAAAAAGCCGTATCGGCAAGGCAATGCGGGCCACGGCGCAGGATGCGGAAGCGGCGCGCATGATGGGCGTGGAAGTGGACAAGGTCGTGGTGATGGCCTTCTTCCTCGGTTCGGCGCTGGCCGGCGCGGCCGGACTGATCTTCGGAATCTACTATAACTTCACCAGCTTCATCATCGGCTTTACCGCCGGCCTGCGCGCCTTCACCGCCGCGGTGCTGGGGGGGATCGGCAATGTCCCTGGCGCGATGCTGGGCGGTGTCATCATCGGCCTGATCGAGGCGCTCGGCGGCCAGATCGCCGGTGAATGGACCGATGTGATCATCTTCTCCATCCTGGTGCTGGTGCTGGTGTTCAAACCGACCGGATTGCTTGGGCGAATGGCGCCGAACAAGTCGTGAGGGGCCAGTACTGATGAGCAATGCCCTGACACTGCTGACACGGCCGGTGTCCTGGATGCCGGAAGCGCGGCGCCGCCAGCTCGGTATGGCAATCCTGGCCGCCTTCGCGGTGACCTTCCCGATCTGGCACAACAATGACGCGGACATCGACAGCATGGCCAACGCGGCGTCGTACGCCGTGCTGGCGCTCGGATTGAACATCGTCGTCGGTTTTGCCGGCCTGCTGGACCTGGGCTACGCCGCATTCTTCGCCATCGGCGCCTATACCTACGGCATCCTGACCTCGTTCCAGGTGGAACCGGCCTGGAGCCAGTTCTGGGTGCCGTTCCAGTGGCTCGGCCTGGTCGCGCAAATGCCGGCCGAAACCGGCAGCGGCAGCGTGGTGCATTTCACCTTGTCGTTCTGGCTGGCACTGCCGTTCAGCGCCGCGTTCGCCGCGTTCTGGGGCGTATTGTTCGGCGCACCCACGCTGCGGCTGCGGGGCGACTACCTGGCCATCGTGACACTGGGTTTCGGCGAGATCGTGCCGATCGTGGTGCGCAACTGGTCGAGCCTGACCGCAGGCGCCGCCGGCCTGAACGGCGTCGCAGCCCCGCAATTGTTCGGCTGGAGCTTCGGTGTCGATGCCACGCCGTACTACTACGTGGCGATCTGCCTGGTGGCGTTGCTCATGTTCGTGTCCATCCGCCTGCGCGATTCTCGCATCGGCCGCGCCTGGATGGCCATTCGCGAGGACGAAATCGCCGCCGGCTGCATGGGCATCAACCTGACGCGATTCAAGCTGCTGGCCTTCGCCATCGGTGCGGCGTTCGGCGGCATGACCGGCGTGTTCTACGTCGCCAAGCTGCAGACCGCGACCCCGGACATGTTCGGCTTCCCGGTCTCCGTCATGATCCTGGTCATGATCGTGTTCGGCGGCATCGGCAGCGTTTGGGGCGTGGTCGTCGGCGCGTTCTTTCTGCAACTGTTGCAGTCCTGGTGGCTGGAGGATCTCACCGGCTGGGTTGACGCGTTTGGCCGGCTCGTGCACAGCCCCTGGCTGGCGCATGTCGACCTCGTGCGCTCCATCGAGCTGATCTTCGGGTTCATCCTGGTGGGCATGATGTTGTTCCGCCGCGATGGACTGATCCCGGCGGTGCGCAAACAGGCGGCGCTAAGCTTCGACCAACAGCATGCGGTGGTGCAGCGAGGCGGATTCGCGGATCTGAAGCTGCAAGGCCTGGGCGGCGATGTTCGCACCGGTGCGGCGGCGCTGGAAGCGAAGGGCGTCACCGTGCGGTTCGGCGGCCTGACGGCGCTGGACGCGGTGGACATTACGGTGCCGAACGGCAGTGTTGTCGCGGTGATTGGCCCCAACGGTTCCGGCAAGTCCACTCTGTTCAATGCGATCACCGGCCTGGTACCGGCCGAGGCGGGGTCGATCCGCTTTCATGGTGAGGAAATCCTGGGGTTGCCGCCGCATGAGATCCTGCGCAAGGGCGTCGCCCGCACGTTCCAGAACCTGCGGTTGTTTACGAATTTGACGGTGATGGAGAACGCGCTGATCGGCCAGCATGCACGGCTGACCACTGGCGTGTTCCGCGCAATCCTCCGCCTACCGGGCACGCTCCGGGAAGAGGATGCCGCGCGCATCTGGGCGATGGAAATTTTTGCGATTTTCGGCAACCGGTTGGCGCCGCGCGTGATGCAGATGGTGAGCGGGTTGTCCTATGCGAACCGCCGCCGAATCGAGATTGCGCGCGCGCTGGCGTCGCGCCCGCGCATCCTGCTGCTGGATGAACCGACGGCCGGCATGAACCCGGCGGAGACGCTGGAACTGGCCGAGCAAATCAAGGGCCTGAACGCGCTGGGCCTGACCGTGCTGCTGATCGAACACAAGCTGGATGTGGTCACCACGCTGGCCGATACGGTGTATGTGCTGGACCATGGCGAAGTGATTGCGCACGGCCGTCCCGACGAAGTGCGCCGGGATGAGGAAGTGCTGCGGGCGTATCTGGGGCGGAACGCACAGGCCGCAGCGGCGGGAGTGACAGTATGAAAACCTCGCCCAACCCTGCGTCGGGCGGGAGAGGTTGATGGGCATGCTTCTCGAATTTCGTCATGTCGATACCTACTACGGCGACCTGCACGTCCTGAAGGACGTGAACTATGCCATCGAGGAAGGTGAGATCATCGCTTTGCTGGGCGGCAATGCGTGCGGCAAGTCCACAACCATGAAGACCATCATGGGCGTGGTGCGTCCTGCCCGCGGCCAGGTGATCTACCAGGGCCAGCCGATCGAGCGCCTGCCCACCGCCGAACGCGTCCGCCGCGGCATTGCCCCGGTGCTGGAAGCGCGCCGCCTGTTCCCGCGCATGACGGTGTTCGAGAATCTCGAGATGGGCGCCTATCTGCGCAATCGTGGTCCCGAGTTCGATCAGGACCTGGAACGCGTCTACAGCCTGTTCCCGCGCGTGAAGGAACGGCGCGACCAGATCGCCGGAACGCTCTCGGGTGGCGAGCAGCAGATGGTGGCGATGGGACGGGCGTTGATGGCGCGGCCAAAACTGCTGTGCATGGACGAGCCATCGATGGGCCTGTCGCCTTTGTACGTCGAGCAAGTGTTCGATATCATCCAGGAGATCAACCGTCAGGGCACGACGATCTTCATGGTGGAGCAGAATGCGAACATGGCGCTGTCGATTGCGCATCGGGCGTATGTGCTGCAGACGGGACAGGTGGTGCTGTCGGGCACCGCGTCGGACTTGCGGCAAAATCCGCTGATCCGCGAGGCGTATCTGGGCGAGATGCAGGTGGCGCAGCCGTTGGTGTAGGGCGCACGTGCCCGCACATGTCATTGCGAGGAGCGGAGCGACGACGCGACCTCGGTCATCTCTTCCCATGTCATTGCGAGGCGCGGAGCGCCGCAGCAACGTCGGTCAAAAGTGCTGCTTTTCCGACCGGGGTTGCTTCGGCGCTGCGCGCCTCGCAATAACCTGGGGATGTGGGATGCGGGCCTGTCCTTTCACGCCCATCCGCGCCATTCTGTGGCCAACGTACCGGAGGACCTGCCATGGACCAGGACGATCTCGACAGCCGTCTCGGCTTCGCGCCGGATTTCGACGCGCCAATTCCCTACATGCAGCGCACGCGCGATTACTACATGGCGATCGGCTACACTACGCCTTATCGCTGGGCGCATCACATCGCCGCGCCGTTCACGCCGCTACGCAAACCATTGCGAGAAGCACGCGTTGCCATCATCACGACCGCCGCGCCGTACCAACCCGGCAAGGGCGACCAGGGGCCGGGCGCCGCGTATAACGGCGGCGCCAAGTTCTATCAGGTGTATTCCGGCGATACCGCGCGGGACCATGACCTGCGCATCTCCCATATCGGCTACGACCGCGTCCACACCAGCGCCGAGGACAGCGGCACGTGGTTCCCTCTTCCCGCCTTGCGCCGGGCGGCTTCCGCAGGCCGCATTGGCAGCGTGGCCGCGCGCTTTCACGGCGCGCCGACCAATCGCAGCCACCGCGTCACCATAGAGACCGATGCGCCGGAAATCCTGCGCCGGGTGCAGGAAGATGGTGCCGACGCGGCCATCCTGGTGCCGAACTGCCCCGTCTGCCACCAGACCTGCAGCCTGGTCGCGCGCCACCTGGAAGCGAACGGCATTTCTACCGTCGTGATGGGCTGCGCCAAGGACATCGTAGAGCATGCGGCGGTGGCACGGTTCCTGTTTTCGGACTTCCCGTTAGGGAATAGTGCGGGCAAGCCGCATGATGCCGGGTCGCAGGCCGAGACGCTGGAATTGGCGTTGCGTGTGCTGGAAGCGGCGCGGGGGCCGCGCACGACGATGCAGTCGCCGCTGCGCTGGGCCGCGGATGCGCGCTGGAAGCTGGACTATTTGAACCTGGAACGCATCGGCGCCGAGGAACTGGCGCGCCGCCGCGCGGAATTCGACAGGCAGAAGGAGATCGCGCGGGAGATCCGTGTGGGGAAGGCCGCGTGACGCGCCCCTTCTGCGGTACGCGCATCCTCGATTTCACGCAGGTCCTCGCCGGCCCCTTCGGTTCGTACCAGCTCGCATTGCTAGGCGCGGACGTGATCAAGGTGGAGCGCCGCGAGGGCGAGGACATGCGCCGCACCCCGCTCTCCCGCGAATGGGCGGAACGCGGGATGGCGCCGTCCTGGCTCGCGATCAACGGCAACAAGCGCAGCCTGACGCTGGACCTGCAAAAGCCCGCGGCAATCGACATTGTGAACCGCCTCGCCGCGCGGGCCGACGTGGTGATGGAGAATTTTCGTCCCGGCGTGATGGACCGGCTCGGCATCGGCTATACCGCGCTCTCCGCCATCAATCCTCGCCTGATCTACTGCGCGGTCTCCGGGTTCGGCCAGACCGGCCCCTACCGCAACGAGGCCGGCTATGACGGCAAGGTCCAGGCACTATCCGGCGTCATGTCGCTCACCGGCCATGCCGACAAAGGCCCGACGCGCGCCGGCTTTGCCGTGTGCGACGTACTGTCCGGCATGACAGCCGCTTTTGCCGTCTCGTCAGCGTTATATCAGCGCACGCATACCGGCCAAGGGCAGTTCATCGACGTGTCGATGCTGGAAGCGAGCCTCGCGTTCCTTTCAACTCAGGTCGCGGATTTCACAGTCGCCGGCCATCGGCAAGAGCAATTCGGCAACCAGGCCATCAGCCGCAAGGTCACCGCCAATCTGTTCCGTGCGAAGAACAGTCATCTGCTGCTGGCGGTGAACAACGACAAGCAGTACGAGGCGCTGCTGCGTGCCATCGGCCGCGCCGACGTGCTGAACGACCCGCGCTTCGCCGACTGGTTCCAGCGCAAGGAGCATGAAGCGGCGCTGCGCACCATCATTGAAGGTGCGTTGGCGGCGGAAGATGCCAAGACCTGGGAGAAGCGGCTGAATGACGCCGGAGCGCCCTGTGCCAGCATCTGGCGTATCGAGGAGGTCATCGACCATCCCCAAATCGCCGCCCGTGGCGCGATGCAGACGGCGGAAACGCCCTACGGCTCGGTGCGGCTGATGGGCTCCGGTTTCCAGATGGCGCATGGCAGCGGCCATCTGGATTCTGCTCCGCCGGAATTGGGCGCGCACACGGATGAGGTACTGCGCGAAGCCGGCTATAGCGAGATGGAGATAGCGGCGCTGAGGAGCGATAGCGTCGTGTGAAGTCCTTGCCCTCGTCGTTGGGGCGTAAAGAGCAGTACACCGCCCTGATCACCCTCTCCGGCGCGGTGGGAGCGGAGGCGTGTTATGCTGCCAGCGCCCGCTTCGCCACGCTGGCCAGATACCCGGCCGCCGCCGGCAGGATGGCATCGTTGAAATCATAGTTTGAATTGTGCAGCTCGCGTCCGCCATCCGCGGGGCCATTGCCGATCCACACGAACGCGCCGGGCCGTTCCTGCAAATACCAGCAGAAATCCTCGCCGGTCATCGCCGGCAACATGTCTCGCCGCAGCGGCAAGCCCGCCGCTGTTACCGCCTCGGCGGCCAGATCACGCTCGGCGGGAGAATTCTGCGTCACGACGTTGCCGTGCCGTATCTCCACCTCGATCTCGACATTGCAAGCCTGGGCCACGCCGGCCGCGACACGCCGTATCGCCGTATCCACCTGATCGCTCACCGCGGCGCTCAGCGTGCGGGTCGTGCCGCGCATCACCGCCTCGCCTGGAATTTGGTTGGCCGCGCTGCCCGCTTCCATCGTTGCGATGGTGATGACAGCCGCATGCAGAGGATCGACGTTACGTGATACGATCGTTTGCAGTGCCAACAGCAGATGGGCGGCGGCGATCATCGGGTCGCGTGCCAGATGCGGCAACGCGGCATGGCCGGAATGGCCCTTGACGTGGAACGCAAGCCGCGCACCGGATGCCATCACCGGCCCGTCATGCACGGCCACGGCGCCCGCATCCAGGCCCGGCCAGTTGTGGTAGCCGAAGATGCGCTCCATCGGAAAACGTTCGAACAAGCCGTCGGCGATCATGGCGCGCGCACCACCGCCGCCTTCTTCCGCCGGCTGGAACACAAGCTGAACCGTACCGGTCCACGACGTGTCCTGCGCCAGCAGTGCGGCAGCGCCGAGCAACGACGTGGTATGGCCGTCATGGCCGCAGGCGTGCATCACGCCCGGATTGGTGGAGGCATGCGGCACGCCCGAGGTTTCCGTGATGGGCAGCGCGTCCATGTCGGCACGCAGCCCGACGCTGCGGTTTGACTGGCCGCGGCTGATCGTCGCTACCACACCGTGCCCGCCCACACCCGGGACAAACGGGATTCCCAGTTCGGCCAGCCGTTCGCCAACATACGCGGCGGTGTGCTTTTCGTGCAGCGTTAGTTCGGGGTGGGCGTGCAGATGGCGGCGCCAGGCGGTGAGCGTATCGGCAAGAGATCGGTCCATGCCTCTTCCGTAGCGGCAAAACTCCCTCTTCTGCAAGCCTTTGGCCCTGTGGGTGCGCATTAGACGCCGATATCGCGCACGAACTTCGCCTTGGCAGCGCAGGCCGCTTGCAGGAACGCCATGTCGGTGCCGGTGGAAACGTAGCGGGCGCCCATTTGTACGAACTGTGTCATCAGGTCGTTGCGCGAGGCCAGGCCGCCGACGCCGATATGCTTGCCCACCGCCGTCGCCGCGGCGATCGCGCGCGCGAAGGCGTCGCGCAGGCGGGGATGGTCGTACTGGCCGGTGATGCCCATGTCGTTACAGAGATCGTTGCTGCCGATCATCATCATGTCCACGCCATCGACAGCGATGATTTCTTCGACATGCTCCAGCGCCGCGACGGTTTCCAGCATCGGGACCAGCATTGTGGCATCGTTCATCGCCGCATTGGTTTCCGCCTGCGGGAAGCTGCGATATTGGTACTGCGACAGGGCGCCGCCGGCAGAACGCTCGCCCAGCGGTGCGAACTTCACCAGCTTCACCATGTCCCGCGCTTCCTCGGCCGAACGGATATGCGGCGTGATCACCCCCATCGCCCCGCCGTCCAGCACGCGGCAGATATATTCCGGCGAATTTGCCGGCACCCGTACCAGCGGGGTAATGCCGATCTGCTGGGCAAAGATGCAGATCTGGCAGGTGGCGTCGATCGACAGCGTGTTGTGCTCCATATCGACGTACAGTGTATCGAAACCCGCGGTCCTGGCGATCTGCGCGATTTCGATGCTGCGGCACAGGCGCACGGTCATCGAGGCGGCGACCTCGCCGCGTGCCAGCTTTTCCTTCAAATGGTTGCGCAGGATGTCTCGTAGCTCCGGCATCGGCGTTTCCTCCCTTGGATGCTTTCCTCACGGTCATGGCCGGCCTTGAGCCAGCCATCCACGCTGGATCGATCGGCGGTTTGGGCGGCACTCGCGCCCGATCCTCTTGCCCAGGTGGCCGGGTCAAGCCTGGCCATGACGAAGGTTCTCACGTCTTCCGCACGTTCCAGAAGATGACAAATCCGTTCAGCATGCCGCTGATATCCTTGGCATAGCAGGTCGGCGCGAAAGTCTGGCCCAGCGGCACATACGGCAGGTCGATGAGCGCCTGCTGCTGCAATTCAACCGCGATCTTCTTCTGGGCCGCGAGGTCTGGTGCCTGGATCCATTGCTTGCGCAGCGCTTCGATCTTCGGCGAGGACGGCCAGCCCATCATGCCCTGCAAGCCATTGCCGCGCAGAAACACATGCCCCACCGGATTGGTCTGATCCAGGCCGGACCAGAAGGTGTAGAATACGCTCCAGCCGCCTTTATCGACCGGATCCTGCTTGGCGCGACGCTGCACGACGGTGCCCCAGTCCATCGCCTGGTAATCGACGTTCAGGCCCATCTTGGTCATCATATCGTTGCCGACATCCGCCAGCGCTTTCAGAAGCGGAAAGTTGGTCGGTGCCAGAAGGGCGACCTTCTCGCCCTTGTAGCCGGCGGCCTCGATCTGCTTCTTCGCACCCTCATAGTCACGTGGGCCCGTGAACACCTCCAGCCCGACATCGCTGGCCATCGGCGTGCCGGGACAGAAAATGCCGGTCGGCACATGCCGCATCTTCGGATCGGTGCCGGATGCGGCGATCATGAAGTCGGTCTGGTTGACCGCCTTGAGCAGGGCGCGGCGGATTTCGGGATTGTCGAACGGCGGCTGGATTTCGTTCATCCGCATGCAGGCCATCAGGCCGCTGGTGTCGGTCGTGCGTACCACCAGTGAACGCTGCAACAGCGGCACCAGGTCGATGGTGGGGTTCTCCCACCAGTCCATCTCGCCCGCCGTCATCGCGCCGGCCGCGGTGGCGGGGTCGGGAATGACATGCCACTCGACGCGGTCGAAATGCACGACCTTGGGGCCGGAGGTCCATTCCGGCGTGCCGGTGGGACGCGGCACATAGGCGGCGTTGCGCACATAGACCACTTGCGAGCCGGTGATATGCTCATCCGGCTTGAAGATGAACGGGCCGCTGCCGATCATCTGGTCGGGCTTGAGCGCGGTAAAGGCGTCGGTCTTGGCGATGCGCTCCGGCATCATGGCGCAGAAATTGCTGCCCGGCTTGCCCAGAGCGTCGGGCAGCAGGGCGAAGGGTTGTTTCAGGCGAAACTGGATGGTCCTGTCGTCGGGTGCCGATAGTTCGTCAGTGTAGGCGATCAGAGTCTGGCCGAACGGGTCGCGCTTGCCCCAGCGTTGGATGGATGCAACGCAGTCTCGCGCCAGCACTTTTTCTCCGTCCTGCCATTTGAGCTCGTCGCGCAGCTTCAGCTTCCACAGCTTGCCGTCGTTCTCCACGGTGTGGCCTTCGACCATCTGCGGCTGCGCTTTGTACTGATTATCGATGCCGTACAGCGTGTCGAAGATCATGAAGCCGTGGTTGCGGGTGACGTAGGCGGTGGTCCAGATCGGATCCAGCACCGTCACATCCGACTGCGGGATGAATTTCAGTACGCGCGTGCCCTGGGCGCGCGAGATCGACGGCAAAGCGAGACTGGCGGCAGAAGCGGTGAGGAAGGTGCGGCGGCGCATGGGCAAGTCCTTTGGTGGAGCGCGATCAGCTTAGACGGGTTCGGTACCAAACGAAAAGCACTGACCTCGCCGAAGGTGTCATTGCCCACTGTCATTGCCCACTGTCATTGCCCACTGTCATTGCGAGGAGCGTGGCGGCGAGGCAAGCCGGGTCACATGTCATGGCTGTTGATCGAGGTCGCTTCGTCGCTTCGCTCCTCGCAATGACATGCAGCGTGTGCCGCTTCCCCTTTCATCGCTGAATGGTCAAATCAATCAGCGTTTGTGCCGCGGTATCAACGCGTTCCAAATGGCGGCACGTGTCGATCAACGTGGCGAATTGACCAGCCGCAATCCCCACGCCCGGCGCCACCGGTTGGATCCGCCGCGCTTGCTCCTCGAAATCCCAGATGAACTCGCGGCCGTCGCCCTCGCGCATGTAGCTGCGGCCGTCCTTGGTGAACACGGTGATGCGCGGCCCAAACAAAGTGCGGCGGACCATCGGGATGAGGGTGACGCGGTGCATCAGATCGAGCACTTCCGGCGGATCGGTTTCCCCCGGACCAGGCTGCGCCCCGCGCAGCAGAGGATAGCCGCGCGTGACCGCGCCGTACGCCGTGAAATACTGCGTACTGCCGACGCGAGGCTTGCCGTCATTGCCGGGGACCGGGAACGCGGGGCTGGGGTATTCGGTTTCGAACCAGTTCACCAGCGCCTCGATGCGGTCGATATCGGCGTAAGCGATATTGTGGTCTGCGCACAGCCTCGCCGTCACGTCGACGTGGGCGATGTTATAGCCGGCGGTGGAATAGATGCGGTACAGAGTCTCGAGAAACATCCAGTCGCGGCCCAGGCCTTCGGTGATCTTCGTCAGATCCGTGCTGGTGTGGCCGGTGAAGCTGTAGCTCAGCCGGCCGAGATTGTTGCCGGTGTAGGCGTGGTAGAAGCCGGCCTCGCCTTCCAACGTTGTCTCGCCACCCGGTGTGCCATGCCGCGCCATCGCAACGGCGAGCAAGGCGTTGCGGACGGCAGCCCCCTCGCGCAGGGAGCGGCCGCCGCTGCGGATGCCTTCCAGGTTGCCCGACGCGAGGTTCACGCATTGCGCGATGGCGCCGTGGATCTGGTCTGCGTTCAATCCCTGCAGCTTCGCCGCCGCCACCGCGGCGCCGAAGATGCCGAACACGGGCCCGGCATGGAAGCCGCGCGCCATCACGCTGGGGATGAATTCAGCGGCCATGCGTTCCATCACTTCGTAAGCCGCGGCAACGGCGGTGAGGAACAGGGGGCCGTCGGCTCTGGCCGCTTCGGCGGTCACCAGCGCGGCAGGGATGATCGCGGTGCCGGGATGGGTGAGCATGCGGAACGTGTCCCACTTGCCGCCGGCCAGGATCATTTCCGAATTTACGAAAGCAGCGCCGGCCTTGGTAAGCTTGTTGCCGCGGCACAACACCGTGGCTGCCCCGCCGCCGCCGGCTTCTTCTTCCTGCATCAGGGCGAGCGCCTGTTTGCTGGCGGGCATGTCGCGGGCGAGCAATGCGGAGGTCAGTGCTTGCAGGGTTACGCCCTTGGCGCGGTCCACGACCGGCGCGGGGAGGTTGTCGAAGGTCAGGTTTGCGACGAAGGCGGCAAAGTCGCGGCTGAGGGACATGAGGGACTCGCGGCAGCTCGTGTCGGTAGCCAGTGCAGCTTACGCAGTGCGAGGCAGGAGTGGAACTGCATGGGCCGACACCAAACCCGTATACCGCCTGACGGCGGGGGACAGGCCAAACCAATACCAAGTAGATCGGAACCCGGCTTGTCATCGCAAGTCAGAGCCCGCAGTCTCGATGAGCTTACGCCAAGCAAGGACATCCCATGACGGACATTCCTAACGACGTGTTCAGCGAGCCCGAGGTCTCGCCGGATACGCTGGCCAATCTCGGTCCGCTGCGCCGGCTGGCGGGCGAGTGGCAATCAGAGCAAGGAGTCGATGTCAACCCGAAGGCCGAAGGCCCCGAACGGCGCGTGTTCCGCGAGCATATCCTTATGGAGCCGATCGACGGACAAACCAATGGTCCGCAACTCCTCTATGGATTGCGCTACCACATCCATATCAACACGCCGGAGGAGGCCATCACTTTTCACGATCAGGTCGGTTATTGGTTATGGGAACCGGCCACAGGGCTGATCATGCAGACAATCGCAATTCCGCGCGGGCAAGTGGTGCTGGCGGGCGGCATGGCGAAGCCGGATGACGACCGCATTTCCGTCGTGGCGCGGCGGGGCGACACACGTTTCGGGATTTGCTCGACCACGTTTCTGGAAGCGGCTTTCCGCACCGACTATTATCGCATCGACATCACCTTCCACAGTGACGATAGCTGGACCTATGTGACGCGCACCGATCTTGCCGTCCGGGGCAGCATGCCGCCATTCAACCACCATGACACCAACACCTTGCGGCGGATCGCACTGCCGAAGCCGAATCCGCTTATGGGTCCGCCAAAAACCAGGCAGGCTGACCTGGCCCGCGCCATCACGGAAAATCAATCATACCGGTCTGGTTGTCGGACCACCGGTGATCGGTCGTCCGTTCACCGATCCAATTACTCTTGCTCTCGACGCTTCGCATCGTGACCTCTCCCGTGCCATCACGGGAGAGGTTCGCATCAACTCACACCGGGTCCCACCCATACACGTCGCGCGTACGCTCCAGCGGCGTCAGCGAGGTCCGCACCGCCGGCAGCCACATCTCCGCCAGCCTCTCCGGGGTCCATCCATCCGCGCGCGCCATGATCCGGACCGGCCGCGGCTGGCTGTACAGGTAAATCTCGTTTCCCCGCACGCCAAGAATCTGCCCGGACACTTCCGCCCCCGCATCCGTCCCCAAAAACGCGATCAACTGCGCAATATGGTCCGGCCGCGTCCGCGCGGCGCGCGCCTGCAATTGCTCCTCGGTCTGTCCCGGCACCGTCTCGATCATGCGGCTGAACGCGTGCGGCCCGATGCAGTTGGAGCGGATCTTGTACCGCTGCATGTCCATCGCGATGTTCCGCGACAGCCCTGCGATGCCCATCTTCGCCGCGCCATAATTCGTCTGACCGACGGACCCGATCAGCCCGGACGTGGACGTGATGTGCACGAAACACCCGCTTTCCTGCTTGCGGAAATACGGCACTGCGGCGCGGCTGACATAGAATGCGCCGTACAGGTGCACCTTGATCACCGCATCCCACTCCTCTGGCGACATGTAATGGAACATGCGGTCGCGCAGGATGCCTGCGTTGTTCACCACCATGTCGATGTGGCCGAAATTGTCGATCGCGGTCTGGATAATGCGCTGCGCATTCTCCCACTCGGCGACGCTGTCGGTATTGGCCACCGCGCGGCCGGCGCCATGTGCCTGGGTGATTTCCGCCACCACCTGCTGCGCCGGGCCGACATCGTGCCCCTCGCCAGTCACGGCGGCGCCGACATCGCACACCACCACCTGCGCGCCGTTCGACGCCAGGCAAATCGCTGTCGCCCGCCCGATGCCGCGCCCCGCGCCAGTCACCACCGCAACCTTGCCGTCAAGCATGCCAGCCATACTGTTCCCTCCCGAGACAAGCTACTCGGCGGTAGTCTGCGGCAAGCCGGGCGCGCTGTCATCATCCGCCCCGAACGATTGGCGGCGAGGCTTCTGCCCTTTGGCGATTCGTATCACTGGGCCCGGATGTGGACGCCACCAGATGTCATTGCGAGGAGCGCAGCGACGAAGCAAACTCGGTTTCGCAATGGGTACTCATGTCCGGGATTGATTCGTCGCTGCGCTCCTCACAACAATGACATGGTGCAGGGCACCGACAAAAGAAAACGAGAGAGGAAACCAATGGCCGCTGCAACACCGCCCACGCCGCTGTGGCAGAACCGCTGGGTGCGCATCCTGGTCGTCGCGCTGCTGATGTACATCATCTCGATGATCGACCGCACCAATATCGCCATGGCGATCCCGTCGATGCGAGCGGAACTCGGTTTGGGCCGCGCCGCCATCGGCTTCGCGACCGGCACGTTCTTCTTCGGCTATGTCGTGCTGCAGATCCCGGCCGGCCGACTCTCCTCGGTCTGGAGCGCGAAATGGGTGATCTTCACGCTGCTGCTGGTATGGGGCGCGATCTCTGCCTCCACTGCTCTCGTACGCACCGAGAACGAGCTGATCATCAACCGCTTCCTGCTCGGCGTCGCCGAGGGCGGCGTGCTCACCTCTACCCTGGTCCTGATCCGCCACTGGTTCACCCGTGCAGAACGCGCCCGCGCCAACACCGTGTTCTTGCTCAGCCTGCCGCTCGGATCGGTGATCGCCAATCCGATTTCGGGGATCGTGTTGAAGCTTTCGACCTGGCAATGGATGTTCGTCATCGAGGCTCTGCCATGCGTGGTTTGGGCGGCCCTTTGGGCCGTCGCGATCACCGACCGCCCAGAGCATGCCGCCTGGTTGCCGCCCGGCGAACGCAGCCGCATCACCGCAGCGCTCGATGCCGAACGCAGCGTGGAAACGCCACTCGCCGGCCATTGGACCGGCGCGATCTGGAACGGGCCGGTGCTGATCATCGCGGCGTACAATTTCCTCGCGCTCGCCGCGAACTGGGGCGTGTCGATCTGGCTGCCGAGTGTGCTGAAACAGTCCGGGCTGTCGATCATGAGCGTGGGATTTCTCAGCGCCATCCCCTACGCCGCAGGTGCCGTCGCGATGCTGATCGTTGCCATCAGCTCCGATCGGCGCATGGAACGCAAATGGCATACGATCGCGATGACAGCATTCGCCGGCGTCTTCTTGCTCGCGGCTCAGCTCAGCGGTGAGACCGCTGTTATGATGACTCTGCTGTTGCTGACGCTGTCCTTCGCCTGCTTTTTCGGACGCTTCGGCCCATTCTGGGCATTACCGTCAGAGGTGTTGCCGGCCTCGGTCGCGGGCGTGGGGATCGCGGTGATAAACGGCATCGGCAATCTCGGCGGCTTCGCGGGACCGTTCGCCTTCGGCGCGATCCGTTCCGCGACCGGCAGCTTCGCATTGGCGCTGTCGCTGGCAGGCGTGGTGCTGGTGCTCTCGGCTGCTGTGCTGATCGCGCTGCGAATGCCTGGGCGGCGGCCCGTGCTGGCGACTCACCCGGCCGAATAACGAATCAAACCGCCTGGCCGGTGGCGATGGCTATGCCCGTCTCCGGCGTGCCGCCGCGTGTTTCCGGCCGTGTCTCCGGCATGGCCAGCAGCACCACCAGCCAGGCGAGACCCCCGACCGCGGCCAGGCCGACGAATGCCGTGGGCGCGCCAAACGTGTCCGCCACGATCCCGGCCACAGAGGTGCTGGCGGTCGCACCCAGCCCGACCGCAAGGCTGAGGGAGCCGATCGCAAGGTTCATGAAGCCGGTCTTGCGCGTGACGTCGGCGGCGATCAACGGCAGGGACAGGCCGAAGACGGCGCCGCTGACGCCGTCCAATATCTGGATCGCGACCAGCGGCACGGCGGCCGACCCTGCCCATGTCAGCAATGCGAACAACAGGCCACGTATGGGCAGTGCCGCGAACCCTGCCAGCAGCACAGGTCGGCGGCCCAATGCCTGTGCTCTGGCACCAACCCATGGGGATATCGCCGCAACCAGGATCTGCGGGACGATGATAGCGCCCGACACCACCAGGCCGGCCATTGGCGTGCGCTTGGCAAGCTCGTTCAACGCCAGCGGTAGCATCGCGGCGTTCGACAGGTGGAACAACACAGCGCAGGAGGCGAAGATGTGCAGTGCGGGTTCGCGAAAGATGTGCCATTCACGGGCGCGGCGGCGGCGTTCGCGCGGATGCAGCAAGGCGCAGTGCTCCTCGCCCGTCGCCTCTTCGTTGCTGCGGATGGTGTAGAGCGCTATCAGCGCCGGCAGCACCAGCCCGGCGGCGGCGATGAACACCGAGCGCTGGGACACGTACCAGGCGCACAAGCCGAAGAAGCCGGCGGCGGAAGCGGCGCCCATCGAACTGTAGCGCGCATTCACGCCCAATCTCTCGCTGTAGGCATCATGGCCGCAGAGCCGCAGGGTAATGGCGGCGACCGCCGGCGTGACGATGCAGCTTGCCAGGGAGTTCAGCGCCTCGGCCAGTGACACCGTAGCAAACATCGGCAGGAACGCGACCAGCAATGCGGCGGCAGCGATGGCGAGCAGAGCGGCTGTCAAAATGCTGCGTTTGCGGTGCACGTGGTCCACGGCAAGGCCGCCTGGCAACTGGCCGAGCAGCGCAGCGCCAGCGCCGATGCTGAGCACCAGGCCAACATCGGTTTGGCTCCAACCCTGCTGGGTAAGGAAGACCGCGACAAAGGGGCCAAAGCCCGCTTCGACCGCGGCGATGAAGAAGTTCAGGCCTTTGAGGCCAGAGCGACTGGAGGACGTTTCCATAAGCAGCAGACCTCTCCCGCGGAGCGAGAGAGGTCAAGCCGCGAAGCGGCGGGGGTGAGGGTGATCGGGACGGAAGGAGCCAATACTGTACTGACCCGATCGCCCTCACCCTGGACGCCTTCGGCGTGTTGGGTTGATCCGCTTTGCGGCTCGCCCCCCCGCTGCACGAACAGCCCAGCGGGGGAGAGGTAAATCAGTCTCCGACCGCGCGCAGCAGCGGCATCTCGGGCTCGCACAGCTCTTCGTACAGATCGACGTAATCTTCCGCCATCCGCCGCGCGGTGAAGCGGCGATCGAACGTGGCGCGAACGGTCGCGCGATCCAGTTCGTCCAGCCGCTCGACGGCGGCAACCGCCGAGGCCTCATCGTGCACGATGAAGCCGCTGACACCGTTATCGATCACTTCCGGCACCGAGCCACGGTTGAACGCGATCACCGGCGTGCCGCAGGCCATGCTTTCGATCATCACCAGCCCGAACGGCTCCGGCCAGTCGATCGGGAACAGTAGCGCGTGCGCACCCGAGAGGAATTCGGGCTTCTGTGAATCGTTGATCTCGCCGATGAACTCCACCCACGGGCTGGCATCGACCAGCGGCTTGATCTCCTGGTCCCAGTACTTCTTGTCGGCGTTATCCACCTTCGCCGCAATCTTAAGCTTCAGCCCCGCCTTGCCGGCGATACGGATCGCTCTGTCCACGCCCTTCTCTGGCGAGATCCGTCCCAGGAACGCCGCGTACTCCTGCTTCGCCGGCTGCGGCGTCAGCAGCCCGGCCGGCATGCCGTGCAGCACTGTGCGCACCCAGTTCAGCCGTGGAATCGGCCGGCGCTGCGCATTGGAGATCGAGACGAACGGCGCGTCGGGGAACGTCTCGTAGATGTCCTTGAACTCAGGGATATCGAGCCGCCCATGCAGGGTGGTGAGGAACGGCGTGTCCTGCCGAGAGAACAACGACAGTGGGAAGTAATCGGTGTGGAAATGCAGCACATCGAACTCATCCGCACGGCGGCGAATCAGTTCCATCATACGCATATAGATCGCGATCCAATCCACGACGCTGGGATCGAGACGCAGCGCCTTGTCGCGCATCGGCGCCAAAGTAGCGGAGGTAATGGAATCGCCGCTGGCAAACAGGGTCACGTCGTGACCCATCGCCACCAACTCTTCTGTCAAGGCGTAAACGACGCGCTCAGTGCCACCGTACAGTTTAGGCGGCACCGCTTCGAAAAGCGGAGAAATCTGAGCAATACGCATGGGTGGGAGGCCTCGGTGTTCTTTAAGTTTACTTGATATCGAACGACACTATATTAGAGCTTGACTTCACAACACAGTGGCGTCTATCAATCATGGGTTATAGTTCGTAAATGTGGCGAAAGTCCGGCCGGTTTCTTGGCAGGAACAAGTCAAACGGGCCGGGACGTTCTCCTCCCCGGCGAAGGAGAAGGCCGTAAAATGGCTGAGTTGCATAAGTTGCCGGAACACAATGCGGCGGGAATGCGGCGAAATCAGGACGCGTTACTTTCCTTGCGATCGCGGCCGCTGGGGTTCCTGGCGCATTACATACGCCGCCGCCCGCTCGGGCACGCTGTCATCCTGGCGTCCGTATTGTTCGCTGTCGGTTGCGGCGTCGGCACTCAGTACGGGATGAAACATCTCATCGACGTGATCTCCGGCGGCCCTGCTGCTGCGGGCACGCGCGTCTGGTGGGCCTTCGCCTTGCTCGCGGGTCTGGTCACGTCGGACAATCTGCTGTGGCGCGTCGCGGGGTTCACGGTTGCGCGAGTTTATGTCGCGGTAACCGGCGACATCCGCAGCGACCTGTTTGCCTTCCTATCCGGGCATTCGCCGGCCTATTTCGCCGAGCGCCTGCCAGGCTCGCTCTCCAGCCGTATCAGCGCCACCGCCGCTGCGGCCTTTGCTGCCGAGAGCAGTGGTACGTTCAATGTGTTGCCACCGTCGATCGCAGTGGCGATGTCGATCGGGCTGATCGCCACGGTCAATCCGACGATTGCCCTGGTGCTGGTGGGTTTTGCCGCGGCACTGGGCACACTGATCTATCAACTCGCGCGCCGCGGCACGCCGCTGCACCGCGCCTATGCCGAAAGCGCCGCCAAGGTGGATGGGGAGTTGGTGGACGTGATCGGCAATTTCAGCGTCGTGCGGGCGTTTGGCGCGATGCGGCGCGAGCAATATCGGCTCGGCCGAACCATCGGGCAGGAAATGGACACCCGCCGCCGCAGCTTGTTCTATCTGGAGCGGCTGCGGCTTATCCACGCGGTCGTGACGGCGTGCGCCGCCGCGGGCATGGTCTACTGGTCGATCCGCCTGTGGCAGGCCGGCGAGGCCACTGTTGGCGACATTGTCCTGCTGACCAGCCTCGCCATCAGCATCCTGGCCTGCACGCGCGACCTCGCCGTGGCGCTGGTGGACCTGACGCAGCACATGGCCCGGCTGCAGGAAGCGATCGCGACGCTGCTGGTGCCACACGAACTGCCGGACCGGGCGGGCGCGGTGGCACTGCAGCCCGGGCCGGGGGCCGTCACGTTCGAGCATGTGGGCTTCGCTTATCCGTCCCGTGCGCCGGTGCTGCGCGACTTCAATCTGTCGATCGCCCCAGGGCAGCGCGTGGGCCTGGTTGGTTTCTCCGGCGCGGGCAAGTCGACCGCACTGGCGTTGCTGCAACGGTTCTACGACGTGGGAGCGGGGCGCATTCTGATCGACGGGCATGACATCCGCGACGTCACGCAGGAAAGCCTGAGGCGCACGATGGCAATCGTGCCGCAGGACGTGTCGTTGTTCCACCGCTCGGTGCTGGAGAACATCCGCTACGCCCGCCCTGACGCGACGGAAGCCGAGGTGCTGACGTCGGCCGAGATGGCACACTGCCGCGACTTCATCGAGGTGCTGCCGGAGGGTTTTGGTACCATCGTCGGCGATCGCGGGACAAAACTGTCGGGCGGGCAGCGGCAGCGGTTGGCGATTGCGCGAGCGTTGCTGAAGGACGCGCCGATCCTGTTGCTGGATGAGGCGACCAGCGCGCTGGACAGCGAGAGCGAACGCGCGATCCAGGCGGCGCTGGAGCGGCTGATGCACGGCCGCACGGTGATCGCCATCGCGCACCGGCTATCGACGCTACAGCGGTTCGACCGGATCATCGTGATGGATCAGGGGCGGATCATCGACGACGGCTCGCCCGCCGAACTGGCGGCGCGGCCTGGGCCGTATCGCGAGCTGCTGCGGAAGCAGACGATGGAGCCGCTGCCGGCGGCGGCCTAGCCGTGAGCGCGTGAAGGCAGCGGTCGTTGCCGGGGCCGCCCGGGTCTGCGGCGGTACTGTATCGCGTGAAGCACTGCCGCAGTCGACACGGCGCATGGTGCGGGCGCCGGAAAGCGCAGCGCCAAATCATCTCGCAAGCACGGCACGCCAAGGCGGCCGGGGTGCCTTACCAGGACGTCACCGCCGGAATCGCAGGTCCATGCCCCGCAGCATCCAGCCGGCCTCGATCGCGTCAAGGTCAATGAACCCCGACGGATCGGCTTTGCGCGGCGCTACGGCGAGCGCTGGCGCGCGTTCGCGCCGCCAGATGTCCAGCAAGCGCCGCAATTCGGTCAACGGCTGGTCGTGATCATCCACGCGCAGGTCCAGATCCGGAAAATCCTCGGTGGTCACCAACTTCATGGCCGCCGATTGCCGACCGCGCCGGTCGCCACCCGCGGCTTCGCCGGCCTGCATGGCCGCCATCAGCCGTTCCGGCATCGACAGGTTCGGCTGCGCCAGGAAGGTCTCCAGCGTGGCCGCGATGGTGGGTTCGCCGGCCAGCATGTTGCCGGCGACGCTGACCCCCGGCGCGGCGACGGCGCCGCACCACGCCACGCAGTTCTGCCCTGTCCAGGCGGCGGTGCGGCCATGGCGATCGACCGCGTGCACCTGGCGGATGCCGCGTCCGGCATCGCCGGCGAGGGCACCTTCGATCGCGGCGTCGGGCGGCAGGCCGCGCGCGAGCATGTCCAGGATGGCGGGCGCGAGATAGCGGTTGGTAAACGATTGCGTGGAGACGGCGCCCACGCCGGAGCGCACGAACGGGCAGGACGCGCCAACGGCAAAGGCCTTGGTGGCGACGGCGACCGCGAAGGCGCCTGTGTTGGGATCATGCGCGACGATGGACCATGTCATGGTTGCATCGCCAGGTTCGCTGCGGCGTGTGCGAGCGGTTTGATCGTTCGCCCCACGCCTGGCGGTAGCGGCCGCGCAACGTGCGCCTTCAGCGCGGTTTCGATCGCGGCCAGGCGATCGGGGGGAAAGGGCGCGACGCGCCGTATGCGCATATCGATATGCAGCGCCAGGAGTTCCTGCGCTGCGACGCGATGGCCTTCGGTCGCGTGGAACATTTCGTGGAAATAGTGCAGCCGTTTGGCATCGACGCCAAGCAAGGTGGTGGCGACGCGCAGTTTCTCGCCAGCGGCGACTTCGCGTTCGTAGAGCGTGTGGGTTTCGGCGGTGAAGCAGGAGTTGCCGGTTGCCTCGCGATAGGCGTTGCCGATGCCCACCGCATCATACAGCCGGTCGGTGCCGAGATCGAACACGACCACATAGTAGGCAAGATTCATGTGGCCGTTGGAATCGATCCATTCCGGCCGGACGGTATCTGTGTATTCGACGATATATTGGCTCATGGCGAGGGAGAGTGTTGGCGGGGTGGCGCCGGGTCAAGCGGTGACGCACGCCGCCTCTATGTCATCGTTGGGGTGGAGGGAGCCGCGCGGCATCGCGCGGTGCGTAAGGCGGGGCGGGCGCCAGGGCATTGTCCGCGCACAATTTCGAACGAGGTTGCTTCGTCGCTGCGCTCCTCGCAATGACATTGGTGGTGTCGATTGCGCTTCACAGACAGAGGGTATTGGAATCAGCCGTTCGGTTGCGCCAAATATCGCTTTTCTTCCGCCTTGCTCTCCCGCCCCAAGGCCGCGTTTCGATGCGGAAACCGCCCGAACCGGCGGATGACGTCGCGATGGCGATAAGCATGCTCCACGGTCAGATTGCCGAGCCACAGGCGCATCGTCTCGAAGAGCCGCACCGATTCATCCTGATCGGCCGGGTCTTCCGAATGTTCGAAAGGCAGGTAAATGAACGCCCGTTCCATGGGTTGAAGCCGGCGATCGAAACCGCGCGCCACTGCGTCGCGCGCCAGGGCGCGCGCCTGCGCATCGGCGGCGAAAGCCTGTGGCGAATCCCGATGCAGGTTCCGTGAAAACTGGTCGAGCAATAGGATCAAGGCCAATGTGCCTCGCGGCGTTTCTGCCCAATGATCCAGCGCGCCGTTGCGCGCCGCCTGCAAGGCCTTGGTGAACCGCCCGCATGCTTCGTCGAACGTTGCGTCCTTTCGGAACCAGACGACGCGGTGCCGCGTGGCATCGCCATGGAACCAGAAATCCAGCACATCGTCCGGTGTGATCATCCCAGCGCTTGCTCCAGGATGCGCACCGAGTGTACGGCGTCTCGGCCGGACAGTTCGCGGATCTGGTGCCGGCAGGATGTGCCATCGGCTACGATAAGGTCGGTCGCCGCCGCTTTGCGCACTGCGGGCAGTAGGGACGCCTCGGCCATGGCACGCGAGACATCCTGCGTTTCCGCCTGGTAGCCGAAGCTGCCGGCCATGCCGCAGCAGGACGAAACGATCGGTTTCACTGTCAGGTCCGGCACGCTTCGCAGGGCACCCAGCGCGGCGGGGAAGGCACCGAAGGATTTCTGGTGGCAATGGCCGTGAACGTGCGCCGTTGCCGCGATCGGCTGCAGTGTCAGCGCAGGCTTTTCCTGCGCGAGGAACTCCGACAGCAACATCGCGCGTCCGGCAAGGTGATCCGCCGCGTGGCCTGGCAGCAGCGACCGGAACTCATCACGCAGGGTCAGCAAACAGGAAGGTTCCAAGCCGATCACGGGCCGGCCACCGGCCAGACGGCCAAGCGTGCGGCGAGCCTCGGCGCGTGCGTGGTCCAGCATGCCAGCGGCGAGGAAGGTGCGGCCGCAGCATAAAGGCCGGCCGCGACGCTGCGGCATCACCGCGCGATATCCCGCCGCCGCCAGCACGCGCACGGCCGCACGCAGGTTTTCGGGTTCGAAATAGCGGTTGAACGTATCGGCCAGAAGAAGCACTTCGCCGCGCGGGTTGGCGGGCGCCAGCGCTTCGGCTTCGGCATCGCGGAACCAATCCCGGCGCCATGCCGGCAACGTGCGCGTGGCGGCGATGCCCAGCGTACGTTCTCCGATCTGCCGTAGCCGCCTCAGGTGATTGCGAAGGTTGGCCAATGGCGCGATGCGCGATAGAGTCGGCGCGTAACGCGGCAGCTCAGCGATGAGAGATTCGCGGTGTGGCACGCCATGGCGTTCGGCGCGCGCGGCGAGCACTTCGAGTTTCATCTTCGCCATGTCGACGCCGGTTGGGCATTCGCGGCGGCATGCCTTGCACGAGACGCACAGCTTCATCGCGTCGGCCAGCGCATCGGAGGCCATGGCTTCGGCGCCGAGCTGGCCTGTCAGCGCGAGGCGCAGCGTGTTGGCGCGGCCGCGGGTGAGGTGGGTTTCGTCGCGGGTAACGCGGAAGGACGGGCACATCACGCCGGCATCGAAAGCGCGACAGGTGCCGTTATTGTTGCACATTTCTACCGCGCCCAGCATGCCGCCAAGCGGCCCGGGATGATCCGACCAGTCCAGCTTCGGCGTGAAGCCGGCGATCGGGGCGTAGCCGGGAGCGTAACGGAACAGACTGCGGTCGTCCATGCGCGGGGGACGTACGACGCGGCCGGGGTTCATCATGCCGGCGGGATCGAACGCGTCCTTCACCGCTTCGAAGGCGCGGGCGATGCGGCTGCCGAACATGGTCTCGTTGAATTCGCTGCGCACGATGCCGTCGCCATGCTCACCGCTGTGAGAGCCTTTGTACTCGCGCACCAGGGCGAAGCATTGTTCGGCGACGGCGCGCATTTTGCGGACGTCGTTGGGGTCCTTCATGCTGAGAACAGGGCGGACATGCAGGCAGCCGACGGAGGCATGGGCGTACCAGGTGCCCTTGGTGCCGTGGCGTTCGAACACGTCGTTCAACCGTTCCGTGAAGTCGGCGAGGTCTTCCAGGTTCACGGCGCAGTCTTCGATGAAGGAGACGGGTTTGCCGTCGCCTTTCATGGACATCATGATGTTGAGACCGGCTTCGCGGACGGCGGCGATGTCGGCCTGGAAGGCGGGGTCGGTGGCGTGTACTATCTGGTTAGTTAATCCGAGATCGCCCATCAACGCCTCAAGTTCGGCCAGCTTGGCGAGGAGGGGCGCATCCTCGAAGCCGTGGAATTCGACGATCAGCAGGGAATCGGGTTCGCCCAGCAGCATGGCGTCGATCGTGGCGCGGTAGATCGGGATGCCGCGGCCGAGATCGATCATGGTGCGATCGACCAGTTCCACCGCCTCGGGGTCCAGCCTCACGATATGCTGCGCGGCTTCCATAGCTCGGCGGAAGGTGGGGAACTGGCAGATGCCCAGCACCTTGCGCGGCTTGAGCGGATGCAGGGTGAGTTCGAGCGCGGCAGAGAAGGCGAGCGTGCCTTCCGAACCGACGAGCAGGCGCGCGAGGTTTTCGCGGCCGGCGGCGCGGGAGGTGGGTGTCAGCACGTCGATATTGTAGCCGCCGACGCGGCGGAGCTGCCTGGGGAAGCGGGCTGCGATCTCTTCGGCTTCCGCGGCGCCGAGCGCACGCAGGCGTTGGATCAGCTCGGCGATATTGGCGGGCATGTCGGCGCCGAGGTTGTCCGGGACGGCGCCGAAACGGTGGCGTGTGCCGTCGGCGAGGATTGCGTCGATGGCGCGCACGTTGTCAGCCATCAGGCCGTAGCGGATCGATTTCGAACCGCAGGAGTTGTTGCCGGCCATTCCGCCGATGGTGCAGCGGGCGTGCGTGGACGGGTCCACCGGAAAGAACAGTTTGTGGGCGCGAAGTTCGGCGTTGAGTTGGCCCAGCACGACGCCGGGTTCGACCAAGGCGGTGCGCGCTTCGGCATCGACGTGCAGGATGCGGCGGAGGTGCTTGGAACAATCGATGACCAGCGCGCGGTTCACGGTCTGACCGCATTGGCTGGTGCCGCCGCCGCGCGGCAGCACGGGGACGCCTTCCTCGCGGGCGATTGCGAATGTTGCGGCGACGTCGTCTAGGGTGCGGGGAATGACCACGCCCAGCGGTTCGATTTGGTAGATCGAAGCGTCTGTGGCGTAGCGGCCGAGATCGGCGCGCGAGGAGAGGATCTCGGCCGAGGTATTGCGGTGCAGGCGGTCTATCATGCGACTCAACTTCTCCCACGTAGTGGGAGAGCTCGAGGTGCGAAGGGTGAGGGTGATCGGATCGGTATGTCAGGAATCCGTACCGACCCGATCACTCTCACCCTCGATGCTTCGCATCTCGACCTCTCCCGCGCGCAGTGCAAGAGAGGTTTCCTGCGCCTCACAGCCCCTCGAACAGTACGGTGGTAATATACCGCTCGGCGAACGAGGGGATGATCGTCACGATCCGCTTTCCTGCCATCTCCGGCCGTTTTGCCACCACCAGCGTCGCTGCCAAGGCAGCGCCGGACGAAATCCCGCATGGAATCCCCTCGGTCCGCGCCAGCCGACGCGCGTTGGCAAACGCCGCGTCGTTCGAGACTTTGATGATCTCGTCGATTTCCTTCGTATCCAGCACCTCGGGGACGAAGCCGGCACCGATGCCCTGAATGGGATGCGGGCCGGGGCTGCCGCCGGACAGGACCGGACTTGCCTCGGGTTCCACGGCAATCATGCGCAGCCCTGGACGGCGCGGCTTCAGCGCCTGTGCGACACCGGTAAGCGTGCCGCCGGTGCCGATTCCGGACACCACGGCATCGACTTCGCCGCGCGTATCGTACCAGATCTCCTCCGCCGTCGTTTTCACATGGATCGCCGGATTGGCGGGGTTGCCGAACTGGTCGGGAATCACCGAACCCGGCATTGAGGCCTGCAGCTCCTTTGCGCGCGCAATGGCGCCGTTCATACCCTTCTCGCGCGGCGTCAACTCCAATTGCGCGCCGAGCAAGGCCAGCATCTTGCGGCGTTCGATCGACATCGATTCCGGCATGGTGAGAATCAGCTTGTAGCCGCGCGCCGCACACATGAAGGCGAGCGCGATGCCCGTGTTGCCGGAGGTCGGCTCGATCACCGTGCCGCCCGGGTTCAGCCGGCCGTCGGCTTCCATGGCAAGCACCATGTTGACACCGATGCGGTCCTTCACGCTGGCGATCGGGTTGAAGAATTCCAGCTTCAGGCAGATGTCGGCCTTGACCCCTTCCTCCGCCACGATGCGCGGAATGCGTACCAGCGGCGTGTTGCCGATGGTCTCCGCAATGCTGTCGTAGATCCGGCCGCGCAGCGGCGGGTCCAGGTTCAGCGGCTGGTGTTCGCTTGCGGGCATGCTTCCTCCTGGCGGTTCATTGGCGATGGCAAAAGGTGGTAACATGCAGTCCGCCCCGGGTCACGCCACCGCCTGGTTCTACGGAACTCTCGGCGTGCCTGCCGGGTGGCGGAGCCGAAGGCCGGCTTTGGCGGTGGCGCCTGTTGCTCACCCATCACCAGCAACAACCCTGGCGTGTTGACCGGCCGTGGGCGAGGCGCCACCGTCGCGGCACGCAAGGGAGGAGGGCGCGACCATGCCGCGGCCGTTCGAAGGCATCCGCATCATCGATATTACCCACGTCCTGGCGGGACCGTTCGCCGCATATCAATTGGGTGTTCTGGGTGCCGACGTGATCAAGGTGGAGCATCCGGACGATCCGGACCAGAGTCGGGGTTCGGGCACCGACAACGCACTGAACCATGCGTGGATGGGCACCGGTTTTCTGACGCAGGCGTCCAACAAGCGTTCCATCACGCTAAACCTGAAGACCGAGGCGGGTCGCGAGATATTGCGCAAGCTGGTGCGCACGGCGGATGTGCTGGTGGAGAACTATCGGCCGGGCGCATTCGAAGCGCTTGGGCTGGGGTATGAGGATCTGCGCCGGATCAATCCGAAGCTGATCTATGCATCGTTTTCCGCGTTCGGCCAGGGCGGTCCGCGGCGCACGCAGACGGCGTATGACCACGTGATCCAGTCCACGTCGGGCATTATGGCGGTGACCGGCACGCCGGAGACCAATCCGGTGAAGGTCGGCCCTCCGGTGGTGGATTATGCCACCGGCACGATGGGCGCGTTTGCGTTGTCCGCTGCATTGTTCTTGCGCGAGCGAACCGGCGAGGGCCAGCGCATTGACATGGCGATGCTGGATGTCGCGATGATGCTGCAGGCATCGCTGTTGACCGGGTATCTGCGCAACGGGCGGCATCCCAAGCCGCACGGCAACAAGCAGCCGTATGCCACCAACAGTGCGTACCAGACAAAGGATGGGTTGGTGATGCTGGGCGCGTCGAATCTGCGTCAGCAGAGGCGGCTGTGGACGGTGCTGGAACATCCGGAGATGATCAAGCGCACCAACGATGATCGCGATGCGGACCGCGCGCGGGAGGAGGTGCTGCTGGAGCAGATCATGCTGACTCGGACGGCGGCGGAGTGGGAGGACTATCTGCAGGAGCGCCACGTGCCGGCGTCGCGGATGCGCACGATGGGCGAGGCGCTGGCCGATCCGCAGATTGCGACGCGCGGGGTGCTGCACCGGTTTGAGACGGGTGCGCCGGGGGTGGACGGGGCATTTGCCGTGCCGCTGGCGGCATTCAAGTTCGCACATGACGGTCCGCGGATCGATACGCCGCCGCCGACGCTGGGGCAGCACAATGAGGAGGTGCTGGGGGAGTTGGGGTACAGCGCGCGGGAGATCACGGGATTCAAGGGGGACGGGATTATCTGACGTCAGCCTTTTGCGGCGGGCCGACGAAGTGGACCAATGCAATGCGCGGGCAGCGCCGATGGTGAGGGTGCCACGTGAGGCACAATCTATTATCGTGCTCCCGCAACACCCTCACCCGGCGAGCATCGCTCGCCGACCTCTCCCACGCGGAGCGCGGGAGAGGTTTATTGCGATGAAAGGACGCACCATGCAGATTGGACGTCTCGGCGCGTGGTACTCGATGGATAAGTTGGGTACGCCGCGGCAGATCAAGCAATTCGCAACCACGGTGGAACGGCTCGGCTACGATGTGCTGTGGTATCCCGAATCGCGTGGCTTCGAATCCCTTTCGGTTGCCGGCTTTGCTTTGGGCAACACCACGAAGCTGAAGCTCGGCAGTTCGATTGCCAGCATCTATGCACGCGATGCGTTCACGTCGCGGCGCGGCATGCTGTCGCTGCACGCGCTGTATGGTGAGCGTTTCATTCTGGGGTTGGGCGTCAGCCATCCGCCGATGGTCGAAGGCCTGCGCGGGCATCGCTACGAAAAGCCGGTGCCGGCGATGCGTGCCTACGTGGACGCGATTTGCAAGGGCGAGGCGGGGGCGGAGAACTGGCCGATCGCAATCGCTGCGCTCGGTCCGCTGATGCTGAAACTGGCGGCGGAGAAGACGCGCGGCGCGCTGCCGTATAATACCACGCCGCAGCATACGGCCGAGGCGGCGAAGATTCTTGGTGCGGGCAAGTGGCTGGCAATCGAGCAGAAGGTGACGCTGGAAACCGATGCCGTGAAGGCGCGCGCATTGGGGCGCAAGGAACTGGCGCGCTACCTGACGCTGGACAACTATTGCAACAACTGGCTGCGCATCGGCTTCACCGAGGCGGATCTGGCGAATGGCGGTTCCGATCGGTTCATCGACGCGATGATGCTGTGGGGTGACGCCGCGAAGGTGAAGCAAGGGTTGCGGGCACATTTCGATGCGGGCGCGACGCATGTGGCCATCCAGCCGGTGCACGCGGATGGCGATATGGCGGCCCGCGACGCGATCCTGACGGCGCTGGCGGATACATGACTCATGGCCGGGCCGCGTCCCCGGGCTTGACCCGGGGAGCGCCCGGCCATCTACGTAACGATCTTGCCACGGGGTTAGAAGCCCACCCCACTCACAAACTGGTGGATCGCCTGCGCCATCAGCCCAGGCGTTTGCACGGCGGCAAAATGCCCGGAATTGATCTGCAAATACTCTGCCCCCGGCACCGCCTTCGCCACCGCTTGCACCGACGCCGGAGGCCGGAGGCCATCGTGCGTGCAGCCGATCACCAGAGTGGGGCAGGCAATTCGCGCGATCTCGCCGCTCAGGTCTTCCGCTGCCAGCATGCGGCTGATTGCGGCAAAGCTGCGAGGATCGTTGCACAGCCAGCGTGCGCGGAATTTCCGAAATTCCTCGGCACTGTGCCGCACCGCCGGAGGATACGAATTTGCCAGGCTGCTTTCGACCAGGCCGAACATCCCGCCCGCTTCCGCCGCCGCCGCACGGTCGAGAGTGCCGTGCCGCCTGTCGCCACTGACGCCAAGCGCCGGACTGCTCACCACCAATGCGCCTGTGCGTGCCGCATGCCGCACGGCAAAATGCGCAGCAATGCCGGCGCCCACCGCGGTGCCTGCCAGTGCGACCCTGCCCACGATCCCGTGCGCGTCGAGCAATGCGGCAATGTCGTCCGCCATCTCGTTCCATGTCACCGGAGCGACGAGCTTCGCCGACAGCCCCGCACCGCGGGTATCGAAGCGCAGCACGCGTCGCGTGCTGGTCAGCGGCCCCATCACCTGGTCCCAGGATTCCAGCGTGCCGCCCATTTCATGCACCAGCAGCAATGTTGTTGTGCCGCGGCCGGTGAGTTCGCAGCGCAGGCTGGTGCCGTTGACTTCGATCCAGTTCATGGCGACGTTCCCTCGCAAGTTCATGCGCGAGCCTATCCGCCGCGCGATCATGGTCAAGGAGACGCGCATGCCGCAGCCAATGACGCTGCATTGGTCGCCCCGCTCGCCCTATGTGCGCAAGGTGATGATCGCCGCGCACGAGATGGGGCTGCAGGACCGGTTGCGCCCAGTGCGCACCGTGGTCGGCGGCACCACGCCGCATCGCGAGCTGATGCGAATCAATCCGCTGGGCAAGATTCCCACGCTGGAATTGCCGGATGGTTCGGTGCTGTACGATTCGCCGGTGATTTGCGAATATCTCGACACGCTGCACGATGGCCCCCAACTGTTTCCCGTTGCGTGGCCGGAACGCGGTGTGGCGTTGCGCCGCCTGGCGCTAGGCGACGGCATGCTGGATGCGGCGCTGCCGTGGCTGGGCGAACGGTTCCGGCCGCCGGAGCGGCAGTCGCGGCCTCACATGGATCTGTGGCGCGAGAAGTTGCTGGCGTGCGTGGACGCGCTGGAACACGAAGCCGACGCTTTGGCCGAACGCGCCCTGACGATCGGCCATGTCGCGATCGGCGTGGCGCTGGGCTATCTGGACTTCCGGTTTGATGAATTGCAGTGGCGAAACGGACACGCGCGCCTGACGGCTTGGCACGCGACGTTCAACCAACGGCCGTCCGTGCTGGCAAACCCGCCGATCGACGATCGTTAATCCTGCTCAGGCCGCTTTCGTCTCCTGCGGTTCCCAGGAATCGCGATGCTCAATCTTCGCGGCTGTTTCGCCGGACAGATAGGCACGAAAAACAGCGATCGCGAAGCGATAGTCCTCAATAACCATCGAGGCAGATTTGATTTTCTGGTAAGGAAGGTTCGCTAAGACATGTCGGAGGGTGGGACTATCGAGCGGCACCGCCGCGCCGGTCGTCATGACGAAATCATCAACCGGTTGCAGCCGGCTGGCAAACAACTGGCCGACCGGCATCGTGGCTTCAAGACCCTCATCCATGAGCCGGAGAGTTTGCTGCCCGGCTACATCCAGGACGTTCAACCCGGCTGTTTTATGGCGCGCTTCAACAGAGCACACCACAAAGCGCGCGGTCTGTGCAGCGTACAACATCAGCGCCTCATCGCCGTTCGGGGCGGGATGGATGGATCGAGCATATCGATCGATCGCCCGCGACCGCCCTGGCTTCGACGTAAACAAAGCGAGGTCGTTGATATAGGCAAAGTCATCCATATTGTCCAAAATGATCGTATTGGCGAAAGCAACACCAAGCTTTCGTGCGTGTTCCATCATCGTCGGTCTGGCAACAAAGTCCATCGCCGCATTCAAGTGCTGTTTGCTGACGGCACGCAGGTGCCTGTAGCGTACTATAGCCTCCGCTCGGGTCATGGCCGGACACTCCGCTGTGGCTTCTCGCCAAGCATATCCGGCCCGCCCGATTCGCACCCAGGCCTCAGAAATAATGCCAGAAATTCGAGGTCCGCGCTTGCTCCGGCGAGCCGTCGAACACGATCTGCCCGTTGTTCATGATCGCCACCCGATCGGCGATCTCCAGCGCCGCGGCGACATTTTGCTCCACCAGAACCGCGGTCATTGCGTGCGAACGGCACACCTCCCGCACCTGACGGAACATCCGCTCCACCAGGTTCGGCGCCAGCCCGATCGAGGGTTCGTCCAGCAGCAGGCAGCGCGGTGTTCCCAAAATCGCCAGCGACAAAGCCAGCATTTGCTGCTGTCCGCCGCTCAGGCTGCCGGCACGCGTCGTGCGGCGTTCGTCCAGCGCAGGGAACAGCGCATACACGGCATCGATGCCGAACATCGCACCGGCTGCGACATTGCGTGCGCCCACCACCTCGATGTTCTCCGCCACAGTCAGGTCGGGAAAGATCCCGCGGCCTTCCGGCAGCAGCCGCAACCCGCGCGCGACACGTTCGGCAACACCCAGCCGATCGACGCGCTGGCCGTCGAACGTCACGGACCCCGCACGCAGCGGCAGCAGCCCCATCACGCAACGCAATGTTGTCGTCTTGCCGGCGCCGTTATGGCCGAGCAAGGCCAGGATCTGTCCGGGTTCCAGCGCCAGCGACACGTCGCTGATCACCGTCTTCGGTCCGTAGCCTGCCGCCAGTCCGGAAAGTTGCAAGATCACAGCGCACCGCCGAAATAGATTTCCGCCAGTGCCGGATCGGCGATGATTTCGGCCGGCGAGCCGCGCGCCATCAAATGGCCCTGATGCAGGAACAAGACTTCATCAGCGATCTGCTGCACCACGCGGGTGTTATGCTCTACCACCAGCAGCGTCTTGCCTTCCGCCTGCAGGCGGCGCAGCAGCGCCATCACCGCGTCCAGCGCGCCAGCGGAAAGGCCGGAGGCTGGTTCGTCGAGCAATAGCAGTTCCGCCTCTGTCGCCAATAGCCGCGCCACCGTCAGCAGTTTTTGCTCGCCATAGGAGAGGCTGCGGACCGTATCGCTGGCGCGATCCGCCAGGCCGACGTGCTGCAACGCCTGCATCGCATCGTCGCGACGCCGGCGTTGGCTGCGCGCCGCGTGCAGCGGTCGGAAGATCGCCCCCATGGGTCCTTCCGCGAACTGCCGCGGCAGTGCCACCATCACGTTGTCCAGCGCCGTTAGTTCAGAAAACAGGCGCAGGTTCTGGAAGCTGCGCGCGATGCCGGCGTGTACGATGGCTTGCGGGCGAAGACCGTCCAGCGAACGGCCTCGGAACGTGACGTGCCCCTGGTTCAGACGCAGAAAACCGGTGATCGCATTGAAGATTGTGGTCTTACCGGCGCCGTTCGGGCCCACCAGGCAGGTGATGCGGCCCTGCGGAATATCGAACGTGCAGTCCTGCAACGCATGCAGGCCGCCGAAATGGTGATCCAGTCCCTTGGCTTGCAGATAGGCCGTCACAGCCGCTCCCCCAGCAGGCCTTGCGGGCGGAACAGCATGAAGGCGATCAGCAGCAGGCCGTAGATCAACTGGCGTGCGGTCGCGGCAAAGGACGTGGGGATGTCCAGCAAGGTCAGGATCTGCGGCAAGGCCAGCACCAGGAACGGTCCGACAATGGAACCGGCCAACGTGCGTGCGCCGCCCACCACCACCATCGTCAGCAGCAGGATCGAAGCGTCGAGGTCGAAGGACGACGGATCGATGAAGCTCAGGAACGTGGCGTAGAGGCCGCCTGCGACGGCGGCGAACGCGCCGGCCAGGGCCGCGGCCGAGACCTTGGCCCGCAGCACGCTTTTGCCTGCGGCGGCGACGGCCCTTTCATCCTCGCGGATGGCACGCAACATACGGCCGAACGGCGCGCGCATGATCAGCCAGAAGCACAGGCAGGTCAGAACCATGCCCGCCACGCACAGCAGCGTAAGCTGCAAGGTGGATTGCAGTTGCACACCGAAGAGATCGGGCGGCGGAATGCCGGGCATGCCGCTGGCGCCGCCGGTGCCGGCCGTCCAGTTGGTGAAAACCGCCGTCGCCAGCAACTGGATGCCGAAGGATGTCACCACGAAATAGTCGCCGGAGACGCGCAGCGACGGCAGCGTGATGAGGATATTCAGCGAGATGCAGCACAGGATGGCGATGGCGAGCGCGGGCAGGAACGGCATCGGATCCGCCGCCATCAGGAAATGCGCGACGATATACGCACCCACGCCGAACACTGCCGCCTGCGACACCGAGAAGATGCCGACGATGCCGACCAGCAGGTTGGTGGACAGGCCCAGCATCACGTAGATCGATGCCAGCGCCAGGTAGGAGAGCAGGAAGTCCATGGCTCAGCGTGCCGCCGAGAACAGACCGGTGGGGCGGAACAACATGAAGATCACGAAGATGAAGAAGGTGATGCCGATGCTCCATTCGCCGGGGATCACCAGCAGTGACAGGTTCTGCAACTCGGCGATGACGATGGAGAGCAGGAAGGCGCCGGAAATACTGCCGACTCCGCCGGCGATCATGGCGATGGTCGCCGTGAGCAGGGGTGTGATTCCGCCATAGGGTTGCAGGCCAAGATCGAGCGGCACCAATACGCCGGGCAGTGCCACGATCCCCGATGCGATAGCGACAACGTAGACGTAGACCGTATTCGGTTGCAGCCGGGTGATGCCTGCCAGGAACGGATTGGATGCGACGGCCCGGATGCGTTTGCCCAGCGTGGTGAAATGCGCGAACCACACCACGCCGGCATAGGCGGTGATGCAGATCGCGACAGTCAGAACCTGGGTGTAGGTCAGGCTGATGCCGCCGACCGCGATGGTGCGGCTGCCCCAGGGAATTGGAAATTGCAGGATATCTGGGGAGAAGACTGCCGCCAGAATGTTCTGGATCACCGCCAGCAGCCCCAGCGAGGCGATCAGCACCACGAGATGAGTCGCGCCCCGGCGTTCCAGCCGGGCATAGAGAAGCTGCTGGATCAGCGCGCCCAACGCGGCGCAAACCAGCACGGCGGCAACAAGTGCCAGCAGGTCGGGCACCGCGTGCGACACCAGCAGCCAGGCGATATAGCCCGCGACCGTGTAAACGCCGGCATGCGCGACGTGGAAGATCCTGGTCGTCGCGTAGACCAGGGCAAAGCTGATGGCGACGACGCCCAGCGCGCAGCCGGTGATCAGGCCATTAATGAGAAGTTGCAGCAGGATCATATGCGTAACCAGTCCCATCGTGATGGCCGGGCCGGGCCCCTCCATCTACGCACGGTCGATCGAACTTTGCGGTCAACGCAACCGCCCGATCTGCTCTTGAGTCGATGGCCGGGTGAAGCCCGGCCATGACGGGAGGGCGGCCCTGCACTTACTGCGCCGCCGTGACCTTCTCCAGCGTGATGTCCTTGCCGTCTTTCATCTCATTGATGCCGATCGGCACCGTTGCGGTGTTGCTGGTGAACTCCATCGGGATCAGGCCCTGGAATTTACGGATCTGGAACAGAGTGGCGCGCATGTCCTTGCCGGTGATCGGCTTGTGTTCGCTGACCAGCTTGTTCAGAACGGTCAAGATGATCTGCGCCGCGTTGTAGTACTGACGGGCGAAGAAATCCATATCGGCGCCGTATTTCGCCTTGAACGCCGCGCTGAGCGCCGGCGGCGCATCGATCTGCACTTGCGTGTGGATGATCCCATTGGAGGCGGGATCGGCGATTGCCGCGGGATCGGCCGCGAAGGTAGAACCGGAGATCAGGAAGTCCGGCTTCATTTCGTGCAATTGCTGCACCAGCGACGGCATGCCGGCCGTCGTCACCACGTACAGCACATCCGGCTTGGCGGCGGCCAGCTTCAGCAGTGCGGGGCGATAGTCGGTCTGCCCGAATTGCACCGGTTCCTGCGCCACGATCTTGCCGCCGGTGGTTGGAAACCGCTTGACGAAATCGTCGCGCCCGCCAATCCCCGGAGCGTCATTTTCGTACAGGACCGCTGCCTGCTTCTTTCCGTGCTTGGCCAGGTACTTCACCATCACGTTCACTTCGTCATCGGTGCTGGGTAGCGTGTTCACCAGGTACGGCGAAGCCGTGGAAAGCTTGTCGGCCTGCGCGCCGGCATTCACCAGCAGGATCTGCTTACGCGTCGCGAGCGGCGCCATGGCAAGCGTCGGGCCGGAGTAGCCGACGAACATCATTGGAATATTCTCGAGATCGACCAGCTTGTTGAATGCCAGCACGGCCTGGTCGGCCTTGGCCTGATTGTCCTCGAACTGCACCTCGACCTTGTTGCCGTCAACGCCGCCCTTGGCATTCGCATTGTCGATGGCGAACTGAATGCCGCGCATTTCCTGGTTGCCGACGACGGCGGCCGGGCCGGTGAGGGGGATCACCGCCCCCAGATGAATCGTCTTCGCTGAAGCTGTACCTGCCATGCAAAGCAATGACAGCAGCGCCATTCCATAACGCAATCCACAAGCCATGACGTTTCCCCAATCGGCGGCGGCGGGTGTAGGCGGGCGGTTTCAAGGGGTCAACCCGGCCACGGTTGCCGCTGCGGCGAGCGTTCGCTAGCGTCCGGCCACGCATTGGATTGCCTGCAATGATGGGAACGTTACGCCGATGAGCAAGCATGTGGTGGCGACGGTTGCCGAGATTCCGCCGGGGGAGCGCAAGCTGGTGACGGTGCGCGGGCGGCCGATCGCTGTATTCAACCTCGGCGGCGAATTCTTCGGGTTGTTCAACCGCTGCCCGCACCAGGGCGGCCCGATGTGCGAAGGCAAGCTGACCGGCCTGATCGAATCGGATGATCCTGGCCGCTACAAATACTCCCGTGCGGGCGAGATCCTGCGCTGCCCTTGGCACGGCTGGGAATTCGACGTGCGCAGCGGGCAGTCCTTCTGCGATCCATCAAAGATCAGCGTGCGCAGCTATCCGGTGGAGGTGGCGGAGGGCCAGAGCGTGGTGCAAGGACCCTATGTGGCCGAAACCATCCCTGTGACGGTAGAGCAACAATACATCGTGGTTGACGTGTAGTCGGCGATTTTGGGTGGGAAGTGCCATCACCTACCCGCGTGATACCGCACGTGAACCGCACCGCAATCTGCGGCGTTTCCTGGCACAGGCAGCACGCTGCCCGCCATAAGGAGACCCGCCCATGCCGCAGGAAGCCGAGACGCAGACGCCCGCCCAGGTGCCGGGCGATGCGGAATCGCCGCCGCGATCGGAAGCTGATCGCACGGCGCGCAAGGCCGTGAACCAGACCGACCGCACCGAACCCACACAGGTGTCACGGCCCCAGAACAAGAAGCCGGGCTGAGAATGCCGAACTCGCAGGGCGCCGAGCGCGTCGCTGACGAGACGTTCAGCCTCGCCGCAACGCTGCAAATCATCGCCGTTGCGGCGGGGTTCATCCTGCTCGTCTGGCTGCTGTCCGATATCATCCTGCTGATCTTCATGGCGGTGCTGATCGCGGTGATATTGCGAGGAATCAGCCAATGGGCGGCACGCTTCACCCATGCATCCGAAGGCGCGATGCTGGCTGTCGTCTGCGTGGTCGCCGCAGCGCTGCTGCTTGGCTTCTGCTACTATATCGGGCCCAAGCTCGCGAACGAATCGCAGGCGCTATACAAGCAGGTTCATCAGCAGATCGATCATCTGCGCGATGCCTACGGCGATACCGCGTGGGGTAAGGCGATTTTCCAACGGTCGTCACCGGCTGCCGCGATGCAGAACCACGTGGTCACTTATGCGCGCACCGTTGCAACCTCCACGCTTGGCAGTTTGGCCAGTGCCTTCATTTTGCTCGTTACGGCCCTGTATTTCGCCATTGCCCCGGCATGGTACGTGCGTGGCGTCGTGATGCTGTTTCCCCTGCCGTGGCGGCCGCGGGTGAATCACGTGCTGCTGAGGATCGGCAGCACCCTGCAGTGGTGGTCGCTCGGCCAGTTGATCGACATGATCGTTGTTGGCGTGTTGACCGGCGTGGGGCTCGCCATCCTCGGGGTGCCGCTCTCGCTGGCACTGGGGGTACTGGCCGGATTGTTCACCTTCGTTCCGTATTTCGGCGCCATCGCGGCGGCGGTGCCCGCCATGCTGGTCGGCCTGACCATAAGCTGGCAGACTGCGCTTTGGGTGCTTGGCATCTTTGTGATCTGCCATAGCATCGAAGGCTATGTGGTATCGCCGCTGGTGCAGCGCCGCACGGTGCATCTGCCGCCGGCGCTCAGCATTCTGTCGATGACGATCCTTGGTACGATCTTCGGTCCGCTGGGCCTCATTCTCGGCACGCCGGTCGCTGCCGCTTCGATGGTGGCCGTGCGAGAGGCGTATGTCGGGGGCGTTCTGCGCGATCCGGCAATCCTGGACGAGGCGTCGTGATGTCGGGGCCTATTCTCGCGCGGACCAAAATTTTCTGCACCGCCTGATAGGGGCATTGAAGATCATCCACGAAGACGCTTATCGTATCGCGTCTTGTGCCAAAACGACGCGGCGATGACAGGTTCGGGGCCGGCTCCTATAGTGCGGCCCACCGATCGGGGGAGAGAGAAGCCCATGTCCAAGCACCCGGAGACGCTGGCCTTGCATGCCGGCTGGCGCCGCGATCCCGCCACGCATGCGGTTGCGGTGCCGATCTACCAAACGACATCCTATCAGTTTGACAGCACCGAAAACGCCGCCAACCTGTTCGGCCTGCGCGAGCTGGGGAACATTTACACGCGCATCATGAATCCGACGCAGGATGCGCTGGAGCAACGCGTCGCGGCGCTGGAAGGCGGGGCCGCGGCGCTGGCTCTGGCGTCCGGACAGGCCGCGTCGGCTTTTTGCGTGCTGAACCTCGCGCGGTCGGGCGACAATATCGTCAGTTCCACCGATCTCTACGGCGGCACCTGGAATCTGTTTGGCAACACGCTGAAGGATATGGGAATCGAGACCCGTTTCGTCGATCCCGCTGATCCCGAAGCGTTCGCGCGCGCTACCGACGACCGCACGCGGGCCTATTATGCGGAAACGCTGCCGAACCCGAAGCTGATTCCGTTCCCGATCGCAGAAGTCGCTACGATCGGCCGGAAGTTCGGCATTCCGCTGATCATGGACAACACGGCCGCGCCTGTATTGGTGAAGCCGTTCGAGCATGGCGCTGCGGTGGTGATGTACTCCACTACGAAATATATCGGCGGCCATGGCACGTCGATCGGCGGCATCGTGGTGGATGGCGGCAATTTCGATTGGGAAGCGCATCCTGCGCGCCAGCCGCTGCTGAACACACCTGATCCCAGCTATCACGGTGCGGTCTGGGCACAGGCTGCGAAGCCGCTTGGCCCGATCGCCTATATCCTGCGCATGCGGGTAGTACTGCTGCGCGACCTGGGTGCGGCAATGGCGCCGATGAATGCATTCTTGTTCCTGCAGGGGCTGGAAACGCTGCCGCTGCGTATGCGCGAGCACAGCAAGAATACGCTCGCGGTGGCGCAGTTCCTGTCGCAGCGGAAGGACGTCGCGCGAGTGATCCATCCGGCATTTCACAAGGGGATCGGGGCGGAGCGCACCGCCAAATACATGCCGCACGGGCAGAGCGGGCTGGTCGGGTTCGAACTTGCGGCCGGCATGGAGGCGGGGCGGAAGTTCATCGATTCGCTGAAGATGTTCTACCACGTCGCGAATATCGGCGACGCGCGGAGTTTGGCGATTCACCCAGCCAGCACGACGCACTCGCAGCTTTCGGCGGAGGAGCAAGAGGCGACGGGGGTCACGCCGGGTTATGTGCGGTTGTCGATCGGGATCGAGCACATCGACGATATCCTGGCCGATCTGACCCAGGCGCTGGACGCGGCGCGCGGAGGTCAGGTCAAGCAGGCAGCGGAGTGAGTGCCGCTCGTCATGGCCGGATCAAGCCCGGCCATGACGAGCAGCGCGTGGTTGGGCGCTAAGCCCCCAAATAGAACTGCCGGATCAGTTCGTTATTGTTCAGCTCTTCAGCGGACGTGCCTTCGAACTCGATCCGCCCGTGCACGATCACATACCCTCGATCCGCAATCCTGATCGCCTGGGTGAAATTCTGCTCCGCCATCAGAACAGTTAGCCGGTAGCTGTCCTTCAGTTCCTTGATCTTGTCGATCGTCCGGCTCACCAGCAGCGGCGCAAGCCCGACAGACGGCTCATCCACCAACAGCATCTTCGGTGCTGTCATCAGCGCCCGTCCCAGCGCCAGCATCTGCTGCTCGCCACCGCTCATTGATCCCGCCAACTGCCGCCGCCGTTCCGCCAGCCTCGGGAACGCCTCGTAGCAGAATTCCAAATTCCTTGTGATGTCCGCACGTGCGGCGCGGCGGAAGGCGCCCATCAGCAGGTTCTCGGTCACCGTCAGTCGTGGAAACAGCCGCCGCCCCTCCGGCACCACGCCAACGCCGAGATCGACAATGTCCTCGGTGGACATGCCCACCAGCTCGTGCCGCGATCCGTCGATCTCCAGCGTAATGTTGCCACCGCTTGGTCGCACCATGCCCAGCACGCAGCGGATCAGCGTAGACTTGCCGTTGCCGTTGGTGCCGAGCAAGGCGACCGTTTCGCCTGCGGCCACACGCAGCGATACTTGGTGCAGCACGCGCACCGCGCCATAGCCGGCATCCAGGCCTGATATATCCAAACTAGCTGCCAAGGTATGCCTCGACCACGTCGGACTGGCGCACCACTGCCTGCGGATCGCCATCGGCGATCTTGCGGCCGGCGACCAGCACCACCAACCGCTGCGAAAACGCGAGGACGGCACGCATGATGTGCTCGATCATAATGATTGTGACGCCTTGTTCGTTCAGTTTCAGCAACAGCGCCAGGATGTCGTCCACCTCGCCATGCGACAGCCCTGCCATCGCCTCGTCGGAAATCAGCAGCCGCGGCTCGGACGCCATGGCGCGCGCCAGCTCCAGCTTGCGCATCTCGATCTGAGTTAGATCGCGCGGCAGGCGATGCGCTTTGTCCAGCAGCCCGACCATCCGCAGCAGTTCGTCGCAGCGGGTCTCGATGTCGGTCATTGTGTGGCCGTTACGCACGTTCACGGCATACAGGATCGGCACGCGGAGGTTCTCCGCCAGCGTCATCGTAGCAAACGGCCGTGGCAATTGGAAACTGCGCGCCAGGCCAAGCCGGGTACGCTCGTGCGCCTTCATCCCGTCCAGCCAATGTCCGCCAAAGCGTACGCTGCCGGTTTCATTGCGCAGCGTACCACAGATGCAGTTCACCAGGGTGCTCTTGCCCGAGCCGTTGGGCCCTACCAGCCCGACACGTTCCCCCTGCTGCACGGCAAGTTCGATATCAGCCAGCGCGATGAAGCCGCCGAAGCGCTTGCCAACGCCGGTGATTTCCAGCAGCGGAGCGTCGGTCATCGCGATCCCCGCAGGCGGCGCATGCGGGTTCGTGTCACCGGGGCGAACCAACCGATGATGCCGTTCGGCGCGACGACAACGAAGCCCACCAGCATCAGCCCGACGATCAGCAGCGACAGAGCGGAGGAAATCGTCACCGTCGCTACCTGCTGCAACGTTCCCAGCAGCACGGCGCCGATCAGCGGCCCAAGCCAGCTCGACGTGCCGCCGATCAGCGGCATGGCGATGGTGTTCACTGCGTAGCTCAGGCTGAAGCCGGAGGACGGATCGAGATAGGTGACGTAATAGGGCAGGGGGGCGCCCGCCATGCCCATGAAGGCGCCGGACAGTACCGTGGCGATCAGTTTCAAACGCAGCGTGGGGACACCGGACGCCTCCGCGGCCAGTTCGTCATCGCGGATTGTGGCGAAGCCGACGCCCAGTCGTGAATGCTCTATCGCGCGTGCCGTCGCCAGCGAGGCCACCGAAAGGATCAGCATCCACAGGCACAGGTACTGAATGTAGTCCAGCGGCAGAAAGGGAGCATGCTCTGGCCGGATGATGTAGGCGCCGCGAGATCCGCCGACGAACGACCAGTTGGTGATCAGCGTCTGTGCCACCACGGCCAGCGCCAGAGTCGCGATGCCGAAGAATGTGCCGCGCAGCCGGAGGGTGAGATATCCGGTGCCCAGACCGATAATGCCGGAGACGACCCCGCCAACCAGGATCAGTACGATCAACGGTGGTGCCCAAATTTTGTCCAGCGCCACGGTACTGTAGGCGCCACAGGCGAAGAACGCCGCGACGCCGAAATTTACGTAACCGGTGTAGCCGCCCAGGATATTCCACGCCGTTGCCAGCACGATGTATTGCAACACCACGTAGCCGGCAAAGAACACGTAGCCGTTGTGGACCCACAGCATTGCGGCGAACACCACCGCGGCTGCGATGGTCAGCAGCCCAACGAAAGTGATGTTGCGCATCAGGCCCGTCCGAACAATCCGCTGGGCCGCAAGGCGAGGGTGAGCAGTAGCACGCCGAACGAGACGGCAGGCGACCAGGAGGGGCCGTAAAATGTGGCTGTCAGGTTCTCGGCAACGCCGAGGATCATGGCAGCGACCAGGGTGCCATTCAGGCTGCCCAGGCCGCCCAGAACAACGATGGCGAAGATGCGGCCGATATAATCGCGGCCGACCGAGGGCTCGACCGGCTGAATGATGATAAGCACCGCACCGGCGAGCGACGCCGTGGCGATCGAAATCCCGAAGGCGATGCGTTTGATGCGCGTGGGGTTGGCGGCCATCAGGCGCAATGCTTGCGGATCCTGTGCCACCGCCTGCACCGCGCGGCCGATGAACGTGCGGGAGAGGAACAATTCCAGCCCAACCAGCATTGCCAGCGCGACCAGGCAGGGGACCAGCAGGCGAAGCGGGAACTCGATCTGGCCGATGAAAAAGCTGGGGCCGATATAGGGGGCATCGACCAGGCGGTAATCGACACCGAAGACCAGCACCAGCACAACTTCGGTAATGAACAGCAGGCCGAAGAAGAAGGCGAGTCCGCGCAAGGCGGTATCGCCTCTTCGTTCGAATGACACTTCATATATTGAGTAAATGCCAATGCCGAGCAAATAGAACAGTGGCATGGCGATCACGCTGGCCAGGATCGGATCGACTCCCCACCAGGTGTTGGCAATGAAGGCGACATAAGAACCGAGCAGGATAAAGGCGGGATGAGCGATGTTGACGATATCCAGCATACCGAAGGAGATCGAGGCGCCGATCGACACAGCGGCATAGAAGCCGCCGAGCAGGATGCCGGAGACGATGGCATTGCCCAGCAGATTGAACGACAGGTCCATTGGTTTCCGATGAGACGTTTCCTAGCGGCCAGTGTGGCCAATGCCGGTTGGTTTGCATAGGCCCATCTTGTCAGAGCACTACGTGGTGACGGTGACCGACCCTGTCATCGACGCGTAGGAAATCCGCCCGGTCGGCGCAGACGCGCCCGGTCGGGGGGAAGATGGCCGGGTTGAACCCGGCCATGACAAGTATCTAGTACCGCGTCTCGCGTTGCTACGAGACCTGCACGTCTTCCCAGAACCCGAACCTATTGGCGACCTGCACCATCCTTGGTTGCGGTGCCTCATACGACCACGCGTTCCGCGCATGGCGCACGCCGTCGATCACTACGTCGTAGAACTGCACGCCGTGCGGACACTTCAGGTCGTCTGCCGTCTTGGCCGACTTTTGCAGCCATTCCATCCGCACCGAGTCCGGCGGGAAATAGTGGTAGCCGGCCGCTTCGACGATATCGTCACTGCTCGCGACCTGATGGCCGCCCAGGATTGCTTTCATGTGATCAACCCTCCTCCGCCTGGAGTCGTACTGCGAACCCGGCCGCGGGGCAATCGGCCGATTGCCGCGACCGGCGTGTCCGGACCGCCGAAACGCCCAGGCCGGATTGTCTCGCGGCAATGCACCCACTGCCCTGTGCCGCTGGCTCAAGCTGTGTCACTTTCGCCGCGATGAGCGATGATACCCCCAACCCTGCTCTCCTTCCCGCTGGCCTGCGCGATCTGCTGCCACCGGAGGCCGAAACCGAGGCTGCATCGGTCGAGGCGATCATGGACGTGTTCGCCTCGCATGGATATCAGCGCGTCAAGCCGCCGTTGATCGAATTCGAGGACAGCCTTCTGTCAGGCTCCGGTGCCGCTGTTGCGGACCAGACCTTTCGCCTGATGGATCCGGTCAGCCAGCGCATGATGGGCCTGCGTGCCGACACCACACCGCAGGTCGCGCGCATTGCCACCACGCGACTTGCCACCGCGCCGCGCCCGCTGCGGCTTTCTTATGCGGGGCAGTGTCTGCGCGTGCGGGGAAACCAACTGGCGCCGGATCGCCAGATCGCCCAGGCTGGCATCGAACTGATCGGCATCGACAGCCCGGATGCCGACGCCGAGATCATCCTGGTCGGCGCGGAGGCGTTGGCGGCGCTGGACCTGACCCGGGTCAGCTTCGATCTGACCTTGCCGATGCTGGTGCCCACCTTGCTCGACGATGCCGGTATGGCTGGCGCTCCGCGCGCGGCGCTGTCCCGCGCGCTGGATCGCAAGGACGCTGCTGCTGTCGCTCGCCATGGCGGCACATTAGCGCCGGTGCTGACCGATCTGCTGCTTGCCGCCGGTCCGGCCGACCGTGCGCTCGCGGCGCTGGATGCGGCACGCCTGCCCAACGCCGCAGGGACTTTGGCGGCACGGCTTGCTGCCGCGGTTGCCGCGATCCGGGCACGCGCGCCGGAGCTTCGCTTGACCATCGATCCCGTTGAGTTCCGCGGCTTCCGTTACGAAACCGGCGTGTCGGTCACTGTTTATGCACCTGGGCGGCACGAAGAACTTGGCCGCGGCGGCCGCTACGTTTGCGGCGACACCGAGCCTGCCACGGGCCTTACCTTGCTCCCGGACGCGGTGCTGCGGGCGGCTCCGAGACGGGAAGCCCGGTTGCGAGTGTTTGTGCCCTCCGGCGCCAGCCAGGAGCAGACCGTGGCGCTGCGGGCACGCGGGTTCGCCACTGTTGCCAGCTTGGAGACGGTTGCCGATGACGCCGCCGAAGCTGCTCGCCTGGGTTGCTCCCATGTACTGCGCGACGGCGAGGCGATGCCACTACAGGCGCAACGGACAGCGTGAAAATCACTAACCAGACCGACGATGGTCGACGCCAGCCAGGAGTTGATAGCGCGCAACGGGTCGCGCCTTGTCTCGACAAGCACTGGTCCCGGCTTAGGATCACCGGCAAAGCTGAAGGAGACCCCCGATGACGGACCTGATGACACCAAGCTACGCGCGCAACATGCGCATCATCGGTTATACCGACCAGGGCGGCGGGCGCGCGGATGGCGTGCAACTCATGATCCACCGGGGGCATGCATTTGTCGGCCACATCTTCTCCGGGGGCTTTTCGGTCATTGACGTGCGCGACCCTACGAAGCCGAAGCCGGTCACCTATGTTCCCGCGCCGCCGAACACCTGGTCGATCCATTTGCAGCAGTTCAACGATCTGCTGCTGGTGATCCATGCCAAGGACATGTTTGCGCAGCCGGAGCTTGCCGATGAGAAGAACTACTACAAGGGCAAGATCAGCGGGCATGGCGAGGCGGCGTCCGAGCAAACCTGGTCGGCTGGCATGGCGGTGTACGATGTCAGCAAGCCGGGCGAGCCACGGCAGATCGGATTCATGCCGGTGCAGGGCGGTGGGCTGCACCGTCTGTGGTATGTGGGTGGACGCTGGGCCTATGCCTCGGCGTTGCTGGATGGGTTCTCTGACTACATCCTGATCACCATCGACATGGCGGACCCGGCGAAGCCGGTGCTGGCAGGCCGCTACTGGTTGCCGGGCATGAATGTCGCGGCCGGTGAGGTTGCGAGCTGGCCGAGCGAGGTCGGCCGCTTCGGCCTGCACCATGCGATCGTGCATGGCGACATCGCCTATTGCAGTTGGCGCGATGCCTGCCTTGCGGTGGTGGACGTGAGCGACCGCTCCTCGCCCAAGCTGATCACCCGCAAGGTGTGGGCACCGCCGTTCGGTGGTGGCACGCATAACGCGCTGCCGCTGCCGAACCGCGAACTGTTGATTGTGGTGGACGAGACGGTGCTGGACAATCGCGAGGACGGCGAAAAGCCGATCTGGGTGTTCGACAACCGCGTGAAGTCCAATCCGATCAGCATCGCCACGTTCCCCGAGCCGAACGATACCGATTATCTGAAGGTGGGCGGCCATTTCGGGCCCCACAACGTTTATGAGAACCGGCCCGACCAGTTCGTGAGCGAAGAGCTGATCTTTGCGACGTATCAGAACGCCGGCGTGCGGGTTTACGACATCCGCGACAAGTACCGACCGGTGGAAGTCGGCGCATGCGTGCCGCCGCCGCCGGCGAAGCTGGTTGATCCGCGACCGAACAGACCGAAGGTGCTGCATTCGGCGGATGTGGCGGTGGACCGGAATGGAATTGTGTACTGCACGGACTTTTCCGCGGGGTTGTACATTATGGAATACAAGGGTTGAGGCAAGCAGTCGCGTGCACGTGCCGGCCCTGCAGGCGATCACTTGGCTGGTTCGAATGCGGCTGCCCTGACGGCGGCATCTTGGGGCCGGCTGACGTAGGTCCGACCGGAACGCAGCAGCGACGGGTGGTTACGCCTGGGACAACATGGTCGCGAGTGCGTACAGGCGCGTCTCGGTCATTGAGAAGATCCAACCGTTTACTGTAACAATCCTGCCGCTTTGAAAGTCGTCCCGACTGCGGTCCCGTACCGCCTGAGCGAGAGTACGCCCGGACGCGAAGGTTTTGCCAACCGGTACTATGTCACCGAGGATCGCCCTTGCCAGCGATTCCTTTGAATTGATTCCCGGCAAAGCTCGCAAGCACGCTTCCCCGATCGCTGGCGACGAGCCCAGCCTTGCACACACCACGGCGAGCGCGTCCGAACCGGGTACCGCGCGGATATGCCGGCGGCCAGCGAAGAATGAGGCGCGTTCGCTGAGCCAGGCGAATCCCCCGGCGATCGCGGCGGCCATGACGCTGCGCCGGAACAGGAGGGGCGTTGCCTTCACGCGAGATTCTCCTTGATATGGTCCGCCAGACGAAGCGCCAGAGCAACGATCGTCAACGTTGGATTGCTTACACCCCCTGTTGTGAATACCGAACTGCCGGCGACGTAAAGATTGGAGACGGTGTGCAAGCGGCAATTCGGGTCGACGACCCCCTGCGTCGGATCGCTGTGCATGCGCGTGGTCCCCATCTGGTGCTCGTTGCCGCGAAAGTCTTCTGGCCAGGCACCGTCCTTGCCAAATTCGGAGTGCAGCCGGCCAAATCCCGTGCGTCCGATCTCGGCTCCGAGCAAGCGGACTATGTCGGCCGGCTTGGTTCTATCCTCCGGAACGAGCTGCCAGTCAGCAATGACTTCACACATGCCGAGACTATCGCGTTTTGGCCCCAGCGTCACCCGGCTTTGCGGATTCGGCTGTTGCTCCGACGCACCCCACAGGTGCATTGCCTGGATCGGTATTCCGTCGCCGAACAGTACTTTGCGCACCGCGAAATCCGTGACGCCCTCGAAGTTGCGGACCACCTTGGACAGGTCCGTCCAGGTGCTCCCGGCAGGCCCCTCGCCATCCGCCAGCCGCTTGAGGGCGTCCATTGCCCCGGCGACAGGCGCAAGCTTGAAGTCGAATCCGAACATCATATTCGGAAGATGCAGATCCCGCATGCTCGATGCGGACAGGCCGACGATTGGGTCAATCCGAAATTTGCCTGGGACCCAGGTACCCTTGGTCAGGAAATCGACATTCATATATGGATTGGTCGGAACGATGCTCCCGACGGTGAAGACCGGATGTAACATGAAGAAACGGCCAACCAGATCGTGTTCATTGCCAAGGCCGTTTCCGTCTTCTCGACCTGAAGCGAGCAGAATCCGAGCATTCTCGATTCCGCCGACAGCCAGGACATAGATACGGGCAACAACGGTGAAGCTGTGTCCGGACAAGGTTTTGACGGTCAATGCCTTGACTTCGGCATTCGCGTCACCGGCATCGAAATGGAAGGCGTTGGCGTGCAGGTACGTCGCGACACGTGGAGCGTGCCGTAGCTCGGGCGCGTAGAAGGGGCCAAACCGAACCGGATTCTCCTGCAGCAGCTTCGTCTCGAAGGTGGGACCGGCGAACGGAGGGGGGATCTTGGTGGCCGGAATGCCCCAGCTTGATGGCCGGTAGTCGTAACGCCCCAACCGGCACACGTCCTGGGCACGGTCGTACCAGGGATCCAGATGCGATTTTGGGAATGGCCAACCGTGATAGGGAAACGCTTCGCGTTTCTCGAAATCGATCTCGTCCAAGGGCAGGCAATAGCCGCCCCAATGGTTGGTTGTGCCGCCAAAATAACGCAGACGAGACGCGTTCAACGGAACGAACGGCGCGCCGATGCTTTCGCCGTCGTAGAGTTCCTGCGTTGGCAGATCGAAGTTCATGCCGCCACTCTCAAGGAGGACGACCCGGAACGGCGCGCCGATGAACGCGCGTGCGAGGGTGATACCGGCGGCGCCGGCGCCGACGATGCATACTTCCGTGTCGATGGTTGTGCCGGATGGCACGGAGCGTGCATCAAGGATCATGGAATTTCACGGACGGCAATCCCGGTTGGCAATGACGTCGGGGCCGACGCAATCGCGGTTCTTTCGTATGGCAACACATGCAACGAATGCAAGCGTTTCCCTGGACCGATCTTTCCGCGGCGGCGTATACGGATCGGTGGCGAAGCTATCGGTTCTGGCCGATCCTTTTGCGCGGGTCGCAAAAATCATGCTTCTGCCAGAAACCTCGCGAGGCTATACGGGGGCGGCCTTCCGACCAATGGTCCTGCGACATGCGCCCACTGCCATCCATCGTCGGCTGCGTCGCCGTTTTGTTCTTTGCCAGTCTGCTGCTCGCTGGCGGGCCGGCACGCGCGGCCGCACCAGACGTTCATGGCATCATTCCGCCCTACAACCCACAGCTTGACGCAGTCAGAGCGCCGGCTGGTGTGTTCGGGACAGGCAAAGTCTGGCATGTCGGCCCGACGGAACAATACAAGACGCTTTCTTCGATCGCGAAAAAGCTGGGGGACGGCGACGTGGTCGAGATCGATGCCGGCACCTACCGCTGCACGGAGCAAAGCATCGCCTGGAGTGCGAACGATATCACGGTGATCGGCGTCGGCGCGGGGGCGGTGTTCGACGCGACGGGCTGCACGATCAGCGGAGACAAGGGCATCTTCAATCCGCGCGGCCGTAACATGATCATCGACAACATCGCGTTCATCGGTGCGCGCGGTCCGAGCAATAATGATGCAGGCATCCGGCTGGATGGCGGTGGATACGTCTACATCACTCGGTCATATTTTGCGCATAGTCAGAATGGTGTCCTGCTGACACCCGGCGCGCCGGCCAACATCGTCATTGACCACAGCGTATTCGACGACAACGGGAACTGTGTGAACGCCTCTGGATGCGGGCACAACATGTATATCAGCAATCCCCAGAACGCCGACAGCTTCGTGCTGCGCTTCAGCTACTCGCATAATGCCGACACTGGCCATGAGGTGAAGTCGAGGGCGCAGGTCAACTACATTCTGTATAACCGGCTTGCCGACGAGGCGACGGGTCGGGCGAGCTATGAGGTGGACCTGCCAAACGGGGGCCTTAGCTACGTCATCGGCAATGTCATCCAGAAGGGGCCGGACGCGCAGAATGGCAACGCGATCGCCTATGCCGAGGAAGGGGCGGTCAATCCGGTGCAAGATCTCTATATTGCGAGCAACACCATCGTCAATGAGGACAGAGTCCCAGACTATCGCTGGGCGCTTTTGTTGGGTCCGCGGGTCGCCAGGGCGGAGATGGTCAACAACCTGATCGTCGGCCTGCCGTCCGCCGCTCGCGTGGTCGATGGCCCGAGTGCCGGGGCGCTGCAGCAGCGCAACAACATCATCACGGATTCTCCTGGCTTCGCGAACGAGGCGGACCGGATCTACAACCTCACTGCGAGATCGCCCGCGGTCCATGCCGGTATCGATCCTGGAGAGGTGAATGGCTTCTCGCTCGCGCCGCACTTCGAGTTCCAGTTGCCGGACACTGGCGTTGCCAGGCGGGCCGTTGGCGCGCTCGATGTGGGTGCCTACGAATATACACCGGGCCAGGCGGTGCCGGCCGTGCCGACCTTGACGTTTGCTTCCGACGCGCCGATCGCTTTCAACACCGGGGCAACGTTGACCTGGTCATCGGCGGGCGTGTCGTACTGCATTGCTGGCGACGGCTGGTCTGGATTCCAGCCGGTGTCCGGCCGCTATGCATCTCCTCCGCTCACGACAAGCCAGAAGTTCTCGATCTCCTGCACGGGGCCCGGCGGTTCGGTAATCAAGTCCCTTATGGTGTCGGTCGGGGAGTCGCCGGCTGCTGCGGCCCTCGGTCACTACACGTGGCGCGACATTCGGGATTCCAAGATTTCGACGATCTGCGCCGGGGCTCTCCCCAAATATGCCGACAATCATGGGGTGGGCGCGCCATGCACTGGCCCGACCACCGGCGTATATGTGCCCGCTAATCAGACCTGGTATCTCATGGGCGACGCAGGCTGGAGCAATTATTACGGCAACGAGATTTATGGATTCAATCTCCGGACCATGCGGCCCGAGCTGGTGACAAGGCCCGTCAACATTGACGAGACCAAGGAGTACATGCCGCAGCCGTCCGCGGGCCGCAACAGATTGCAGCTTTCGGCGTGCGATGCGGCGCTGCATCTGAAGTCCAATGGCGAGATCGTCCGCGCGCCAACCGGCATACTGGGTGCCGCGTCCTGGGATCCGCTGACCAGGACTATCATTGTCGGGCAAGGAGTAGTGCATGGCATCAGCGCATGCTCTACCGCCACCCACGAATTCGGCGGGTTCTCTGAGGATCTATGGAGCTTTAATCCATTCGCATCATCGCAGTTGCCAATGTCCTCGACGGTCGCTTGGACGCGGCTTGAAGCGGCGAACAACGCGTTCGGGTCGGTTTCGCCGCCAATGTGGATTTTCGATCCTGCGACTGGCCTGGCATATACCGCCGGTAACCGCGCCTATGCCGATCGCGGTGGCCGCCTTATCGACTTCAACCGCAATCCGCCGGTGGACGCGAAGGTGAGCAATGCCTGGCCCTACGGCTATCTTATTGGCGCGGTGTCGGTCGATACCACACATCACTGGGCCATGGCGCTTGGCGTGGGTCATGGTGTTGTCCGCGGGACCATCGAGATGTGGGACCTGAATGGGCTATCGATGACCAGATACAACCCGAGTTCACCGTTCGCGCCTGCCCCTGGCTGGCGGGTTACCGGCGATACGGATCTGCTGGGCGATCCGCAGGTTGCGGGGCTTACGTACAACCCTCTGTTGGGTGCATTTGTCGCCTGGATCGGCGATAGCAATGTGTACTTTCTGTACCCCAACTACCGCACCAGGACGATCGATATTGTCGCGAAGATCGACATTCCCGATGGCCCGCCACCTGTCGCGCACGTGAATTTGTTTGGAGGCTTCACATATATTGCCTCACTGAACGAGTACTTGGCATTTTCCGATGTTGACCAGGATTTTTACCTGCTGCTGCCGCCGAGGGCGAGGAACGTCAATTAGACGGTTATTTATGCCGGTCTATGGATGGCCGGTTGCGATCTCGATGGTCTCGACAGCGAGGGGATTGCGTGGCCTTAGCAGCATTTCCCGTGTCGCGGCAACCACGTCGGCCGCGGAGATGCCATCCATGCACTGGCGTCCAAACTCGCAGTTGTTCGATCGCCAGCATGGAGCGCACGAGATCGTTGAGTGAATATTGATGTTGCAGATGTAACCCAACTGCCAAGGCGCCGAACGTCCTCCGAAAATGATTATGCTCGGACATTCAACAGCCCGTGCCAAGTGCATCAGGAAACCCTCAAGTCCAATGTAAAGCCGAGCCTGATGTAGAATTGCCGCAGACTCCCGTATGTTGGTGCTTCCACGCAAATCCCTGGCATGTCGAAGCGGTGGATCTTCCTTGGACCCGATCTGCACAAACATTAGTTCCGTTTTCAAGGCTTCTGTTACTGCCTCGAAGCGTTCTGGATACCATTCCTTTAACCTTGCAGGATGACGGGCAATCAAGCCACTGCTTTGGACGACAACGCAGTTTCGTGCCCAGCTTGCAGACTCTTTCTCTTCCTGGGTCAAATTGATATAGGGCCTGATCTCGACCGGTCCGGTGATACCGACCTTCGCGCACATCTCAGCGATCGCATGGCGCGACGGTTGCCTCCGCCGGTCCGCACCACCAGGTGGTGCATATTCCGGCCGTACAAACCTGCCGCCCCAAATTCGAGCGAATCGCCGGCAGACGGCGATGGTGGAACCATCCGGATAGTAGCGCTTCCAGAGGGGATGGAGATACGTAAGATCCTGATTCCCCACAAACAGATCCCGGTGGTCCGAGACCATTAGAATGCGGTCATGGCCCCGTTTGCGCAGCTCACGAAGGACAGTGGTACAAAGAAGATCGTCGCCAAGTGCAAATCCGAAATACAGCATGATCTTCGGCATCGGGGTGCGCGTCGCCATGAACCGCGTGCCAAAGACGAAGACATCGAACCAATCCCGCACATTCTCCCACGCATTGCGTGCTGAGCGGCGCGCCGATGGGGGTAACACAGACTTGGCAAGTGCTCGCGCAATGTCCATGCTATCGACAATCAGGACCGGAGCGACTGGTTTGGGGTTCAGACGACATTATCGCCATCCAGCCAGCCCTTTTAACCACAGCGCCATGCTTTGCCCAGAGAAGCGTGGCACGGCATCCAGCCAATAGAGAGGCGTCGCCGCCCGGGTCAAACTGCTTTTATAACGATCCGGGCCCGCGAGAAAGTCATAGGACACGGCCCCGTCGGACTGTGCACGCAGAATGGCGGTGTAATGGCAGGTCAGGCCCGGTTTCGCATGCGGTCCGGCCAGTGCGGCCGCGGCGGCATAGTCGAATCCCGACTGGTAGGTGAACACACGACCGCGCAGCCGGAAATTATAGAGATACCCAAGGATTTGCCCGCCGGCGGAAATCCGCAGCAACTCCAGCTCATTACGTGGCAAGGCGCGAGCGACCAAGGCGCGGTGAAAGCGCAGGAACTGCGGGTTGGCGAAGGCGCCACGCTCGCCGCGCGCCACCCAGGTGTTCTGATGCAGGTTTGCGAGGGCATCAAGGAATGCCAGCGCCTCTGGCTCGGTCTCAGCCTGGCGTAATTCGATTGGGCCCAGCCGGGCAAAGCAGCGGTTGGACCGGCGAAGCTGATAGCGGGTATTGCCGGATAGCGTCGTAAGATAGCCATCCGGCCCCGGCGCCAAGGAGGCAAGGTTGACGAACGGTGCGACGGTTTTTTTCAGCAGACGGACGGTTCCGGCTTTTTGTCCCGCGGCCAGATGCGCGCTGTCCACGCCAGCGAGCCTAAGCCGCCGCCCCCAGGTACCTGCTTGCTGCATGTCGGGCTGAATGGGACCGCGCAGCATGGTCCAAAGGCATGCCGGCAACAGGTCGGTCGCATCCCGTGCCAGAAGAAACCCGTTGTGCTCGGTGTACACCGAATCCAGGACTGGATCGCCGCTCTCGTTCAACCATAACCGTTCGCTGCCGAAGGGGCCCGGTGTGCAATTGAGCAGGGCGAGTCCCACCGTGCGGTTGTCTCGCGAGGCGGTCAGCAGCACCGGACGACGAAACCGCTCCTCGGCGAGGCAGCCGACCCATGTCCAACTCTGGAAGAACGAGGGATCAGCCTCGGCCTCCAGCGTCCGCCATGCGGCTTCCACGGCCGGCATGGAGCGGACGGCCGTCAAAGTCATGCGTGCGCTGCTGGCAAGGACCATTTCGGTGAAGTGCGCGCAATCTCTACCAAGCGCAATCCTGCAACCCCAATGGTTGCTTCTTAGCTGGCGTTCTTGCGAAGCAAAATGCCCCAAGGCTGGCACGCGCCAGACATCGCCCTCAGGTGCGCAGAGCATGGCAGCCGGGGCTTTGAAGCAGAACGGTCACGTTGCAGCAACCGGCTACTGGTCTGGAACCGCAGCCATCACGGAAGCAGGGACGTCGCGTGTGCGCGATAGTGAACACCTGGAGCGGAAACGGAATTGTCCCTGAGATCCGCCAGGTCTTTCTACCATTGCAAATCAATTGCCGGTCGCTCAAAACCTCCATCTTGAACACTCCGTCGCGGGACCGCAACTCCCCATGGACGACAATTTGAGATTTGTCATGTCTCCTCCGGTCCAAATGCGGCTACCCCCACCGGCATCATGGCCGCCGACCCTGGTTGTCGTCATTGACACGGAAGAGGAGTTCGACTGGGGCGCCCCCTTCGACCCGACCAGCACTTCGGTTGCCAACATAGGTTTTCAGCCAATGGCACAGGAGATTTTCGACCGACATGGGGTCGTACCGACTTATGTCGTCGATTATCCGGTCGCCAGCACAACCGCGGCCTCCTCCGTGCTGCGCGGGTTTGCCGCTGCGGGGCGGTGCGAAATCGGTGCGCATCTACATCCTTGGGTTAACCCGCCCGCCGGCGAACTGTTGCATGTCCGGTATTCCTACCCCGGAAACCTGCCGCCCTCGCTCGAGCGGCAGAAGTTGCAGGTGCTGACCGAGACCATCACCGCAGCCTTCGGTCGCGAGCCGCTGGTCTACAAGGCGGGGCGCTACGGAATCGGCGCTGCCACGCCGGGTATTCTGCACGAACTGGGCTACACGGTTGATGCCAGTGTGGTGCCGCATACCGACTTCTCGGCCGATGGCGGACCAGACTTTCGCGATGCACCGGCCGACCCCTTTATGATCGACGGCCAAATCTGCGAACTGCCGCTGTCGGTGCATTTCGTGGGCCGCCTGGCACGATACGGCCCGCGGCTGTTCCCCCGCCTCTCTGGCAGTACTGCTCGCCGGATGCGTTTGATTGGCTGCTTCAGCCGGCTGGGTCTGCTGAGCCGGCTTCGCCTGTCGCCGGAAGGCCACAGCCTGGCGGACCTGATTCGGCAGACCCGATCGGCTATCGCCGCCGGCACCAGGCTTTTCATGCTGACCTATCACAGCTCTTCCCTGCTGCCTGGCGCAACCCAGTACGTACGAACGGCGGCTGATCAGCGCGACTTTCTGGGGACGCTCGACGGCTACCTGCGGTTCTTCGTAGCGGAACTCGGCGGACGGCCGGACACTGTGGCCCGGGTGGCGACTGCCTTGCGACCGTGATAGGAGCTTTGGCACTGTCATGGCACTGCACTTTCTTTCATTAAACCAAGTTTGCCGTCACCGAATGGGTTGTGCCCCGAGCCGAGGGGAAAAGGTGTGATCGCCGGCAAGGTTCTGGTTCTAGGCGATGATACGCGGAGTTTTCTGGCAACCGTCCGCTCCCTCGGTCGCCGAGGGATTGCGGTGCACGTTGCACCCGCCAATTTCCGTTCGCCTGCCTTGCGTTCCCGTTACATTGCGGCGGTGCACGAATTGCCGCCCTGGATGGGTGATGGCACCGACTGGCAGCAGGCGATGGAAGCAGTGCTGCGTGCCGAGCGATTCGACCTGGTAATCCCCTGCGACGAGACCACCTTGCTACCGCTGCAGCGCTTTCGCCCGCAGTTCGAGCCGCTCGCCCGACTGGCGATTCCGGATGATCATGCCATAGCCGTATTGTTCGACAAATTCGCCACCCGCGAACTGGCGGGGCAGGTCGGCGTGCCGGTGGCGGCGGGGCGGTTGCTTCGTCAGAATGACACCGCGGCTGGAGTGCTGACCGAGTTTGGTGTGCCGGTCGTGGTGAAACCGCGACGCTCCTACCAGCTGGGGTCGCTCGGTGCGCGTGGCAAAGCGCAGGTTGTGGCCGATGCGGATTCTCTGGCCCGTGTCCTGCACACGTTGGAGCCGGGAGAGACCTTGCTGGAGCAATACTTTCCCGGTCAGGGCCAGGGCGTGTCGCTGGTGGCCAGCCGGGGCAGGGTGCTGCAAGCCTTCGAGCATCACCGCGTGCGCGAGCGCTCCGGTGCCAGTTTCTACCGAATTTCCGCGCCGCTCTCGCCGGATCTGCTGCATGGCTGCGAGGCGATCGTCGGTGGCGTACCTTACACCGGCGTTGCGATGTTCGAGTTCAAGCGCAACGAGCGTGGCGGCTGGATCCTGCTGGAGGTGAACGCGCGGCCTTGGGGCTCGATGCCGTTGCCCGTGGCGCTGGGGGTCGATTTTCCCTACCGGTGGTACCGGCTGCTGGTCGCCGGTGAGGAGATTCCGGCGCTCACGTACCGCATCGGCGTCTATGGCCGAAACCTGTTGCCGGATTTGAACGCATCGCGCCACGAAGCAGTCGCGCGGCGGCTGGGGCCTGTTGCGAAGAGCTGGTTCATGGCCGGCCGCGGGCTGGAACTGCTGCGCGGACTGACCGGACGGGAGGTGCACGACGTGCTGGTGCGCGACGATCCGCGTCCGGGGCTGGAAGAACTCGGCGGGATGGCCGCGGGGGTGCGGCAACGGCTGGCACGGAGTCTGCCGGGCGGCGGGGCGCGCCGGCGCGCTCGGAGCCGGGCGGCAATCGCCCAAGCCGTGCGCGATGCCGGCGGTCGGCCACGCGTGGTGTTCGTCTGCCAGGGCAACATCTGCCGGAGTCCCTTCGCGGCCGGCCTGCTGCGCTCGGTGTTGGGGGCGGAAAGCACGGTGACCGTGCAGTCGGCAGGCATGATCCCGCAGCCAGGACGGCCGACCCCGTGCTTCGGGGTGCGAGCGGCGGCGGAGTTCGGGGTGGATCTGTCTGGACACCGCTCGGCCTGGCTGACACAGGGGATGGTGGAGGCGGCCTCGTTGCTGGTGGTTTTCGACGAGGTGAACAGGGCGGCGGTGCTGGACCGGTATCCGGATCTGCGGGCGCCAATGGTGCTGCTGAGCGATCTGCTGGATGGCGATGACATCGCCGATCCGGTGGATGGCGGGTTGGCGGAGTTCGAACGGTGCTTTCAGCGGATCGCTGATGGCGTGGCGGGCTTGGGAGAGTTATTGCGCTGAAACCACATTTGCCTTTCCGCGACGAAGGCTTCCTGCCGTCACGCCTCAAAAACCAGATCGGCCTTGCTGGATGGCAGTGGCGGCGCATCAAGCTGTTTCAATGCCTGAGCGAGCTTGAATCGCTCCCATAGCGAGCGCGGCTGCAGTCTATGCGCTGACAGCCAATCCTTGGCCATGTCGTTGGCGTCCGGCGGCAGCGCTGAATATCCACACTGGTAAATGATCGCTTTGATGGCTTCGTTCTGTAATCGTCCAATCGATTGCCGGATCTCTCGCCGGTATTGGCGTTGGATGTCATGCCAGCGCCACAGCGAAAGCGGCCTGATCTCGAATTGCGCTTCGCGGATGCCGATGACCCGATCGTCGTCCCAAGGCTTGGCTATTGGATCGAGATCGTGGGCCGCCATGGACCCGAGCAAGCCGTCACCCCAGTAAAGTCGCAAGGGGAGTCGCAGCCCAGCCGCAACGAAGCGATCCACAAAGGACGGGCGAACCGCGTGGAATTGGCCGGTACATTTTCCCCCCGCCAACGTACGGCGGGTCTCTGCCTCCGCCGAGCGGCCGGTGGTCTGGCATGTAGAGACGATGTTGATCTTCTCCGACCGGAACAATGCCTGCCGCACGGCGGCCAGCGATCCTGGAGAGATTTGGACATAGCCGTCGATCTGCACGCAAACCGCTGCCGGTCTCCGCAGATCATAAAAGAAGGTGTTGATCGCGTTCGACTTATCGGCGAATGGCAGCATGAACACGCGCAATCCCGCATGCTGCAGCCGCAGCGCGCGAAGGATTTCCAGGCTGTTGTCCCGAGTCCCGTTCAGGACAACGGTAATACCCGCACGATGCCCGGTACTCGCGCGGTCGATGGATCGGATGCACTCACTCAGCGTGAGGGCCTCGTTGACCGCGTAAACCCCGATTTCGAAATCCAGCATGGCGCGTTCCAGGCCGGTACAGCCGTCCACTATTGCCCGATTACGACCGAACGGTCGACGGCGATTTCCGCCAATCTGGCTGTCTCTAACAGAATTGGACGCCTGTCCGCGCTCATGGCGATTTGCCCGGTCGAAGATTATGCGCCGTGGGAACGCCCCGCATCAGCTTTCCTGCAGCCGCCCGACCGTTTGGTGTGGGCAGTTTCCACGCACGCTGCCAGGGTCGCAATAATAGCGGATTATTGGCAGCTTCGCTATAGGCAGGATTGGTGATCTCGCGCAAGGAGGAGGTGAGTGCGACCAGCAGCAGATAGCCGTCATAATAGGCCATGCTCAGCGCCGCACCGCCAACGCAGTAGGCGACCAGGCCAACGAAGATCATGTTGGCCAGGTCATGCGCCCATGCCAGGTCCGGACGGTCGCGCGTCTGCCGGATAACGATCCTGACATTCCGGAAGCTCAGCAGGATGACGAAGAGATAGATCGCCAGGCCCATAAACCCCTGGTCTCCGAGTACCTCGAAATAGATGCTGTGGGCCACGTGCAACACCGCACCTGGCTCGTAATAGTTGAAGATGGAAGAGAGTGCCGGCGCATTGTAGCCGGCGCCAAACGGAAAATGATCTTTCGCGTAGCCGAATGCGACGTGCCAGGCCTGAACGCGTCCCTCAAACGACGTGTCTTTGCCGACATGGTGTAGCGTATTCATCCGTTCCCAGAAGGCGGCCGGCATGAGGCTTAAGGTAGCGCAGACGACCAACGATCCCAGGACCGCATAAAGTATCTTGTTCTTGCTACGCCACCAGAACATGGCCAGCATTGCTGCTCCGGCGACGAAGGCGCCGCGCGAATATGATCCGAGGACGGAAATCATCTCCAGGACCATGGCAAACCAAAGGCCGATTCTTAGCAGCTTCTCCTGAGTGTACCGCGTCAGATAAAAGACCAGCGGGAGCTGCATCAGAATCGCCAAGGCAAGCATGTTATTATCGCTGATCTGGGTATCTGGCGGCCCATAGACTCGGTCGCTGGCCCCGGCATGGATGATTGTGAACAATCCGCCTTTGACGGCGTAGAACCCCAAGGCAATGACGATGGCCCAGACCAGTCCGTGAATCCTGGTCTTTCGCGTCATCAGCACAAAAACCAGGAATACCGGGACGAAGGATCGCATTGCCTCGTTCCAGTACTTCCACGAATACTCCGGATACGGAGCAAATGCCATATTGATGGTGGACCATACAAAAAACGCCAATAAAAACCAGGGAAGCGCGTCCGGCGTGAACCGTTTGCGCTCTTTCGAAATGAGCCAACCTGCCAATGTAGCGGCGGCTATGATGCCGTTGAGCGGCTTGCCAAAAGCAAAGCCGTACACCAGCCGGTGCGGGCTGAACAGGGAGAACCATTCCCAAACAGCGAGGCCGGCCGCCGGCGCTATCACGGAAAGCGGGGTGTAGAAGAGCATGCCGATGGTGAGGACCAGATCCCGCATGTCAGGCTTGACCTCGCTGGCGGAAGCTGGTTTG
>DATKPQ010000045.1:0-230389 GCA_035523995.1 Acetobacteraceae bacterium | reverse complement strand
AGGCGACGTCCAAAAATAAGTCATACACTTCGTTCATTTACGACGCCGTAATCTCTGTTGACTGGGCGAGATGGTGTAATTCCAGTCTCCGTGGAAGGTGTGCGGCTTAAGGTTTACCGCAGCCAATTGAACGTCAGTCACCTTGACCCCTTTGGGGTATTTGGCGTCGTCCAGGAGAGCCCGTACCTTAAGGCCGGTGTCGGTCGTAGTGGCGGCTATTAGCTGGACGATTGTCCGGTAGCTGCGCAGCGGCTTGCCGCGCCAGTTGATGGTGATGAACGAGAACAGGCGGTGCTCCACCTTGTTCCACTTGCTGGTGCCTGGCGGTAGGTGGCAAACGGTGATCGGAAGCTTCAACTCATCAGCGAGTTTCTGAAGTTCGACCTTCCACAGCCGTACTCGGTAGCCGTTGCTTCCGCCTCCGTCGGCAGTGACCATCAACCGCGTCGCGCGGGCATAGCTTTGCTTGCCCATCGCACGCCACCAGTGACGAATCGCGTTCACCGCGAATGCCGCGGTGTCGTGGTCGGTGCCAACGCTGACCCATCCGACGTTGTTGGTAATGTCATAGACACCATACGGCACCGCACGCTTCAATTTGGGATCGATAAAGTCGTGAACGTTCACCAGCTCCGGGCGGCCCGCCGGACGCAGTTCCCGGCCACTATTCTTAAAGGCGCCAACCAGCTCTTTCTTCTTCGTCTCGACACTGATAACCGGCTCCCGTGCGGTAAGGAACGCCTTGGCCTGCGTATTGATATACTCGAATTGCGCGTTGCGATCGATGTGTTGGCGTCCTTCCTTGGTCTTGCGATTGGATTGCAAGCTGTAGTTCATGCCACGAAGAAGATTACTCACTGTCGTCGGGCAGACATCGTGTCCCTTCTTGGCCAACCCATCGGCAAGGTTACGCAGGCTGCGACTGCTCCACAATAGCGGCTGCGTCGGATCACCACGGGTGACCGATTCCAGCATCGCCCGCAGATCGGCTACCAGCGTCGGATCCGCGATGGTCTTTTGCTTCCGCCCGCCGCCTTCCTTCCGAACCCGCCCCTCCGGAGCCGATACTCGCGCCCGGATGTCGGACAGACCCTGGTAAATCGTCGACCGGGCGAGCCCGGAAATCCGCGCCAGCAAACTCACTCCGCCGCGTCCCAGAGCCCGGGCCTCCAATGCCGCGAAGCGTCGGCGGCTCTGTTCGTTCAGAACAGGCGCCATCTCTTTATATCTCTTACGTGCAGCCCGCTCTTGCACAGCCCCGATCATCCGGCGAAACTACCGAAGCGAATCCGTTACTGAGAATCCCCGCCCGGGCGTTTCTCGGCAAACTGTGACATTTTGGACTCAATACCCTGCATTGACTCACTTATTTTTGGACACGCCCTAACGTCGGCGCTTGGAAGACCGGGGGGCGGGAATGGAATGGCGGGTAACGATCGGACTGACCCGTGCAGATGGAACGAAGCAGAGCTACGAGGTTGCCCGTGGTGGCGGCGCCGACGCCCACTCGACCAGTTCGGCCTGGCGCCGAGACCGTCTCAAACCTGGGGGCGAATAGCTCGCCAGGCCCGGCGATGGGTCGACGGCAGGACGGTCGTGGCGGCCTACTGGTTTTGTTCTACCCCCATGTTTGGGACGGTCTCTTCCAGGATGTGGGAAGGCACGCCGACAAGACCAGTTCCCCAGCCATCCAACCAAGTTCACCGGGAACGCCAGCCGACAGTGTCGTGCGCCGCTGCGACCGCGCTATTATCGTCCCGACTACTGTCGTGCCAACCCCAAATCGTCCTGGCTGCAGCACAGGCGTCTTCGATCGCGCCAGTGATCCCCCCGCCTAGGAAATGCGGGTCAGCGGAACGCAAACTCCTTGTACCCTCCCTTTGCCACCTCGTCCGTCAACCGTCGGAAGTGAACGCCGTTGCCGTTATATCCCAGCACGCGGCGTATGCCGCGGCCCTCAACGTTGCGGTTCACCCCGGTCTGCCAGGAATCGACCTGGGATGATAACAGCTTCTCCGCTGCCTTGATCACCGTCTCGGTCCATTCCGCCACATGGTCTGGCCGCGTCTCTACGCGCACGAATCCATGTTCCAACATGAAACGTAGCAGGCCGGCCTGAAATTCCACGCTGTGTTCCACCGCCTGCGGAATGTTGCCGCGCGCGGTATGCGGCCCCAGCACCATAAGCATATTGGGAAAGCCTTCCGAGAGCATGCCCAGATAGGTGCGAGGACTCTCCGCCCAGGCGTGCTTCAGCCGCACGGCGTCCGTGCCCCGAATGTCGATCCGATCGAACGCGCCGGTCACACCGTCGAAACCGGTTGCATAGATCAGGATATCAAATTCATATTCTCGCTTGCTGGTCTGGATGCCACGCGGTGTGATCCGTTCTATCGGCTCGTCCTCCAGCGTATCGACCAGCACCACGTTGTCTCGGTTGAATGCTTCGAAATAGCCGCTCTCCAGCGGCACGCGGCGGGAGCCGAAACCATGGTCCTTCGGAATCAGCTTCTCTGCGACCGCCGGATCCTTCACGCGCTGGCGAATCTTCCGCGCGATGAAATCGCTGATCGCGGCATTGGCCTTTTCGTCCACACCAATGTCGCGGAAATTGCCCAACCAGATGCCGAACCCCGGCTCTGCATAGAGCTTTTCCCAGAATGCTTCACGCTCCTCCTGTGGCACATCCAAGGTCTTGCGCGGATCTGGCTGATGGATGAACCACATCGGCGTCGAGGCACAATGGGCGTAGATCTCGCCATAGCGCGCCTTGATCGCTGCCATCTCCGCCTTGTCGATTTTGGCGTTGTGCAGCGGCGCTGCCCAGTTCGGCCGGCGCTGGAACACGGTGAGCTGCGCTGCCTGCCTGGCGATCTCCGGGATCGCCTGGATCGCGGTCGCCCCGGTGCCGATGATGCCGACGCGCTTGCCGGTGAAATCCACCGGCGTGTGGGGCCAGCGCGCCGGGTGATGGGCCGGGCCGCGAAACGTCTCCACGCCCGGAATCGCCGGCATTGTGTGGGCCGAGAGAATTCCGACGGCGGTGCACAGGAACCGCGACCGCGCTTGCTCGCCACTCTCCAAGGTCACGGTCCACATGCCGGCGGCGTCGTCCCAATGGGCAGCCGTCACCGTGCTGCAGAATTGCATGTGACGGCGCAGATCGAACTTGTCGGCCACGTGGTTCAGGTAGTTCAGCGTGTCAGGTTGGGGGGAGAAATGCTCCTTCCAGTCCCATTCCTGCATCAGCTCCTTGGAGAATGAATAGCCGTAGGTCCAACTTTCGGAATCGAATCGGGCTCCCGGATAGCGGTTCCAGTACCAGGTACCGCCGACATCGGTGCCGGTCTCGAAGAGGCGCACGGTCATGCCCAGTTCCCGCAAACGATAGAGCATGAACATCCCAGAAATGCCGGCGCCGATGACGATCGCATCGAACGCCGTGGTGTTGGCTGCGCGCGCATGCTCTGCGAACCTGATCGAGTCATTCATGCCGCGTGTCCTCTTCCGATGCCGCAGCGACTTATGGGTGGGATTACCTACCGTCCGGTATTTCACCCCAGTTCCGCGGCGATCGCAACCCTTGCGGGGCAGCCAGTGATCACCGTCATCGCGCTGTCCACAACTTGACTCTGTGCTTTCCCGAGACGACGCTGCCGAACGCCAACCCGAGGAACAACGTCCATAGCGTGCTACACGGAGCTTCCGTCATGAGCCATTGTTCCTGCCCGGCCCTCCTGCTGGGTGCCGTCATGTTCTCGCTTGCCGCATGCGGGACCGGCGAGCAAGCAAGCAACGGCGCGCCTGAAGCAAATAAGGCGTCGGGCGTGGATCTGAATTTTGTCGGCCGTGCCCCTGCCTACAATATCGATATGATCGCCTCCTCGCAGCTCGCGCAGACAAAAGCGACAGATTCGGACATTCGTGACCTCGCTGCCCGGATCATACAGACCGACACGGACATCGATCGGCAGCTTACAACTTTGGCACAAACCGAAGGTTTGTTCTTGCCGTCCGGCATGGACCAGAAGCACCAGGCCCGACTTGTCCAGATTCAGTCGACGAATGGACCGGCATTCAACCGTGCCTGGCTGGATCAGGCACTTCCGGACCAGACCATGGCGATCGAGGCATTCCAGGCCGAGGCCGACAAGGGCACTTATCCGCCGTTCCGTAACCTGGCGGAGCAAAGCCTACCGGCTATGCTGCAGAACCTGCAAACAACGCAGCAACTCTCCGCTAACCGATAGCGTCCAATTGCGTCTGGGCCGCGCGGCTTGTGCCCGGTGGCGCGACAGGTTCGCGGGGGCGGGTTAACATGCACGGTGGGCCACAGCACGCGGGAGGAAACAGAAAATGAGTGAACGCGATGAAACTCTGCGCAATCTGGTGATCGGCAACCGAATCCTGGCGCATCAGAACGTCGTCGATGCGTATGGCCATATCAGCGTCCGCCACCCGGCCAACCCCGAACGTTTCCTGCTATCTCGCTCGCTTGCTCCGGAACTGGTGGCAGCGGCCGATATTATGGAGTTCACGCTGGACGGCAAAGTGGTCGGCGACGACCGGCGGCCGCCCTACCTGGAGCGCTTCATCCATGGCGCCATCTACGAGGCTCGCCCCGACGTGAACGCGGTGGTGCACAGTCACGCCGAGGAGACCCTGCCGTTTGGCATTACCAACGTGCCGCTGCAGCCCGTGATCCACGTCGCCAGTGTGATCGGACCCAGCATCCCGATATGGGACATTGCGGACAAGTTCGGCGACGCGACGAACCTGCTGGTTACCAACGCCGATCAGGGCCGCGACCTGGCACGGCGCCTTGGCCCGCACCAGGTGGCGTTGATGCGCGGACATGGCTTCGCCGCCGTGGGTGCGACGATCATGGATGTGGTGCGGATCTCCGTCTATTTGCCGGTGAACGCGCGCGTGCTGACCGCGGCAATGCGCTTCGGGCCGTTCAAGGCGCTGTCACCGGGAGAAATCGGCAACCGCGCTGCGTTCAACCCGCGCTCGGCCGCGGGCTGGCGCGCCTGGGAATACTGGGCACGCCGTGCCGGCGTTGGCGATCTGCTGGGCGATATGTCCTGATGGCTACCTGGATGGACCAGTTGCAATGAGCAATCATTTTCGAGACCTGATTCCGCCACCGGGTCATCCGCGCATCGCCGGCATTTCCGAGCGTGATGCCTACAGTCACGCCGAACACGCAGTGGCGACACGGCCGCGCGTCCAGACCCTGCTGGCGGAGCGTCGCGCACGCATCAACGAACCATTCCGGGGGATCTCAACGGATGGTGACGTGGTGCCGGATCTCTATACGCTTGCGGACGAGAGCGCGCCGACCGCAGCCATCGTGGCGGCCGCACGTAAAATGTTGAACGTCGCATCGGCGGACGAACGGGCGAAACTGTGCCATGCGATCGATGCGCCGCAATGGCGCATGTGGAGCAATCCGGAACTCTATTTCGACCGCTTCGGCCTGCGGTTGGACGAACTCGGTGAGCCGCTGCGCGAGGCAATTCTGGCGGTGGTTCAGGCAAGCCTGAGTCCCAAAGGCTATTTCAGGGCGCGCGGCGCGATGAAGACGAACGCGTTCCTGGGCGAACTGGTCAACGCGCCTCGGGTGATGAACCAGTACAGCTACAATTTCACTCTGTTCTCAGAACCTTCGCTCACCGAACCCTGGGGCTGGAATCTGTTCGGCCACCATTTGTGCCTGAACTGCTTCGTGCTCGGCAAACAGATGGTGCTGTCGCCGGATTTTGTTGGCGCCGAGCCGAACTGCATCGATTGCGGCGCCGACGCCGGCCTGGCGCTGTTCCTGGACGAAGAGCGGATCGGGTTAGAGCTGATGCGCGCCTTGCCGCCCGCGCTGCAGCGGCGGGCCCAGGTGTACAAGCTGATGCACGACCCGGCGATGCCTGAGGGACGCTGGCATCCCGCCGATCAGCGCCATCTGGGCGGTGCGTATCGCGACAACTGGATCATTCCGCACGAAGGCGTCGCGGCGCGCGACCTGTCCCCGCAGTTACGCACGCATCTGCTGGACCTGATCGCCAAGTATTTCGAAATCCTGCCGTCCGGCCCATTCAGTGCACGGATGCGGCAGATCGAGATGCATCTCGACACCACGCATTTCTGCTGGATCGGCGGGTTCGGCGACGAGGACCCGTTCTACTATCGGATTCAAAGCCCGGTCACGATGATCGAATTCGATCATCATTCCGGTGTGTTCCTCACCAACACCGAACCGGCAAAGTGCCATATCCACACGGTGATCCGCACACCAAACGGCAACGATTACGGCAAGGACCTGCTGCGCCTGCACTATGCGCAGGTGCATGGCGGGCCGGCACCCGGGCGGGCGTGATCACTGTTAGCGGCGTTATAAAGTCAGACCGCCATCCACGGTGATGGTCTGCCCGGTCACCATCGCGGCGCCAAAGCCAAGGAATAATACTACCTCGGCCAGATCCTCCGGCTGGCAACGGCGTTTCAGCAGCGCGCGCTCGATCGATTGCTGGCGTTCCTCGTTGGTCCATTCCACCATCCACGAACTGTCAACCGCGCCCGGTGCGATCGCATTCACGCGCACATCCGGCGCCAGCGCGCGTGCGAGATTCTGCGTCAGACTGACGACACCGGCCTTGGTGGCGCTGTAGGCCAGGCTGCTGCCAGCGCGTCCCAGTCCGGCGATCGAGGCGGTGTTCACCACGGCGCCTTTCGCTGCTTTCAGTGCAGGCGCGGCGGCCTTGCTACAACGGAACACCCCGAGCAGGTTGGTTTCCAGAAGTTGGGACCACAGGCCTTCGGTTATGGAGCCAAGTTCGGGCGGCGGGATGCGCCGCCGTGTGCCTGGCGTGCCCGCGTTGTTGAACAACAGATCGAGCCGGCCGAGTTCGTCGATTGCCTTCAGCACCATGCGCTCGACCGCGCCCGCTTCACCCACGCTGCCGGGCGCGCCGATCGCCTTGCCGCCTTCGTCGATCAGCTTGTTCACCGCTTCGGGGCCGCGCGGATCGTCGGCCAGGTAGTTCACCCCAACGGTGGCTCCGAATTTCGTCAGCATGCGGGCCGTGGCGAAGCCGATGCCGGATGCGCCGCCGGTTACGAGCGCGGTTTTGCCCTTCAGGTCGTAGCTGATCATGTTCCCTCCGTTTGCGGGGTTGTAGATTGCGGGGTTTGTCCTTCGTGGAAGGTAAAGATATTTTGCCTGGCTTGTAGGATGAACGCCCGCCCGAGCGTCCTTGGGGCGAGACTGCCGGAGCAGGCTCGGGATGCCAAGGAGATGAGCGATGCGCGTGATGGTTCTGGTGAAGGCAACGGCGGATTCGGAGGCGGGCACCATGCCGTCTCCCGGGTTGCTTCAGGCGATGGGCAAGTTCAATCAGGACCTGATCGCCGTGGGTATTATGGTGACGGGCGAGGGGCTGAAGCCGTCCTCGCAGGGTAAGCGGGAGGCGTTCCACGGCGGGAACCGCGCGGTCACCGACGGTCCGTTCCCGGCGACAAATGAGCTGGTCGCGGGATTCTGGCTCTGGCAGGTGAAGGATATGGCCGAAGCGGTCGAATGGGTGAAGCGCTGCCCGAACCCGATGCCCGGAGCGACCGAGATCGAGATTCGCCCGCTGTTTGAGCCGGCTGATTTCGGTTGAGTCGGGAAACCCATGTCATTGCGAGGGGTGGAGCGACGAAGCAATCTCGGTCGGAAATTGCTAACGACGAACGAGGCGCTTGTCGCTTTGCTCCTAGCGAGAAAGAAGGGCATAACTTCCCCCGAAGTAGCAGATCCGGAGGAATCTTTCATCCAATCACGGGTCAGCCCGTCCGTCGATGATAACTCGCAATGACATCTAGTGCCGCCCTTCCATCGGCCCGATCTTCCGCAAAGCTTGCTTCAGCTTGAGCAATTTCTTGTCGCGTTCCTGGAAAAGCTGTTCCGGGTTTCGGTCGCCCCAGTCGAAATAGCCTTTGCCGGACATCACGCCGGTGCGGCCTGACGCGATCAGCGCATCCAGAGTATCGCTGTGGTCGCGCGGCTGTGGCGGCGTGTAGCTGCGGTTCTTCATGCCCTGCTGCATCAGCAGCAGGCCGGTGAAGTCGGCCTTCGCCATGATGCCCAGGATGGGAATGCGCAACGCCAGGCCGTGGATGACTGAATCGTCGATGTCCTTCGGCGTCACCAAGCCTTCGTCGAGCAGACGATAGACTTCAAGCTGCATGGCCGCTTGTAGCCGATTGGCGACGTAGCCCTGCACCATCTGCTTGAACACGACCGGCGCCTTGCCCATCGCCGTGACTATGTCACGCATGGTGGCGATGGCGGCTGGATCAGTGCGCGGGCCGGGACAGAGATCGACAAGGTCGCACAGATAGGGTGGTGTGTACCAGTGTGCGATAATCGTACGTTGCTGTAACCCGCTCGGCACCAACGGGAAAATATCGAGATTGCTGGTATTGCTGGCCAGGATCGTATCGGAGTCGATCAGCGTTTCAAGTTGGCCGTACAACGCGCGCTTGACGTCGGGGCGTTCGACTATCGCCTCGACAACCAGTTTTGCTCCCGCGACGGTCTCCCGCAGCGACGGGATGCAACGCACCGCCTGAGACAGGCGCTGGCGGTTCCAGGACGCATCGACCTCGCCGGCTTCCGCCAGTGTCGCCAGGGCTGTCGCCATCAGGCCGGGCGCGCGTTCCAGCGTTTCTGCATCGTTGTCGGTCAGCCGCACCTGATGTCCACCGAGCGCGAATACCAGAGCCAGCGCGTGCCCCATCAGACCAGCCCCGACGACGGCTACCTCGGTCATCGCGTTCCCTCCGTTGTCTACGGCGCTTTCGTCGCGTCACGGCATTCTGCGCGCATGCAGCTACGCAGGCCAGGGGTGCCAGAGCCCGGTGCCAGAGCCCGGTGCCAGAGCCCGGTCTTCCGTTACGCGAGAAAGCCACTACTGTTGCGCGGATATCGTGGGAACGGCCGGCCATGGCTCCGAATATCAAGCGCATCTTCTACGTAAACCGGGTCTCCGCCCCGGTGTTTCTGGAGATCCTCGGCCAGCGGCCGGATATCCAGGTGGACCGGTTGATGAACGACAGCCCGGAGGACGAAGTGGAACCGGTGCTGGCACGGGCGCATGCGTTCCAGATCGGCTCGGCGCGGCAGGAGCTGGCGCGCAGGTTCCACGGCACGGCAGAGCTGCTGCAACGGATGCCGAATGTGGTGGTGCTGTCCACAACGGGCGCGGGTTACGACACGGTGAATCTGGAGGACTGCACGCGCGCCGGCGTTGCCGCAGTGAACCAGGCCGGCGGCAACAAGGAAGGCGTCGCCGAGCATGTCATGGCGATGATGCTGTCGCTATCGAAGCGGCTGATGCTTTCGGATCACGCGATGCGCAGCGGCAGCGGCTACGATCGCCGCGAGTTCATGGGCGACGACGTGGTGGCGCGCACCATCGGCATCATCGGGTTGGGCAATGTAGGTTCGCGCGTAGCGGAGCTGTGCCGCGGATTGTTCCGGATGCGTGTCCTGGCGTACGACCCGTACCTGCCCGCGGACGTGATGGCGGCACGCGGCGCCGAGAAGGTGGAGAGACTGGACGATCTGCTACGCCAGGCCGACTACGTTTCGATCAACTGCCCGCACACAGCGGAAACACGCGGCATGATCGGTGCGCGCGAATACGCGCTGATGCAGCCGCACGCCTATTTCATCACCACAGCGCGGGGCGGCATCCATGACGAGGCGGCCTTGGTCAACGCGCTGCGGGATAAGCGGATCGCTGGCGCCGGATTGGATGTTTGGGAAGACGAGCCACCTTCCACCGATCATCCGCTGTTGAAGTTCGACAATGTGCTGCTGAGTCCGCACACCGCCGGGATCACGCGCCAGTCGCGCCACAACATTGCGAAGATCGCGGCCGAGCAATTGCTGGGCATGCTGGACGGCAAGCGTCCGCCGCGGCTGCTGAATCCGGAAGTCTGGTCGGCTTATCGTGAGCGGTTCGAACGGATCATGGGTTTCCGGCCAGAGGAGTGACGCACGCGTCTGCAGCGCAATCGCGTCCACCTCCATATGTCATTGCGAGGAGCGCGGCGTTGAAGCAATTCCCATCGAATGGGCGAACGAACCGTCCGTACGCCGTGCAGAACGAGATTGTTTCGTCGCTGCGCTCCTCGCAATGACATGGGGGCGCTCCTCGCAATGACATGTGGAGAGCAGGCACTAACGTTCAGGCCACACTGCCTCCAACTCGATTGCCACTTTCGGATGCAGGGCCGATCGCAGGAACGCCTCCACCAGCCGGCGTCGCAGCGTATCGCCGTCGCCGTCGTGCAGCGGCACTAGCAGCGAAGGATTGAGCAATACGCGGCCACTGGCGTAGCCGGGCAGGCCCGGCACGGAGAGAAATGTCGCAACATCAGCCGCGACCAGCCTGACGATCACCATCACGACCTCATACCGCAGCAGGACGTCAGACGGGCCGAGTATGTCCACCACGACACCCGGTCCGGCAGCATAACCGGCCGGTACGTCGTCATCGGTGGCACGCAGCAGGATCTGGCAGCGATCCGGGCGCCATGAATCGTCCAGCCACGCGTAGTGGCGCCACAGGCAATACCAGTCGCGACAGATTGCGGGCCATCGCGGGTAGATCGTGCAGCCGCCGCTCGGAATGCAGTGCACGCACGTCACGCCCTGGACTTTTCGAAGAGCGTCGGTATCGATCGTCAGCTCTTTGCAGCACACGGTGCAGCCGCCGCATCTGCGGCCCGGCACCAGACCGACACCTGCGTCATCCGGCATCGTATCTCCGCGCGTGGTCAGGGCCGTGCCGCAGCGCCCTGCGAGAACGCCGTCTCCTCGTTGGTAATGAACTCCAGCAAACAGGTCCGGCCCTCCTCCGTCTGCCGCCGCGCACGCAGGATAGCTTCGCCGATTTGCTCCGGGTGCTCTACCCGCTCGCTCCAGCCGCCGAGGTCCTTCGCCAGGCTTGCATAGTTGCCTCCCAGGTCGCGGGCGCGGAACTTCTCGTGCGACAGGCCCATATGGCGCGTCTCGATCGCCATGGTGGAATTATTGAACACGATGGTAAGGATCGGCACGCCGCAGCGCACCGCGGTTTCAAAATCGAGCCCCGTCATGCCGAACGCAGCGTCGCCCATAATGTTGACGCAGAATTTTTCCGGCGCGGCGATCTTCGCGCCGATGTTCAGCCCGAGCCCGGTGCCGAGCTGGTGCGACTTGCCCCACCCCAGATACCCGCGTGGCCGCTTCGCCTGGTAGAACGGCAGTAATTGCTCGCGTGGACTGCCGGAATCGTGCGTCATGATGACGTCGGCGGTATCCACCACCTTCTGGAATTCGGCGATGACACGATACGGATTGATCGGCGCGGTGTTCGCCGCAAGCTTCGGCTGCCAGCGCGCAAGCCACGACGCGCGCGCCTTCGCGATCTCCGAGGCAGGATTGCGTTCCACCGTACGACGATCCAGCCGGTCCAGCACCGCCGCGATCAAATGCCCCAGAGTGAGCCTGGCATCGCCGAGCAAGGCGATGTCGGTTTCATAGGTCTTGTTGAGGTCGCGGCTGTCGTTGGTATTGTGGATTAATCTGACGCGGTCGGGCAGCGTCGGCGTGGACAGCGGATGCTGCGTCAGGCCCGCGCCGACTGCCAAGATCACGTCCGCCTTGTCATGCAAGAACAATGCGCCGGGTCCGGTGAAGCCATTGCCGCCGCTGCCCAGTGCGATCGCGTGGTCCTCGGGGAAAGCGCTCTTGCCATCCACCGTGGTCATGACGGGCGCTTGCAGCAGCTCGGCCAACCGCACGAGTTCGTCTGACGCTTCGGCGTAAAGCACCCCTTGCCCGGCCAGGATCATCGGGCACGACGCTTCGACCAGCAGCTTCGCTGCGTCTTCGATATCGCGCGGCGCGGGTGCAGACCGCGCAGTCTGGACGGTGCGATATTCACCAGCATTGCCCGGGATTTCGCGGCTCACCACGTCGCGCGGCAATTCCACCATCACCGGCCCTGGCCGACCGTTGCGCAGCGCGTTGAAGGCGCGCCGCATGACCGCGGGTGCTTGCTCGGGCTGCATCACGGTTTCAACCGATTTTGTCACCGAGGCATAGCTGCGGGCGGAATTGAACAGTGGAAACACCTGCGCTTGTTCGAGAGAATGCCCGAGCGGCAGCAGCAGGATCGGTGTGGAATCAGAATATGCCGAAGCGACGCCGGCGAAGGCGTTCTCTGCGCCCGGGCCGTATTGCATGGCGAACACGCCGGCCGGCTTCCCGTTCGTGACGCGGGCAAAACCGTCCGCCATGTGCACGCCAACCCGTTCCTGGCGGCAAACGACAGGACGTAGCCCGCCGGCGACGGCAGCTTCGATCATCGAGGTGGTTGGGAAGCAGAAGAACGTGGTGATGCCCTCGCGGCGGAGGGTTTCGATGATGGCATCCGCGACGATCATGGCTTTTCCTCCCCAGCCGGCTGAGCGCGACTATATCACCCGGGGCGGGGGTGTCATGTTCGGTGGATTGGCATCACCATCCCGGCACCCGTCATGTCCCCGCCTGAAGTGCGATCTACGCGCAACCGATCCGTCGCATTGCGATGACGCACGAGCAACTGGCGCAGATGACTGCGTCAAGCGCGGCCATAGCGGGTGTGGGGCAGGGCGGCGCCGTCAGTGTCTTGCTGGGTCAGTACGTGACTCAGTTGCCGGTCGGACGCTGGCTTGCCAGCAAACCGTCCATCTTCGCACCGAGCGCGTTCGAGACCGCGTCCACCCGCTGCGGCGCCGCCGCGGACGGAGTAGGAGCGTTGCCTGCGACGTTGCCGCCAGTGTTCACCGCACAGGCCGCCAGCACGACAATAGCCGGCAGCGCGTACCACATCCGGATTTTCATTCGGTCCAACCCCACAGAACATGACCCGAACCCAAGACGGCGCGTCGCTACTCGGCGATCTCTGCGACCTCACAGAAGAATACGCCCTGGAAGCGTTCCAGGCTGACAGTAGCGTGACACATACCACGGAACTATTGCAATATCCGTGAATCAGATGTCAAAAATCGGCAGCCAAGCGCTGTGCTCCCGATTGCGTGAGGAACCCGACGCGGCCGGCAGCCAGAGTCGCGACGACCTGCGGAACGCTGGCATCGACAATCGCCAGATCGGCCCGCTTCCCTGCCGCGATCAGCCCGCGATCGGGCAGGCCAGCAGCCTTCGCTGGGTTCGCCGAAATCAGCGCCCACGCCTGCTCCAGGTGCAATTCGCCCCGCTGCGCCAAGATCAACGCCGCGCGCATCATCGCGGGGTAGAAGTAGTCCGACGACAGCACGTTGCAGATCCCAGCCTCGGCCAGCCGTGCGGCCGAGGCCCAGCCGAGATGCGAGCGCCCGCGCACCACGTTCGGGCTGCCCATCACAACCCAATCGCCGGCCGCACGTGCGGCCTGCCCCACTTCCTCCGCCATTGGAAATTCGCAAATACGCGCGCCCAATTCACGGAATGCCGTGCGGGCCGGCACGCTTGCGTCGTCGTGGCTGGCGAGCGGCAGCCTGGCATCCCGCGCCGCCGTGGCGATGCGATCCCGCGCTCCCGCAACTGCATCGGCACGGGCGGCGATCCGGTCGGCCAACGCGCGGAAATCCGCCAGCGTCATGCCCGCGCGCTCGCTGTATTTTGCCCCCGCGACGGGATCGCCAAGCTTCTTGATGATCGACGGGGTATGATCGTTGAACGCCACCAGGTGAACGTGGCCCGCTCGGATATCGGCCAGCGCAAGTTCCAGCGCGTCGAGGTTAAAGGCCTCCCACCGCAGGTGCACGCGCATATCGCAGGTCCATGGCCGCGCTTGCAGCGCTGTCAGGAGGGCGGCCCAGGCGTCCGCACTGCGCAGCCCGGGTTCCCAGGACAACGTGACACCATGAAATGCCGTGGTTATGCCGTTGGCCAGCAATTGTGCTTCGGTATCGATCAGAGCGATGTCGTGGGAAAAATCCACCCCCGGCCGCGGCTGCAATTGCCGCTCGAACGCGTCGCCATGAATATCGACGATGCCGGGCAACACCAGTAACCCGCGCGCATCGAATATCGCACCGCGCGTCGTCTCCATGCCGATGGCGGCAATCCGCCCCTCCTCCACCAGCACATCCGTCACTTGCTCCCCGTCCGGCAGCAGCACGCGGCCGCCGACGATCCGCATTCTATCCATATCGTTTGCTCTCTTACGGTTCGAACACGATTTGCACGCGCGGCGTGGGATAGCGCCCTATGGCGAACTCGATAACCTGCCCCGCGTGGTCAACGTTGATATTCTCGGCCAACAGAAGTGGCCGGTTGCGCGGCATGCGCAGCAGCTCCGCCTCGTCACCGCTGGGCAGCCGAGCGGTCACGCGCGTGGTCTGCCGCAGATAGTCGTTGATGCCAACCGCCTTCAGCGCATCGGTGATGCGCGGCGTGGTACGCAATGCCTCCAACATGCCGCGCAGCCGGGCGCTGGGAAAATAATGGTTGGTCAGGCTGACCGGCCGATCGTCGGCAAAGCCGAGACGTTCAAGCATGACCACGCGTCCGCCAGCCCGAATGCCAAGCCCGGTCGCAACCTGCGAGTCCGCTACCGTTTCCTTCAGTTCCAACACGCGGCCGGATGGTTCCTTGTTGTGGCGCTTGATCCACTCGCTGAACCGCGTGCGCGGCTCGACGGCGTATTCGATAACGTCCTCGGCGACGAACGATCCGCGGCCTTGCTCCACGCGCACCAGGCCGCTGCGCGACAGTTCCTCCAGCGCGCGGCGCACCGTGTGGCGATTGACTGCGAACTGCTGCGACAGTTCGGCTTCGGTCGGCAATCGGCCTCCCGGCGGATAGGTGCCCGCGCCGATATCCTGCTGCAGATGACTGGCGATCTGCCGCCACAGCGCGACACCTTCATGACGCAGCACCGGATGACTGGGCCTGTTGTCGTTGTCGCGGGTCAAAGTCATGGTTTCGTCACGCACGTCGAACCCCGTTTGTGCGATTTCGCGGTTGACGATAGCCCGATGCGGGACTAGCTGTCTAGACATCTGGACGAGCTTCGGGCGAGACAATGCGGGATGATGCCGGCCCCCATGAACCCCACGCCGCACGCCGCCGCTGGATGGCGGTGCTGGCCAGGGCGGATGCTGCAGACATAGCCGGGCTGCTGGAACGTCATGCCGCGCTGCCGCGCTACACCAGGCTGCGCGGGCCGGAAGCCGGCCTAGTGATGGTACGCGGACGCACCGGCGGCGGCGGCGCACCGTTCAACCTCGGCGAGATGACCGTCACGCGTTGCAGCGTGCGCACCGAGCAAGGGCTAGTCGGCCATGCCTATGTCGCCGGGCGCGATGCGCAGCAGGCGGAACTGGCCGCGGTGGTCGATGCCATGCTTCAGGATCCGGCCCAGACCTTCGAACTGCACACGAGGGTGATCGAACCGCTGGCCGACAAACAGCGCGCGCACCGCGCGGACATCGCCGCCAAGGCCGCCGCGACCAAGGTGCAGTTCTTTGCCATGCGGAACATGCGGACATGAGCACAACGAATTTGCCGCCCGGCTTTACCGATCCCGTGGCGGGCGCGCAGGCTTGCTTTCGCGCCGTGCTGGATGCGATGGCGCGGCCTGGCCGGATTCACGACGCGGGTATCGGTCTGGAACCGCCGGCACCGCTGGCACCTTCGACCGCGGCAGTATTACTGACATTGCTCGATTACGACACACCGGTGTGGCTCGATGTTGCGGCAAATGGAGCGCGGGATTGGATAGCATTTCATTGCGGCGCATCGATCATCGCAGACGCCGAGGCGTGCGGCTTTGCGGTTGCGCTGTCACTGCCGCCGCTTGGGTCGCTGCCGGCAGGATCGCATGAAGCGCCGGAAACCGCGGCGACTCTGGTGTTGCAAGTGAATGCGCTCGGTCGCGGCAGGGCGTTCCGGCTCGCAGGGCCAGGGTTACGGGTGCCCGCGACTCTGGCAGTCGATGGACTGCCCGCTGAGTTTTCCGCCGCGTGGCAAGAGAACCATGCCTTGTTCCCGCGTGGAATCGACATCGTGCTGTGTGCCGGCACGTCGCTCGCCGCCCTGCCGCGCAGCGTGGCGTTGCAGGAGGTCTGAGCCATGTACGTCACGGTCAAAGGCGGCGAGCAAGCCATCGACGCCGCGCATACCTGGTTGGCAGAGGCGCGGCGTGGCGATCCTGCGGTGCCGGAACTGTCGCTGGCGCAGGTGGAGCAACAGCTCGGCCGCGCCGTGGATCGTGCGATGGGCGAAGGGTCGCTGTACGATCGCGAGCTATCGGCCCTGGCTGTGAAGCAGGCGCAAGGCGATCTGATCGAGGCCGCATTCCTGCTGCGTGCCTATCGCGCCACTCTGCCGCGCTTCGCCTTTTCTGTGCCGGTGGACACGACGGATATGGCGATACAGCGGCGCATTTCGGCGGTGTTCAAGGACCTGCCGGGGGGGCAGTTGCTCGGCCCAACCTACGACTACACGCACCGGCTGCTGGATTTCGCCCTGGCCGCGGATGGTGCGCCGCTCCCGGCACCACGGACGGAACCGGACGACGCAACAATGCCACGCGTGCCCGATATTCTTGGGCACGAGGGATTGCTGGAGCAGGATGGCGGCGGCGACGGGGAACCGGGGGATTTGACGCGCGAGCCACTGCGTTTCCCGGCGCAGCGTGATGTGCGGCTGCAAGCGTTGGCTCGTGGCGATGAAGGGTTCCTGTTGGCGCTGGGGTATTCGACGCAGCGCGGTTACGGCGGGTCGCATCCGTTCGCTGGCGAAATACGCATGGGCGAGGTGTCGGTAGAAATCGAGCCGCCGGAACTTGGTTTCGTCATCGACATCGGCGACATCGTGCTGACCGAATGCCAGATGGTGAACCAGTTCAAGGGTTCGAAGAAGGTGCCGGCGCAGTTCACGCGCGGCTACGGCCTTGTGTTCGGACATTGCGAGCGCAAGGCGATGGCGATGGCCCTGGTCGATCGCGCCATGCGGGCGGAGGAGCTGGGCGAGGATGTCACTGCACCGGCACAGAATGTCGAGTTCGTCGTGTACCATTCCGACAACATTGAAGCGACCGGTTTCGTGGAGCATTTGAAACTGCCGCACTATGTCGATTTCCAGAGCGAGCTGGAGAACGTTCGCCGCATGCGGCGCGAGGCAGTGCACCAGGCCGAGCCAGCGGAGGCGGCAGAATGAACGGCTACAACTTCGCCTATCTCGATGAGCAAACTAAACGCATGATCCGACGCGCGCTGTTGAAGGCGGTGGCGATACCGGGGCATCAGGTGCCGTTCGGCTCGCGTGAGATGCCGTTGCCGTATGGATGGGGCACGGGCGGCATTCAGGTGACCGCCTCCGTACTGGGACAGGACGATGTGTTGAAGGTGATCGACCAGGGTGCCGACGATACCACGAATGCCGTCTCCATCCGCCGCTTCTTCGCACGCACGGCGGGCGTCCAGACCACGACGCATACGTCGGAAGCAACGGTGATCCAGACGCGGCACCGCGTTCCGGAGACGAGGCTGAGCGAGGACCAGATCATCGTTTATCAGGTGCCGCAACCCGAGCCATTGTTCCGATTGGAACCAAGCCGAGCGGAAACCCGCCGCATGCACGGGCTTGCAGATTACGGGCTGATGCACGTGAAGCTGTACGAAGACATTGCCCGCTACGGCCAGATCTCGATCAGCTATGACTATCCGGTGATGGTGAATCAACGCTACCTGATGTCCCCCAGCCCGATCCCCGCGTTCGACAATCCGAAGATGCACATGATGCCCGCGCTGCAGCTTTTCGGTGCCGGGCGCGAGAAGCGCATCTATGCGATCCCGCCTTACACCGAAGTCCGTTCTCTGGATTTCGACGACCATCCATTCCGCACCATCCGCGCACCGCACGCTTGCGGATTGTGCGGCGCGGACAACGTCTATCTGGATGAAGTCGTCACCGACGATCGCGGTGGCCGGTTGTTCGTGTGCTCCGACACCGACCACTGCGCCGAACGCCGCGCTGCGGGCCATGTCGGTGCCGCCGCCATGCAGGATGCTGCCGAATGAACGACGATACCCTGCTATCGGCTCGCGGCCTTGCACTGTCCTTTGGTAGCATTGCCGCGCTGGCGGGGGTCGACATCGACCTGTGGCCCGGCGAGATGCTCGCCATCGTCGGCGAATCGGGATCCGGCAAGACGACGCTGCTGAACGTGCTGTCAGGTCGCCTGACGCCGGATTCCGGTGCGGTGTGGTATCGCGACCCGACCGGCCGGCTGCACGACGTGCACGCAATGCCTGCCCCGGCGCTGCGTGCGCTGCATCGCTCCGATTGGGGCTTCGTGCACCAGGATCCGCGGCAGAACCTACGTATGAACGTCACCGCCGGCGGTAATGTCGGCGAGCGGCTGATGGCGCAAGGCGCCCGCCACTACGGAGACATCCGCACGCAGGCGCTGGAATGGCTGCGCCAGGTGGAGATCGACGCGGATCGTATCGACGACTTGCCGCGCACATTCTCCGGCGGCATGCTGCAAAGGTTGCAAATCGCCCGCACGCTGGTAACTCATCCGCGGCTGGTGTTCATGGACGAACCAACCGGCGGTTTGGATGTTTCCGTGCAGGCTCGTCTGCTGGATTTGATCCGCACGCTGGTTGCGCGGTTGGGCATCGCCGCGGTGTTAGTCACGCACGACATCGCGGTGGCGCGCTTGCTGGCGCATCGCATCGCGGTGATGCAGCGTGGACGCGTCGTGGAGACGGGATTGACCGATCAGGTGCTCGATGATCCGCAGCATCCATACACGCAGCTTTTGGTCAGCTCGGTGCTGCACGCATGACGATAAGCCCCCTCGTCATGGCCGGACTTGACCCGGCCATCTCCCCAGATCGATGGGTCCCGTCTGATAACCAAGCGCGCCCGACCTGCTGTGCGTGGATGGCTGGGTCATGCCCGGCCATGACCGTGATGCTTCAAAGCCGGAGGGTTTCCGCATGCCACCGGTAATGCTGGCCACCGAAAATCTATCCAAGGGCTTCACCCTGCATTTGCGCGGCGGCGTGCACATTCCGGTGCTATCCGGTGTCGGCCTTGTCGTTCATGCAGGCGAATGCGTCGTGCTGGCCGGCCCGTCGGGTGCCGGCAAATCGACACTGATGCGCACATTATACGGGAACTACCGCACCCAAGGCGGACGCATCTTGATTCGTCACCATGGCAAGATGGTCGATATCGCGTCGGCCGATCCGCGCACGATCCTTGCCGTACGACGCGAGACACTCGGCTATGTCAGCCAGTTTCTACGTGTGGTGCCACGCGTGTCGGCGCTGGATGTTGTCGCGGAAGTACTGCTGTCGCGCGGCATCGCCACCGACGAGGCCCGCCACCGCGCAACGGAATTGCTGCTGCGTTTGAACATTCCGCGCCGGCTGCACGCGATTCCGCCGGCCACGTTCTCGGGCGGCGAGCAACAGCGGGTGAATCTGGCGCGCGGGCTGATTGCGGATTATCCGGTGGTGTTGCTCGATGAACCGACCGCATCGTTGGACGCCGAAAACCGCGCAATCGTCGTATCCATGGTGGAAGAGGCGAAAGCCCACGGCACCGCGATCGTCGCCATCTGCCACGATGCCGAGGTCCGCGATGCCATCGCCGATCAATTGTTCTCGCTGATGCCAATGCAGGACGCCGCATGAACCAAGAGACCGTTCTGACCAATGCACTGCTGGTTCTGCCGGATGCTGTGGTGTTTGGCACGGTTGTGGTCCGAGACGGCGACATTGCGGAGGTGCAATCTGGCCGTTCGACGGCACCGGGCGCTCTCGATCTGGACGGCGATTACCTGATCCCCGGCATCGTCGATCTGCATACCGACAATCTGGAACGCCAGGTGCAGCCTCGATCCCTGGCGCGCTGGCCGTCGCGATCCGCGATGGTGGCGCATGACGCGCAATGCGCCGCCGCTGGCGTCACCACCGTGTTCGATGCCTTATGCCTCGGCGATCTCGGATTCGATGTCGAACGCATCCGTACCTTCCGCGACGGCGTGATGGACCTGGACGCACTCACGGACGCCGCGCTGCTGAAGGCCGCGCATTTCCTGCATCTCCGCTGCGAAGTCCCTGCCGCCGACATGCTGGACTTGCTCGATCCGGTCGCGGACCATCCTCTGGTGCGCATGGTCAGCCTGATGGATCACAGCCCAGGCGTGGGCCAGTACGCCAACATCGATTTCTACCGGGCGCTGCGCCGCCGCGGCGGCATGGACGAAGCCACCATCGACCGCCGCATTCGCGAATTGCAGGATCAGCGGCAGCGGCTGCGTATTCCCAACCGGCAGGCACTGCTGCAACGCGTGCGGGGCCGCAACGTCGCGCTCGCCAGCCACGACGACCGTACCGAGGCCGAAATTTGTGAAAATGCCGCGGACGGCATCTGCATCAGCGAGTTTCCGGTGACGATGGAAGCGGCGTGCGCCGCCAAGGCCGCACGCATGGACGTGATCGCCGGCGCGCCGAACATCGTGCGCGGCGGCTCGCATTCCGGCAATGTCGCCGCGGCCGATCTGCTGGCAAGCGAAGCGGTGGATGCCTTCGCCTCCGACTACGTGCCGAACAGTTTGGTGGAAGCGGCGTTTGCTTGCGCCCAGGGCATAGGCCTGCCGCGCGCCATTGCCATGGTCACGGAACAACCGGCGCGGCTTGCCGGATTGCAGGACAGGGGACGCATCGCGCCCGGCGAGCGTGCCGACCTGGCGCGCGTACGGCTGCACGAAAAGTTGCCTGTCGTGCGCCAGGTCTGGCGCGCCGGAGACCGCGTCGCATGATGGGACCGGACTCGCGCGTCGCCGTGTATTACGCGCCGCAATCGGAAGATCCATTGTTCACAAAGGCGGCCGTTTGGCTGGGCCGCGATCCTGCGAGCGGCGCATCGACACCGCAGCCTGATCTGCAGGATATTGGCGAGGTAACCGCAGAACCGCGGCTTTATGGATTCCATGCGACGCTGAAGCCGCCATTTCGTCTGGCCCGAGTGCGCCAGTGGTTCGATCTACTGGCAGCCACCACGGAACTCGCCAACCATACCGCGCCGTTTACGCTGCCCAAGTTGGCTGTGTCCGACGTATTCGGCTTCCTGGCGCTGCGCGAGACCACGCATTGCCCACGATTGCAGGGCCTCGCCGATGCCTGTGTCGCGCATCTGGATCAGTTCCGCGCGCCGCCATCCGAGGCCGAACTCGCGCGCCGCCGTCGCACGCGTCTGACGCCGCCGCAGGATGCAATGCTGGTGCGCTGGGGTTATCCCTACGTGTTCGAGACCTGGTTCTTCCACATGACGCTAACGCGCCGCCTGAACGCGGAAGAAAAAGCATTGTACCAACTGGCAGCAGAGCAATACTTCGCATCTGCTCTTGCACTGCCTCGCCACGTCACGGACATCTGTCTGTTTTTGCAGCCGGAGGCCGGTGCGCCCTTCGTTATCGCAGAACGTTTGAAACTGCGCGGTTGAGCGCCGCCAGGAAACGTTCCGCGCCGATCTCCGGCGTCGCGTCGTTCATCACCGTTTCGACCGTGACGTGCGCTGGAAGCGGCACCGCCCGGGCGAGACGCGCCGCAATGTCCGATGCTGTTTCGCGGCCTCTTGTCGCGAGCCGCGCGGCCAGAACGTCCGTCGGCGCTGTCACCTCGATCACACGCACCGGGAAACGTTCCGCCGCGTCGGCGATTACGCCGCGAGACACATTGGCCACCACGACGGTGCCACAAGCCAAATCAACCGATATGTCCGCGGCGATGCCATACCGCAGACCGTGTGCCTGCCACTGCAGCGCAAAGGTCCGCGCCTCGAATTGGGCTGGCGTAACGGACTCGTGGTCCTCGCCGCCGGGGTCAGAGCGGCGCGTAATGACGCGCCGCACGAAACGGAAGCGCGCGTCACCCGCCAGCGCCTGCCGCGCGGCGTTCACCAGCGTGTCCTTTCCCGCGCCGCTCGGACCCACCACCAATACCAGCATCTTTTCGCCGTGCTGCCTTGTCGCCGACAAGGTTAGCATTATCCGTCATTGAGTCTGCGGTCGACCCCTGTATCTTCTACTCTCGCAGTCCTGTGGCGGCCACCGCATTACCTTTGCAAACGTCGCTGGTTCGTTCCGGGCATGCTTGGCTTCCGGCCAGATGCCATCTAGCATCGGCGTCCTCGTCTCATGGCCGATAAACGGTTGCGATGCACAGCCCGGCCCGATGCCATGAGCGCTAACCGGAGAGGAAACGGACATGCGACATGGCGTATTTGCCGCGATGGTTGTTGCGGCCACGGCTTTCGGTCCCGGCGCGGCGCTGGCACAGCAGCCGGCACAGAACCCGCTCGACGTCATCCCGGACAAGATGCCCTTCAACGTCCCCTACGGCCCGCCGATCTCTTTGGCACAAGCGCAGGCCGCGATCCAGGCAACAATGGACGAGGCCAAGCGGCGCGGCTGGCCGGAGGATATCGCTGTGGTCGGCCCCTCCGGCGACCTGGTCGCCTTCGTGCGTATGGACGGGGCGCAGCTCGCCTCGATCGCCATCGCGCAACACAAGGCCCGCACTGCGGCGCGCTATCGGCGGCCCACCGTGATCTTCGAAAATGCCGTGCAAAAGGGCGGCTACAACTATATCCTCTCGCTCGACGACGTGATCGCCTCGCGTGGCGGCATTCCGCTGATCTCCGATGGCAAGTTGATCGGCGCCATCGGGTGCTCTGGCGCCACTGGCTCGCAGGACGAGGCGCTGTGCAAGGTGGGCGCCGCCACGGTGAAATAACCTGCGTCCACACCAGCGCGTGTGCACCAAACATTAACCAGCCGCGACGCATGATCGCCGGGCAACTCCGTGGACGCCCGCGCGTGGCTGATGACCCCGCCCATCCGGCGCTGATCCGGCTCCCCGACGCGCGGCTTCGGGACGTGCTGCGCCGGCACGCCTTGTTCCGCAACTCGCGAGAGGGTGGGCGCCGCGCCGTCCTCACCGGCGTGGACCTGTCGCGCCTGAACCTCGCGGGGCAGGATCTGTCGCACGCCGACCTTACCAGCGCGTCTTTCTACGGCGCCCACCTCGCCGGCTGCAGGTTCGACTACGCCACCTTGTTCGCCTGCGACTTCCGGCAGGCCAACCTCGAGAATGCCAGTCTGGTGCGCGCCGACCTGCGCGGCTGTCATTTCGCCGGTGCCATTCTCGTGGGTGCCAATCTATTCTCGGCCGACCTGCGCGAGGGGTTGCACATCGCGCGGGACCGCCGCGGCGAGTTCCATCTGCTGACCCCAGAGCAACGCGATGTGACCGCTATCTCCGGGGCCGACTTCTCTGGTGCCAACCTGACCAACGCGAGCCTCTCAGGCGCCGTTGCCATCAAGACCGACTTCTCCGACGCCGTCATGCGGGGCTGCAAACTGATTCGCGCCCGGCTGCAGGGTGCCAACTTTAGCGGCTGCGACCTGGCCGGCGCCGACTTCGCCCAGGCTGACACGCGCGGCGCCTGCTTTCGCGGCGCCGTGATCGCAGGCGCCCGGTTCGAATATGCCGACGTCGCTGGTGCCGACATGACCGATGCGCTGACCGATGCACCCGGAGGCCGCCTGGTCACCGAGCTTGAGATCGGGTTCGACCACCTGTTGCGCCGCCACCTGGCGTTTATCGGCAGCAACGGGGCCAAGGGCGCGGCGCTCGATCTGAGCGGTTTCGACCTGCGCCAAAGCGTATCTCTGGTGGGGGCCTGCCTCACTTTGGTGACGGCGCGGCAGACCGTGTTCTTTGGGCTGGACCTGTCGCGGGCGGCGTTGCAAGCGGCGAAATGCGCCGGTTCCGATTTCCGCGATTGCTGCCTGGACGAGGCCGATCTGCGGGGCATCGACCTGAGCGACGCACGGCTGAACAATGCGTCGCTCCGCAAGGCGGACCTGCGGTCGCTGGCGCTCGGCGCCGACCGCCGGATGCCCGCCGACCTGACCCGGGCACGGCTCCGTCATGCCAACCTGTCAGAAGCCCGCCTAGGCGATGTCCGATTGAGCGGCGCCGACCTGTCCGGCGCCGACCTCACGGGAGTCGATCTCGCTCAAGCTGGGCTCCAGGGTGCCCGTTTGTTTGGTTGCTCTCTCTCGCCAGACCAGCGGGCTGCGGCGCAGAGCAGAGGAGCGATACTGGGAACGTGATTTACTCTACATCGGCGGGTTTACCCCGTGCGTGCCGACCGTGACGCGCATGGTGGACAAATGCCCCTCGGCATCCTTGCGAGCGATCAGGAACACCTTGTGCCCGGGCTTCAGGTCCGCGGCCGATGCCAGTGCGAATGTCACCACTGGCGCTTTCGACGGCACGAGGATGGTGACGCTGCCGCCCTGATAGGTCAGTGTCAGGTCACGACCGGACTTGTGCGTTGCCACGCCGGTCACCGGCGCGTTGGTCATCATGCTGCCTGGCTGCAAGTCCCAGGCGTAGTGGCCCGCTCCGGCGCCACGCATTGCCGCGGGAAAAACCAGCACCTCCAGCGCCACGTTCGTGTCATGCGGGCCGCGGCGGCTGGCGATGCCAAGGTAATCGCCCTCCTTGATCGACGAGAGCATGACTCGCTTCAGCGTCGCCACGGTCAGAGGATCGGTCAGCGCCACCTGGACCTTGCTGCCGTCGCGGCTGGTGATGGTCAGCATGTGCGGGGCGACGGCCGCGATGGTGCCGCGGATGCGTACCGGGGGTGTGGCCGGAGCCGGGGCAGGGGCGGCGGCGGGCGGAACGGCCGCCTGTGGCGTGGCTGGTTGGGTCTGGGCATTCGACGCGGCGGTCAGGCAGAAAAGGCAGGCGGTAGCCAAGACGAGCGTGCGAGGCAGCATGACGGATCCCTTCGTGGCGTTTCACTACAACGAAGGATAGGGGCGATTCGGGTTTCGGAAAGGGGTGGGAGAGAAAGGAGTGCGGGTCGACCCGACCGCTCGTGGCGCTAACGTTTTGCCTCTGACAGGTCGCGCCTGCTGTCATTGCGAGCGAAGCGAAGCAATCTCCAACGGGTTATCGCAGGTTCTCTCGGCGGAGATTGCCTCACTTCGCCCGCAATGGCAGGTGGGGCGGCCACCATCCGTCAGGATCACAACAACAGCATCCACTGTGTCTTTCCCTGGCGCGGCCCCAACCTCCGCAAGGGCATCAGCGGCGCGCGGAAAAGGCTTTGAAGATTGTTATCCGTGCTGCGGCATGCATCCGCTCGGCCAGCGGGTCGCCAAGCTCGGGCAAGGGCTCGTCCCGTCCGGTCTCCGCGACCACCAGCGCCTTTGGCGCAAGCCAACCCATCGCGCGCAGCCGCTCCACCGCAAGCGGCACGAGATTACGGCCATAGGGAGGGTCAAGGAACACCATCCCGCATGGCTCGCCCCGCGCTACGGCCAGCACATCCGCCGCCACGACCTTCGTTCGTTCCTCCGCCCGGCACGCGGCAATGTTCCGCCGCAGCGCTGCCAGAGCGGCCCGGTCTTGCTCGACGAACGTGGCGAAGGCTGCGCCACGCGACAGCGATTCCAGGCCCAGCGCACCCGTTCCGGCGAACGCATCCAAGACGCGCGCGCCGTCCAGCACTTGGCTGCCACCCCACGGTGCATGCAGCAGCATGTCAAACAGCGCCTGGCGCACCCTATCGGCAGTGGGTCGGGTCGCTTGGCCAGAGGGCGCTGTCAGGGCACGTCCACGCCACATGCCGCCCACGATCCGCATCAGCCGTCGCGAGGGGCCTGATCGCGCCGTCCCCGCACCGGCCGTTCCTGGCGGGCCCCGATGGTGCGCTCTCCCCGCGCCGGGTCTCCCCGGAGCGGCTCCTGGTGGCGCTCCGCACGGGCCGGGGTCTCCTCCCGCGGTATCTGATCGCGCAGCACGCGCGCCGGCACCTCTTCCACTGTCCCGCGCGCCAGAGTGCCGAGCTGGAACGGCCCATAGGCGATCCGGATCAGCCGTGTCACCGGCAGGCCGAGATGCGCCATCACCCGCCGCACCTCCCGGTTGCGGCCTTCGCGCAGAGACACGGTCAGCCAGGTATTGTCGCCCTTCACAGCATCCAGCCCGGCCTCAATCGGGCCGTAGCGTACGCCGTCCACTGTTACGCCACGCTTCAGCGCCGCTAACGCGTCCTCCCGCGGCCGGCCATGTGCCCGCACGCGGTAACGGCGGATCCAGCCGGTGGCCGGCAGCTCCAACCGACGGGCCAGCGCACCGTCGTTGGTCAGCAACAGCAGACCCTCGCTGGCCAGGTCCAGCCGGCCGACGCTGACCACGCGCGGCATGGCCGGCGGCAGCTTGTCGAACACGGTTGGCCGCCCTTCCGGATCGCGATGCGTCGTCATCAGGCCTGGCGGCTTGTGGTAACGCCACAGGCGGGTGCGCTGCGGTGCCTCGACGACGGCGCCGTCCACCATCACGATGTCGTCGGGCGACACGAACGTCGCCGGATGCGTCACCGGCGCGTTGTTAAGCCGAACCCGGCCGTCGGCCACCAGCTTCTCCGCGTCACGGCGGCTGGAGATGCCCGCACGGGCCAGCCATTTGGCGATGCGTTCGCCGCGTTCCGCGTCGCTCATCCGCAAGCGGCAATCAGGGCGTCGAAGATGCGGCGGTCGCCCGGATCGATGCCGAACTCCGGGTGCCATTGCACGCCCAGGCAGAAGCGGTAGCGCGGGTCTTCGATGCCCTCGATGACCGAATCGTCGGCCATCGCGTTCACCACCGCGAACGGCCCCGGGTCGAGGACCGCCTGGTGGTGCGAGGAATTCACCCGCATTTCCGCCGCGCCGACAATGCGGCGCAGCAGCGTCCCCGGCGCGACCGCCACACGATGCCCAGCTTCGTGCCGAGGATTCCGCTGCTCATGTTCCAGCGCGTTTCGGATGACATCGGGGATATGCTGGATCAGGGTGCCTCCCAACACCACCGCCAGCAATTGCTCCCCTCCGCAGATGCCCAGAACCGGCAGATTCCGCGCCAATGCGCCCTCGGTCAGAGCTTGCTCTGCGGCCGTGCGCCGCCGCTTCAGCGTCACCGAGGCATGGCGGTCCACAGCACCGTACAGCGCCGGATCGACGTCGAAGGCGCCACCGGTCACCACCAGCGCGGCAACGCGGTCCAGGTAGTCGCCGGCCAGGGCCGGATCATGCGGCAGCGCTACGGGCAGGCCATGGGCGGCGGCAATCGCATCGGCATAGTTCTGGCGGATGGCGTACCACGGGTATTTCGAATAACCGCCAGGGTCTTCGGAATCCAAGGTCACGCCGATGACAGGTCTACTGCGCATGGCGCGTTGCTAGACCCCACGCCCGCGACGGGGCAAGAAGCCACGCATGGCGTCCCCGATGGACATAGCGCTGGCAGAGGCGAGGGCGGCTGCGGCACGCGGCGAAATCCCCGTCGGCGCCGTGGTGATGACGGGAGACGGCACCGTGCTGGCCAGGTCCGGCAACGCCGTGGAAGCCCGGGCCGACGCCTCGGCCCATGCGGAACTGCTGGCCTTGCGCGCCGCCGCCGCGGCCCGCGGCGGACCGCGCCTATCCGATTGCGATCTCTACGTGACGCTGGAGCCGTGCCCGATGTGTGCTCAGGCGATCAGCTTCTTTCGCATCCGGCGGCTGGTGTTCGGAGCCTATGATCCGAAGGGCGGCGGCGTGGACCATGGCGCGCGAGTGTTTGACGCTCCGTCGTGTCACCATCGGCCGGAAGTGGTTGGCGGGGTAAGAGAGGCCGAAGCGAGCGCATTGCTGCGGGATTTTTTCGGAAGAAAACCTTTCCCGAGTACGCCGGGTGGAGCCGCGAAGCGGATCAACCCGGTTGGGACGCGGAGCGAACCAACCGGACGCGCCGAGGGGTGATCGGCTCGGCACGAAGTAATCTTCTGCCCTCCCGATCACCATCACCCTCGGCGCCTGCCGGCGCCCCAACCTCTCCCGGGCGCAGCGCGGGAGAGGTCAGAATGCACGCCTCCCGATATCTCCGCGGCAGAATCCCTCCGGCCAGTCGATCGCGACCACGCCCGCGTATGCCGCATCCCGCGCTGCCACCAGAGTCGTCCCAAGCCCGCACACCGTCAGCACGCGCCCTCCTGCCGCCCGTAGCGTTCCATCAGCGTCGGCCCTGGTCCCCGCATGGAACACCTGCACGCCTGGGACAGCGTCGGCGCGTTCCAAGCCTCGGATGACACTGCCTGCCTCCGGCGCCGCCGGGTAACCGCGCGCCGCCATCACCACGCCTAATGCCGCAGCGTCGTGCCAGCGCAGGTCGAAATTCGCCAGTTCACCGTCGCACGCGGCCTGCAATGCCGGCAGCAGGTCCGACTTCAACCGGAGGAGCAATACCTGGCATTCCGGATCGCCGAACCGCACGTTGAACTCGATCAGCTTCGCGCCATCCGCGGTCAACATCAGCCCAGCATATAGTATTCCCCGAAACGGTGTGCCGCGCCGCGCCATCTCCGCCAGGGCCGGCAGTATGATCCGCTCCATCGCCGCTTGTTCCAGCCCAGGCGGAAACATTGGCGTTGGCGAATACGCCCCCATCCCGCCGGTGTTCGGCCCGGTATCGCCATCGCCCACCCGCTTGTGGTCCTGCGCCGACCCCAACAGCACCGCATTGGTTCCATCGCAGAGCGCGAACAACGACACTTCGTCACCGGTCAGGCATTCCTCGATCACCACAGCAGCGCCTGCCTCGCCGAAGGCACGTGCCTCCATGATCTCGTCCACGGCCGCCAGCGCTTCCGCTTCAGAGCATGCGACGACAACGCCCTTGCCGGCCGCCAGCCCGTCTGCCTTCACCACCAGTGGCGCGCCGCGACGGCGGATGAATTCACGCGCGGCTTCGGCGTCGTCGAAGCGTTCCCATTGCGCGGTTGGGATACCGGCCGCCTCGCATAGCTCTTTGGTGAAGCTCTTGCTGCCTTCAAGCTCCGCCGCGGCGCGCGACGGGCCGCAACAGGGAATGCCCGCCGCTTCCATCGCATCGGTAATGCCGGCAACCAGTGGCGCCTCCGGCCCGGGTACGACGAGGTCGATCTGATTGTCCTGCGCAAATGCGACCAGCGCCGGAAAGTCGAGCGTGCCAATGCCAATGCATTCGGCGACCTGCGCGATACCGGGATTGCCGGGAGCGCACCAAAGTTTCGTCAGCAACGGACTGGCCGCGAGCAACCAGCACAAGGCATGCTCGCGCCCACCCGATCCGACCACCAGCACCCGCATCGCGCTCTCCGTCCCTACATGGCGTCCGGCCACACGGTACTTTGCGAAGCGCGTCGCCCGCGCCGCGCGATGACCGGACACGGCGTGTCTTTATAGCCCGACGGCCTGGGCGGCCATCGCGCCGTAGCGCTCGCCGGCTACCTGGCCAGCTACAAACAATCGCTCGACAGCTGCCATGGTCGCGGCTGACACGGCAAGGTCCGCAGCCGCGGCATTCTCGGCCAATCGGTCGCGCCGGCTGCTGCTGGCAATCGGCACTACCTGCGGCTCGCGCGAGAGAAGCCAGGCCAGCGCAAGTTGTGCCGGCGTACAGCCCTCGGCCGCGGCGATCCGCCGGTACTCCTCAAGGAGCGCCAGATTGCGCTGCAGATTCTCGCCGGAGAACCGCGGCATCCCGTGCCGCATATCACCTTGTTGTGGCGCAACAGTGATTGCCCCGGCGAGGAAGCCGCGGCCCAGCGGACTGTACGCGACGAACCCGATCCCGAGGTCGCGGCAGAGGTCCAGGACCTCGGCCTCCACGTGCCGCGTCCATAACGAATATTCGATCTGCACAGCGCTGATCGGATGCACGGCGTGGGCGCGGCGAATCGTTGCTGATGCTGCCTCGGAGATTCCCAACGCACGCACCTTGCCCGCGCGTGCCAACTCCGCCATCGCACCGACAGTATCCTCGATCGGCACCGCCGTATCGATGCGATGGATGTAATAGAGATCGATCGTCTCGACATTCAGCCGCCGCAGGCTGGCCTCGCAGGCCTGCTTCACGTACGCCGGCCGTCCGTCGGCAGCAGGGGTGCCGTCGGGCCGGCGCAGATTGCCGAATTTGCTCGCCACGACGAAGTCGTTACGCCGGCCGGCGATCGCCTTGCCGATCAGTTCCTCATTGGCGCCCCTGGCATAGGCATCGGAGGTGTCCAGCAAATCGATACCTGATTCACGCGCCTGATGAATAATGGCGATCGCATCGGTTTCCGGCGGCGGCGTGCCATAGGCCGCGGTCAGCGTCAGGCAGCCAAGCCCGATTGCGGAAACCTCCAACGAACCCAGGCGACGACGCTGCATGCCTTCTGCTTTTTTTCCGTTATGCAAACACAAGCGCAATGTGTCAGAGCAATGCGGTACGACCCAGCCCCACCGGGACAGTATACCAACCGCCCTGAAGATTGACACACGTCCGCTCCCGGCTTCCCATGGATCGAATGTGGCCGGGATCGGTGATCAATACGCGCCAAGCGCGTTCGCCAACGTGGACGATCGCCTCATAGCTGTCCCAGACGAGACAACAGAGCTTGTTGGCCTGCGAGTATTCCCAGACGCTCGCCATACCGGGCACTTTTCGCCTCGGCAGACGTCAGCATGACCGGAGAAGGTCAGTTCAGGACTGACCAGGACCGGGGTGGTCGCGATAGGGCCTGAACGGCCCACGGCATGACTGCGGCAGTGCCGGAAGCAGGCGCGCCGCTACCAGCAAGGCGAGGCGCCGGGATGATGGTGCTGCGGCGACGGAACGAGCCAGCCATTGGCGCCCTTCGGCAACACGGCCGTGACGGATGCATTCGCGCCCGACGATCCAGGCGTTTTCCGCCTCGGCGCGCCGACGGATGGCGGGAATGCACGAGGGGGGGAAGCGCGCGAGCAAATCGGGGTTGCCGAAGATGGCCGTCGTGCACGGGGCGAAGGCTGCGGGGTCGGCCGCCAGGCGGCGATAGGCACCCGCGGCGCGGGACCGCAAGAACAGTACCGGGTCGCGGGACGGAACGAAGGCGAAGTGGCCCAGCAAGGCGAGGCGGACGAAAAATTCCCAGTCCTCGCCATAGGCTATGTCTGGGCGGAATGGTCCGGCGCGGTGGGCGGCAGAGGCGCGGATCAGCACGTGGCCGCCATTGGCGAACACATTGCGAACGAGCAGGCTTGGCAGAAGGTCGCGCGGTGCGCGAGCCGGAAGGTACCGGCCGCGGCTGGGCGGCCCGCCGGGCGCATCGACCCTGGCAAACGCGCCGACCGCGGCGATCGCGTCCGGTGCCGCCTGCAATGCCGCAGCCAGCGTTGCCAGCGCGGTGGGCGCGAGCCAGTCGTCGGCATCGAGGAACAACACAGCGTTGCCCTGGGCTGCTTCCATGCCGCTGTTGCGGGCAGCGGAGACGCCGGCGTTGGGTTGGCGCAGCAGGGTCAGGCGCGGGTCAGGGAGGCAGCTGGCAACGATGTCGGCGGTATCGTCGGCAGAGCCGTCGTCCACAACAACAACGTGCACATCACGATGCGACTGCGCCAGGACGGAGCGGAGCGTGTCGGCGATCGTGCCGGCGGCGTTGTATGCCGGCGTGACAACGGTGATACGCAAGGGGCTGCACCAGGGGCTGTGCGGCGCGGACGCGAACTCTGCGCTGCGGCCAGTCTCGGCCCTGGCGGTGAAGATTAAGTTAACGGCTGCGGCGCCGCAGCACTATCACCCTGACCCTCTCCAGCGAAGCGGAAGAGGGTACATCCGTTACGGTTGTTACACCTTGCTATGCGCCACGCCCTTCTCTTCCAGCAGCGTCTCCAGCTCGCCGGACTGGAACATCTCCATGATGATGTCGCAGCCGCCAACGAACTCGCCGCCGACATAAAGCTGTGGGATGGTGGGCCACTGGCTGAACTGCTTGATGCCCTCGCGCAGTTCCATATCCTCCAACACGTTGGCGGACTCGAACGGTACGTTCAGGTGCGACAGGATCTGCACCACGCGTGCCGAGAACCCGCACTGCGGAAACATCGGCGTGCCTTTCATGTAGAGCATCACGGGATTCGCTTCGATCTCGCCCTGGATGCGGTCGAAAACGGGGCTATCGGACATCGGTCTCGAACTCCTGGGTTATTCGGGTGCGGAGGTCTGCAACGCGAGGGCGTGCAACTCGCCCCCCATGCGGCCGCGCAGGGCCGCGTACACGATCTGGTGCTGCTTCACGCGTGGCACGCCACGGAAGGTCGCGGAGACGACCTTGGCGGCGTAGTGGTCGCCGTCGCCGGCCAGGTCTTCCACCGTCACCTGCGCGTCGGGGAGTGCGGCCTTGATAAGCGCCTCGATCTCACTCGCCGCCATCGCCATGCGGTCGGTCTCCCCTCTCAGGTCGCGTCCATCCAGAGCGGAAGGAATCGTTCGTGCGCCGCGCGCAACGCCTCTACGGATATTGTGCCACCGTCGGGCAGTGTCAAATCCTTGCCCCCCGATGTACCGATGCGTAGCGCCGGCACGCCGGCCGCTTCCGCCGCACGGATGAAAGCGCCGGCGTCAGGGACGGCGACAAGGTAGCGCCCCTGGTCCTCGCCGAACCAGAAGGCGTGGCCGGGGACGTCGCGCGGGTGGGTGAAGGTGCGGGCGCCGACACCGCTGGCCATCGCCATCTCGGCCAGAGCCACCAGCAGGCCGCCATCGGATACATCGTGGCAGGCGCGCACCGTGCCGTTCAGAATCTGGGCGCGCACGAAATCGCCGTTGGCGCGTTCGGCGGCCAGGTCGAGCGGCGGTGGCGCGCCTTCTTCCCGCCCTGCAATCTCGCGCAGCCATAGCGACTGACCGAGCCAACCCTTGGTAGCACCGATCAGCACAACATCCAGCCAGGGCGGCAGCGCCAGCCCCACAGCGCTGGCGGCCTCCTCCAGTACGCCCACACCGCCGATCGCAGGCGTCGGCAAAATCGCCTGACCTTCCGTCTCGTTGTAGAGGCTGACATTGCCGGAGACGACCGGGAAATCCAACGCCTCGCAGACGGCGGCCATCCCGCGGATGGCCGCGGCGAACTGGCCCATGATCTCCGGCTTCTCCGGGTTGCCGAAATTCATGTTATCGGTGATCGCAAGCGGACGTGCCCCGACTGCGGTAAGGTTACGCCAGGCCTCGGCCACCGCCTGCGCGGCGCCGGCTTCCGCATCGGCGGCGCAATAGCGGGGCGTACAATCGGTGGTCAGCGCCAGCGCTCTGTCGTGACCTTCAAGCTTCACCACCGCGGCGTCGGCCGCACCGGGGCGCTTCACCGTCATGCCGCCGACGGTGCTGTCGTACTGGTCCCAGATCCAGGCGCGAGAACACAGGTCGCCGCACGCAACCAGCTTGTGCAGTGCGGCGGTCAGGCCGAGGCGGTCTTCCACCTTCGCCGGGTTCAGAATTTCTGGCTTCGGCGTTTCCGTGGTCGGGCGGTGATAAAGCGGCGCCTGGTCGTTGAGTGGCGCCAGCGGGATGTCGGCTTCGACAACGCCTCGATGGCGGACGACGATGCGGCCCGTGTCGGTCAAATGGCCGATCACCGCGAAATCCAGTTCCCATTTTTCGAAGATCCCGCGCGCCACGTCCTCGCGGTCTGGACGCAGGACCATCAGCATGCGCTCCTGGCTTTCCGACAGCATGAACTCGTAGGCGGTCATGCCGGTCTCGCGGGAGGGCACCTTGTCCAGGTCCAGTTCTATCCCGACGCCACCCTTGCCGGCCATCTCCACGCTGGAACTGGTCAGGCCGGCGGCGCCCATGTCCTGGATCGCGACGATGGCGTCGGTGCCCATCAGTTCCAGGCAGGCCTCAATCAGCAGTTTCTCCGTGAATGGATCGCCCACCTGTACGGTGGGGCGCTTCTCCTCAGAATCGGCGGCGAATTCGGCGCTGGCCATGGTAGCACCATGGATGCCGTCTCGGCCGGTCTTGGACCCGACATACACCACAGGGTTGCCCACTCCGGCGGCGGCACTGAGAAAGATTCGGTCGGTACGCGCGATTCCCACCGTCATGGCGTTGACCAGTGGGTTGCCGTTGAACGCGGGGTGAAAATTGACCTCGCCGCCGACCGTGGGAACTCCGACGCAATTGCCATAGCCGCCGATGCCGCGCACCACGCCATCCACAATCGCCTTGGTGCGGGGATGGTCGGGCGAGCCGAACCGCAGCGCGTTCAGATTGGCGATCGGCCGCGCGCCCATAGTGAACACGTCCCTCAATATGCCGCCGACGCCGGTGGCCGCGCCCTGGTATGGCTCAATAAAGCTGGGGTGGTTGTGCGACTCCATTTTGAACACGGCGGCCAGCCCGTCGCCGATATCCACCACGCCAGCATTCTCGCCTGGCCCGTGGATCACCCAGGGGCGCTTGGTCGGAAGCTGGCGCAGCCAGACGCGCGACGACTTGTAGCTGCAATGCTCCGACCACATGACGCTGATTATGCCCAGTTCCGTCAGGCTCGGCGTGCGGCCCATGATCTCCTGCACCTTGGTGTACTCTTCCCCGCTGAGGCCGAACTCGCGGGCAAGGGCCTGGTTAACGGCTTGAGTGGGGCTGGCGTCGGTCATGCTGCGGATCGATTGTGTCTGGCCGATATAGCGGGGGCGGTGGTGCCCTGCCATCCTACGTCCGACCGGCATCCCGAAGGAACGATTGGCCGATTGCCAACCGGCCGATCAGCCGGCGAAGCGATCCGTCGGACTTGGCCACAGCATTCGCCTTGCGGGTGCCAGGCTACTACGATGGGTCACGCCTCACATGCAGGAGGCCGGGATGGACGACCGCTACGATGGCGACATCCTCACCTGGTCAGAGCGACAGGCCGGATTGCTACGCCATTGCGCGGCGAACTCGGTCGAGTGGGAAAGTCTCGCGGATGAGGACGTCGGGCGAAGCCAGTTCCAGTTGCGCGCGGTCAGGTCCCGTCTCGCGCAAGCACTGCTGCATGAGTTGAAGGCGCAGGCCTGGCCGCAGCCCGGTGATCGAGCCCATTGGCGGGCGGAGGCGAGGGGGCAGCGCGATGATGATCGCGCGGCGGTGACCCTTCGGTGATGCGGTGCATCGACCCGCCGACACTTTCCCTGACGCCATGGTCTTCACCAATCCCGGCCGAAGCATGCCAGGTGAATTGATTCGCCAATTCCGCGACGGTCTCAGTCGCTTACCCGGCCCGCGCCAACCAGGCCCATACAAGAACCGCCGCCACGCCCGCCGCCACGAACGCGGCGCCGGACAGAGCGGCAAACCCGCCTGCCCCGAACACTACGCCCGCCAAGGCCGATCCCACCGCCGCGGACAGCGCGGTGGCGGCGTTGAACAAGCCAACGCTTTCCCCGCGCGCCGAGGGTGCCAATCGAACGGACAGCGAGTTCGCCCCCACCGCCAGCAATGGCCACACGAACTGCACCAGCGCGAAGCCGAACAACACCAGTCCGCTGACCCAGTCGCCGCGCAGCAGCCCCAACAGCGCCAGGAGAAGGAGCAATACCAGCCGGCCGCCAAGACCCGCCATCAGGATCTTGCCACCGCCCACGCGGTGGGTCGCCAATCCCACAGGCCCGTACAGCAGCAGGCTGGCTCCGACGCCGATGGCGTAGGCGCTCGACGGCCAAATCGGGCTCATGCCGAACTGCCGCGTCATGGCGACGGGGAACAATGTGGCAAAGCCGTTCATCGCGGGATAGGCGATCAGCCAGACAATTAGGAATCGCCGCAACGGGCGGTTGATCACGCTGAGATAGGCGACAAGTTCGCCCCAGGTGATGTGATGCCCGCGGTGATGCGGACCAGAGATGCCCGCATCGCCCCCCACCATCGGCCGCGGCGGCGGCTTCGCCGCAGAGTCGCGCGGCGCACGCCCGGGCGCCGACGGGATCGCCAGCGCGCCGGCCACCAGCAGAGCGGCGGCGGCGAAGATGAAGCCGTCTCCGGGATGGGCGCTCGCCAGCAGGCCGGCCAGAACCAGGCCGATCACCTGGCCAGCACTGATGAAGCGTTGCAGCCGTGCAACACGCGAGTCCCACTGGTCCTCGGCCTGATCCTGGATGGCGAGCACGTTGCCAGCGGTAGTGGTGGCCATCACCCCCAGGCCGGCGCCGGCCGCGAGCAACAGACGCACCGGCTCCGGCGCCCATTCGAACGGCAGCAGCAGCAAGCCGGCGGCGATCGCTCCCCAGATCAGCAGGTCGCGATGGCGGCCGGTGCGGTCGGCCCAGGTGCCCAGCACCGGCGCGAGCAGGCCGGGCAAGGAGAAGGCAGCGTATGTTAGCCCGGCGCCACTGTTGCCCAAGGCGACCAGCGGCATCAGCACCGGCACCAGTCCGTTCTGTGTCAGCCCAAGCAGGCCGTAAGAGATGAACCACATGCCCCCTAACCTCGCCCGCGAAGCGGGAGAGGTCGAGACGCCGAAGGCATCGAGGGTTAGGGTGACCGGGTCGGTATGCGATGAACGCCTACCGGCCCGATCACCCCGAGATCAGATCCAGGGCAGGCCTCAAACGTGGCGCTTCGGTTGCTCCGCTTCGCGGCACAACCGCCCCCTCCCACGCTCGGGAAAGGTTCATCTACAGTCGCACCCGCACCCCCACCACTACCGTCGGACCAGGAATCTGATACCCGTTCGCCGGCTCGAACTTCGAATAGAACATATTCGTACTGCTCAAATACACCTGCATCTGCGGACGCACATCGTAGGTGATCGTGAGATTCGCGATCGACCCTTGCGGCGACGTGACGATATCCGCTGTGCTGTAGCCTTGGTCGTTCACCAAAAAATCCTCGAACGGCCCCGTGTAGTCCAGCTCCGGAGCAATTTTCAGCCCCGGCAGCGGCGTGATAACCGCCGTCACCGACGCGGCATCGCGCGGCCGGCGCAGCAGAGGCTCGCCGCCGCCGATCGCCTTGGCGATCGTGTAGGTCCACGTCCCTTGCACCGACAGCCACCGCGCCGGATGCAAGGTAAGATCCGTCTCCACGCCTTGAAGATGTGCAGAGTTGATGTTCTCCGGTGTACTCTCCGTCGCCGACACAAACTGCGTCACGATCAGATCCGTCAGTTGCTCATAGAAATACGTAGCGTCGAAGCTGACGAAATCGCTAAACCCCGCGGCCGGCAGCGTTGTGGTAAAGCCCGCCTCCCATCCCTGGGCGCTCTCCGGCTTCAGGTTCGGATTACCGACGAAGCCCGACGAATCAATACCGTAGCGATCGAACAGCGACGGCATGCGGAAGGCGGTACCATATGAGGCCTTGAAATGCGTGTCGATTTCCGACGCATCGAACACGGCTCCGGCCCGCCAGGTGGTGGGCGCATTCGGCGCTTCCCAGTCCTGCCGCACCTGCGTGGTCACCGTCAGACGCCGCAACAGCGTGCTTTGCAGACCCACATACACCGCGTCGTCGGTCATCGAGGCGGATGTCGTCTGCATGTAGGGAAACCCGAAATAGCTGTCGTTCAATCGGACATGCGCGGTATCGGCAGTATGCTCGAAACCAAAGGTCAGATCGGTTGCCGATAGCATTTCGGACTGGAACAGATCATTCAGGTGTATCGTGTTGTTCCACTGCAGGTCAGTGCGATAGCTGTGATAGCGGTCGTCCACCATTGCCATATTGTTCACGTCAGCCGAATTCAGCGGCTCATAGTACCGCCGATCGTCTTGCTCGCGTCCCAGGAAAACGCTGGTTTGCCATGTGCCGCCGAACAAGTTCGACGTGGCCCCGATGCGCCCCAGCAGACTATCGTCCGTGCCGGTCGCGTTGGCATCATCGAACGTCGGATCGCCCAACTCATTGAACCCAAAGACCGATTCATGTGCACGCAGCAGCAGAGAAAGCCGCGTGCCAGGCACCATCGTATAGCCAAGATTCAGGGTCACCAGACGATCGCGATAACCCTGCGGCACGCCGGTATAGATAGACTCGCGCTGCGGCGTGCTGTCGTAGCCGCGCTGCGACTGCGATTCCAGGATCAAAGCATAATCGAATGGCCCTTCGATGCCGGACGCCACCGCGCTGCCACGAATTTGCGCCGGATAGCCACCCGACAAATCGCCTTCCCGGTGCGCCCCTTGCTGGTCTCCGCGGCGGGTGATCAGGTTGATCACGCCGCCGATCGCGCCCGAACCATATACCGACGCCATCGGCCCGCGAATGATCTCGATCCGCTGCACGTCGGCCAGCGTATCGACGCCAAAATTGAATGCACCATCGGAATCCGACGCATCGTTGATTGGCATGCCGTCGCGCAACACCAGCACGGCATCCGAATCGTTGCCGCGGATGAACACGCTGGCCTGCCCGCCCGGCCCGCCGGACTGCACGACGCGCAGCCCCGGTACCGATCGCAGCGCGTCCACCAGTGTGTTGTAGCCGTAGGTCTCGATGTCCTGCCGCGTGATCACCGTGACGCCGGCCGGTATTTCGTCCGCCGGGGTGGGAACGCGCGTCGCGGTCACGACCAAAGGCGGAATTGTCTGGTCCGCGGTGGCCGGTTCATCGGCCAATGCGGGAGTGATCAAGGTCGTTGCCAGCAACGCAAGAATCGCGCGCATACGAAGCCTCCGTCCATCCATGGATCGACGGCCCGCCTGCGGGTTTCTCCCCGTTGCTCCGGTACACCCCGCCCGGATGCGCGCGACGCAGTCTCGACGCCGGCCGGTCTCCTGGCTCGCGGCGTGCAGCCGGCCCGCCTTCTCCGCCTTCTGGCGAATGGCAACGTTGGGCCTGGCCTTGCCCCGGATCAGGGGCCGCCGCACACAGTTGCGGGGGCAGCAGCCTTGCCCCGGACCAGATCCGAGGTATTCGCTTTCCCGTTTCAGCCCTTGCGGGCCACCGGCGTCTGACGGAAGAGTAGCCGCCGATCGTTGCGCATGCCAAGGGGAGCAGCCGGGATGGATATGACGTCAACTGCCGACGCGCAGGCGCACAGATTCGGCGACAAACTGAATTCGCTTTATGACCAGGTTGATCTGCCCCGCGCCGAACTACTCGGGCACGTCACCGCCCTGCAGGCCAGCTTCGCCGCGCTGCTGTCGCGAGTTTCCGCCGGCCTGGAGACGCGGGATACCATGCTGCTGCAAATCGAGGGAGCCGCCGAGGACCTGCGCAAGCTGGCCGTGCAGGTGAAGGCGATGGATAACGAGATTCGCACACTGCGCGCCCGCCTGGATCATGCTAACGGCCGCGCGGATCCCTTTGCGGGCCGGCATTAGCATCGTGTCGTTGCGAGGAACAAAGCGACGAAGCAGTCCCGGTCGAACAGACGCACGGGTGTCCCGGGTTCAGGTTCGAACGAGGTTGCTTCGTCGCTCCGCTCCTTGCAATAGTGTCTCAACTGCGGTTCGCGCAATGACTCAGCCGAAGACACGAATCGCGTGACAAAGGTTCCATAATGCTGCAACGAATCGACTTTGCCCCCGATGCGCCTGTGCCGCTGGACGGCGTGCGCGTGGTGGACATTTCCCGTCTGGTCGCGGGCAACATGCTCAGCCTGCAACTCGCTGACCAGGGGGCTGAGGTCATCAAGATCGAGGATCCGCGCACCGGCGATCCGCTGCGTGAATGGCGCTGGAACGGGCAAAGCCTGTACTGGAAGGTTTACGGCCGCAACAAGAAGAGTCTGGCGCTGAATCTGCGCCCGCAGGCGGGGCGCGATGTATTCCTGGATTTGCTCGCGACAGCGCAGGTAATGATCGAGAACTACCGGCCCGGCACGCTCGAAGCGATGGGCCTGTCGCCGGAAGAGCTCCACAAGCGCAATCCGGGCCTGATCATCGTGCGCATCACCGGCTTTGGGCAGGACGGGCCCTATCGCGAACGCCCCGGCTTCGGCACGCTGGTGGAGGCTATGTCGGGCTTCGCATCAAAGAATGGCTTCGACGATCGTCCGCCGGTGCTGCCGCCGTTGGCGATGGCCGACATGGTGGCGGGACTCTATGGCGCATACGGCGTGATGGTCGCGCTGCGCGTGGTGGAGCAAGGCGGGCTCGGTCAGGTGATCGACTTGCCGCTGCTGGAGCCGATGGTCTCCGTGCTGGGACCGGATGCGGCGATCTTCCGTGTGACGGGAGATATGCCGAAGCGTACCGGCAGCCGCTCGCTGACCACGGCGCCGCGCAATGTGTATCGCACCAAGGATGGGCGTTTCATTGCGATTTCCGCGTCGATGCAGGTGATGGCGGAGCGCGTGTTCCGCGCAATCGGCAAGCCGGAGATGATCGACGATCCCCGCTTTCGCACCAACACGGACCGGGTGCGCAATATCGACGCCTGCGATGGCGCGGTGACGGAATTCATTGCCGCGCGCTCGCTGGCGGAGAACATGGCGATTTTCGAAGAGGCGGAGGTCACGGCCAATCCGGTTTACGAGATCGACCAGTTGCTGGACGATCCGCACGTGCAGGAACGCGGCGTGATCGTGGAAGCTCCGGATGTCGAAGCCGGCTCGGTGTTGATGCACAACGTGATACCGCGGCTATCGGAAACGCCTGGGCAGTTGCGCAGGCCGGCGCCGGCGCTGGGACAGCACACGCGGGCCGTTTTGGAATCGATCGGTTGTGATGAGGCACGAATTGCGGCACTAACGGCGGAGGGCGTGGTCAAGGAGGGTTGACACCTCAGGCGAATGCTGCTCAGTTATTCTAACAATTGGCTCACCAGGAGTGCGGCGGCGGCGCAAGCCCGTTGGCTGATCGAAGCCGCCAGGTGCGGACAGCCCGGTGGCGGCGCGTGGCGCGGACGAGGGCCATTGCTCCGATGCCGCGGGCGGTCTCAGTCGTATATCATCCGGGAGCATATCAAAGACAGGCTTGCGTTTCGGCACGACACGCATGAAGCGGGCGTACTTGCCGCCGTGGCGATCGATGGCATCCAGCAGCTCCCACCACAAGGGGTGACTATAGCCGATGCCGAGGTCGTGGCAGATTTCACTAAGGACGACGCCGATCGGCCGTCCGCGAACCTGGGCGCCAATCTCTTCCGACGTGGGCCAGTGTTCCAGCAGTGCGTCAACATGTTCCTGAGGCTTGGCTGCGGGCAAAGGTGCCGGCCCGGCCACTGCTGGAAGCCGCCCGCGCCGAGCCTGGGTCAGGAGGCTTGCGGCATATTCTGGCGCAGGCGTCGATGACGGCTTCGGCGTGTGCGGCGTGTCGAGATAGGCGGCGCAACTGAGGATCCGATGCTCCAATTCGGCTGCTACTCGCAGGCCGCGAACAGTATGCGCGATAATCACCGCGCCGTCGCGGGTGCCGAAGCCCCGGCTGCTGCGATAGAGCTGATCCAACGGCGGTTGCCTCCCCACAGTGGTGAGCAACTCCATGCCATAGTTGATTAACTTGCGGATCAGCCCGAGCAGACGGCCGCTGCGGCGGAATGCGGCCGCGTCGGCAGCGCCATCCGGCCCGAGAGCGGTTTGGCTGATGTGAGCGATGAGTGAGGGACTGCGCGGCTTGAACATAACAGGAACTTACGATAGACCTGATAACGAAGTCAAGAAATTTTTCAGGGCCGCGCGGCAACTGGGGTGGCGGGGCCGTCGGTTCGACGGTTACGTTCGGAGAAAGCCGGCAAGCCAGACAGTCATTAATAATAACGTGTGACGGCGTTGTTTCCGAGTCTGCTTCCGCCCGAGCATGTACCTGACCCCCGCCGATTCGTATGCGAAATGCCCGCCACAATCGCCGTGAATCGCCATGGAATTCGGCCCATTTCTACGGCCGAGGCAACCGCTGTACTCTATTGAAACCCGTTCTTCAACAACTGCCCGGTCGCGTCTCGCCTGATCAGAGCGCGACGCTGTTGCAACAGCGTAAACCCAACCGCGACCGGAGCGCGTGTCCACCGATCCCCCGTTCGATCCCCCGTTCCTTGCCCCCCTGCCCTGCCGCGCTCATATTTGGGCCATGCAGACCGTCATCACCGTTACGCTGAATGGCGAATCCCGCTCTCTGGACGGGCCGGTTTCGGTGACCGGCCTGCTCGAATCGCTCGGCTTCGAAGGCCGCAAGGTCGCGGTGGAACGCAACGAGGCGATCGTGCCCCGCTCGCGCTACGCCGAAACCTGGCTGGTGACGGGCGATGCCCTGGAGATCGTGCATTTCATCGGTGGAGGCTGAGATGGATGGAACGCAGCTTGGCGAGGACACCTGGACGGTTGCCGGCCGCCGCTTCCGTTCGCGCCTGATCGTCGGTACCGGCAAATACAAGGACCTGGAAGAGACGGCCGCCGCCATCGAAGCTTCTGGCGCGGAGATCGTCACAGTTGCGGTGCGGCGCGTGAACCTTTCGGATCCCAAGGCGCCGATGCTGCAGGATTACGTCGATCCGAAGAAATATACCTACCTGCCGAACACCGCCGGCTGCCACACGGCGAACGAAGCTGTCCGCACGCTGCGGCTGGCGCGCGAGGCTGGGGGCTGGAACCTGGTGAAACTGGAAGTACTCGGGCCCCCGCCATTGCTCTATCCTGACATGCGCGGCACGTTCGAAGCCGCCGAGGCGCTGATCAAGGACGGCTTCGAAGTGATGGTGTACTGCGCCGACGATCCGTTGGCAGCGAAGCGGCTGGAGGACATGGGCTGCGTCGCCATCATGCCCCTGGGCGCACCAATCGGGTCCGGGCTCGGCGTGCAGAACCCGGCGATGATCTGCATGATGATGGAGCACATTTCGGTGCCGTTCCTGGTGGATGCCGGTGTCGGCACTGCCTCCGACGCGGCAATCGCGATGGAACTCGGCTGTGATGCCGTGCTACTCAACTCGGCGATCGCGCACGCAAAAAACCCGATCCGCATGGCGCGGGCGATGAAGCTGGCGGTTGAGGCGGGACGGCTCGCGCACCTCGCCGGGCGGATGCCGCGGCAAATGGGGGCCGATCCGTCAAGTCCGCTGACGGGGCTGATTCGGTAACGCCGCTAATACTACTGTCGGTTCACGCAAGCGACCGGGACGCGGTCCATTCATCATAGTTTCGCGGTCAGCATAAGCCAGGAGTAGACTCGCCCCTGCGCGGTCGCCAAATGCGCACTTTTGTTCTACGATACGGCGGAACAGGGGAAAGACCGCATCGTGATCACCCGTTGTCTGGCCAGGCTTTGCTCCGGACGGCTGCACTACGCGTGGGTGGTACTCGCTGTCATGTTTGTTTCCATGCTGGCCGGCGTCGGCGTTCGCGCCGCCCCCGGCGTGATGATCGTGCCACTGGAGCATGCGTTCGGCTGGGACGTTGCCACCATCTCCGCCGCGGTTTCCATCAACATCATCCTGCTCGGCGCCACCGGCCCTTTCCTGACCGGGCTGATCGACGTGATCGGACTGAAGCGCACCATCCTGGCCTGCATGGCGCTGCTGATGGTGGCCACCGGTCTCTCCATTTTCATGACCGCACCCTGGCAGTTGTTCCTGACCTGGGGGCTGATGGTTGGCCTGGGTGCCGGTGGCGGCGCCGTGGGGATCGCCGCGGCCGTCGCCAACCGGTGGTTCGTGCACCGCACCGGGCTTGCGATGGGGATTCTGACTGCCGCCAATGCAGCGGGCCAACTCGTATTCCTGCCGCTACTGGCAATGCTGGCAAACGATTTTGGCTGGCGCGGTGTCGCCGTGGGCTGCACTTTGGCGATGGCGGTCGCTTTGCCATTGCTGGCGATCATGCTGCCGGAGTCTCCCGCCGCCGTCGGGATCGGCGCCTACGGATCCGATACTGCATGGCAGCCAGCGCCACGGCAGGGCAATCCGTTCTCAATTGCTTTGACAGCGCTCGGGCGCGGCGCACGGTCGGTCGATTTCTGGTTGCTCGTGGCAAGCTTCGGCATCTGCGGCTTCTCCACCAATGGACTGATCAATACGCACCTGATCGCCTATTGCGCCGACCACGGCATTCCCGAGATAACCGGTGCCAGCTTCCTGGCAGTGATCGGCGTGTTCAGTTTGATCGGTTCGACATTGTCTGGATGGGCCTGCGACCGCATCAATCCGCGTGTGCTGCTGTTCTGGTATTTCGGGTTGCGCGGACTGTCACTGGTCGTATTGCCGTTCACGCAATTCGACACGTTGAGCCTTTCGGTGTTCGCCGTGTTCTACGGGCTCGACTGGGTCGCCACTGGCCCAGCGATCTTCGCGCTGACCAACGAAGTGTTCGGGCGCCGTGACGCACCGCTGGTCGTAGCGTGGATTTTCGCCGGACATCAGGTCGGTGGCGCGCTGGCAGCATTGGGCGCCGGCGCCGTGCGGGACCTGACTGGCACTTACATGCTCGCGTTCATAACCAGCGGACTGGCGTGCTTGCTCGCCTCGATGCTGGTGCTGCGGATTTCACGCGGCGAACTGGTGACGGCGGTGGCCAAGTAGCCCACGCAACGTACGCATCCGCGTGTCAGGGGATTGCTAACCTGCATCTGGGACAATCCGTGCCACGCAAGAAGTTTGACACCGGTGCCTTACACACTGGTTGAGGACCGCACAGCTCGTACTACGATCCCTTTATCGAAAAGCGAGCGTCCCGGTTGGAGGAGGAGATGAAGGAGGCAGGGCTGCGCGCTTTCGCCTGGAAGCGGCTGTGCTCGAGGTCAAGACAATCCTGACGACAGTGCTGCCGCACATTGCCACCAAGGCCGACATTGGGGAACTGCGGGCGGAGCTACGCGGCGAGCTGGCGGAAAAGCCCAGCAAAACCTATGTGTGGGGCATACTTGCGGTGTTGCTCACCGCTTGTGCGTGCGGTCTGCCCGCGCTGGCGGTCCTGAAATAGGCCCACCCCGACCCTTCGCGGCCAACCCTACGTCCGCATGTCCCGCCCCGTATCCCGCATCAGAATCTGCGCGAACCCTTCCGTCACGGCCGCATGGTGCGCCAGTGCTGCCGCCGAACAATCGGAATCCGGCCGTTGCTCTTCTCCAAAATGCCCATAGCGATCGGTTCCGCGCACCAGCGTCGCGGTATCACGCGCCCCTGTCACCTGGCGCACATAGGTCGGGATATAGCGAACCGCGAACCCGATGCGCCGCGTGCCAGAGGGATTCGGCTCCGATCCATGAATTAATCGCACATGGTGCAGCGACATCTCGCCTGCCGCCAGTTCCAAAGTCACCGCCTGCCCCGCATCCACCTCCACCATGATCTCCTGTCCGCGCGACAGCAGATTGTCGCGCGCGAACGTGTCGCGGTGAGGCGCCTGGTCCTGGAGATGGCTGCCGGGGATTACGCGCATTGCGCCATTCTCCGTCGTGCTGTCGGAGAACGCGACCCAGGCGGTGACAATGTCTGGCGGTTCCAATCCCCAATACGTCGAATCCTGATGCCACGATACATACGCGGCGTTGCGCGGCTCCTTGATGAAAAAGCTGCTGCCCCAGCACAAGATATCCGGCCCGATCAGGTCTTCCACCGCGTCTAAGATGCGTGGATGCTGGATCAAATCGTGCAGCCACGGGAACAGCAGATGGGACTTGTGGCGGAGCTTGCCGGCCATGGGGCCCGCGCCGGCCTCGAACGCCTCCAGCCGAGCGCGCAACGTTCCTGCCTCGGCGATCGATAGCACACGCACCGGCGCGACGTAACCTTGCGCCTGGTACTGCCGCACCGCGTCTTCCGACAACAATCGCATGCCACACCCTCCAAAATCCTTGGGGTCCGGGCATCGCCCGAGATACGCTCAGCCTAGCCCGACTCCCCCGCCAGAGGGGAGAGGGACAGACAGGGCCTCACGGGAGACAGACAATATGCAACGACGGGCTTTCCTGGCGGCGTCCGCTGCCGCCCTTACGCTGCCGGCTGTGGTACGGGCACAGAAGCAGCACGTGCTCAAATTCATCCCGCAATCGGATCTCGCGATTGTCGATCCGATCTGGACCACCGCTTATGTCACGAGAAATCACGGCTATATGGTGTTCGACACATTGTATGGCCAAACCGGGAAGAACAGTGGCTTCAAGATCACGCCGCAGATGGTCGCCGGCCATGTTGTGGAAGACGACGGGAAAACCTGGAAACTCACGCTGCGCGATGGCCTGATGTTCCATAACAACGAAAAGGTGCTGGCGCGCGACTGCGCCGCGTCGATCAAGCGCTGGGGAGCGCGCGACGCATTCGGCCAGGCGCTGATGCAGCGCACCGACGAGATCTCGGCACCGGATGACACGACCATCCTGATCCGCCTGAAGCAGCCGTTCTCCCTGTTGCCGACCGCCCTGGGCCATGCCGCGGCCAATATGTGCGCGATGATGCCGCAGCACGTCGCCGAGACCGATCCATTCAAGCCGATCAGCGAAACCATCGGCAGCGGCCCCTACCGCTTCAACGCGGATGAACGCGTGCAGGGTTCCCTGTTCGTTTATGAACGCTTCGACGGCTACAAGCCGCGCAGCGACGGCGAGGTAAGCTTTACCGCCGGGCCCAAGGTCGTGCATTTCGACCGGGTGGAGTGGCACGTGCAGCCCGATCCCGCGACCAAGGCGGCGTCGCTCCAGGCCGGCGAGATGGACTGGTGGGAAAACCCCACTGCCGACCTGCTGCCCCTGATGCGCCGGCACAATATCGAGACACCTGTCACCGATCATACCGGCACGCCGTTCCTGCTGCGGCCGAACCATCTTTATCCGCCGTTCGACAAGCCCGCGGTGCGGCGCGCGCTGCTGGGTGCCATCGATCAGAAGGAATTCATGATTGCAATGCAGGGTGAGGATAGGTCGCTGTGGTCGGTGCCCTGCGGCTTTTTCCCGCCGACCTCGCCGCTGGCCAGCGATGCCGGCCTGTCGACCGTTACCGGCAAGCGCGACTACGACGCGGTGAAGAAGGCGCTGGTCGATGCCGGCTACCAGGGCGAGAAAGTTGTGTTCATGGTCCCCAGTGACCAGCCGCAGAACAAGGCGCTGAGCGATGTCGCCGTGGACATGCTAAAACGCGTCGGCATGAACGTGGACTACCAATCGACCGACTGGGGCATGGTGGTGCAGCGACGCGCCTTGACCAAACCTCCCGCGGACGGCGGCTGGAACATGTTCGTCACCGGCTTCTCCGGTCTCGATTTCTTCACCCCTGCCAGTCATTTGCCGCTGCGCGCGAACGGCAAGGGCGCATGGTTCGGCTGGCCCGACGATCCGAAGATCGAAGAGCTGCGCACCGCCTGGTTCAATGCTGCCGAGTCAGCGGCACAGAAGAAGATCGGCCTCGAAATCCAGGCCGAGGCGTTCCGGACAGTGCCGTATTATCCGCTTGGCGTCGCGCAATTGCCCACGGCATTCCGCAACGACATCGCCGGCGTGCCGGAAGGGTTCCCGATCTTCTGGGGCGTGCACCGAACGTGAATGCGGTTTGAGCGTGGACGCGCGTGTCTCACGGTGGGGCATGACCCACCCACCTACGGCATCGCTTCCTGACAGGAATTTCATGCAACATGCTCGGCAAGCCGGCTGGCCGTGGATGCGCGAGGCATTACGCTGCGTGAGGCCCATCCCGCACCCGCGGCGACCCACGCCACCAAAGACTGGGAGACATACAACATGCAACGTAGGACCTTCCTGGCGGCGGGGACTGCCTCACTTGCGCTGACCGCCGTATCGCACGCTGCCGACAAGCGGGTTCTGAAGTTCATCCCGCAATCGGACCTGGCGGTGCTCGATCCGATCTGGACCACCGCCTATGTCACGCGCAACCACGGCTTCATGATCTTCGACACACTGTACGGTCAGGCCGGCAAGAAGTACGGCTTCAAGGCCACGCCACAGATGGTCGCAGGCCACGCCATTGAAAACAGCGGCAAGACCTGGAAGCTGACTCTACGCGACGGGCTGATGTTCCACGACGGGACGAAGGTGCTGGCGCGCGACTGTGTTGCCTCCATCAAGCGCTGGGCCGCGCGGGATGCCTTCGGCCAGGGGCTGATGCAGCGCACCGACGAAGTCGCCGCCCCCAACGACAACACCATCCTGTTCCGACTGAAACAATCCTTCGCCCTGCTGCCCGACGCGCTCGGCCATGCCGCATCCAACATGTGCGCGATCATGCCGGAGCGGTTGGCCAACACCGATCCCTACAAGCAAATCACGGAAATGGTCGGCAGCGGCCCGTACCGTTTCAACGCCAAGGAACGCGTGTCAGGCTCTCTGTACGTCTATGAACGCTTCGAGAATTACAAGCCGTTGACCAGCGGCGAGGCCAGCTTCACTTCCGGCCCCAAGATCGCGCATTTCGACCGCATCGAATGGCATGTGACGCCCGATCCCTCCACCGCCGCCGGCGCTCTGCAATCAGGCGAGATGGACTGGTGGGAGAACCCCACCGCCGATCTCCTGCCGCTACTGAAGCGCTTCCACATCAAGACCGAGATCAGCGATCCCACCGGCACTGCGATGATGCTGCGCCCCAACCATTTGTATCCGCCGTTCGACAATCCGGAGATCCGCCGTGCGTTATGGGGCGCCATCGACCAGGCGGAGTTCATGACGGCGATGATGGGCACGGACAAGACTCTTTGGGAAGTGCCGGCGGGCTTCTTCCCGCCGATCTCGCCAATGTCGAGCGATGCCGGCATGACCGTCCTTACCAGCAAGCGCGACGATGCGGCGGTGAAGCAGGCGCTCGTGAAGGCCGGCTACAAAGGCGAGAAGATAGCGTTGATGGTTGCCACCGATTACCCGATCTTGAAAGCGATCGGCGACGTCTCCGCTGACATGCTGAAACGCGTCGGGTTCAACGTCGATTACCAGGCGACCGACTGGGGCACGGTGGTGCAGCGCCGCTCGAGCATGAAGCCGCCGTCGGAGGGCGGGTGGAACGTGTTCAACACCGGCTTCTCCGGGCTCGATTTCTTCACCCCGGCCGCCGACCTGCCGCTGCGCGGCAACGGCAAGAAGGCCTGGTTCGGCTGGCCCACCATGCCGAAGATCGAAGAACTGCGCACGGCATGGTTCGGTGCGCCGGACCTTGCCGCCCAGAAGAAGATCTGCACCGTAATCCAGCTTCAGGCGTTCCAGGACGTGCCGTATTGGCCGGTGGGGCTGGCGCATCTGCCAACCGCGTATCGGCCCGATATCGCCGGCGTGCCCGAGGGTTTTCCCCTGTTCTGGAACGTGCATCGCACCTGAAGGACAACGTGGCTCAATGTTCCCCCTCCCCTAGCGGGCTTGGGCCGCGAAGCGGGCCGACGCCAGGAGGGCGGGGCACGGGGCGGTACAAACAAGCCCGACGCCGTGATCCTCATCTTCGGAGCAGCGGTGCGTCCCGACGGCCGGCCCAGCACCACGCTGCGCTGGCGTGTCGAGGCGGCCGCCGCATTCGGCCGCCGCTTCGCCTCCCCGCTGTTCGTGCCGACCGGAGGCGTGGGACGCACCGGCCCATCGGAAGCCTCGGTCATGGCGAAGTTGCTGACATCGCACGGCGTTCCGTCCGCTCGCATCCTGTTGGAGGAGACCGGCGCAGACACGTGCTCCTCGGCTCGTGCGGTAGCGCGGCTGCTGCGGGCAGAAGGACTTTCGGCGCCGGTCTATGCAGCCAGCAGCGCTTACCATCTGCTGCGCTGCGTGATGTTGCTGCGCGCATTCGGAGTGCGCGCGCATGGCGCGGGTCCGCCCTGGGTGCCGGCCGGATCGCGTATGGCGACGCGCTGTTACTGGTGGCTGCGGGAGTTGGCCGCGCTGGTCTACGACGGTGTGCTGGCGTTGCTGTTACGAATGGGACTTTGGGAATGAGGCATGTCGCTCAGCTCGCCGACTCTGGCACCAGCGCGACATCCGCCGCCGCCTCGCCCTCCAAATCGGCATCCGTCATCATGCGCCAGGTCCCGCCGATCAGGATCTCGCTCGGCCGGAACCGCGCCTTGTACGCCATCTTCCTGCTCTCCGGCACCCAATAGCCAAGGTACACATACGGCAGTCCGGCACCCAGAGCCCGCTCGATCAGCCACAGGATCGTGTAGGTCCCGATCGACCGCTTCTCCATTCCAGGCGCGAAGAAGCTGTACACCGCCGACAGCCCATCCCCCAGCTTGTCGGCCAGGCATGCACCCACAAGCCGATCGTCGGGATCGCGAAACTCGACGATGAAGGTCTCTATCGGTGTGTCCTCCACCATTGCCCGGTAGTCGTAAAAGCTCATGGTCGCCATGTCGCCTTCGCCATGGCGGGCCACCTGGTAGCGCTGGAATAATTGGAATTGCTCTGCGGTGGCGCGGGCGGGCACCTCGAACCCCTCCACGACTGCATTGGCACGGGCAATGCGGCGCAGCGTGCGGTCCGGCTGGAACGTCGCGACGGGGATACGGATCGGTACGCAGGCCTGGCAGGACGGGCAGACCGGCGCATAGGCGATATTATGGCTGCGGCGGAACCCGGCTCGCGACAGCCGGTCGTGCAGGGCATCGGCGTCCGGGCCGGTGATTTCGGTCACCACCTTGCGCTCGGTCCGCCCCGGCAGATAGGGGCAGGGCAGAGGTGCCGTCGTGTAGAAGAATTGCGGCCGTCGTGGTGGTTTGTAGCTCATGCGTACGGTGACCCGCCGGGGATGTTCCCGTAGCCGTAGGGTGGGGTCAATGGCTGCACTGCGTTGATGCGCACCACCACCAATCCGCTGATCAAATCGTGCAGCGTCCGGTGCCGGACCGTGATCAGTGCGATCAGCAGCAGCAGGCCGGACGTCGCGAGTGTCAGATAGAACACCAGCGTCGAGATCACCGCCTGCAACGCCGTCGGACGCGCGAAGCTGTCGTTCTGTAGCACGACCAAGCCTAGCCAGTGCTGCCCAGGTGTGGCGCAAAGCGGGCTGACCAGCGAGATAAAATGGTAGCAGAACGGCACGAACGGCAGGATCCCCAACGTCCCGAACCCGAGCCCCAGCGTCAGGAAGCCGAACAGCATCAGGGTTACCCACAGGCTGACAACGATCACGCCGATCAGGATCACGTCGATGAACCAAGCGGCCACGCGGCGCGACATCACGCCGTGCGTCAGAGAATCATCGTCCGGAAATGGGGCGCGGTAGATCATGGCGTCAGAGATAATGTGGCAGTGACGGTCTCGGGTCTCGGGCCAAGCATGATGGTAGCGCCATTGCGCCATCGCGTCATGAAGTTCCGGCTGTATCGGCTGAGCGGGTTCCCCGATTGCCCCGGCGTGATTACAAACAGTGAACGGTCCAGGTCCGAGAGGTCGTAAACGCCGCGATAGGCTGCGCCGTGCACGGAACTGAAGTCGTTGAAGCGCGGCCCGCCGCGGTCGATGGTGGTGTCGTCGCCCGGACTGGAAATGCAGGCGGTGGTCAAAGCGCCCAGCACCGGGATCGCGCGCAGGACTGGATGGGCGAACACTGCCTGGTGCGCCGTGCCCCAGCGCCAGGCCGCCGGATCGGCACCAAAACGTGCGGAAAGTTCGCCGACGGCCGTCTTCAGAGCCTCGGCCAGCGGCGCGTTGCAGTCGCCGTTGCACCAATGCGCGCCGGCCGTTGTCAGGACGAAGGCGACGAAGTCCGGGACTGGGCCGCCATCCGACAGCGGGATGTCGTGCTGGCGCAGCAGCAGCGCGTAGAAGCGGTTGATCCACGCGTTGAAGATCAGCGGCTGCGGCGAGTCCGTTGTCATGGCCCCGTCCCACCCCTTCAACAGCGCCTGCGCCTGGCCCACTGCGCCAGGCTGCTGCGGCACCGCCAGTAACGCCGGCAACACCTGCTCGGCGAACGTGCTGACCACGTCCACCTGCATGCGGGCAAAGTCCGCTGTCGTCAGGTGGTTGTTGTCGTCCAGAAGCTGCCGCACGCGCCGGGCACGCCAGTCGCCAAACCAGTCGCGTCCCATGAATACCGGGAAATCAGGCGGTGCGATGCGTTCGTTCGTGTTCACCAGCCGGCCGCTCGCGGGCGATACGTAGTGCGGTAACTGGCTTCCTGACGCCCAGCCCACCCAGTCATACGCGCCATTGCCTGGCACGGGTGCGAATCCATCCCCTGCACGTCGGATCGGAACCCGGCCGGTGACGTACAGCCCGATTGTGTGTGCATCTGCCACCAGGAGGTTCTGCACCGGGGCGGTGATCTCCGCCGCCGCTTCGCCCGCTTGCTCCACCGTCTGCGCGTGGTTCAGAGCAAACAAGCCGGTGGCGGCGGTGTTGCCGGGCGCGAGATTGGCCATTTCCACCGCCAGGATCGGCCCGCCCTTCCGGCCCAGCAGGTCGCTGATCACCGGTCCATGGCGCGTGGAGCGGACCTTCAGCATCACATCGGGCTGGCCACGGACCTTGATATGCTCTTCCCGAACTGTGAAGGGTTTGGGGCCATCCGGAGTTTCGCACTCGTCCGCGCCCACCGGCGTTTCGATGAATATGTCCTGGGTATCCGCCCCGGTGGTCGTGAAGGTCCAGGCGATATGACGGTTGCGACCGATGACCAGGCCAGGAATACCCGGGGCGGTGGCGCCAGCCAGTGTGTTGTCCGGCGTATCGATCCGGGCCAGGTACCAGATGGCCGGGAAGCCGAATGCCAGATGCGGATCGCCGGCCAGCAGCGGCGCGCCCGTGGCGGTATGGCGCCCGTCTACTGCCCATTCATTGGACGCGGTACGCGGCAGCGTGAACGGCGACGGGAAGTCAGGCAGCACCTTCTCCAGTCCCGCTACTGCGTCGGCGAACTGACGCCGTAGCGTCAGCGCGGCTTCCGGCCGGCCGGGCCCGCTCTCATCGGGCCACAGCTCGTCGATGAGTTGTTGCGGCACTTTGCCGGCCAGCGCCTGGCGGGACAGCTCCTGCCGCCAGTTCATTGACAGCCACAGGCCCATTGTCTCGCCCCAGAGCAAGGAATCGACTGGCGTCCAGAGTTTGGGGCGGCCAAGGACAAGGAACTCCGGGGCGGCAAACCGGCCGCGCAACGCGATCCAGGCGTTCACGCCATTCGCATAGGCCTGCAACACCGCACGCGTGGCCGGAGGCAGTGCGGCGTAATCGGCTTCCGCGGCCTGTCGCAGACCCAGCGTGCGCATCAGCCGGTCGAGCGGCAGCGTCACCGGCCCGGCGATCTCCGACAGCCGGCCTGACGCGTTGCGCCGCATCAGGTCCATCTCGAACATCCGGTCACGGGCATGGACAAAACCGAGTGCCGTAGCGGCGTCCAGATCGTTCGCTGCGCGGATGCGCGGCACGCCGTCCTGGTCGAAGGTGATGTCCACCGGGGCGGAGAGGCCCGGGATGCGTGCGGCTTGGTTCGTGCGCGGCAGAGTCAGCCACAACGCGCCGCTGACCAGTGCGACGAGCAATAGGATAACGAAGCCGATGGCAGAGAGCATGTGGGCAAGGCCGCGAAGAACAGTACGCATGCCGCGGAGAGTGCCGCGTGGCAGGGGCAGAGGGAAAGCTTTGAAGAATGACAAGGCAGTGGTGGCCCGGGCAATCGGTGGACGGCTTTACTTTACCGCAACCGGTACAGGCATCGCGTGATGATCCGCAAGCCAGCGGCCCAGTCCGATCCCAAGTGCGATTGCCCTGGTGGGTGGTCACTCTTGACTTGTCCAGATAGATGGTACGCCATACATTTGAATGACATTAATAGGGGTGCCATGAAACCGGGCCAGCGGCGGCTTCAGGAAGGCTTTGGCTCGCTGATCGCCCGTGCCGCACGGCAGTGGCGGCGCGCCTTGGACCGCCGTCTGCAGCCGTTCGGCCTGACCGAAGCGACCTGGCTACCCTTGATCTACCTGGCGCGTGCTCCCGAGCCGATGCGACAAAAGGACCTCGCTGCAGCACTGGCGCTCGACGGATCGTCGGTCGTGCGCCTGCTGGATGCCCTGGAAGCGGCAGGTTTCATCGAGCGCCACGGCGAAGACCGCGACCGGCGGGCCAAGATCATCGTGCCCACGGCGCGCGGCCTGGCGATCGCCGAGCAAATCGAAACCGTCTCGCGCGAGGTGCGCAGGTCAACCCTGACCGGCCTTTCTGGCGAACAACTGGAGATCGCGACGCAGATCCTTGAACGCATCTGCCAGAACCTCGCGGCGCAGTACGGCAGGGACGGGTGAGCGAACCGGACGATCTGCGCCAGAAGGAACGCGCGGACGCACCGGCGCCCTCGCTGCCGGAACCGGCGCTGCCGAGCAATGGCGTGCGCCTGCTGGTGACCATCTGCACCATCCTGGCGACGCTGATGCAATCGCTGGACAGCACCATCGCCAATGTGGCGCTGCCCTATATGCAGGGCACGATGTCGGCGAGCCAGGACGAGATCAACTGGGTGCTGACCAGCTACATCGTCGCCGCCGCGATCATGACCGCGCCCACCGGCTTCCTCGCCGCCCGCTTCGGCCGCACGCGGTTGTTCGTCACCGCAGTGGCAGGCTTCACGGTCGCCTCCGCGCTGTGCGGCGTCGCGGAATCACTCGGCGAGATCGTATTGTTCCGCGTCATGCAGGGCATGTTCGGCGCCGCCCTGGTGCCGTTGTCGCAATCGGTGATGTACGAACTCTATCCGCCGGAGCAACGCGCCAAGGCGATGGGCCTGTGGACAATGGGCGTCATGATGGGCCCGATCTGCGGCCCCATCCTGGGCGGCTGGCTGACCGAGAATTACAGTTGGCGCTGGGTTTTCTACATCAACGTTCCGTTCGGCATTGTCACTGCGATCGGTCTGCTGACCTTCCTGAAGGAAACGACATACGGCCGGTCGGCGAAGCTGGACTGGCTCGGCTTTGGCGCATTGAGTCTCGCCATCGGCGCATTCCAGATGATGCTGGACCGTGGCGAAACGCTGGACTGGTTCAGCTCGCGCGAGATCATCCTGGAAGCCTGTATCGCTGGCATTTGCTTCTACATTTTCCTGGTGCAGTTCTTCCTTGCGCCGCGGCCATTCCTGTCGCCGCGCTTGTTCAAGGATACCAACTTCGCGGTTGGCGGCCTCCTGTATGCCATCATGGGCCTGATCATGTACGCATCGCTGGCCTTGCTCGCGCCCTATTTGCAGACGCTGATGAACTATCCGGTGATGACCGCCGGCATCGTGCTGGCCCCGCGCGGCGCCGGGCTGATGCTGGCCGCACTGATCTGCGGGCGCGTGATCGGCCGTACCAGCGCGCGTTTGCTGGTGGGATTCGGCTTCGTCGTCGGTGCCTATGTGCTGTACCAGATGACGCTATGGACCCCAGACATCTCCGAATGGAGCGTGATCAGCGTCGGCTTCACCCAGGGGATCAGTATCGGGTTCCTGGCGATCCCGATCAACATCATCGCCTTCGCAACGCTGCCGGCGGCGATCCGCACCGAGGGCACAAGCATTTACAGCTTGATGCGCAACCTGGGCAGCGCCCTAGGCATTTCTATCACGGGCGCACTGCTGGAGACCAATACGCAGGTAAACCACGCGATCATGGCGGACGACGTGACGCCGTTCAATCGCGCGTTGCAAACGGGTGCACCGGCGCGGTTCTGGAATCCCGACACCATGCACGGGCTCGTCATGCTGAACCAGGAGGTGACACGGCAGGCCAGGGTCATTGCCTACATGGACGATTTCAAATTGATGCTGGTCCTGGCGATCATCGTGATCCCGCTGCTGCTGTTCACGCGGCGCTCGGCGGTGAGCTGATGTCATTGCGAGGACCGCGAGCGAAGCGAGGCGAGACGAACCAACCTCGGTCACTTGGGGGCACCGGCGCCAGCCACGACACGACCGGGGTTGCTTTGTCCCGCCACGCTTCGCTCGCGCTCCTCGCAATGACATGTACGGGCTATGCATAGGGCCGCTGGTATAAGTCCGAGGTATCGGCTGCGCTTGCAAGCCAGGTGGTAATGGTACAAGTGCGTATCCTTCGCTGCCATCAATCGGAGCTTCTTCATGTCCCAATGGCGCATCGGCGACGTGACCGTGACGAAAATCGTCGAGTTGGAAGTGACCGGCGGCAGCCGCTTCCTGCTGCCCCAGGCGACGCCGGATGTGATCGAGCCGATCGCCTGGCTACAGCCGCATTTCGCCGACGAGAACGGCCGACTGCGGATGAGCATTCACAGCTTCATTGTGGAAACGCTGGGGCGGCGCATCATCGTCGACACCTGCCTCGGCAACGACAAGCAGAAACGCCGCATTCCGCATTGGAACGACCGGCAGGGACCATTCCTGGCAGATCTGGCAGCAGCAGGTTTCCTGCCCGAATCGATCGATACCGTCCTGTGCACCCATCTGCACGTCGACCATGTCGGGTGGAATACGAAACGTGAAAACGGCCGCTGGGTGCCGACCTTCCCGCGCGCCCACTACCTGATGGGCCGCACGGAATACCAGCACTGGCGCGACAGCACGATGCGAGAGGACATGAAGCACGTTCTGTCGGATTCGGTGACACCGATCCTGGACGCCGGCCTCGCCGAACTGGTGGAGACCGATCACCGCATCTGCGACGAGCTCAGCCTGATCCCAACCGTCGGGCACACACCAGGCCATGTCAGTGTGCGGATCATCTCGCGCGGCGAGGAAGCGCTGATCACCGGCGACTTCATGCACCATCCCTGTCAGATCGCACACCCCGATTGGGACACCACGGCGGACAGCAATCCGGCACAGGGCATCCGCACCCGGTGGGAAATGTTTGAGAAACTCGCCGGCACGCCCGTGCTGGTGATCGGCACGCATTTTGCCGGCGCGACAGCGGGGCGGATTGTGCGCGACGGCGCGACGTTCCGGCTGGACGTTGATTGAAGATTGCGCCCCCGCGCCCGAGCGAAGCGGGGCCGCTGGTGACCTCTTTGCCTAAATTTGTGCTCGTACAGGTCAGCGTTGCCACCTGATAACCGCGTGGGAGGCCGAATCCTATGAAAGAGGCATCGGAACACCGCGATGCGATGAAGGATTGGTCCAAGTGGATCTGACCTATCGCAATCGCGGCCGGATCGATCGGTCCCGCATGGGTAAGCACCAGTCGCGTGACCCCGCGGAATTCGGCTCGCCCATAACCGAAGGGGACCTCGCGGCCACCCTGGCGCTGATCGAGAAGCAGAAGCGCCATCGCATCCGCAAGACACGGTAATGCTTCGCTGGCAATTCCCTGCTCGAGGCCCGCTCGCACGGACCGGTTTGGCCGTCGGGCATCGGACGCGCTAGGGTCCGTGGCAATCCAGACATGGGACCGACACCATGACCGATTATCTTCGCAGCGGTATCTTCCTCGCGCCTTTCCACGACCTGTCGCAGAACCCGACGCTCGCGATGGAGCGCGACATGGAGTTGCTGCAGCATCTCGATCGCCTGAACTATCACGAAGCCTGGATCGGCGAGCATCATTCCGGCGGCTTCGAAATCATCGCCTGCCCTGAGATGTTCATCGCCGCCGCGGCGGAGCGCACGCGCCATATCCGTCTCGGCACCGGCGTCGTATCGCTGCCCTATCACAATCCCTTCATGCTCGCCGACCGCATGGTGCAGCTCGATCACATGACGCGCGGCCGCGCGATGTTCGGCGTCGGCCCCGGTTCGCTGGTGCATGACGCGAAGAAGATCGGCATCGATCCCTCCGACCAGCGCCGCCGTATGAACGAGTCACTCGACATCCAGGTCGCGCTGATGCGGGGCGAGGCAGTCACGCGCAAGAGCGATTGGTTCGATCTGCAAGACGCGCGCTTGCAGCTTCCGTGTTATTCACAACCGATGATGGAACTCGCGGTGGCCGCGGCGCGCTCGCCATCCGGTGCGCTGGCGGCCGGGAGGCACGGCATCGGCATGCTGTCGATCGGCGGCACCAGCAATGACGCGATGGATCACCATGTCGAGAACTGGGCGATCTACGAGGAGCAAGCGCGACTGAACAGCAAGGTCGCCGACCGGCGCAACTGGCGCCTCGTTTCCCTGTTCCACATTGCAGAAACGCGCGAGAAGGCACGCCAGAATGTCGAATTCGGCCTGGTGAAGTTCCGCGACTACTTCGACGATGTCGCCACCTTCCCCATCGTCCCAGCCGGCATCACCGACCCCTTCGCGTGGTTCATGGACAGCGGCGCCGCCTGCATCGGCACGCCGGACGACGCCATCGCCTTCATCGATCGCCTGCTGAAAGGCACTGGCGGCTTCGGCGTGATCATGGAGCTGGCGCATAACTGGGCGGATTGGGAAGCGACGACGCAGCATTATGAACTGATGGCGCGCTATGTGCACCCGCATTTCCAGCGCTCGCGCGAATGGCGCCGCGAAAGCTACGATTATGCGAAGTCACACCACGCCGAATTCACCGGCCAATCGCAGGCGGCGGTGCAGGCGGAAATCGACCGGCGGAAGGCGAAGCAGGCGGCGGAGTAACCGGCCATGGACCTGCAAGCCCTGGAAGACCGGTTAGCGATCCACGATCTATTCGTGCGCTACGCCACCGCGCTGGATGCCGGCGACGTCGATACGATCGTAAGCTGCTTTGCCGAGGATGGGGTGTTGGAAAGCCCCATCGTCGGTGTCTACAAGGGCCACGACGGTATCCGCGAATTTGCCACGCGCTTCGCCGCGTTACGAGAGCGAGGCACGCAATTGCGGCACATGCTGACCAACCTCGCGGTGCATCTTGATGGCGACCGAGCTCACGCCACCTGCTACTTGCTCACCGTCATGACACGCGACAACGCCAGCACCATGCGCCCGCCCGGGCGTTACGAATGCGAGTTGGTGCGCGTAAGCGGCAAATGGGTGTTCCACTACCGGCTTGTGCTGGAAGACGCGAAGGCGCCGCTCGCCGTCTGAGGCGCCCCATGTCATTGCGAAGCGCATGGCGCCGAAGCGACCCCGGTCATTGCGCATTCGAACGTCCGTGCGCCTGCTGCCCGAGGTCCCTTCGCCGCAACACTCCTCGCGATGACACGGAAAATCTACCCCGCCAATTCCCGCCGTACGATCGCAGCCCCCTCCGCCAGCGCCCTCAACTTCCCAAATGCCGTCTCGCGGGGCAGGTACTTCATCCCGCAATCCGGCGCCGGCACCAGCCGTTCCGGTGCGACAAATGCAATCCCCGCCCGAATGCGTGCGGCCACCGCCTCGGCGGTTTCCACGCCCGGATCGCCCAGATCCAGCACGCCCAGCATGATCGTCTTGCCCGAAAGCTCCCGCAGCACTCCCAGATCCAACTTTGGCTGCGCCGCCTCGATGGAAATCTGCTGTGCCACGGTATCGGCAAGCTGCGGCAGGAACGCATAGCCGCTCGGCTTGCTTTCCCCAGGAACCACCGCGGCATATCCGAAGCAGAGATGCACCACGGTCGGCCCTTCGATCCCCTCCAGCGCCCGATTGATCGCGCGCACGCCGTAGCGAGTCGCTTTCTCCGGCGAGGTGCGCACCCAGGGCTCATCAAGCTGTACCACGTCCACGCCGGTAGCCTTCAACGCCCGCAACTCCTCATTCACCGCAACGGCGTAATCCATCGCCATCTCTTCCTCGTCGTCGTAGAACGCATTCTGCGCCTGCTGTGACAACGTGAACGGCCCAGGCAGCGTGATTTTTGTTGCGAACCTGGTATTGCGAAGCAGGAACTCCACGTCGCGCACTTCCACGGCGCCGCGGCGACGGATCTTGCCCACGACGCGCGGCACCGGCGTCGTCCGCCCACCACGCGCCGGCACTGCCCCCGGGTGCTCTGCATCGATCCCGTCCAGGGCCAGCGCGAAGCGATTGGAATAACTTTCGCGGCGTTCCTCGCCATCGGTGATGATGTCGATGCCGGCTTGCTCCATCGCGCGGATCGCCAGCAGCGTCGCATCATCTTGCGCTTGCTCCAGCCAGGGGTCCGCGACGCGCCACATATCGTGCGCATGCACGCGCGGCACGCCGTGTCCGAGCAATGTGGAGCGGTCCACCAGCCAGTCGGGCTGCGGGTAGCTGCCAACCACCGTGGTGGGCAGAAGATGCGTGGGATAGGGCATGGGCGTCGCCTCCTGAGCCGACCGGTGAGGCAACAGTATCGCATTCGGCGGGCGCCCTGAACCGCTGCCCTGGCCCAACATATCGCGTGCCAAATGGCACCAAACATCTAACTCTTGCGGGGGGCCCGCTCCGCGCGGTCTAATGCGGCGCGAATCGGCGCGGGACGGAACGGAATGGACGGCAGTCTGTCGAGACACGGCGACCAGATCACCCTACCCGGCCTCGACGGTGGTGGCCCTGGGCCGGATAGTGCCGAGGCCTGGGCCAACCGACTGCGAACCGCCCTCGCCGCCCGCGATCCGCAGGCGCCGGCTTTCGCCGAACAAGCAATGCGCGCTGTGCCGGAAGATCACGACGTGCCATTGCTCGCCGTGCTGACCATGCTGGTCGCCCGGCAGCCGGATCGCGCACTGGCCTGGCTCAAGCGCCGCGAGAAGCTCCGGGTGCCGGGCAAGCGCAGCGAGCTGCTGACCGCGCTGGCCCTGGCGCAACAGGGCCATATCGCGCGCGCTGGCATATTGCTGGAAACGGCGGGGCTGAACACGATGTACCTCGCTCACGCCGTGCTGCCACAGGGGGTCGCAGGCCTGACCGACTGGCTGGCCGACAACCTCAACGAAATTGCGCGTCGGCGCGGCAGGCCGCAGGTCTGGCCGCCAAACCTCAAAACCAGATCCGCCAACGACACCAAAACCACGGGCAAAACCAAATCCACATCCGGAACGCCCGCGAAGCCAACTGGAACAAAGGTGAAGACGCCGGCGCCGGCACAAGCGGCGGCGCCAGTCCTCTCGCTGCCCGACCTGCCACGCATCGACGCGGATTTCGCAACGACTGTCGAATTTGCCAACGCCGACGCAATCCGACTAACCGGCACCATCCCGGAACCCGACTGGTTCCGTCTCCGCGGCGAGCTTATCCAGCTCGGCTTGTTCCAGGGCTTCGACGAATTGCTCTGCCTGCCGCTGCTGCACGGCGTGGAAACGCACTGGTACCAGGTCGAAACCGTACGCAAGGTGCTGAAGCAGTATCGAGGCCGGGTATTGCTCGCCGATGAAGTGGGCCTGGGCAAGACGATCGAAGCTGGCATGGCCGTGAAGGAATACATGCTGCGCGGCATGGCCGAGCGCATTCTGATTCTCACCCCCGCCTCTCTTGTCGGCCAATGGCGCGAGGAGATGGCGGAGAAATTCGACATCGACTGTGCCACCACCCACGACCGCCTGCTGCGCGACAACCCCGCCGCCTTCTGGGACCAGCCGCGCGTGATTGCCTCGATCGCGGTGGCGCGGCGCAAGGATCACGCGGCCCTGCTGGCCCAGCGGCGCTACGATGCGGTGGTGGTGGACGAGGCGCATCATCTGAAGGACCAGTCCAGCGCCAGCTACCAGCTTGTGAATAGTTTGCAAAAGCGGTTTTTGCTGTTACTGTCGGCAACGCCGGTACAGAACAATTTGATCGAGCTGTACAATTTGCTGACTCTGTTGCAACCTGGCATATTCAAGACTCAGAAGGAATTTCGCGCCGCCTACATGGTGCACGGCAAACCCCGCGAACCGGTGAACCGCGAGAAGCTGCGCGACCTGATGCGCGGCGTGATGATCCGCAATACGCGAGCGCTTGCCGCCCTGCGCCTCCCGCGCCGCCACGCCACCACCACGCGCGCCACGCCGGAAGCCGAGGAAGCGGCATGCTATCGTACCCTCACCGAGCTCGTGCGCGGCGTTGCCAGCGACGGTCATCACCGGCTTGCGGCGCAACATCTGCTGTCCGCCGCCGGATCGTCACCCGCCGCCGCCGCCGTGGCGATCGCCCGCTTCAACGAACGCCATGACAGCGACAAACGCTGGGCCGGACTGGCCGGCCGCTACGCTGCTCTGAGTGCCGGGGCAAAGCAGGCGGCATTGCTCGACTTGCTGCAACGGAATCTCGCCGAGAAAAAAATAGTGTTCGTCCACCATCGCGAGAGCCTCGCTCACCTCGCAGGTCTGCTCTCGGCGCGGCGCATCGATTTCGTCACGTTCGACGGATCAATGAGCGGGCCGGACAAGGACACGGCGGTGTTGGCGTTCCGCGACAGGGTGCCGGTGCTGTTATGCAGCGAGTCGGGCGGGGAAGGCCGCAACCTGCAATTCTGCAACACGCTGATCAATTTCGACATCCCGTGGAATCCGATGGCGATCGAACAACGCATCGGCCGTATCGACCGCATCGGCCAGCAGCGCGAAGTGTTCGTGTTCAACCTCGCCACATCTGGGACGATCGAGGATCAGGTGCTGCGTATTCTCGACGAAAAGATCAATATGTTCGAACTGGTGGTCGGCGAGGTCGGTGCCATCCTCGGTGCCCTGGAGGAGCAACAGGATTTTTCTACCATGGTGCTGGATGCGTGGCTGCAAACCACTGATGCCGCCCGCGATCAGGCGTTCGCCACGCTGGAAGATCAGTTGACGGCCGGCCAACGCAGTTACGAAGACGCCAAACAACTCGATGAGGCCTTGTTCGGCAATGAACTTGATGCTGCCTGAGCCCGGCCCGCTGCAACGCTTCGTCGGCGAATTGCTGACCGCCGAGGGCGCGCTGGTCGAACCCATCGAACCAGAGGGCTTCGAAGCCGTGGTACCGGCGCCTCTGCAGCAGGCGCTCGGCATTCCGGAGATGGTCCGGCTTGGTTTCGGCGCCACGTTGCCTGGCGATGCGATTCGCGTCGGCATCGAATCCGACTGGCTGGACCGATGCGCCCGCGTGCTGGGGGAGAAGGGCCGTTGGAGTCGTTGCGTTCTGGATGGCGCCGCGACGCTCGGCGATCCCGAGGCGGTGTTGGCGCACGAACTCACGCTGGACAACGCGACATGGCGGCTGATCGACGCACAGCCGGCGTGGACCCGTTATCTGGCGTTCGACCTGCGCTACACTGCGCTCTCCGATGAAAAGCGGGAAGGCGTGCTGCGGTGCGTGGTGAACCTGGCCACCGGCGCATTGCCAGACGCGGTGTTGGATAAGCTGACTCCGTGGGTCGAGGCACCGGACGCCGGCTCGGAACCGCCGCCCGACGCCGCTCTGCCGCCGGACTGGGAGCGGACGCCCCTGCAGGACGTGCTGCATCGCGCGGTGCCGCCTCGTCTGTCAGCGGCGCTGGCGCCGTTCGAGCGCGGCCTGCGCCGGCGGCTGACGCGCGACCAGGACCGGCTGCATGACTACCACAACGATCTGTATCACGAGGCGCTGCGCCGTGGCGCAGCCGTGCCGGAAACCGATCCTGCGTATAAGCGCGAGCAACTTCGTATTGAGGCGATCGGCCGCGAATACCGCACGCGGATCGACGACCTGCGGCACAAATACGCGTTGCGCGTCGCAATCGAATGGGTGCGCACGCTGGAACTTGTCACGCCGGTGGTAAGGTTGGACGTGCTAGTACGCCGCCGCAAGGCGGAACGCCGATTGACGCTGGACTGGAACCGCGTTGTGCGTCGCCTGGAAAGCCCGGCCTGCGAGGACAATTACGCCCCCGAGCGGCCTCGGCTGGCCTGCGACGATGCCGTGCACCTGGTCAGTGCCGTCGGCCTGGCGCCCTGCGCCGGTTGCGGCAAGGCGTATTGCCGGGCGTGCCATCGCAGCGCATGTCCAAAATGCGGGAGGGTCACGCAGTTCGCCGTGTCAGACACGGCACTATCCCCGTCATGAAGATTCACCAAAGTTCTGCGGCACGACCCGCTACCGCTCCGTCGCGTACCGCGCCGACGCTGGGTCCATTGGCACATCGCCCCATTGGCACATCGCCCCATTGGCATATCGCCAAGGTCCGGCGAGCCCATCCGCGGCGGCGCCAGCGGCGTCTCGGAACGCTCACTCAGCCGGGCCGTCCAGATCGGCCGTCAGGACCCGTCCTCGACCAAAGCCAGATCGGCCTTTTCTGCCGGCCCGACATACCTCCACGTGCAATCGCTGGCGAATGCTGAAACGTCGGTGGGGATGGCTGGATTCGCGCCGCAGTCAGTGCGCCGGCCGCCGTGCGGCGTGCTGCCGGCGCACCGCCGCATTTGCCGCCAGCGACTTCAGCAGGAGCGATGCTTCCGGCGTATGCCCCGCCGCCACCAGCCCGCCGGCGATTGCCGGTTCCCCGCCATGCACCACGCTGCGCACAGCGTTGCAATCCAGCCGGTGCCCAAGCGCATCGAGTTCCGCCACCAGTGCTGCCAACACCCCTTGTGGATCCAGCAAATCCACCGCGACGAAATGCTCAGCGATCAGCACCCGCCCCTGCCCCAGTGTATTATCCACCCGGTAGCAGAACAGGCCGCAGGGGAAGGAACGGCCCTCCCGCCAGGCGGCCATGATCCCTGCGTGGTGAGAGCGGCGCCCGGTGACGCGGCGGGCGTAATCGGTCCAGGCAGCCAGGGCGATCTCCGGCATCGCCTCGCGGATCAGAGGATAGACTGACAAAATCTGATCGGGCGCAAGCGCCCGGACGGTAAAAGCTGACATGATGGCCGTCTCCGCAGCAGTCGCACCGACACTGCCAGAGCGCAGTTCCGCAGGGCTTTGACGCAGATCAAGCTTGGGCGGAGCGCGGATACGGGATTCCCCGTATTGCGTACTATGAAGCGCCGTATCACACATCGTGTCGCAATCGTTAACGCGACGGCAGCAATGATCACTTTGCAGTCCCGCCCGGTCGTGCTGGATCCGCGCCGCGGGATGGAGCCGTGCGGTCATTGCGACGCTCGACCCCTCAGCGTGTGCAACGCGATCCCGGATAAGGACCTGGCGCGGCTGGCAGGCGTCGCCGTCGTGACCGAGGTCGCCGCCGGCACGACGTTCATCGAAGAAGCCGAGCCAGCCGACAGCTTCTTCAACATCACCTATGGCACCGCCAAACTGTTCAAGCTGCTGCCGGATGGGCGGCGCCAGATTACCGGCTTTGCGGGTGTCGGGCATTTCCTCGGACTGGCGGTCTCCGATATCTATGCGTTCAGCGCCGAGGCGATCGAGCAGGTGCGATTCTGCCGCTTCTCCCGCGCTCGGCTGCGGCTGCTGCTGGATGACTTCCCGGCGATGGAAAAGCGTCTGCTTGAAGTGGCCGGCAACGAGTTGGTTGCGGCGCAGGAACAGATGCTGCTGCTGGGACGAAAAACGGCGCGGGAGCGGATCGCGTCGTTCCTGGCGATGCAAAGCCGCCAGGGCGTGTCCTGCCGCCATCCGCGCTTGCGGTTTCCGCTGCCGATGACGCGTAGCGACATTGCCGATTACCTGGGGCTGACGATCGAAACGGTCAGCCGTACGCTGACCCGATTCCGCTCCGAAGGGCTGATCGAGATTCCGTGTCAGTCGGAAGTCGTGATTTTGAATCGTCAGGCGTTAGAGAACCTTGCCGGGGGCCTGGCCTAGCGCATAATCCGGCCTGAGCGTGACCTGATCGTGCGCGACGCATGCGCCGCTGCACGGGCGGTTCCTGCGATTTCCAACATACACCCCGCATTTGCCTGAAATTGGTCAGGATCGATGCGTAAAAGCGGCACTCACAGCCGATCACGGAACCGCCAAGGATTTGGTCGGCACGCGCTATCCGCGTGCAACTGCGTCCTCTGCTTGCATCTGCGTTAAACCCTTCTTGACCATGAAAGCCAATTACTTTGGGAGTCGCCGTACTGCTCTTGCTGTGGCTAGCAAAGAAAAGGTCTCACGTAGATATAAGCAGATGGACGCTGATGCGTGCAGATGCTCCGGCGCTGCCCGGCTACAACGTCGGCACGGGCTCTTCCGCCGTCAACACGCCTGGCTACAACGTTGGTACCGGGTCGTCGGCCGCGAGCACGCCGGGATACAATGTGGGCACTGGTAGCGCTCCCGTCAGCGGCAGCAAGTAACGTTTTCCCAACCGGCCGGTCTCGAAGTCAGGCTGATCAGGAGACCTTTGCCAAACTGAAATCCCCGCTCAGGTCTAACCCTTGGTGGGGATTGGCATGACGCGCGCATGCCACGACACCCACAACGGCAACGCATGCACTGGCCTACTTTCCCCATGTAGATAAGGTGGACATTGGTTATTTAGGCAGGGCCGTAGTGTTTCTCGCCGGTACCACGGATGGTTTCGCCTGAGCCATCGTTGCGATTAAGTTGCACACATCGATGCGCCCGACGAAGACCGTCACCCAGCGCGTTGCTGACTTCTCATGTACGAGCAAGGGAATGAGACCGCTGGGTGCGGACTCAGGATCGTCGAGCCGTTTGTTCACGGCACTGGCCGTCTTGGCCGGAGCATCGCCAACCATCGTGATGACATCGCCGGCTACAAGTCCCAGGCTCTCTGCTTCTGATCCCCGCGTCACGCGCTCAATGACAACGCCGGCGATTTCGCTCAGATGGAAGCGCTTGCGTATCGCCGGACTGAGGTCGACGAGATGCAGGCCGGTACCGACCGCCTCGGCTTTCTTGATGCTGGCAGCGCTTGCCAGCACGCTACTACGCAGCGCCATCATATGCGGCCAGGGCTCGCCGCGAAGCGTCACATCGCGGGTCTGGCCATTCCGCCAGATCGACAGCGCAATCGGTTCGCCGGGCGGCTTCACGACCACGGCGCGCTCAACGGCGCTGGCATTGAACATCCGTCGACCATCCACGGACACGACAATATCGCCTGGAGCGAGGGACGCATGCGCCGCCGGACCATTCTTATCCACTTCCGTAATAATCGCGCCGCGGGTCAAAGAGCTGCCAAAGGATCGCGCTAGCGCCGGACTTAGGTCCTGCAGTTCCAGTCCGATCCAGTTCGGACGGACATCGGTAGGGTCCGTCAGCTTGGCGGTCAGCAACGCGGCATCATTGGACGGCAGCGCGAAGCCGATCCCGATCGATCCCAGCACCTTACTGTTCGACAGCAACGCGGTGTTGATTCCAACCACTTCCCCGCTGCAATCGAGCAACGGGCCGCCTGAATTCCCAGGATTGATGCTGGCATCGGTCTGAATGTAGTTGTCGAGCGGCGATCTCATCAGGTTGCGGTCTAACGCACTGATCACGCCGCTGCTGACGGATGTGCCCAGGCCCAGCGGGTTGCCGATGGCAACAACCGGTTCGCCGATCCGCACGTCATCGCTGTCGGCATAGCGCAACGTGGGGAGCGGCTTGCCAACCTTCACTTTCAACAACGCGAAGTCGACCAAGGAGGAGGCCGCAATCAGTTGCGCCGAGACTTGCGACCAATCGTGGAACGTGACCAGAATCATGGCGCCCGTCCTGGATCACGTGTTTGTTGGTGGCGATTATGCCGCTCGGATCGACGATGAACCCCGTACCGACGAAGAATTCCAGTCGTTGCGTTCCGGCAGCCTTGGCTCCGCGGCCTTTGGCAGGCAGGATCTTGGCAACCCAGATGTTGACCACGGCCGGAAGTGCACGGGCAACCACGTTCGCAGCGTTGCAGGACGACGGCGCCGCTGCCATGGCCGGTACTGCCGCGACCGCAACCGCGACCGCAATCAACAATGCCGGAACAATACGCGCGAATAATTGATGGCGCATGGGTCCCTTCGCGGCAATTGAGCTATCCTGACCCTCCAGCTTCCTGGTACCGGCCACACCGCTGTCGCACGAGAGCAGTTCCCCGGTGTCGGCCTGCACGATTCAACATGACATTCATCCGGTGCGAAGCGCCAATATTCAGGTATTAGTGGCGCGCGCTAGGCAACCCCGCCGAGTTTGACCGGACAAGGATACGCGTATGGGTGCGGATCGTCCGCGAGCAACCGTCCTACAGCCGCAGACGACTTCTGGCTTTATCGTTGGGTCTGCGAGACGCCAGGAATTCCCGACGCGGGCGCGAGAGCCGACTTTGCTTCCGGCACTCGTGCCACCAGGTCGGCGACATTGATACGACCGACGAAAACCGGCACCCAATGCTTCACTGACTTGCTTTTTACGAGCAAAGGTACGAGGTCGCCAGTTGCCAGGTCGGGGTGATCGAGACGGCTGATAACAACACCAGCTGTCGTGGCCGGATGGCCGCCCACCATCATGATGATGTCGCCAGCCTCCAGGCCCAGGCTTTCTGCCTCCGACCCCACCGACACCCGATCGATCAGCACGCCTGATGCGTCCGACAGGCTGTAGCGCTTGCGTTCCGCTGGCGTGATATTGGCCAGATGCAGGCCGGCACTCGCGGCTTCCGCGGTTTGAAGGCTGCCGGCGCTGGCAAGCACCTGCGTACGAAGCGCCAGCAGGTCCGGCCAAGGCTCGCCGCGCACGGTTACCTCGCGGCTTTTGCCGTCATGCCAGACAGTCAGTCGCACCGGTTCCCCCGGCCGTTTCAAGACGATCGTGCGCTGAACCGCGCGGGCATCGTACATCGGGCGGCCATCGACCGCCGTTATGATGTCGCCCGGTGCCAGCGAGGCTTTGGCCGCGGGGCCGTCCCTTTCCAACCCAGTGACGATTGCGCCCGCGGTGAGAGAACTGCCAAACGATTGTGCCAGTCCTGGGGTCAGGTCCTGCAACTCCAGACCGGCCCAGTTCAATCCTACATGGTTTGGATCGAGCAAATAGCCTTGCAGAATTGCGGCGCAATTGGACGGCAGTGCAAAGCCGATACCGATCGAGCCAAGCACCGAGTTGTTCGACAACAAGGCGGTATTGATCCCGACCACCTCGCCACTGCAATCGATCAATGGGCCGCCGGAATTGCCTGGATTGATGCTGGCATCGGTCTGGATGAAATCATCGACCGGGGTTTTCATCAGGTTGCGGTTCACCGCGCTGATCACGCCGGTACTGATCGACGTGCCGAGGCCAAGCGGATTGCCGATCGCGATCACCGGTTGCCCCAACTGCACGGTATCGCTGTCGGCGTAGCGCAAGGTGGGCAATGGCTTGTCGATATTCACTTTCAACAGGGCGAAGTCGGACACCGAGGACGCCGCGATGAGTTGTGCGGGCACCTGCGACCGGTCGTGGAACGTCACCAGGATCATGGCCGCGTCCTGGATGACGTGTTTGTTCGTTGCGATGATGCCGCTCGGATCAACAATGAACCCGGTGCCGACAAAGAATTCCAAGCGATCCTTGCCGCTGGCATTGCCGCCCTCTTCGTCGCCATGGAGTATTTTCGCGACCCAGATATTCACGACGGCCGGGAGCGTGCGGGCAACGACATTTGCCGCGTCGCAGGTCGACTGGGGAGCTGCCATGGCCGGGGACACCGCCGTCAGGGCTGCGAGGACGATCGCCATTGCCAGCGCGCGAAACAGGCGCAACCGCGGATGGATCATCATAATACCCCCACAACGAGATGGCTCGCCTGCCTGCCTGCAGACACTGCGGCATCGGCACCGAATGGACCCTGATCCCACTGTGCCCGCGCAGATCGAAACCAGGATTTATGCGCCGGAAAGAAACCGTCAATGCCCGGTCTATCGAGACATGTTAAAATACATATCGTGGGATCTGTGGCGGGCGCTGCTCTCTGGCGGCGCCGTTTCTGCTCATGGCGGGCGCCGCTCCTGCTCGCCGATCCCGTTTCTCACTGCCGATCCCCATTCGTCATGGCCGGGCTCGGCTCGGCATTTACGCTACGCCGCTGCACGTGGCCCCGCTGAATGGCGTCCGATCGGCATATCGCGTCGATGTCCGGCGTCATGCCCAGGCATCATCGCGTCCGAAAACAACCCGTTGCACCGACGCCAGTCGCTAAATCGTGAGCAACCGAGGCGCTTTCGCGCACCCCCGAACGACAACGCCCCGCCGTAGGAGTGGCAGGGCGTGTCGACGTTCCTTGCACCTAAACTTGGGTATGCAGGGTAGCTACCAACGGGTAGCTGGGTTGTCCAGAAGATTTTTTGCTGCGCTGCGAAAAATCGCTTGCACACGAACGACTGAGCCCCTACCTTGTGCGTCGCAGCAATGCGGCCCTTGGCCGCGCTGTCTGCTTTCTTGGACGTTTCCTCCCTAAACTTGGCGGCCCCGCAAGGGCCGCCATTCTTTTGTCCGGGAGGCCGGCTGGAAGCCTGGAGGACCGGACGCGTCGCGAGTTCGGGAGGCTGGCTGATATCCGTGCACCTGACCGGCGAAGAGCGCACCATGCTGGCCGGTGCGCCTGCGAGTGGGCCATCGAGCGCCGGGATTGCATCGGCCGCTGTGTCGGTCACCGGGAGCCAATTCACCAGCTTGCCCTCCTAGCTCCGCCCATGCGCTCAATCTCCCGCGCGATATTCTTGAGGATGTTCGCCAGGTCATTGCGACATCGCCGCTCTGCGGGAGGCGCCGACGGATATTGGCGATCCGCCGCACCCCCGCGATACTCGCAGCCTGAACGCAACGAGGAAATGCCCGGTGACCCACCCATTGCACAGCTTCTTCTGGCCCGAATCCATCGCCGTGCTTGGCGCTTCGCCCGATCTGCACCGCATCCGCGGCCGCCTGTTGCATCAGTTGCGCGAGAACGGCTTCCCCGGCCGCATCCTGCCGATCAATCCGAGCTACCAGGAAATCGCCGGCCTTCGGTGTTACGGCTCCATCGCCGCCGTCGGCACGCCGGTTGATCTCGCGTTGGTCGCGATCCCCGCCGCCGGCGTCGCCCCCGCCCTGGAAGAATGCGCCTTGGCTGGAGTCAAAAACGCCCTGATCATCAGCTCCGGCTTCGCCGAGGAAGGCGGCGCCGCCGGCGATATGCAAGCGGCGTTGTTCGATGTGACGCGGCGCACCGGCATTCGCGCCTGTGGCCCAAACTGTGAAGGCTACTTCAACGCACTCGGCAAGGTCGCCACCACGTTCAGCCCAACCGTCGAGGTGAAAGAGGACGAACACACGGTCCTGGTCTCCGACCGCCGCGTCGGTGTCATCGCCCAATCCGGCGGTATCGGCTTCGCCCTGTTCAACCGCGGCAAGGCGGCGGGCATCGGCTTTTCCTACGTGATCTCCACCGGGAACGAGGCCGATCTGAACATGGCCGATTTCCTCGACTACATGGTGGAAGATCCCAACACGCACGTGGTGATGTTGTTCTGCGAGGCAGTGCGCAACGGCCCCAGCTTCGTTGCGGCACTCGACAAGGCACGCCGCATCGGCAAGCCCATCATCGCGATCAAGGTCGGCCGTTCCACTGCCGGTAGCCGCGCGTCGGCATCGCACACCGCCTCACTGTCCGGCTCCTACACCGCCTACCACGCAATTTTCGAACGCTACGGCGTGATCGAGGCGGAAGACGCCGACGAAGCCGTGGCCATCGCCGGTGTGCTGGTGACCTGCTCGTTGCCACGCGGCCGCCGCGTCGGCATCGTGACGCCCTCCGGCGGCGGCGGCGTGTGGATGGCCGACACGCTCTCCGCCGCAGGCTTGCTCGTGCCGCCGCTGTCCGCCGACATGCAGGTGAAGCTGCGTCCGGTGATGCCGTCCTATGGCGCATCGGGCAATCCGGTCGACGTCACCGCGCAAGGGTCGCAGACCGGGCCCGCAACGATGACCGCCTTGGAGCAATTGGCGCAGAGCAATGAGATCGACATGCTGGTGATTATCACGTCCCTGGCCAGCGTGACCCGAATCTCACTCGACGGCCCACGCGTGCGCGCCACGGCGGAACGATGCAACAAGCCGATGACGGTCTGGACCTACACACTGCCCTCGGACTTCGGCCGCGCCGGTGCCGCCGGCTGCGGCTTGTTCGTGCATAGCGACCTGCGCAACGTCGGCGTCGCGATGAGCAAGCTGGCCTTCTATGCCGAGGCGCTGACGCGCCCGATCCCCGAACCGCCTGACCTGACCGACATAGCACCGCTGCCAGCCGACCTGCCGCACGTGTTGCCGGAATACGCGGCCAAGCACGCATTAGCGGCGTTCCTGCCGCGAGCAGCGGAACGACTTGCCACCACCGCCGCCGAAGCCGTCGATGCAGCGATGGCGCTGGGCTTTCCGGTTGCTTTGAAAATCCAGTCGCGCGACCTGCCGCACAAGACCGAAGCCGGCGGCGTGCGCCTGAACCTGACGGATGCGGCGTCCGTGCGCGCCGGCTATGACGCAATGATGCGCGATATCCTGGCATTCAAGCCGGACGCGCGAATCGATGGCGTGGCAGTGCAAAAGATGGCGCCGAAAGGTCATGAGCTGGTGATCGGCATGATCAATGATCCAACTTTCGGCCCGGTGATGATGGTGGGCTACGGCGGCGTCACGGTCGAGTTGTTCGGCGACGTGGCGCACAGCCCTGCGCCGGTGGATGAGGCGGAGGCAGAGCGAATGATCCGTTCGCTGCGTTCCGCGCCACTACTGACCGGCTTCCGTGGCAGCAACCCGATCGATCTTGGACCGGCGGCATCGCTGATCGCACGTCTGTCGGACGCAGCGCTGGCGTACGCGGACAACATCGCCGAGATGGAGTTCAACCCGGTGATCCTGCACGCAGGAGGATCGGGACTGACGATCGCCGATGCACTGGTGACGCTGAAGGACTGAGGGCCAGGCGGTCAGGCGGCACGCATAACGAAATCGACGTGAACGGCGTCATGCGGAAACACCACGCGACCATCCTCGTCGCGTTCCACCACGCCGGCCTTGAGCAAGGCGTGGACGTCGCCGTGCACCGATTTCACATCCCGTCGGGTCCGCCCGGCGACCTCACGAATCGCGGGCGGACGTGCCCCGCTCATGGCGCGCAATACATCCCAGCGGCGCGGGGTGATCACCTTCCACAGCCTCTTCACGCTGGGAAACTGATGCGCGTGCCCTGCGCGCTGCCAGGGAACGCCCGCAACATCCGGTCCCGGACATCCGCTTCAGTCGCAATGCCGATCGTCACAGCCGTCACAAGCCTCTTCACCGCGCGACGGCTTCCCAGAAATCGTCGGTGAGCTGATGGAGCGTGGGGAAATGACACGGAGCTTCACGCTCGCCGATACGAAAATGATCGCCTGTTCCTGGGTCATGGTCGAAGCGGAGCACGCAAACGCCGTCAACCACATAGGCCAGCCGATATTTAGAATCACGCGTGCTGCCAGGGGCACGAACAGGCACCTGCCATATCACGAGATCGACGAACTGATCGTCTCCCAGAATCAGCCGTTCCCGCAACAGCAACTGCGCCCGCGTTGGCGGCTACACCATCAGCCTTGCGCCGGTCAACCTTGACGGCGACCGTTCGACACACGATCCAGGATTTGGCGACCGACACGATAGGCGCCCAACGATGAAGGAGTGGCAAATGTTCGAACTCTCCGAAGAACACCGCATGCTGCAGGACCTGGTGGCGAAATTCGTCGACCGCGAGCTGATCCCGCTGGAAAAGCCAGTGCTTGCGCGCGAGATGTCCGGACAGAAGGCCGCCCTCAACGACACGGAAGAACACGACTTGCTCGCCAAATGCCGGGAACTCGGCCTGTGGGGCCTCGACGTGCCCGAGGAATTCGGCGGCGCCAACCTTCCCACCGTCGCGCTGGTCGGCGTTTACGAGGAACAAGGCCGCACCTGCGTGCCGTTCACCTTCCCACCGGACAGCCCGAACCTGCACATGCTTATGGCGGTCGCGAACCAGGAGCAACGCCGAAAATACCTGGAACCCTACGCGAGAGGCGAAGCGCATTCGGCGATCGCGATTTCCGAACCCGGCGCAGGCGGCGATCCGGCCGGCATGACCACACGTGCCGTCAAGAATGGCAACGACTGGGTGATCAACGGACGGAAGATCTGGGTCAGCCGCGTGCCACAGGCGGATTTCGTCATTGTCATGGCGCGCACCGGCGAAGGAAAGCGGCACGAAGGCGTGACCGCCTTCGTCGTGGAACGCGGTACCAAGGGATTCATCATCGAACGCGAAATTCCGATGCTTGGCGGCCAGCGCACCTATGAATTGGTGTTCGAGGATTGCCGTATCCCCGGCGCACAGCTTCTTGGCACGGAAGGCAAGGGTTTCGCGCCGATGCAGTTGCGGCTGACGGTGCGGCGCGTGCAGATCGGCGCCTGGTGCGTCGGCATCGCGCGGCGCGCGCTCGACATGATGGTGGAGCATGCCAAGCAACGTGTCACCTTCGGCGCGCGGCTGGCGGACCGGCAGGCGATCCAGTGGTGGATTGCCGATGCGGCGATGAAGATCCACGCCTGCCGGCTGATGGTCTACGATGCAGCGGCCAAGACCGATGCCGCCCTGGATGTCCGTAGCGAAGCGTCGATGGTGAAGCTGTATGGCACTGAAATGGCCACCGAGATCGTCGACCACGCGATGCAGACCTTCGGCGCCATGGGCGTCGCAAAGGAGCTGCCGTTGCAGCTGCTGGCGCAGAAGGTGCGCACGATGCGAGTCTATGAGGGGCCCTCGGAAGTTCACCGCATGGCCATCGCCCGGCGCGTCATCGGACGCTGAGCGCAACGGACGACCCGCCGAAGCACGGCAGTCCAGGTTCTGGCCATGCCGACGGCCCGATGCGAGTGCCACCGATACCATACGCAGGGATTATAAAGTCGTAACCCTGGGCGTTCTGCAACTTACAAACGGATCGGGGTGCATTCAAATTCCTGCCCTGGATGGTCGGAATCGCGGGCGAGGTGGCGTGCCGCGCGGAACAATACCATGTCGCGGCACTGGCATTCGAATCGATCTCAGTCCGGCTCGCCCCCGGTACCGGGCCCGCCACGCGAAACAGGGCTAACAAAATCACGGATCGCGTTCAGCATCGCCCCCGGCGCATCAATTCGCACGGAATGGCTGCTTTCCTCGAACACCACGAGTCTAGATCCCGGAATCAGCTGGTGGATTTCCTCGGAAAACGCGACCGGGCAGATCCAGTCATGCCGTCCGGCGATGATCAGCGTCGGCGCCGCGATGCGCGGCAGTTCCGGCCGCAGATCGAACCGGCGCAGGAAACCATCCGGGCCGAAGGCGCGGTTCAACGGTTCAGGTGCATGGATCGCACGGCCCCGCGTGGCGGCCGCGGCCGCCGGATCATGGCAGCGCGCATACAGCGGGCCCATGATCTCGTAGTACCGCTGCAATTCGCCCGGTGAGCGGAACGTGCCGGCCCATAACGTCTCGGACACACGCTGCTGCTCCGGCGTGCCCCGGTCACGCACGATTTTCTGCGCTGCCGGAATGAAGCCGCCATGCGCAGCAGTGACGATCAGAACCAGATAGGCCACGCTGTCGGGATAGCGTGCTGCATGTGCCATCGCGACCATGCCCCCGTACGACGTGCCGATCGAAACCACCGGGCCGAGGCCGAGATACTGCCGCAGTCCCTCCATATCCGCGACATTTTCGTCCAACGTGAATCTGGTCGGGTCGGCCGCAGGATCGGCGAGTCCGGACCGGCCCTGACCGCGATGGTCGAAATAGACAAGCTGCACATGCTCGGCCAGCGGCGACATCGACGGCTTGAATCCGGAATGGTCGCCGCCGGGGCCGCCATGTACGACCATCGCCACCGGACGCTCGCGCATCAGCGGTCCATCGGGCACGACGCCGGCGCCTTCGACATCGAAGTATAAGCGAGTATCGCGAATGGTGGCGTACATGGCTGTCTCGGCGGGTTCGTTGTCCCGCCATGATGCACGCAGGGACATTGCACAGCCAAGTCCAGCATTGTCCGTGCCGCGCCCCGCACCTAAAGTCGGCCGACGAGAAAACAGAGGAAACGCCATGGCAACTGAACAATTGACGGGCGCCGAATGGCTGGCGCGTACCCTGGCCGCCAACGGCACGACCCATGTGTTCTTCATCGACGCGGTGATCCGCCGCACGTTGATCGAGCTTGGAACGTTGAACGTGCAGCGCGTTCTGGGCCACAGCGAAAAAGCCGTCGCCTACATGGCCGACGGCTACGCGCGCATTGCCGGCCGGCCTGGCATCTGTTTCGCGCAATCGGTCGGCGCCGCAAACCTCGCTTCGGGGTTGCAGGACGCGTATCTCGGTTTCAGTCCGGTGATTGCGATCACCGGCCGCAAGCCGCCGGCACACCAGCATCGCAACGCGTATCAGGAAATCGCACACCATCCGATGTTCTCGGCGGTGACCAAGTTCAGTGCCGATGTGGATGCCGCCGCTGACCTGCCGCGTTTCCTGCGCCAGGCCTGGCGCGCGGCGATGACCGGGACTCCGAGGCCGGTGCATCTCGACATCAACGGCCTCCAGGGCGAAATCGTCGAAACCGGTTCGATCGCCGAGCCGGCAGACGCTGATCCCGCTTTCCAGTTGCGTATGCCGCCATTCCGCCCGTCGCCGGCGGATGACGAGATCGAACGCGCCGCCGCAGCGCTACGTGGATCGAAGCGGCTGGCGATCGTTGCCGGCGCTGGCGTAACGGCGTCGCAGGCGGGGCCCGAAGTGCTCGCGGTGGGCCGCGCGCTGGCGGCGCCGATCGGCACGTCCCTGGGCGGACGCGGCACGATCCCGACCCGCGACCGGCTGTCAATCGGGTGCGTTGGCAATTACGGCGCACCGCCGGCCAACCAGATCGTGCATGAAGCCGACATGGTGTTGTTTGTCGGCTGCCATACCGGCGACCAGGTGACTCATACGTGGCGCATTCCGCATATCGGCACGCCTTGTGTGCAGATCGACATCGATCCGTTGGAACTGGCACGATCGTATCCGAATACGCTCGGGCTGATGGGCGATCCGAAGGCAACGCTGGCAAAGCTACTGTCGGCGCTGGGCAAGCCCGCGCGCGACATCGCGTTCGTCGACCGCGCTGCCGGGATCGTCGCCGCCTGGCGCGAGGCGCGCGCACCACTGCTGGCGCAGAATTCGGTGCCGATCTACCCGGACCGGCTGTGCGCCGAAATTACCCGCGCACTGCCGGAGGACGGCATACTGGTCGCCGACACCGGCTATTCCGGCATCTGGACGTCTACGCTTATCGAACTGAACGGCCTGGGGCAGACCTATCTGCGCGCGGCGGGATCGCTCGGCTGGTCTTTCCCGGCGGCACTCGGGGCAAAATGTGCAGCGCCCGGGCGGAAGGTGATCTGCTGGTCGGGCGACGGCGCTATCTATTACCACCTCACGGAACTGGAAACCGCACGGCGGCGCGGCGTCGCCGTGGTGCTGGTGATCAACAATAATTCCGGCTTCGGCCAGGGCTGGCCGAACATCCAGCGCCAGCAGGGCAACAAGCCGGGCGACGTGCGCGAACTGGTACGGTTCGGCCCGACGAATTTCGCTGACGTGGCGCGGGTGTTCGGGCTGCGGGGGATCCGGGTAGAGCAACCGTCGCAGATCGCACCGGCGCTGCAAGACGCGCTGGCGTCAGACGAGACGGTGGTGGTGGATGTCGCAACAGACATCGATTGCCGCGCACCGGAACCTTGGCTGCCGGTCTAAACTCGGATTGCGGCAGTTTTCCAGGCTGAGCGAGACCTCGGATTGCGCTCACTAACCGCGGGGATCGCGGCGTGCCTTGTCGTCTCGATCTTGAACGACCGGTCCTATATCGCGGCACTGGTCATTGCGCGGCCCGTGTCACGAGATCGTCCGCCACGCACATCCCATAATGATGACTGGTCCGCACGGCGATTGTAGCAGCACTATAGAAATGACTCTGATCCCCGGGGCAAAACAACTGGTCTGACGCCGCAGTTCTTTCTGTGCCCTCGATCACGAGGCAACCCCACAAATTTAGACCTGTGCCGCGTTGCCCCAAATCTGCGATTGGGCATGCAACAAGCTTCTCGTGATAACCCGGCGTCCACGTCCGCGACAGGCGCGCGGCCGCCCCGCGCTGGCGGCGAGGCGCACTCACCGCCACAGCCAACCGGCCCGTCGCCCGCAATACCGGCGGCCGCACGGCTCGCGGCATTTCGCGACGAGAACCCCATGCACCCGCCAGGGCCGCGTCCTACGCCGTCACCACCCGCGCCACCTCCGCCGGCGACTGCACTACCAGTGCGTCGTAGTCCTTCATCAACGTCTCGGTGATCCGCCCCGGCGTATACGCCCGCCCGGCGATCTCCCGCACCGCGGTCACCTCCGCCGCAGTGCCGGCCAGGAAGCACTCCGTCGCATCGTTGATTTCATCGAATTCGATCGGCCGCTCCACCACGGTCATCTGCCGCCGCCGTGCCAGGCTCATCACCGACCGCCGTGTGATCCCGTCCAGGAAGCAGTCCGGCTCCGGCGTATGGATTTCTCCCCCGAACACGAAGAACACGTTCGCCCCGGTGCTCTCCGAAACCCGCCCCCGCCAGTCCAGCATCAGCGCATCATTAAAACCCTGGTCCTCGATCTTATGCTTCGACATGGTGCCGATCATATACAACCCCGTGGCCTTCGCGGCAGTCGGCGCGGTCTCCGGCGACGGGCGCTTCCATTCCGCGATGCCCAGCCGGATGCCATGCATGCGCTCCGCGCCGAAATAGCTCGGCCACGGCCACGCTGCGATCGCCACGTGGATTTTCGACTTCTGTGCCGACACCGCCATCATCTCCGACCCGCGCCAGGCGATCGGCCGGACATAGCCTTCGGTCAGACCGTTCACCGCCAGCACCTCTCGGCACGCCGCATCGATCTCATCGGCGGTAAAAGGAATTTCAAACCCCAGGATGCGTCCGGAGTTGATCAGCCGGTCCGTATGATTGCGCAGCCGGAAGATATTGCCATTATACGCCCGTTCGCCTTCGAACACGGCGCTGGCATAATGCAACCCATGCGACAACACGTGCAGTTTCGCCTCGCGCCAAGGAACCAGCTTGCCGTCCCACCAGATCCAGCCATCGCGATCGTCGAAAGGAACGAGCTCCATGACCGTATCCTCCGCAAGTTTGTTGCTGCCTACGCCCACACCGTATAATGAACCGCCAAATACGTCAATAAAGCTGACTTAATTTTTCCCGCACCTGGGGAATGCCTGTCATGTCCGAAACCAAGGAGCTCCGCGCCGCCCTTCCACCCGCCGCCGCTGCGCCGGGGCAGGAAACGCGCCGCGGCAAGCCCCGCCAGCCGACACCCGGCTCTGATCTGGCATTCCCCACGGAAGCCGACATCCGCCTGGCACAGGATTTACTGTTCTTTGCCTATCGCGACTTCACGAATGCCGCCGACGTGATCCTGGAAGAACTGGGATTCGGCCGCGCCCATCACCGCGCCTTGCACTTTATCGGCCGCACCCCAGGCATCACCGTATCGGACCTGCTGGGGATTCTGCGCATCACGAAGCAGTCGCTGGCGCGGGTGCTGGGCGCGCTGGTGGCGCAAAGCTATGTCGCCCAGGCACAGGGCCGCGAGGACCGCCGCCAGCGCCTGCTGACCCTCACGCCCAAGGGACAGGCGCTGGAACGCCGCTTGTTCGAGCACCAGATGGCACGCCTCGCCCCCGCTTGGCACGGCGCCGGGTCGGCGGCGGTGGCCGGCTTCCGCACGGTGATGGAGGGCATCATGGACGAAGACGCGCGCCGCAATATCGCCGCGACCCACAGCAAGGGCACTCCAGAAGGCGGTACCTGATGGAAGACGCCCACATCCTGGTCGTGGATGATGACGCACGGCTGCGCAGCCTGTTGCAGCGCTACCTCGCCGGCGAAGGCTTCCGCGTCACCACTGCCGACAACGCCACCGATGCCCGCGCCAAGCTGCGCGCCATCAACCCCGACCTGATGGTGCTGGACGTGATGATGCCCGGCGAGAGCGGCCTGGACCTCACCAATGCCATGCGCCGCACCCTCGGCCACGACCTGCCCGTCCTGCTGCTCACTGCGCGGGGCGCGCCGGAAGACCGGATCGCCGGCTTCGAGGCCGGTGCCGATGACTACCTGCCCAAGCCGTTCGAACCGCGCGAACTGGTGCTGCGCATCCGCGCCATGTTGCGTCGTGCCCCCCCGCCGGTGCCGCAGGCTCCCACCGGGCCGGTGCAGCTCGGCACCCTATCGTTCCACCGTGAGCGCGCTGAATTGCGCGACGCCAACGGCCCAGTGCGTTTGACCGGCGGCGAGGCCGCATTGCTCGCCGTGCTTGCCGCCAAGCCCAACGAGGTGCTGTCGCGCGAGGAGATCGCCGAAACCCTGGGAATGGACGAGTCCGGCGAGCGCGCCATCGACGTGCAGATCACCCGCCTGCGCCGCAAGGTGGAAGCGGACCCACGCGAGCCGCGCTTCCTGCACACCGTGCGCGGCCGCGGCTACGTGTTGAAACCTGGTGTGTAGTCCGTGCGCGCCCACATCCCCTTCCCCGGTAACCGCCTGATCAAGCGCATCCTGCCGCGCTCCTTGCTCGGGCGCAGCCTGCTGATGATCCTGATGCCGCTCGTGCTGTTGCAGGCGGTCGCCTTGCAGATCTTCTACGGCAGCCAACTGAACCTGGTGTCGCGGCGCCTCTCCAGCGGCGTCACCGACGAGATCGCCTACACGCTGGATCTGCTGCACCAATTCCCCGACGATGCCGACCGCGCCTGGATCCTGAGCGATGCCAGCCGCCGCTTCGACCTGCAATTTTACCTGGACCGCGGCGCGATCCTGCAGAACACCAAACCGGTGAACTTGCTCGGCCCGATGGACGATGATCTCAACGACGCTTTGAAGCAAACCTTCACCGAACCCTTCATCGCCGACTGGCTTTCCAAGCCGGGATCGGTGCTGATCCATTTGCAAATGCCCGACGGCGTGCTGACCATCGTTGCCCCACGCAAGCGGCTCTATACCGGCACGATCTTCTTGTTCGTTGCATGGGTGGTCGGCACCGCGATGCTGGTGTTTGGCATCGCCGCTTTGTTCATGCGCAACCAGGTGCGTGGCATTCGCCGTCTGGCGGCGGCGGCCGATGCATTCGGCCGAGGCCGCGACATCGGCCCGATCCGTCCCGAAGGCGCAACCGAGGTGCGCCAGGCCGCCACTGCCTTCAACCGCATGCAGGAACGCACGCGGCGGTTCCTGGTGCAGCGGACGGAATTGCTCGCGGGCGTGTCGCACGATCTGCGCACGCCTCTCACCCGGCTGAAGCTGGCATTGGCGATGCTTCCCGCCGGCGACGAAACGAAGCAAGAAGTGGCGGAGATGCAGGCCGACGTGGAGGAAATGGACCGCATGATCGGCGGCTATCTCGCCTTCGCCCGCGGCGAAGGGTCCGAACAAGCCGAGCCTGCCAATATCTGCGCCGTGCTGGAAGAAGTGGCGGCCAGCGCCCGCCGCGCCGGGGCCGACGTGTCGCTGGATGCGCCAGCGGCACTAACACTGTCGCTGCGGGTCGATGCCGTGCGCCGCGCCATCACCAACCTGGTGGACAACGCGCGCCGCCATGCGCGCCACATCGCCCTGGCGGCGATGCAGCAGGGGCGCGCCGTGCTGGTGACGGTGGACGACGACGGACCCGGCATCTCGCCGGAGCGCAGGGAGAGCGTGTTTCGACCATTCGAAAGCAGCGAGACAGGCGGAACAGGCCTGGGGCTGACGATTGCCCGCGATATTGTGCGTGCGCATGGCGGCGAGATCATCCTGGAGAAAAGCCCATTGGGCGGCCTGCGCGCACGGATCAGGCTGCCGGTATAGTCTGGCATGCATCAGCATGCGGCATTCGACTCCGCGGCCACCGGCCATCAAACCATGGCTGCGCATGCCAGCATGGCTGCCAGCTTTTCGGCGGCCACGCGCACGGCCGCCGAAATCGACGCGCCTGGGGTGAAGTTCACACCCTCAATGGCATAGAGGCGGCACACGCGAGGCAATTCGTGCAGCACGCGGGCCATCGCAATTGCTTCCGCGATACCAAGCCCGTGTGAGGATGCGCCTGGTTTCGCTGCTGGCATGTCACCGGCGGTACAATCGAAGACATGAACCGTTCCAGGCGGCGCACCGGTCAGCGCGGCATCAACGAAGAGCGCGCTGTCTACCCCGTGCAGCCGTTCTAACAGTTCCAGGGCGCTGCCATCCTGATACTCGATCACGACGTGCTGCGGCACCTGCTCACGCAGCAGCAGCCCGACAAGGTGGCCGACTCCATCATCGCCGCGATCCGGATTGCCGAGGCAGAGGATCAGGCCGGGCCGGAGCGAAGGAGAAAGGACTCCCCCTCCCCTTGTGGCAGAGGCTTGGGGGGAGGGGTCCTGGCTCTTTTCTCTCACGCCCGCACCACATCCAACTTGAGAAAATGCGTCGCGCACGAAATGCATGGATCGTGGTTGCGGATCGCTTGCTCGCACAAGTGACTCAGCCGGTCGTCCGGCAGCTCCAGCCAACGCGAGGCGAAATCGCGCAGATCCTCTTCTATGCTGGGCTGGTTCTGCGACGTCGGAGGCACAATCTTGGCCTCCATCACGGTACCCGCCGCGTCCACGCGATAACGGTGGTAGAGCATGCCGCGCGGTGCCTCGGTCGCGGCGCAGCCGATCCCCGCACGAATGGGCGTATCCACAAAAGCTCGGTCTGGCTCCTCATAAGCATCGATGATGCGAAGCGCCTCGTCGAACGCGTAGACCACCTCCACCGCGCGGATCACAATGCTGCGGAACGGGTTGTTGCAGGTTGGCCCGAGGCCGGCTTCCCGCGCAGCTTCCCGCGCAAGGGGAGACAGCAAGGAAGAATTCAGGCTGTAGCGCGCCAACGGACCCGTCAGGTAGGCGCCATGTCCAACCCGCCGCGAATGCAGCGCGTTGGATCGCTTAACATGAAACTCCTCGAAATTGGCGTCATACTGCTGTGGCGTAATGTTCAAGCCCTTGTTCGACACCACACGGCCTTCGTTGAACGGATATTCGTCCGGATGATGCACCGAGACGAACTCATAGTCCCGCTCCACACTGGGAAAATCAAAGCCCGCTACCAGCTTCACCGTGCTCAGCGATGCGTCCCGTGCCCGCTGCAGCGCATCGCGGAGCCCGCGCAATTCGCGGCGGTTCGGTACGCGATAGAATCCGCCAACGCGCACGTTGATCGGATGGATCTCCCGTCCGCCCAGCAGCCGCAGAATCTCATTGCCCGTCTTCTTCAACGCGAGGCCTTGACGCACCACGTCGGGATGGTCCTTCGCCATCTCGATCGCGCCGTCGTACCCAAGAAAATCCGGTGCATGCAGCATGTACATGTGCAACACGTGGCTTTCGATCCACTCGCCGCAATACAACAGCCGGCGCAACGCGCGGATCTCCGGCGTAATGCTGATGCCGAGGGCATCCTCCATAGCGTGCACCGCACTCATCTGATACGCCACTGGGCAGATGCCGCATATGCGCGCCGTGATATCCGGCACTTCCATGCAGGCGCGGCCACGCAGGAACGCCTCGAAGAAGCGCGGCGGTTCGAAGATGCGCAGTTCGGCGTTGCGCAGCTTGCCGTCCTGTATCACCAGGCGCAGCGCACCCTCGCCCTCGACGCGCGCCAGAACATCGACATTGATGGTTCTACGCGCCATGGCGGTCGCCTTCTTCGCGGAACGCCTCGGCACCAGCGTTGAAGGTGCGGAACACGCGCTGAATCGCACGGTCATCCAAGCCGGCTCTGCCCAACTCACGCGCCAGCGATGCGGTGTTCGGCGTCTCCTTCGGGCCGAAGCAGCCGTAACAGCCACGGTTGTAGGCGGGACAGATCGCACCGCAGCCCGCGTGCGTCACCGGCCCCAGACAGGACGCCGCACCACGCACCAGAACGCACACGGTGCCGCGCGCCTTGCATTCCATGCACACGCTGTGCGGCGGGATGTTCGGCTTGCGGCGGTGCAAATGCGCGGTCAGCACTTCCAGCAACTGGTGCTTGTTGATCGGACAGCCACGCAGTTCGAAATCCACGTTCACGTGCGCGCTGATCGGCGTGGAAGAGGCAAGCGTGTCGATATACTCCGGACGCGCATAGACGATGGAGGTGAATTCACGCACGTCCTTGAAATTGCGCAGCGCCTGGATGCCGCCGGCGGTAGCGCAGGCACCAATGGTGATCAGCGTGCGCGACTGGCGGCGCACAGCGTGCAGGCGTTCGGCATCGTGCGGGGTGGTAACGGAGCCTTCCACCAGCGACACATCATACGGGCCTTTGACAACGCCGCGCGTCGCTTCCGGGAAATAAGCGATGTCCACCGCACCGGCGACCGCCAGCAATTCATCCTCGCAGTCGAGCAGCGAAAGCTGACAACCGTCGCAGGAGGCGAATTTCCAGACCGCGAGCTTCGGCTTGGACATCACCCGACATGCCCGGGCTCGACCCGGCCATCCACGTTCAAGTGATCGGCACTCGATGTAGAACGCGGCCCGATTGGCGGAGAGCAGATGGCCGGGTCAGGGCCGGCCATGACGGGAAGAGTGACGGCCAGCGGCATTTACACCTCCTTCAACGCCATCAGCCGGCGAACGCGGTCATAGCGGACCACAGCACCATCCTTGCAGGCGAATATGCCGGCAAACTGGCAGTGTCCGCACAAACCGACAGCGCATTTCATGTTGCGTTCGATCGACACCCAGATCGCATCTTCCGATAGGCCGATATCGTGCAGCGCCGCGCCGGCGAAACGCATCATCACTTCCGGACCACACACCAAAGCCGTCGCATGCGCCACGTCGATCGAAACCCGCGGAATCAGCCGTGTCACCACGCCGACATTGCCGCGCCAGTCGCCGCCGGCATGATCGACCGTGACTTCAAGCTGCAGATCCAGCCGCGTGCGCCAGCTTTCCAACTGCCGGCGGTACAGGATTTCGTCCGGGCTACGCGTGCCGTACAGCACCACCACTTTGCCAAACTGCGGCCGGTTGGCGAGCAAGTGGTAGATGGACGGGCGCAGCGGCGCCAAGCCCAGGCCACCGGCCACCACGACCACGTCCTGACCGACCAGTTCTTCGGTTGGCCACGCAGTCCCAAATGGCCCGCGCAGTCCCAGCAGATCACCCGGCTTCAACAGGGTGATGGCTTCGCTCACCGCACCAACCGCACGCACCGTCTGCACCAATTGCGACGCATCCGACACATCGCCACTGACGCTCACCGGGATTTCGCCGACCCCGAACACATACATCATGGTGAACTGGCCAGGGCGATAGCGGGGCAGCGGCGCACCATCGGCCGGTTCCATTTCCAGCGTCACCGTGCCCCGCAGGTCGCGCGAGCGTTTCCGTACGCGCACGATGCGCGGCACCATCGGATCGGCCGACGTCACGGCGAGCACTTCAGCGACCGCGTCCATAGACGTCCAGAATTTGCAAGCGCGTGGCCTGAAGGCGCTGTACCAGCACCGGCAGGATCCGTTTGAGCAAGGCATAGCCGAGGCGATTGTCGGCTTCGCATTTGTCGCGCAGGCAACGCGCGTCCAGCGCAAGGGCACGCGTTAGTTCCAAGGCGCGCGCATCGTAGCCCCAGCGATATGGAGGCAGCAGCCACGTCAGGCCGACGATCTCGCCCTCACCCACGGTTTCGAATTGCATCGCACCCTGGCCCGGCGTAGCGAGTTCCAGTGCAACCCGGCCATGGCGGACCAGATAGATCCAATCGGCGGGATCCTCGGCATGGAACAAGTATTCGTCGGCATTGAAGCGCGTATTCTTAGCGCAGCCGGCCGCGAGGTCGATGAATTCCTGCCCCAGGCCAGAGAATACGCGGTGTTCGCCCAGGATGCGTTCAAGCCCGTCCATCGCTGCCTCCTGATGGCTCGCCTCGGATGGCGCGCACTTCCTCGGTGATGTCGATGCCGACGGGGCACCAGGTGATGCAGCGGCCGCAGCCGACACAGCCCGATGTGCCGAACTGATCGATCCAGTTTGCCAGCTTGTGCGTCATCCATTGTCGGTACCGCGATCGCGGCGAAGCGCGCACGCTGCCACCGTGGATATAGGAAAAATCGGCGGTGAAACAGGAATCCCAGCGTCGCGTCCGCTCGGTTGCGCCGTCGAGGTCGTTGGCATCGCTGACGCTGGTGCAGAAGCAGGTGGGACAGACAGCGGTGCAGTTGCCGCAGGTGAGGCAGCGGCCGGCGACATCCTCCCAGCGTTTGTGATCCAGGTTACCCAGCAGCAGATCGTGCAGATCGTCTGCGCGCATCTGCCGGCCCATGCTTGCCGCGGTCTGCGTGATGATTTTTGCCGCACGATCCATGTCGGCCTGCGTGGCGGCGCGGCGAGGCACGCGGTCGAGCATCGCCGCGCCATGCTCGCTGCCGAGTTCGACCAAAAATTCGTGTGGATCGCCGGGAAATTCCGTCAGCGCGAGATCGAAGCCCGCGGTCGCTTGCGGCCCGGTCTGCATCGAAACGCAGAAACAGGTACCTCCGGCCTGGCCGCAATTGACGGCGACGATGAATATGCCGTTGCGCCGAGCCTGGTAATGGCGATCGACATACGGCCCTTGCAGAAAGACGCGATCCTGGATGGCGATCGCATGCAATTCGCACGCGCGCACCCCAACAAATGCGTAACGTTCAGCCGGATCGGGATCGGTGGTCACGCGAATGCCGGCGGAATCGCGTTCGGCGCGCCACAGGCGCAGCAGCGGCGGATGCAGAAACTGCTTCCAGGCGTGCGGACCCACGGCATAGCCGAACATGGCATTGTCGTCGCGGCGTTCCAGGCGGTAACGGCCGGCGTCCTGGCGATCGGTCCAACCGGCGGGCAGATCGGCTGGTGTCTCGATATTGTCATAGACGATGGCGTCCTGCCGCCGGGTCGGACCGACGACTAGGAATCCGTCGGCGCGCAAGCTCAGGATCAGGGCAGCAAACCCATCCTGCGTGATGACCGATCGCTCGTACGTCATGCGGGCACTTTCTGGTGCCAGATTGCGCCCCGCATTGATCTAGCGCAATGCCGGCCGCTACCCCCTGGAACAGGGATGGATTTGCCTCGAGGGAGCGAGGTGGCAGCTGGGCTATCCCTTGATCCCCCCAACCGTCAACCCCGCCCCATCATGAAGCGGCCCCGAGTTCCCTTGATCGGCTGAGAGACGGACCGTATCTGCGCAGCGGCGCAGAACTGTCGCGGGCCGTCGAACGCCTCGATCAGGTTCGCCTTCTGGCCGCGGGCCCGTCCCGAACATCTCACGTCCCGCCCGGCCGGGTGACGGCGCTTGCCCGGTTTGCGACTGTTGCCAAAGCGCAGGAGATCGCACGCATGCCGGCCGAGCGCCGGCGGGCAACATTGCTTGCCTTCATTCGCACGCTGGAGGCCACCGCGCAGGACGACGTGCTGGATCTGCTCGACATTGTCCTGACGAAGCTGTTCTCGGACGCTGCGGCGGCCGGCAAGAAGACGCGGTTACGCACGATCCGAGACCTGGACGTGGCTGCCCTGAAGTTACGGCGCGCCGGCGCCGTGCTGATGGATGAAACCGTGGAAGATGCGGCGGTGCGGGCGGCAGCCTTCGTCCTGGTGCCGCGCGCGGATTTCGCGCATGCGATGGAGCAAATCGACCTGTTGATTCGTCCGCCGGGCGATCTCTATATCGCAGAGCTGCGGGCGGGCGGCGCGCGACTGCATCTTTCCGTCCAGGTCTTCGTAGATGACGTGCCAAATCATCGCAGTGACCTCCGCGACAATCCCCCTGTTGCGTTACACTGTGATCCGTTCCACCTCAAACAGCGGCCCCTTGGGACCTGCTGCGAGACCTGCCCTGTCGACATAGGCGTTGAGGTAGGTCTCAAGGTTGTGGTGGCACGGCATAGCGTGCGCCTTGCCGCCTTTCTCACGCAACCGCACCCAGAGACGACGCTGCTGCGTGTAAACGTCCTCCACCTTCATCCCCAACACCGCGCCGATGCGTAGGAGGAGAAAACCTCATGCGTCGCGTGGCTAGCAATATTGCAACCGGCTACTCGTTCGTGACCGTGGGAAACACTCGTGCTGACGTGCTCGCTCGCGTGCGCTGCGGTAACCGGCTATGGGGGGGCACCTCGGTAGAGCTATGCGAGCCGCAAGACGGGGGCATTCCGTCTGAGGCAGTTTACCTGCTGGGCACTCGGCGAGCACATTGTCAAGACCAATAAATAGATGCAAGGGTGTATGCAGGAATAGGTCCTCCACGCATGAACACCATTCACTACTTCCCGGCTCGGCGCTTAACCGCCAACGAGCTCAGTCTCTTTGCCGATTGGCTGGCTGCAGCAGGAGATGTCCCGTTGGCGTATGTGAGCAGGCGTTATAAAGATGATCCCGCTCTCCGAAATAGGATCATCATCTCCACAAGGCCAGACACGGCACCGACCCACCTTGTCCATGCGCCAGCTGGTCGTGTTATATGGATCGTATTTTTGATCGGCCCAAGGACAAGGATAAGACGCTTTCGCAGCCTTCATGCTGCTCTGAATTCCATTCGAAACGTCCTTACTAGCGAGCCGTCATTAAATGTCGCCGAAAGGCACTCTTTTCTATGTTGAATATCATTGCGTATGGACCGACGGCAGCGGTTGGGAGATATGCAACTCAGCCACCGCGCGCGCCGGCGACGATGTAAGCGGCCAGCACGAGCAGACCAGCACGAGCAGAAAGGTACCGTCGGTCTTGGTCGAGGTACGTTCGGCTCGCTCGGAAAAGCACCGTACATGGTCATCCGCCGGCGCGTTGAATCCCTGCTTGCCGCACGGCTCGGCCAGCAGGATGTGTGCTGCGCGCAACAGACGCAGATGGTGCTTGCCGAAGTGGGAAGCGAAGCAGTCCGCCACGAGGACACCGCGGTCCCGCGCGCGCTCGCCGCTATTGAGCGTGCGCAACCGGGCGCTCAATTCTCGCTTTCGCGGCGCCGGCGTTGTCCCGTCACTGCCTCAGCCTGTCGGCGACCGGATGCTTCAAGTAGTGCCGTTTCAGCGATGCCCAACACGCGCTCGGCATTACTGGTCCAGGTCAGCGATTTCGCCTTGATCGTCCGCCTGGCCGCGTCGCCGAGGCGTGCGCGCAAAACCGGATCGGTGCATAAGCGCAGCAAGGCTGCTTCCATGGCACCGTCAGCGGCCGGATCGAACAGCAGTGCGTTCTGCCCATCGGTCAGGATCTCGCGGATGTTTTCCGCTTTTGGCGCCACGATCGCCCGCCCAAGCTGAAGGTATTCGAACAATTTCAATGGCGATGAATATGGCGTCATGCTCGGCACAACCGCGATATCGAAAGCCGAGACATAGCGGGCAACGTCGTCGCGTTCGACGACACCTGTGATGGTCAGGCGGTCCGGCACGCCTTGCTCGCGCGCATATTGCTCGAGGAACCCACGAGCCGGGCCGTCGCCGACGACAAGGGCATGAAGATCGAATTGCGAATGTTGTTGTGCGGCGAAGTCGATCAGCCGGTGCACGGCGTTCCAGTCGCGTATGAAGCCCGTGAACCCGAGGATCAGGCGCGATGACAGCCTAAGCTCGGCCTTGGCCGCGTCCGTGTCCAGAACTCTGCCGAAACGTTCGAGATTGACGCCGTTTGGGATGACGGTGATGCGTGACGGAGCCACGCCATAGCTGGCTACAATGCGGGCCAGCACGCCGGTCACCGGCAGGACGTGGTCGGCATGGTTCCACAGCATGCGCTGCGCCCATCGGCCGAGCCAATGCAGGCGCAGCCCGCCATTCTCGGCCCGCTCCTCGAATAACGGCGAGTTGACTTCCAGCAGGATCGGCAGTCGGTAGCTGCGGCTTACCCAGATTCCGGCAAACAGGAACAAACTGAAACGTTCGTAAATCAGGTCCGGGCGATGCGCACGAACAGCCGCGCGCAGACGCAGGAACGCTTTCAGATTGTACGCGATCTCCAGCAGTTCATACAGCGCCTGCGGGAGCGAGTGTTTGATACGGTCAATAAACGGGTTGGATGCGCCAAATTTCGTGGCTTCCAGGCTTGGCGGGCCGACCAGGATCGTCTCGTGACCAAGACGCCGAAGCGCGGCGATCAGCTCCTCGATATGCACAGCCTGGCCATCGCGAGAACCAATACGGTGATGGAACAGGATTCGCATTGTCTAACAACCGGGTCGGATTGGAGAGAATGACATGACGATGCACCAGCAACAAGGATGGAGCCGGCGCACGCTCGGGCTGGTCAGCACGGCGCGCAGAAGGGTAGCAGCGCGTCGAGCGCGCGCAGCCGTGCATCCCAACCGAAATGTTCGATCGCAAAAGCACGCGCGCGGGCCGCCACCGCGCCGGCGGAATCAGGATCGTCGAGCAATCGCCGGCACGCAGCGAGCCACGCGTCCGCGCCATCGGCAACGATCACAGGCGTCGCATCCGGCGTGCCGATTCCGGTGAGCGCCTCGGACGTGACGATCGTCGGCCGTCCCATCGAAAGTGCCTCCAGCACCTTGTTCTGGATGCCGCGAGCGATCCGTAGCGGCGCCACCGCCGCCGCCGCGTGTGAGAGGTAAGGCTGGACATCCGGCACCCGTCCGGTGACCAGAACGCCGGGCCGGGTCGCCAGCGCCGTGACAGCCGGCGACGGGTTCGATCCGACGATTGCGAATTGCGCCGCGCCATGGCTGGCACGCAGTTCGGGAAGCACGGCGTCTGCGAACCAGTTCACAGCATCGATGTTGGGCCGATAGTCCATGGCGCCGGTGAACACGAAAGCCGGGCCGTCGCCCCAATCCGGCCGCGGCCAGTTCCGCTGCGGGTCGAATGAAGCGGCGTCGACTCCATTGGCAATCGTCACAATTTGTGCGGCCCGAGGCGCCACCACAGAGCGAAACAAGTCTGCCTCTTCGTCGGAAACGAACGCGACCGCGTCGGCACCGGCAGCGAGCCGGGTCTCGGCGGCCCGCACCCGGCTTGCTTCCAGCGCGTAGAGCCAGCGTTGCCACCCGGTGGCTTGCCTGGCAAAGTCGGCGAACTTCTCCGAATCCACGTCGGCAAAATGCAGCACGCGCACGGTCGGCTGCGTTGTTGGCAGCAACGCGTAGTCCGAAATGTTGCTGCTGTGAGTGACGATCGCGACCGGATGATAGCGGGCGATGGCATCCCGCACATAAGCCCTCATTCCGTCTGCGCGAAACATGGCGAAGCTGAGCGGTGCGCCGCCCAGCCAGCGCAGCGTTGCCGGGACCCATGCCCAAGGCTTGACGATACGCTCGACGTGCAGCGTCGCGCAGTATGGCCGCAGCCCGTCAATGTCCGACGCGTCCTCGCGGTTGTCCACGAACGTACCGACATGCACGTCAAAACGCTGCCCAAGGTGACGCAGCAGATTGAAGGACGTGATCTTCTCCCCCTTGTTGGGAGGAAATGGCAGTCGCTGGCAAAGGAAGAGCACATGGCGGCCATGACGCATGGGCGGCGAATTACCAACCGCTCACGGCCCCGGCAAGTGAAACAATGCGTTCGATCAGCCTCCCGGCACATCCTTCGTCAGCAGGGCAGGTATGTTCACGTCGATGCGGCCAGCCAATATTCTCTCTTCATCCGGCGTCGCGTCATGATCCGACGTTTGCCTGGAGCGTGTTGTGTCGCGGATCGCCTGCAGCCAATGATTGAGCGCGCGGCCGTGGGGGCGCCCTTCACGCTCCCAGATGTAATAGGCCCTGTCTCGCAGCCATTGCTCGTCCTGGCGATTGGCAGCCATGCTTGCCTCGCTGTTATTCGGTACCGTCCGGCCCGCCGATCCGACATCGTCATGGCGAGACCGCGCGCGAGGGGCCTGATCATGCTTCCCGGGTTCGTGAGGTTCGTCAAATTACGCCACACGGTCAAGCGGTATCGCACGATATCTCAGCGCAATTGCATTTGCCTCCGGCCGTCCGGCCCATCAGGCGGACGATCCAGCGCAAACAGTGCCGCGCCTGTGCCGTGTGCGGCAAACTAGATCCACTGCTGATCCGGATACGAACGGCGGCTGAAACGTCGCTCGGGGCTGCCGTAGATCAGCCCTACGGTTTCAGGCCGATCGCCCACCCCGGGGCGCCCCGGGGCGCCAACCCAGCTACCCCACTCTATACTTCGCCACCACCTTCTCATCGAACGCCAGTCCCAGCCCCGGCTTGGCCGGCAGCACCAATTTTCCCCCCTCCAATGCCGGCGTCTCCTGGTACAGCTTCAGCATCCACGGCATGTATTCCACTGTCAGACCGTTCGGAACCGCGGCCACCAGGTGCAGGTGCATTTCCGGCATCACGTGGCTAATCACTGGCAGGTTGAACGCCTCCGCCATGCCAGCCACCTTCATCCACTGTGTGGGCCCGCCGACGCGGCACAGGTCGATCATGATGTAATCGACCGATCGCGCCTCGATCATCTGCCGGAACGGCGCGATGCCCCAAAGATACTCGCCGCCGGCAATCGGCGTGGACAGTGCCTCATTCACCCGTGCCAAGCCCTGGAAATCGTCGCAGGTCGTGACGTCCTCCAACCAGAACAGCCCCACATCCGCGACGCGGTGGCCGATATCGATCGCTTGCTCCACCCGCCAGCGCTGGTTGATGTCGCACATCAGCTTGATGTCCGGCCCGATCGAGTCCCGCACGACGCGCACCCGGCGCACTTCCTCGGCGGGCGACGGATTGCCCGGCAGCGCCATCTGCGTCTTCATCTCGACGAAGCCCTTGTCGAGCAAGCGCCGCGCGGCGGTGGCGGCCTGCGCATCGGTCAGTCCACGTCGCAGCGAGCCGGACGCATAGGTGGCCACCCGATCCCGCGTCCCGCCCAGCAATTGCCACAGCGGTTGCTCGAGTGCCTTCCCCTTGATGTCCCACAGCGCCGTATCGATCGCCGCCAGAGCCAGCGTGAACACGCCCGCCGGACCGACGGAATCACCGGCCGCCAGACGCAGCTTGCGCACGATCGCCTCGATGCGCAGCGGGTCCTCCCCGACGCACAGCGCGCCCAGTTCATCGACCGCGACGCGCAGCGACCCGGTCATGGCGCCGCCGTAGAAGGTCAGCCCGATCCCCTCGATCCCCTGGTCCGTCTGCATCCGCAAGATGACAACGGGGCGCAGGCGGTTGGCGTCCTCCGGCATGTCGGCCAGTGGATCATCCTCCGGAATATGCAGGATGTCGGAGCGGATGGCGGTGATCTTCATAGCGTTCCTCCCGGCGGCACCGGCGTGCCGGTGCAAGACGCCGCCAGCTTACCCATCGTCAGGGCGGCTGAATATCCCGCACGGCACGCCGCCTTGCCTGGCCCCGGGCCGGGCGTTACTCCGCCCACTGTTTCCCGCCGCGAGAGAAGGGTCGCCGCCATGCCGGTGAAGGACGTGAAGAAAGTTGTGCTTGCCTACTCTGGCGGGTTGGACACCAGCGTGATCCTGCGCTGGCTCCAGGTGACCTATCGCTGCGAGGTCGTGACCTTCACCGCCGATCTCGGCCAGGGCGAGGAACTCGGCCCGGCACGCCAAAAGGCGGAAATGTTCGGCGTGAAGGAAATCTTCATGGACGACCTGCGCGAGACTTTTGTCCGTGATTTCGTCTTCCCGATGTTCCGCGCCAACGCCCTCTACGAAGGCGAATACCTGCTCGGCACCTCGATCGCCCGCCCGCTGATCGCGCAGCGCCAGATCGAGATCGCGGAACAAGTCGGCGCCGATGCGGTAGCGCACGGCGCGACCGGGAAGGGCAACGACCAGGTGCGGTTCGAATTGTCGTATTACTCGCTGAAGCCCGACATCAAGATCATCGCGCCCTGGCGCGAATGGAACCTGACCAGCCGCACCAGGCTGCTGGAATTTGCCGAGCAAAACCAGATCCCCATTGCCACGGACAAGCGCGGCGAGGCGCCGTTCAGCGTCGATGCCAACCTGCTGCATTCGTCGTCAGAGGGGAAAATCCTGGAAGATCCGGCGGTCGAACCCGACCCGATCGTCTATCAGCGCACCGTCAGCCCCGAGGACGCACTGGACAAGCCGACAGTGATCGCAATCGATTTCGAGCATGGCGATCCGGTCGCGATCGATGGGGTGAAGCTGTCGCCCGCTTCACTGCTCACCAAACTGAACGAGCTGGGCAAGGTCAACGGCATCGGCCGGCTGGACCTGGTGGAGAACCGCTTCGTCGGCATGAAAAACCGCGGCGTGTATGAAACGCCCGGCGGCACCATCCTGCACGTGGCACATCGCGGCATCGAGAGTATCACGCTGGATCGCGAAGCGGCGCATTTGAAGGACAGCCTGATGCCGCGCTATGCCACGCTGATCTACAACGGCTTCTGGTTCAGTCCGGAACGCCGCATGCTGCAGGCGCTGATTGATACCAGCCAGAATAGCGTTTCCGGCTGCGTGCGGCTGAAGTTGTACAAAGGCAATGCCACGGTGATCGGCCGCGAATCACCGAACAGTTTGTACTCGCAGAAGACGGTGACGTTCGAGGATGACCAGGGCGCATACGATCAGTTCGACGCGCAAGGCTTCATCAAGCTGAATGCGCTGCGGCTGCGGCTGGGGGCGATGGCAGGACGGAAAGGCGGGACGCTGTAGCTGGAAAGGGTCGGGCCGCGCCACCCTGGTACCCTGAGTCAGGGAAGCACGGGGATCAGGGAAGCACGGAAATTAGGGAAGCGCGGGAATCAGAGAAACGCGGCACAGCGGGTTTCATGTCATTGCGAGGAGCGCAGCGACGAAGCAATCTCGGTCACGCGGACGCACGGAAGATCTGGAGCTTCCCCGAGCGAGGTTGCTTCGTCACTGCATACCTCGCGATGACAACATACTGGCCGTGTCGCGCCATTTCCGACAGTGGGTACCCGCAGACAAGGACGTCGGATCAGATCCACCGGGTGCGCCGCGCTCTTCCGGCAAAAGCGTCACGTTTTTGGCGCGTGCGGCTGCCGCAAGATCGTTGTCGAGCGTCGCCGACGCAACGCCCTTGCGCAGCGCCAGCTCAAGATAGGCCGCCCTTCCCAGTACGCTTGCGCAAGCTTCTGATACTTTGGATAGCGCGATCCATTTCGGCCTGCCTCCGCTGCGCCTCACGAACGGTCCGGGCGATCGCGCGCGCGGCGGGTGATCACAACGGTTTGACCCCGCTCCACGTCGTCGAGGAGTTGGGGAAGATGGGTTTTCGCCTCGGACGCCTGGATTTCCCGCATGGCTGGAAGGCGCCACTGATCAATCGGTTGATTCGACTGGTCAGTTTAATCGCGCACTGTCGGCTCAAGTCCGTTGTCGCGCCAAGCGCGCCGACCGCGCCAAACGAAGCGCATCACGTACCAGTTGGGTGAGGGCGAGACTCGGCAGCCCCACACCGCCCCAGCCAGCTCCCCGCCGTTACGCCCGAAGCAGCCCTCCCATCGACGCCACCCCGGTGCTCCCCGGGAACACCTGCCCCAGCGCCATCGCCGACAACCCCAGATGCTGCGCCAGCATTCCCTTGGCGACCGACACCAGCGCGGTCGTCGGCGCCAGGTCGCGGTCCTCGTACAGCTTGCCCGCCCCCAGCCCAGGCCACGTTCCGGCAACGCGCCCGCCGCGCACCGCACCGCCCAGCACGAACGCCACCGTAGCGGTCCCGTGGTCGGTTCCCTTGGTGCCGTTCGCGCGCGCCGTGCGGCCGAATTCGGTCATCACCAGCACCGCGGTATCCTGCCAGGCCGATCCAAGCCCCTCCTTCAGCCCCACCATGCCGCCATCGAGCTCCTTCAGCACACCGGCCAACCGCGGCACCTGCGCCTGGTGCGTATCCCACCCGTCGATCTCCAGCGCAGCGATACGGGGCCCATCCACCGCACGCAGCATCTCGCCGGCAGCACGCGCCAGGGCCGGGAATGCGTAGCGATTCCGGACCGGCTGCATCGGGTCGTCATTCGCCACCACGGTCGCGGAGAATCCGCGCTCGCGCAGACCCTCGGCAATGGCCGGTCCGGTGACGTGGTCGGTTTCGTTCAGCGCCGCGATCTGGGAATACAGGTCCGCAGGCGGGGTCAGCTCGCCATGCGGCGCCCAGCTTCCCACCCGGGCCGGCCCGCGCAGCAGCAGCGGCACCTCGACGCCCACCGCCAGGGCATCGCCCTCGGGCCGGTCACGTCCGGCCCCCGGGATCGCGACAACGGCACGGTTCAGCCACCCGCTGGTCATGCGGTGGTCGGCACCGCTTTCCAGGCAGTCCTGCGCCTCGAAATGGCTGCGCACACGCGTGGGACCGACGACCGCGTGCACCGGCAACAGCTCCCCCGCCTGGTACATCTCATGCAGGCCGGTCAGCGACGGATGCAGACCGTAGAAGCCGCCCAGGTCCAGCATGCCGTTCGGCTGCCCGATACCGGCGGGCACCAGCTCGGCACGCAACGAAACAAGCGCCGGGTCGCCGTACGGCACCACGGCTGCCATCCCGTCCAGAGCCCCGCGCAGGATCACCACGACAAAGCGATTCTCCCCCGGTGCGGCGGCAACAGCGAGCGAAGCCCGACCCAACGAAACGGCGGTCGTCAGCCCCAGCAGCGCCGAACGGCGAGTCAATGTCAGCATGGGTCAGCGCCTCTGAAACTCAGGGGAGGACAGCAGCAGCGTCATCGCGTCGCGGCGGGAGCCCGCGCGGTGCACCGCCTGCAAGGTCGCCGGGCTCAGCAACGAGCCCAGATTGGCCTCGGCCAGTTCGGCGGCATCGCGCCCACTGCCCGGTGACGCCACGCGCCCCGACACAGTGTACGCCCAGTCGATCCGCCGCATCATCGCCTCGGGGGCAGCCCAAGACGAGGCGCGGTCGGACCATCCATCCGGCTGGGGCGCATTAAAGAACGGCTGTCCCAGCCCCGCCAGAATCCCCGGCACATTGATCGTCTCCGTCTCCGCCGGCGGCAGATCCAGCATGCGTAGCGTCGCGACCACGTATTCCTGCGGCGTCCGCAGCTTCGCCCCGGGCTGCCAGGCGGCCGGCAACGCAACCACAGCCGCCACGGCCGCGCCCAGATTGCCGCCGGTATCGCGCAATACTGCCTCGATCGCGCGCACCGCCTCGGGCGGCGGCGAATCGGCAACGAAATACTGCGCCAGCTTCGTCGCCAGGAAACGATGCGTGGACGGATGATTGGCCAGGAAGCGCAGCGCTTCGACGCCGCCCTCCTCACCCGGAGGAAACCGGCGTCCCATCACGGTGATCCAGCCCGGCTCATGCGCGAACGGACGAAAACGAAAGCCCGGCGGATCCGACCTCAGGTCGATCGACCAGCCGGTCAGGATCTTGGCAAAGTTCGTCACGTCAGCCTGGGTGTAGCCGGCGGCCGGGCTGACCGTGTGCAGTTCCATGCATTCCCGCGCCAGATTCTCGTTCAAGCCGCGGTGCGAACGCTGCCCAACCGGACTGTCCGGCCCAACCGACCCGGCATTGTTCAGGTAGATCAGCATCGCCGGATGGCGCATCACCGCCAGCACCATGTCCTGGAACCGACCGGTCACATGCGGTCGGATTGCCTCCTCCACGAAGGCGCAGGCCACGGCCGCGCAGCCGCCGCGGATGGAAACGGTGAAATGGTTGGTCCAGAACCACACCAGCCGTTCCCGGAACGGCGCAGGCGTGGCCAATGCATTAGCCAGCTCGGCCTTCGCTTGCTCGCGGAACAAGGGCGGCACCACCCGCTGGCCGGGCGGCGGCTTGTTCCTCCGGTCGAAATACAACGCCTCCAGCCCCGTGGCGGTGCTGGGCCGCGGGTCAAGCCGCGTCGGGTCGGGCTGGCGCAACTGATCGCGCAGCCAGGCGGCAGGATCGGGCGGCAATGGCTCTTCGCCCCGGCGACCCAGTCCGAAGCGGATCAGCGCCTGTGCGGTGCGTGTGTCCATGCCCCCAACCTACGCCGAACAGACGTATCCGACGGTGACAAACAGTGAAGGCGCCCAAGCGTGAACCCACCCGACGCATGCGTGCCCCGATTTCACACTTCGCACTTGCAAAACGCGCGCCCATGCCGCATTTCCACCTCACACACAGCCGGCCGGACGCCCCTGCCCTGCGTTCCCCTTGGGGACGTGCGCGCGGGGGCATGCCATATGGATCGCTTCCGGCCAGCGGATGAGGATAGGCGCGCCGGGGCCGCTTCCCCGGAGGGATCGATCGGGATCGCGCGCCTCGCTGTCGCTCTGGAGGATGTATCGTGCCCGCCACGCCGCTCGACCGGATTCGCAATATCGGCATCACCGCGCATATCGATGCCGGCAAGACCACCACGACCGAGCGCATCCTGTACTATACCGGGATGTCGCATAAGATCGGGGAGGTGCACGACGGCAACACCACCACCGACTATATGGAGCAGGAGCGGGAACGCGGCATCACGATCACGTCCGCGGCGGTGACGTGCGAGTGGAAGGACCACCGCATCAACATCATCGACACCCCTGGCCACATCGACTTCAACATCGAGGTGAACCGCAGCCTGCGCGTGCTGGACGGCGCGATCTTCATCATCGAGGGCGTCGCCGGCGTGCAGCCGCAGTCGGAGACCAACTGGCGCCTGGCAGACCGCTACAACGTACCGCGCGTCATCTTCATCAACAAGCTGGACCGCACCGGCGCGGATTTCTACCGCGCGCTCGGCACGCTGAAGGAGAAGCTGGATATCGTCGCGCTGCCGTTGCAGCTTCCGATCGGCATCGAGGACAAGTTCCTCGGCGTCGTCGACCTGGTGGAAATGCACGCCGTGATCTGGGACGGCAGCGAGTTGGGCGCGTCTTTCCACATCGAACCGATCCCTGCCGACCTGGAAGAGCAAGCGAAGGAATATCGCCAGACCCTGCTGGATACCGCGCTGTCGGTCGATGACGCGGCGATGGAGGAGTATTTCGACAAGGGCGACGTGGAGGTCGCCACGCTGAAGCGCTGCATCAAGACCGGCACCATCTCCGGGGCGTTCCGCCCGGTGCTGTGCGGCACGGCGTTCAAGAACAAGGGCGTGCAGCCTTTGCTCGATGCGGTGCTGGACTACCTGCCCAGCCCGGTGGATGTGCCCGGCATTGCCGTCGCCGCCGAAGAAGGCGAGGACGAGACGGCAGAGCATGACCGCCGCCGCATCAAGGCCGATCCGGACGCGCCGTTCGCCGGGCTGGCGTTCAAGATCATCAACGACAAATACGGCACGCTGACCTTCGTGCGCGTCTATGCCGGCACGCTGAAATCCGGCGACACGGTGATGAACACGACCAAGGAGCACCGCGAACGTATCGGGCGCATGTTCCAGATGCACGCGGACAAGCGCGCCGAGATCAAGGAAGTGCATGCCGGTGACATCGCCGCCTTCGTCGGTCTGAAGGACACCGGCACGGGCGACACGCTGGCCAGCCAGCAGGACCAGGTGGTGCTGGAGCGCATGGCCTTCCCGGTGCCGGTGATCGACATCTCGGTGGAGCCGCGCACGAAAGAATCGGTGGAGAAGATGTCGCTCGGCCTGCAGAAGCTGGCGGGCGAAGACCCCAGCCTGCGGCTGCGCACCGACCAGGAGACCGGGCAGACCATCCTGTCGGGCATGGGTGAACTGCACCTGGAGATCATCATTGACCGCCTGAAGCGCGAATACGGCGTGGAGGCGAATATCGGCGCGCCGCAGGTGGCGTATCGCGAGACGATCACCCGCCAGCACACGGAAACCTACACCCACAAGAAGCAGACCGGCGGCTCCGGCCAGTACGCCGAGGTGAAGATCGTGTTCGAGCCGGTGGCCCGCAACGAAGGCGTGAACTTCGAAAACGCCGTGGTCGGCGGCTCGGTGCCGCGGGAATACATCCCGGCGGTGGAAAAGGGCTTGAAGAACCAGGCGGAGACCGGCGTCCTGGCCGGCTTCCCGACGGTGGATTTCAAAGCGACCCTGGTGGACGGCAAGTACCACGATGTGGACTCGTCGGCGCTGGCGTTCGAAATCGCCGCCAAGGCGTGCTTCCGCGACGGCATGAAGAAGGCCGGCCCGATCATCCTGGAGCCGATCATGGACGTGGAGGTCACCACGCCGCAGGACCACGTGGGCGACGTGGTAGGCGATCTCAACCGCCGCCGCGGCCAGATCCAGAACCAGGAGAGTTCGGGCTCCACAGTGATCGTCCGGGCACATGTTCCCCTGAAGGAAATGTTCGGCTACATTTCGGACCTTCGCAGCATGACCAAGGGGCGCGCGTCCTTCACCATGCAGTTCCACCACTACGATCCGGTCCCGCGCAACATAGCGGACGAGATCATGGCAAAGAGTGCATGAGGACAGGGCTACAAGGCGCCGGACCCCGGCTTCCTGTTGCAAGGAGCGCAGTGACCCGGCTTCCGGTCATTGCGACGAGCGCAGCGACGAAGCAATCTCGGTCGGGCTCTCGTTGCGTCGCGGAGTGCGCCTGATGGAGTGCGATTAAGATGCAGCCCCGCCTCCGATGGATGCGGGGCCGGCGTGAGGAGGGTGCCGGGGTTCCCCGCACCCTGGAATGGATCGGACTGGACGACGCGGGCGAGGCCATCGCCCGCGTCGTTCGCGTTCAGGGACCGTTGTGCACCGGGTGGCGGCGGTTCCAGGCCGTGGCGCGCGACGAAGACGCCAAGGTGGTGGAACTGCGTCCCGGCGAGCCGCCGGATGGCGAGGGCTGGCTGGCGTGTGTCGGCGGCAAGGTGGTGGGACGCGGTGCCGTGCCATTGGCGGCGGTGCGGGCGGTCGAGGCGGCGCTGGGCGGGGATTGACGCAGTCCGCCTCGTCCCGTGTTGGTTATGGTGGGTAGCATGATCCCCTCAGCGCCCCGACCCCGACGATGAGGACGACCATTGTCGGAATGAGCAGCCAGTGCACCGCCTGATCCCAGGTTCCCCGTAGGCTCCCGAGCACAAATTGCGCTATGATATTTAGCGCCGCACCAAGTCCGATCCAAACCAGTACTACGAGTGTAGCGCCTGGCGTTCGCAGCTGCCCGGTGACGACCGGTGCAAGCACGCCGGCCGCGACAAAGGCCAAAGCAAGATTGTTCAGCGCCGTCGCCATCAACTGAACTCGGGCATCATGGATAGCGTGCATCCGACTATCACATCCTCGGCGCGACGATGCAGGTGGCGGGACATTGGGCCCGGTGCTCCACCCGCCGCCGCTCGTCAGACGCTACTGACGCTATCCGATCTGGCCGATTAACAAAACCCTAACTGCATCATCGCAGACGGCTGAAGTTCGAGTCAGCAGCACGATGAGGCGGTGCCTGTCATCGCCCCTTCCACATCGGCTTGCGCTTCTCCACATAGGCACGCACGCCTTCAACGCGATCCTCGCTGGTATAGGGGCTGATGCCCTCGTTCAGCCGCAACGCCGCAGCCATCGGCAGGCCGGAGGCCTTCACGGCCGTCTCCTTCATCCGTCGGATCGTCACCGGCGCATTATCGCAAATAGCCTCCGCCATGCGCAGTGCTTCCGCCAGCGCCTGGCCGCGCGGCACGATGCGGTTTACCAGGCCCCAGCGCTGCGCTGTCTCCATATCGATATACTCGCCGAGATACAGCATCTCGAGCGCGATCCCCATCGGCACCAGCCGCGGCAGGAGCACATTGGCGAAATGCGCACCCTTGCCGCGCTTCGCCTCCGGCAACCCCAACTTCGCATGCTCTGCACCGATGCGAATATCGCAGGCGAGGGCCAGTTCGCATCCCCCGGCCACGGCAGGGCCATTCAGTGCCGCAACCGTCGGCTTGAACGTCTCGAACACCACTTCGAACAGGTAACGACGCACGCGCGACAGCAGCGGCTGGAAGGCTTTGCCGGCGGCATCTTCCTCCTTGCGAGCCTTCAGGTCGGCGCCAGCACAGAACGCACGATCGCCAACCGCGGTCAGGATCACCGCGCGCACCGCATCATCGGCATTCGCTTCCACGAAGGCTTCAATCAGTGCATCGCTCAGTTCCGGTGAGATCGCGTTCATCCGCTCCGGGCGATTGATTGTCAGAATGCGGATGTGGCCGCGGTTCTCGCTCAGAAGGATCGGCCCGGCTTCACTGGCGGCTTTGCTCACTCACACTGCTCCTTCAGCGTCGCACCAACATGTCATAACGAGGCCCCACAGGAACCGAAGCAATCTCGGTCGAGCCGGCGCACGAGCGTCGTGCGCCTGCCTGAACAAGGTTGCTTCGTCGCTTCGCTCCTCGCATTAGCGTAAGCGCGCGAAACTATGCCACAATCATCCGCGCCAGCGCGTCCGGCTCCGTCAACATCGGATAGTGGCCGGTATCCAATTCGAACCACCGCGCCTTCAGCGTCTCCGCCGCGCGCCGCTGGTGCGCAACGGGCGGGTTCACGCTGCGCTTGCACCAGATCACCGAAGCCTTCCAGCTCTGCTCCCAGAAACGATCCAGCTTCACCGGTTCCTCCATGGCCGCGATCGGATGCGGTGTGTAGCGCGCGAGCGCCCATTCCAATGTCGCAGGGTCCAGCGACGCAAACATCCGATTGCGGGCGTCCTCGGGCGACGGCCCGGTGGTCAATTCCGTCGTAATACGTGCCGTGCGATTGACGATTTCGCCGATTCGCTCGCCAGACATCAAAGCCAGCGCGTCGGCCAGCACGATACGGCCGATACGATCGCGCGCATGCTCTGCCGCGCGGCACGTCACCATGCCGCCTGAGCTGGTGCCCACCAGCACCACGTCGTGCAGGTCCTCATAGAACAGCAGGTCCGCGATTTCGGCGGCGTGCGTTTCAGTGGTGATACCAGGGCGAAGTGCGTGCTTGCGTTCAGCACAGCCATCCAGCGAGGGCGCAAACACGATATGGCCCGCGGCACGCAACATCGGCGCGACGCGAGTCCAGATCCAGCCACCCTGATAAGCCCCGTGCACCAAAACGATCGTTGTCATTACGTTTCCCCTTGCCCTATGTCATTGCGAGGAGCGAAGCGACGAAGCACCCTCGATCGGCCAGGCGCAAGGACGATCCGACGACTTCCCCCCGAACCAGCTTGCTTCGTCGCTTCGCTCCTCGCAATGACATATCAGGACGGCGATTTCTAAATCTTACACCGGTTCCAGCGGCGCGTGCAGACACGTGCCGGGGCAGATGATCCCGCCGCGATCGCCGATCGCCACGCTGCCGTAGCGTTCGGCATAAGCCGACGGCAACGGTCGCGCCCCTGGCGCGGCGAGCCACAGACGCAGCAAATGACGCTTGCGCTCCGGCTCCGGCCAATCCTCGAACGAAGTGCGGTCGTGCAGCGTGGTATGGTTGTGCACGAACTGCATGTCGCCCGGCTGGAATTCCATATCCAGCCGCAGCGCCGGATCCTCCGCCAGCCGATCGAACATCTCCAGCGCTTCCAGATCCGCCGCAGTCAGCCGGCGTGCCTCCGGGAAACGCTGCGACGACCGAACATAATGCGGCGCATAAATCGCCGATAGATAGCCTTGGAAGTCGTTGTACACAGGAATATCGAACCAGGGCAGCTTGCCCTCGGGCACCTCCCCGCGGCGATCGGTGGCAAAAGGAATGAACAATCGCGCCAGCAAATCGGGCCGCCGTTCGCGCATAGCATTATAGACCGCCATAGAGCTGGTCAGTGACGAAAGCCCACCGCGCTGCGCCGTCTTCAAACACAGCAACGCGACGATATCGCAGGAGTCGGTGTGGAAGTTCTGGCGCTCGGTGGTCTGATAAATACGGACACGCGGGTCGCTGGAAGAAAGCCCGAGATCGCGCACATGCCCAAGCACATGCCCCTTGGCATTCTGCGAACGGGCATTGCCGAAATAGGTTCCGATGCCCCAATAGGCAGTAGCACTGTCGGCGATGGGACGGCCTTCGACGGGCAGGCCGCGGATCAGCACGAAGCCGCGACCATTCAGCACGTCGTCCCGCAGTCCATCGAGCACGTGGCCAAGCGCCGGCAACGGAAAATCGTCCCGGCGAATCGTCGCGATGTCCAACCCTCGGTCGCGCACGGCGGCCGTCGCCGCGTCGAGCTCGGAAACGTCCGCCTCCGACAGGCGATACGTCCAGGACTCCTGCTGGCGGGCGAGACCCGCGCCGATCCAGGCAGAGGGTCCTTGAATTGGCGGCGGCAGAGGGCGGGTTTCGGCGTTCATCGCTTGGGCGTTCCGTGATGGTCGAGTACACGTTCTGCAGACGGTTTCAGCCACTGCATCCAGATGCCGGCAGGCTACGCCGGTTGGGAGGTTGTGCCAATGGCGTGAACCACGGTTGTGGTGGCCGTGTCTCCCGATTGCTCGGTCGTTCTTCTCTTAGAGTCTTGGAAGAGAACCACGCAGGCCACAGAGCCTGCCTTGGGGTACTGGAGCCAACTCATGCGCCGGCTCCGTTCGGCACGGTCGTTTCAACCTTTTCGGGGTCTGCTCCAATTACGAAATACACCAATATGAAACAAAATGCTGCGGCTTCCACTGCCGTGTCTCGACCGCATCTTCTTCTCCTACGCCATCCGATCCCAGGTCCCTGTCGTCACCCCCCGTTCGCGAAGCCGGTACTTCTGCACCTTCCCGTTCTCCGTCATCGGCAATCCCGTCACAAACTCGATATACCGAGGAACGGCAAAGCCGGGCATCCGCCCGACGCAGTATTCCGCCAGGGCGGGCGCGGTCAGCGACGCAACTTCGCGCACTACCACCGCCGCCATCACCTCGTCTTCGGCCAGTTCCGAGCCCACCGGGAACACCGCCGCCTCCGCCACCGCCGGATGCGACAGCAATACTTGTTCCACTTCATAAGCCGAGATGTTCTCGCCCCGCCGCCGGATCGCATCTTTCATCCGATCCATGAATCGGTAGTAACCGTCAGGTTCGCGCACCGCCCGATCGCCGGTGTGGAACCACAGGTTGCGCCAAGCCTCGACAGTCTTCTCGGCCATGCCAAAATAGCCGCTGGCAAAGGCGAACGGCTCACGCGCGCGCAACACCAGCTCGCCGGGAATGCCATCCGGCAGCGGATTGTCCAAGTCATCCACCACACGCGCCTCGAACCCATCGAAAACCGGACCCATCATGCCGGGACGCTGGCTCTCCAAAGAACAGCCCAATGTAAAATTCGTCTCGGTCGACCCATATCCCTCGAGCAAGGCAATCCCGAAACGCTCGAGAAATTCCGGATGGAATCGCGCCGGAACGCCCGGCGCCAGCGCGATGCGCACACGATGCGCGCGGTCGTCCGCACTGGGCGGACGCGACAGCAGGATCGGCACCATCGCCCCCAACAAATAGGTAACCGTTGCATTATGGCGGCACAGCGACGGCGCGAACCCGGAAGCAGAGAAGCGATGCTCTGCCACCAGTACAGCACCGGTCAACAGCGCCTGATAGAACGTGTTCAGTGCATTGGTATGGAACATCGGCAGCGTCGTCAGGAGAACGTCGTCCTGACGCACGCCGAGCAAGCGTGCGGTATTCACCCCCCACCAGAAATATTGCGCATGCGGGCAGCAAACGCCTTTCGAAACGCCCGTCGTGCCTGACGTGTACAGAATCGCCACGGTGTCGCCAGGCGCGATCGCTGTTTCCGGCACCGGGGCGCCCGGCGGAGGAAAGAAATCGGGATGCGGCCACCGGGAAGGAACTTCAGCATCGCCAATCAGCCAGATCACCCGCAGCTCTGTCGGGACCGTGTGAAGCGATTCCAACGCACCCGCATGCTCCGCCTGTAGCACCAGCAGTTTCGCCTGCGAGTTCGCCAGGATATGCGCGAGCTGCATGCCGCGCGAGGCGATGTTGATCGGTACCATCACCGCTCCGATCCAGCCACAGCCGAGATAGACCTGAAGCAACTCCGCGCGGTTGCCACAGATCACCGCAACGGCGTCGCCGCGCCGGATACCCACCGCGTGCAGGGTGCCCCCGAAGCGTGCAGCCATTTGCAATGTTTCGGCGAAGGTCCAACACGTGCCACCGATCTCCACCAGCCGCCGCGCGCCATGCAAGGCAGCCTGACGGCGCAGCATGCGGGGCAGCGTGCGGTCCGCGGGGGCAATTCGTGCGGGCAGGTCCGCGGGATCTTCCATTGCCGCTCAGTCTCCTGACGAGAACGTTGCCACGAGAGCCACCCAGCGGCGGCGGGTCAAGTCGCAACGCCCGGCCTTACAGCGGATAACAGGTGTCGTTCACAGCCACACTGCAATTGGGTTCAGAAGAATCCGCGCAGGAACGCCGCGGCCGCATCGGAAATGCCAGCGATCTTGTTGGTTGCCTGCCGATACAGCTTGTGATCGATCTCGGCTTCCGGACCGGCGCCCGGCACATCGCGGAACGGCCGCAACTCACCGCGGCCCAAGGGCCGGGTTCCCGGACCTGTGCGCTGCACGGTGATGCTGACTCGGATCCCCTCGCCGCGGATGGCTTCGGTAACGACCCCTCGTGCGTAGAGGCCACCGCCGCCATTGTGCTCGGCGGCAAACATAAAGACTTCATCACCAGCGCGGACGTGTTTCCCTCGCCACATGGTCTTCTCGTCGAATTGGAGCAATGCAGCACCCACGGGCCGCGGCGCCGCCTTTACGACAAAGCTCGCCATTCCGGGTTCTCCTACCCTTCGCCAACCGGGCAGTTTCGCTCGATTGTCCGGCACGACCGCCGTATCCGTCAGTATGGCCGCCATCAGCAGGCAGAACGTGATACCGAAAAATGCAGCATGAATGCCCTGCCCCAGTTCCCACTGATCGCGACACGCCGTCCAGTCGCCCGGCAGCATGGCAGCCGACCATCCGGCCAGCCGCGCGTTCATCGGCGCGACCAGCGCGAACCAGCTTCCCCGGCAACTCAATCACATGCGCGAAGGTAGGGCCGAAGATCAGCGTCACCAGCAACGGGTCAACAAAGCACAACAGAGCCAGCCGGCGTGTCAGGACTTCACCCCCGATGCAATCACCGCGACGATTGGCAAACTCAGCCCCTCGTCATCGTGCCACACTGCCGCATTGGTATCGATGTCCACGGCGATCGCCCGCAACGCGGCAGGCGATTGCGCCTCGATCTGCGCCGCCATCCGGGCGGTGCCTGCGCGCAACGCCCCGACCAGGCTGGCGCCATCCGCATGCCGCCAGACCCGGCGTTCCAGCTGCGCGCGCAACGCCCCGAACCCTGCCTCGCGCAGCGCGTCCAGGATGTGCTGCACCGAGCCAAATCCACCGCCCGGCGGTGGCGCACCACACTCCTTCGCGTCGCCATGCTGCTTCACCGCATCCAGCAGCAATTTCCACGCAATATTTTGCTCTGGCGCAGCCCAGAAACTGACGGCGATCCGTCCGCCCGGCGCCAGCACACGGCACGCCTGCGCCAGCGCGAGCGCCGGCCGTGGCACGTGGTGCACGCCGAAATTCGATACCACGGCATCAAAGCCGCCGTCGGCACAGGGCAGCGATTCGGCATCCCCATGCAGGAACGCGATGCCCGGATGGGCAACGCGCGCCCGCGCCAGCATCGCGGCCGAGAAATCGACCCCAGTGGGAACGGCGCCACGCGCCAACGCTTCCGCCGCCGCGATCCCTGGGCCACAGGCCACGTCCAGCACGCGCGTCCCCATGCGCACGCCGGCGGCGTCCAGCAGCGCCTCAACGAACTGGCTGGTGGCGGTAGCGAAGGACGCGTCGAATACTGGCGCGGCCCGTTCCCATTGTGCATGCTCGAAAGCGCGAACGGCTTCGGGATCGAAAGCCTGGGTCATGATCATCCGGTCTCCGCCAGCGCATGTCGGCGCGTCCGCAAGGAAATTGACAGCAGCATGGACGCAAACAACGCCAGCGTGGTTGCCGCCTGAGCCATGCCAAAAGCATCGGCATACGCGGCGCGGTCGCTGCCGCCACCCAGCACGGCAAAGAACAAACTCCCCACGCTGGCAACACTGACCGCGCCGCCGATCTGCAAAGCGGAATTGATGACCGCCGACGCCACGCCGACCTGCGGCGGTGGCACCTCGCCCAGTGCCGCGTTGTACAACCGAGGCAACGCGATGCCCTGGCCGAAGCCGGCGACCAGTACCGCCAGATACACCGGCCAGCCGTCCCAGCCGAGCCAGATCGCAAGGCCGGTTGCGCCATAGCCCACCACCTGGATCGCCATGCCGATCGGCAGCAGCGCATGGCGCAGGCGCGGGACCAGCGGCGAACTCGCCAGCGGGCCAAAGAACAATCCCACGCCATAGGGCAGGATGGCGAGGCCGGTGTGCAACGGGTCGGTGCCTCGGCCTTGTTGCTCGTAAAGGCTGAACGTGACGTAGAAGGCTGTGGTAAAGAAGAACAACGTGCCGACCAGCACCCCACGCCGGAAACTGCGTATCGAGAGCAAGCGCAGGTCCAGCAAGGGCATCAGGTCGCGTTCGGCCAGCCTTGCCTCTAAGCGCAGGAACGCGGCGCCGAGGGGCAGGACCGCTGCCAGCATCACGAAGGTCCAGACGGGCCAGCCCTGCTGGCGGCCCTCAGACAGCGGCAGCACCAGACAACCCAGCGCCAGGGACAACAAAACCGCGCCCGCAGCGTCGATGCAGACGCGCTGGGCGGTGCTGGTCTCCGGCACAACGATCCAGGCGGCCAGCAAAACCGCCAGCGCCACCGGCACCTTCAACAGGAACACCGCACGCCAGCCGAGGCCGAGCGGGTTCCACTGCACCAGCGCTCCCCCCAAAAACTGTCCCGCCGCCGCCGCCAGCCCCATCATAAGCCCGTAACTGCTCAGCGCACGAGCAAGGTCTCGTTCGGTGGGGAACAATGTTCGCACCGGTCCGAGAACCTGCGGCACCAGAACAGCGGCAGCGACGCCCTGGAGGGTCCGGCTGGCCACCAGTGCCGCGGGTGAAGGCGCCAGCCCGCACAGCAGGTTGGCGGCGGTAAACCCCGCCATGCCGATCAGGAACATGCGTCGCCGGCCGTACAGGTCGCCCAGCCGGCCCCCCGTGATCAGGAAGACCGCATAGGCCGCCGCGTAGAGGGAAACGACCAGTTGCAGCTCGGCAGGACTGGCGCCGAGCGTGGTTTGGATCGACGGCAGGCTGACATTGACGATGAAGAAATCGACCGGCGGCATGAAGCCTCCGGCGAGAAGCACGATGAAGGCGATCCACCGCCCGGCGGGAGACAGGACCGCGGCAGAGCTGACCAACACGACGTTTCCCCTGTCATTGCGGGCCCCGCAAGGCCGAAGCAATCCCTCTACGGGGAGGCGCACGATCCGTCCGAGCGCCCTGTCGTCGAGAAATGCTACGGCCCTGCGGGCTTTGCAATGACAGGAAGCGCGCCATGCCCCTTGTCAACGACCGCGAAAACCTGCCCACGCACCACATAATCCGCGTTTATTCGCGGTCCCAACGTCCGAACCGCCAACCGCCTCAAAAGTCCGTACAACGCCCGTTCACTTCCCAATCGCCATAGCGCGTCGGCTCCGGCCCCTTCGGGCCCCCGATCTCCTTCGGTCTCGGCTTCCGGGCCGCAGGTGGCGCTTCCGCCTCTTCTCTTTGTTTCTGCGATGCCGGTTTGGGTTTGTCGCTCATGATGCTTGACATAGGCGCATGCGCCACCCCCAGCAACGTGCGCCACGGCACGCCGGCAGCGGCTCGTTAAGTCATCGCGACATCCAGGCTGTCGCGTCGAAACCTTGCAAGTTGCCGGACTCCTGAACGGTCGCTTCCGGCTGCCCCACCAGGCCTGGCCAGACCGATCGCCCGTTCGCTTTCATCGCGAGACAGCGATTGCCCCTGTTTTGCCTCCTTGTTCACCGTAGCCTGCGTCAGGTTCAGCGTCTTCAGCGCCGCGCCTTGCGCGGCGACGCGCAATACACCGCAAGATCGGAAAGGGCGTTGGCAAGCAACCGCCCGCGGTGGTAGCGCCCGATCAGGCTATTCCTCCCGACGGTCTGCGTCGCCGCCCTCCCGCCCCGCCGACGTCGCGCCGCCCGCGGATCTTCTAACGGTTCAGTTATTATGCTTGACAGACCTGCCCAGCCCGTCGTACACCTCCCGTCGCTTCGCCGCGGCCATGGCGTCGCTGCTGCTGCGCCACGCGGTCGCCACATCGCCGCCGCCTTTTCCTGTCTCGCAAGCCGAACCCGCCGGCGTCACGTATCCCGTCTTGCCCGCCCCCCCTCGCCGCGTCTTGGCCCGCGCCGCGGCGGGTCCGCTCACCGCCCCGCCCCACATCCGGGGCCGCCAACCCTGTTATTTCAATTGACCGAGCGCGGACCATGGCCAGTCCCGCCGTCTTGATTCGCGCCGCATGCAAACTGTGACGTCTGCGAGATGCCACTACCCAAGCAGGGCAGGCTGCCCTCCGCATCACCCCCGGAGAGAAGTCTCACAGCAAACGAACTGAGACATCCGTTAGATTCGCTGCCTTGGACGCAAGGCAGGTCGCCAAATGTGCCGTCATCACCAGACTAGAAAAGTCTCACAGAAAACAACCTGAGACGTCAGAGAGACTCACTGTCACCAACGCGCAGCACCCCGCCGCACGCGGCGTCATCCCACGCGTAGAAAAATCTCAGGAGAAACGAACCGAGACACTCACGAGACTCGCCGCAGCGCGGCTGCCGTCCACCGCGTGTCACCGGCTTGGAAAATTCTCACAATGAACGAACTGAGGCATCCGAGAGACATACCGCGCCCTTCCAACCCTCCCCAACCCCGCCGCTGCCCCCAACCGCCCAGCACCACAAACGAACCGGCACGGCCCCGCGACGCCCATCGCCCGCGCGCCTCACCACAACACCGCCCACCCAAGCCCAATTGTCCGCCCCCACCCCCGCGCCTACGCTCCCGGCCCCGATCCCTTCCGGAGCGCACGCGGATGAAAATCGCCCGTATCGAGACCTTCCTGTTCGATCCCGGCACCGCTAAGAACCTGTTGTTCTGCCGCATCGAGACCGACACCGGCCTGCACGGCTGGGGCGAGGCCTACGTCACCCCCGGCAAGGAGCCCGTCACAGAGCACCTCCTTCGCCACATGGGCCAGTACATGCTGGGCCGCAGCGCGTTCCAAATCCGCCACACCGCCCAGGTGATCTTCGACGACTTCGCCATGCGCCGCACCTCGCTCGACTTGCTCTCCGCCTGGAGCGCCATCGAGCTCGCCCTGTGGGACATCGTCGCCAAGCACGCCGGCCTGCCGCTGTACAATCTGCTCGGCGGCGCGTCGCGCGAGCGGGTGAAGGTCTATGCCAACGGCTGGTCCAGCGGCACCGAATCAATCGAGCAGAACATAGAGCGCGCCCTCAAAGTGAAGGCCATGGGCTTCACCGCGCTGAAATGGGATCCGTTCCCCGGCCCCTGGCGCAGCTTCATCCACCGCGAGGACGAAGACCACGTCGTCCGCTACGTCAAAGCGATGCGAGAAGCCCTGGGCCCAAACTTCACCCTGCTGATCGAAGTGCACCGCCGTCTCGCGCCCATGCACGCGATCCGCATCGGCCAACGCCTCGCGGAATTCGACATCGGCTGGTACGAAGAACCCTGCCTGTGCGACAACATCGGGCTCGTTGCGGAAGTTCGCCGCGCGCTCCCCGGCATCCCGATCGTCACCGGCGAGGCGATCTACTCCAAGGAATCCTGGGCTCAAGCCTTCGCCGCCCGAGCCGCCGACATCATCAACCCGGACATCTGCAACTGCGGCGGCATCTCCGCGATGCTTGACATCGCTGCGATGGCGCAACCGCATGCCGTAGCGGTGGCGCCGCACAACTACAACTCCACGTTGGTTGGCGCGGCAGCGACGGTACAGCTCGCAGCAATGATTCCGAATTTCTACATCGCGGAGTTCTTCATCAACCTGAAGCCCGCCTGCGACGAGATCGCCGTGACGCCCCTTACGGTACAGGACAGTTTCGTCGAACTTCCCACCACACCCGGCCACGGGATCGACATCGACTCAGAAAAACTGCGCGCCCGCCCCTACCGCGACATGGGTTCGCGCACCGGCAAGGGCCTGCGCTCCTACACAGAGGAATTCCCACGCAGGCACTATGCCGTCGCGGCGACGCGCACGGGCTACTGATGCGAACCGGCGCGGCCTGTGGGGTCTCCAAAATACTCCCGGCCGCGTCACATATCGTGCCAGGTCACGGTGAAGTGCAGGCCGCACACGCCGTTGGTGATATCGCCTTGCATATGCTTGTCGACGCGCTTGCCCAGCAACGTGATATCCTTCGCTTGCCCGCGTACTGTTCCGTCAGGCTCGATATCCGCATTCACCCAGGTCGCGTAATCCCAGCGGTAGAAGAACTGCCCGTCCTGCACATACAGCGTCACCAGCCCGGGATGCGGACAGGAGCGGCTTTGCGCCAAGTACCAGGTACTGGTGCCGCGGTAGACGCCATCCACCGGATCGGCAGGGGGAGGCGCCGGTTTTGGGGCCGGGGACGAGGCAGGCGCGCAGGCGAACAACGCGGCGCCAAGGGCTCCGAGCAAGCAGAAACGTAAGACGGTCATGGAACTCCAGACGGCAAGGCGAGCCACGCCTCATGCGGCCAGAGCGGGGATTAGGCAAGCCTGTAACCACGGTGCAACGCCGCCGGCCCGCCTACGATGCCTGGGCCGAAGCAGCGGATGGCAACGACAGCAGATCTCCCAGCTTGCCGACCAGATAGTCCAGGTCATCTGGCCCGAAATCTTCGCATTGCGACAGCACGCGGGTGATGACGCGGCTGCGATAGCGCTCGAAATCGCGCTCGCCGCCATCCAGCCCGGTACTGTTCGCGGCCTCCACTGCGACCTGGAACACGGGCAGCAGGGTCTCGGGCAGCCCCGCCTTGCGATACAGCGAAGCCAGCCCCTTGCCGCCGGCATCGTGGACCAGGATCTGAGCATTCTCCACCGGCACTCGCGCCCGCACCGCCAGCGCGATCTCGAAGAACGCCAGGTCCCCCATGCATAGCGCCCGCAGGATCAGCGACGGCGTCAGGCGCTGATGGCGATGCATCTGCCGGATCAGCGTCGTCAGTTCCTCGCGGCTTGCCCGCAGGCTCAGTCCGACCACCGCGCGCTCCCGGCTTTGCAGCACCAGATCGGCAGCAATCGACGCAGACAGCGCGTGATGCGCCAGCAGGTACCGGCGCAGATCCTCGGACACCATCACCACCAGCCGTTCCGCGACCTCCATCGGCAGGCTGGCACGATGCACCATGCTGGTCTTGACGGCGTCACTGGCTGGGAAACGGTCAACCGCGCGGTGCAGGCTTGGTTCGGCGATGCGAGCGCCCTTGTTGCGCATCAACGTCGCTACCGCGGCTTCTTCCGCTGTCGCGACCACGGCGTCGGAAACCGGTTCCGAAACCTCTGGGCGCGACGCGATCGCCTGCTGCTGCGGCGCGGTCGCCCGGCGCAGGATCGCGATCAGGTCGTCATCGCTCAGCGCCGGAGAAGCAGACAGGATCGGCAGCGCCACGCCCTCGACGTCATTGGCCAGGCGCAGCGCCACGTCGCGCGGCAGATGCGCGGCATTGCGCAGGCTCTCAGCCAGGGCCTGGCGAACAACTTGCGCCACGTCCTGCGCCATGAGGCGCGCGATGTCCTGTGCGATGGCCAACTCGTCCGGCGTAAGCTGCGCGCTGTCGATCTCCAGCGCCACCTTGGCCGCGAGTTCGCTGCGCACGGCAACGGAAGGCTCCGCCAGCAGTCGGGCAACATCGTCGGGGGACAGGGAAGAGGTCATGGGTGCATCGCACAGGCTTGCGTGACGTACCCAGATTGGATTGGACAGGTTTAGGGTTCGTTAACACGCAAGGCCGGCGATCCAACAAGAGCCATTTCGTCACCACCGGGCTTGACCCGGCCATCTTCCCCCGCCGATCGGGCCGCCCGCGGAACATCGGTTTCACATGGCTTCGACTCAGTATCGCCGCATCAGCGCCACCAGCCGTCCCTGCACCTTCACCTTGTCGGCCGGGAAAATGCGCGTCTCGTGCCGCACGTTGCAGGGTTCCAGCGCGATGGAATTTCCGCGCCGGCGCAACCGCTTGAGCGTCACCTCGCTATCGTCGACCAGCGCGACGACGATCTGCCCGTTCTCGGCTTGCTCGCCCTTGCGGATGATAACGGTGTCACCGTCCAGGATGCCCGCCTCAATCATCGAATCGCCGGCCACTTCCAGCGCGTAGTGCTCGCCATTGCTCAGGATGGCCATCGGCACCTCGATCTGGCTGCCGGCATCGCGCAGGGCCTCGATCGGCAGGCCGGCGGCGATGCGGCCGTACAGCGGCAATTCGATCGCCGCCACTTCGTTCGCTGCTTTCACCCCGGCGATTCGCGGGGAGAAATCGCCACGGATGACATTGGGGGCGAAGCTGCCATTGCCGCCCGTCTCGGCCGGGGCTTCAGCCGTACGGGTCGAGGTATCCTCCGGCAGGCGCAATACTTCCAGCGCGCGGGCGCGGTGGTGACGCCGGCCGATGAAGCCCCGCTCCTCAAGCGCCGAGATCAGCCGATGGATGCCGGACTTGGACTTGAGTTGCAGCGCTTCCTTCATTTCCTCGAAACTGGGGGAGAAGCCGGTCTGTTTCAGATGCCGATCGATGTAGACGAGCAGCTCGTGCTGTTTCCGCGTGAGCATGGGGTGGGGTTTTCCCTCGGCTGGTGGCCCGCCTGCCCCGATTCTCGGAACAAAGCGGCAACTGGATGGCGCGTTCTAGATAGGTTCGCGCCTATTCGTCAAGAAAAGGTGGATATTTCGAGGAAAAAACCGGCTGGCGGCGAAAATCTCGCCCCGTATTGGCCCTACAGGCCGAGCGAATCGAGCCGGATCACCGGCACCTCGGCACCCTCGGGCAGGGCCGGTGCGTGCGGCGGACGCAGGATCAGCGCATCGGCCAGAGCCAGACGGCGAAGCATGGCCGAGTCCTGCACCGGGAACGAGGTCACGACGACCCGGCCGGCCGAATCGGTGCTGACGGTCGAACGCAAGTGGTCGGCGCGGTGATCGTTGGCACCGATTGGCTTGCCCAGCACGGCGGTGCTGGTGGGCGGCGGCGCGGCTGGCAGGCCAGAAAGCCGCGACAGCCCCGGCAACAAGAACAGAATGGCGCAGACCAGCGCGGACACAGGATTGCCTGGCATGCCGAGCACCGGCGTAGGTCCCAGGCGTCCGAACAGCAACGGCTTCCCGGGACGCATGGCGATCTGCCAGAAATCGACGACCATGCCGCGAGATTGCAGGCCCTCGATCACCAGATCGTGGTCGCCGACCGAGGCGCCGCCGGTCGTCACCAGCATGTCCGCCCCCGCGACCGCGTCAGCGACTGCGGCGACCGCCTCCCGCGTGTCTGCGGCAATCGGCAGCACGGTCGGCAGCCCGCCGGCGGCGCGAACCAGCGCTGCGAGGGCATGCGAATTGGACGAAACAATGCCGCCGGATGGAATCGGTTCTCCCGGCATGGCGATTTCGTCACCGGTGGCCAGAATGGCAATGCGTGGACGCCGGTGGACGCTGAGCCAGGGGTGGTTGGCGGCAGCGGCGAGGCCCACGTCGCGCGCGGTCATGCGGCGGCCAAGCGGCACCACGGTGTCCCCGCGAGCAAAATCCTGGCCCGCGCGGCGGATGTGGCGACCGGCCCTTACCGCCTCGTTCACCCGCACGATGTCGCCGTCGCGGGTGGCGTCCTCCTGCAGCAGGATGGAATCGCCGCCCGGTGGGACGACACTGCCGGTGAACAAGCGCACTGCTTGTCCAGGGCCGATCGAACCCGCGAACGGGTGCCCGGCAGGCGCGGCGCCGATCACGGTGAGGGTGGCGTCCAGCGTGCCATCCTCAGAGCGCAGAGCGTACCCGTCCATGGCGGAGACATCGGCAGGCGGCTGGGTCAGGCGCGCGACGACGGGCACGGCAGTCACGCGGTTCCACGCGTCGGCCAGCGCGACGATTTCGGCCGGCGTGGGACGCAGGTCGACGAGGATGCGGGCGCGGGCTTCTTCGACGCTGATCATAACGCGCTCCTGGATGATGAGCGGCCCCAATGTGCGCGGCGGCCCTGATAGCCTCAAGTCCGGGCCGCCACACGACGGAAGGGGTTTTCACCGACTGCGCCGCAATATGGTGCGTGGAGGCAAAACCGGCCTCGACACAATGTGCGGCTGTCGTCAAACAGCCGCGTGCCGCCCCTGCTTGTGACCAGGTAGGGTCCAACTACACTGCCGCCATGACGATACGCACCCACCCTTTGATCCCCCCTACGCCCGACACCCAGATCGACTCTCAACAGCGCGTCTGGGACGGCCGCTTTCCCATCGACGTTGTGCATTTCCGTCATCGCCGCTTCGATGGCGCCCTGTCGGGGGAGCGTATCTGGGAGCTCTGGCGCCGTGGCCGCGCCGCCGCCGTGCTGCCCTGGGACCCCGACACCGACCAGGTCGTACTGATCGAGCAATATCGCCTGCCGGCGCTGGCGGCGGGCATCAATCCGGTGCTGGTCGAGCTTCCCGCCGGTCTGTGCGACGACGGCGAAGCGCCCGAAACCACCGCGCGGCGCGAGATGCTGGAAGAAGTGGCTCTTCCCGTCACCACCCTGCACCCAATCGGCGAATTCTTGCTGACCCCGGGCGGCGCCGACGAACTGTGCGCACTCTATCTCGGCCGTGTTACCGCCCCGCCTGCCGGCCCGGATGGCGTTGCCGGCACCGCCGGCCTGGCCTCAGAAAACGAAGACATCCGCGTCCGCGTCTGGCCCGCCGTCCGTGCCATCGAAGATGCGCTGGCGGGCCGCTTCCCTAACATCGTCACCACGCTCGGCCTGCTATGGTTGGCGGCGCGCCACGCCGCCATGCGGACCGCCTGGAGGACCCCATGACCCTCAAATTGTTCCTGGACGATCCCCGCCTGCGCTCTACTGAAGCGAGGGTGACGGCCGCCGCCCCGGAAGGGATCGCACTCGACCGCACCGTGTTCTACGCCCGCGGCGGCGGCCAGCCGGGCGATATCGGCACGCTGCGGTGGGACGGCGGGGAAACCCCGATCGCCGACACGGTGAAGGGAGAAGGCGAGTCCGTGCTACACGTCCCCGCGCCCGGCGCGCCCCTGCCACAGCCCGGCGCCACAGTGCAGGCCGAGATCGACTGGGACCGCCGCCACCGGCTGATGCGCATGCACACCGCGCTGCATCTGCTGTGCAGCGTGATCAAGGGTGCGGCCGTGACCGGAGGCTCGATCGGTGCGGACCGCTCGCGGCTGGATTTCGACCTGCCCAACCCGCCGGCAAAGGAGGCGGTGGAAGCCGAACTGAACGCGTTGATCGAAGCCGATCACCCGGTGCACATCGAATGGGTGGATGAGGCGGTGCTGGATAGCAATCCCGACCTTGTTCGCACGATGTCGGTTCAGCCGCCACGAGGCAGCGGCCGGCTCCGCCTGATGCGGATCGGCATGGGAGAGATTACGGTGGACCTTCAGCCCTGCGGCGGCACGCACGTGGCCCGCACGGGCGAGATCGGGCGGATCGCGGTCGTGAAGATCGAGAATAAGGGCAAGCAGAACCGCCGCATCATCATTGCGCCCGCGGACGCAGGCTGACGCGGGTGATCACGTGGCAAGGTGCGGACATTGATGGTTGTTCCTCCGGCAGTTGCAGGGAGAGTGCCGTGAAGGGGAGCGGCGCCTCGAAGAATCGTGAGAATTGTTAAATTTCTTGACATGCGGGGCGGTTTGTGCTGGAACATAAAGGAGCGTGAGGGTTCTCGTGAGCCGTATAGTACTAGGAATAGTGCTGTCATTGTCGCTGCTGGCCGCGACAAGCTGTGTTAGCGCAATAAACAACACGCTGCAATCAGGCTTTAGCGCCAGTGAGCAGTGGGCCGGGCCAGTGGCTGCAACCGATCCAAATTGCGGCAATCGGACGACTGGACTGATGACACTTGGCGCAATTGAGTTTTCGTTCGACCCATTTGGAAGCATCATTGATATTCAAGGGAAAGTCGAGAAGGACCATTTGGAGGGGTCGTCGAACCAGGCCGCTCCAGGACAAAAAGGGATCACGATAGCGTTTGCGGGAGCAATCGACCGTCCTGCGAGTGGACCGCCTGTCATCCGGGGGACAGTGAATTCCGGCCACTGCACGTGGACTGTCACCCTGCACCGCACCTGAACTGATCTTAACGACTGCTTAACGTTTGGCCGCCGAGCCGATCCTGGCTTCACCAATTCGGCATACCTGAACCACCGACTGTTGTGCTGTCATGGACCGCCGAATGTTGTGGCCATCATTGACAGAATCCCTGGTCTCGGTGCCTACTGAGCGCACACCGTGGGGGCAGCATGATACGTGGTCTGGCATTAGTGGCAGCGACGTTCGCCTTTTTATCTGTCGCCAATGCGGCCGAGCTGGACGGCGTTTATATGCCGGATGAGCAGGTCGTGGACGGCACGCGGTTGTGGTTGAATGGCATCGGACTCCGAACCTACTCCATATTTGATATCCGCATTTATGTTGCCGGCCTGTATCTGCAGCAGAGAAGCAACGATTCTGACACAATCGTTCAATCAAAAGGCTTTAAGCTTCTCGTCATACGCTTTCTCCATGATGTGACCGCAGCGCAGGCTCGAAATGCGTGGCAGGAGGGCTTCAAGCAGAATTGTCGATCCCCATGCCAGCTTGATCCGCATGATGTCCAGGAGTTCCTCGCTCATGTTCGTCCGGCCCGCAAAGGTGAGACAATCTCCCTACTGTTCACGCCTACGGGTGCTCGTGTCACGGATGGCGGGCAGCTTCTGGGAACAATTGATCACCCGCATTTCGCTGAGATCATGCTCGATACGTTTATCGGTCCGGTCCCTCCGACCAACCTGTTGAAACGTGGACTGCTTGGCCTGTCGCAGCAGCAACCGTCCCGTGACGATACAATCCTTTCGGCAAGGGCGTCACAAAGGTAGGCGCTGTCAGCATGGCAGCGGTTGCAGCGCCTGGAATCAAGCGCAACGGGTTGCTATCGCAGCAGACGATCTGTCACGGCCAAGCCCCAAGTGGCGACCCACTTCCGCACAAGACCGGGTCACATCGCGGCGCCCTGGCAACGTTCCTCTATAGATCCCGGGAACCTGCGGATATTGCTCCGGCGCCTTGCCAACTTGGCGTAGCAGCCGAGGATACCTGGCGCGCGGCTCGGCCTGAGCCTTGGCTTTCAGTGCGACATCGAACAACCATTCGTCGCCGTAATCGAACAACAGAACCATGTGCTTTCCACCTCGGGAAGCATCGCGTCGATCCCGGTCTTTTCCACGCCTTGTACGCCCGCCTCGGTGGGTTCGCCCATGTCAGCGAACAATTCGCAACGAGGCATGGCTTGGTGCATCCCCTGGCCAGCCATCGGATAAAACCCGAACTTATGGTCGAGATCGAAATCGAACGCCCAGATCGCGCCCCTGGCGAGGCGTAAAGCTATCGACGGCCTGCCATGCATGAGACACGAAACACCCGAGTCTCCGCCGCTGCCGCGGGTTTTGCCTTCGTCTTCCGGGCAGTCTTCCTTACGATTCCCGTCTGCTTTCGCGCCGCCTTTGTTGCCGTTACCGCCACCCTAGCAGCCTCCGTTCCAGCAGCCCGATGACCCACGCCAGAAGCAACCCAAGGACCGAAAGTACCACGATCCCCGCCATCAGTGCATCGGTATCGTAGAGATTTCCTGCCGACAGCACGAACGCCCCGATCCCCCGTTCGGCACCGATCATTTCCGCCGCGACCAGCAGGACGATCGCGATCGATGTGGTAACGCGAAACCCGCTCAGGATCGCCGGCAGTGCGCCCGGCAGCACGATCCGCCGCACGATCGCGCCGGTAGAAAGCCCAAAACTCTGCCCCATACGGATCAGCGAGCGTGGTACGTTATCCACGCCGCTGGTGGTAGCAATAACCGTTGGGAAGAACACGCCGAAGCCCAGCGTCGCGATCTTCGAACCCTCGCCGATGCCAAACCAGATGATGAACAAAGGCACCAGGGCGATCTTGGGAATTGGGAACAATGCGGACACCACAGCCATGCCAGGGGATCGCAGCGCGGACCACAGCCCCACGGCCAGCCCCAGGCCAATGCCGAACACTGTGCCGAGGCTCCAGCCAATGGCTAGGCGCACCAGCGATGCCGACAGGTGCTTCCACAATTCGCCGCTGATCATCAGGTGCCACAGCTCGATTGCGATGTTCTCCGGCGCCGGTAGAAACAAGGTGGGGATCACGCCGGCAGAACACCCCAGCTGCCATAGCGCGAGCAAGCCAATCAGCGTCGCAGCGGCGGCCCATAATCTTTCAACCGGCGCGAATCCGCCGCCGCGGAATGCGACGGGGCCGTCAATGCGGCGCATGTTCCATCTCCCGTTCAGCGGCGGCCGCATCGTCGCGGATCAGGCGCCAGAGTTCGGATTCGATCCGCAGCAGATCTCGATCGGTCGCGGAACGGCCCGCCAGAGGCCGATCGATGCGCACCACCTCGCGGATGCGGCCGGGGCGGCGTGACAGCACCACGATCTGCTGGCCGAGCCGCACCGCCTCGGCGAGATTGTGCGTGACGTACACCGTCGTGGTGCGGGCGCGCTCGATCAGGCCGACGAATTCCTCCAGCAGCAGGTCTCGCGTCTGCGCATCGAGCGCCGACAACGGTTCATCCATGAGCAGGCACGCCGGCCGCACCGCCAAGGCACGGGCAATGCCGACGCGCTGCCGCATGCCACCGGAAAGCTGCCGTGGCCAGGCGCGGCCAAATTCTGACAGTCCGGTCAGTGCCAGCACCTCCGCCACGCGGGCCGCGCGTTCGCTGCGAGGCAGCTTGTCCAGCACCAACGCGACGTTGCCCGCGACCGTGCGCCAAGGCAGCAGCGCAAAATCCTGGAAGACATAGGTCAGCGGATTCAGGCAATCGTCCGCGATCGTTCCGTCGATCCGCACCGAACCCGTGGTCGGCGACAGCAACCCGCCCATGATGCCCAGCAATGTCGATTTGCCACATCCGGAAGGACCAACCAGCACCAGAACTTCGCCCGGTTCCGCAATCAGATCGATGTCCTGCAACGCTGTCAGGTCGCGATAGGCATGGCGGACGCCATGCAGCACCAGGCGCAGCCCATCGCTCATAGCGTCGGCAGGAACTGGGTATCGATCAGCGCCGATGCCGGCAGATCGCCCTTCACCAGGCCTTGCGCCTTGAACCAGTTCAGTTGCCGCGAAATGTCGGCCATGTCCAGCGCGCCGCCGGCATTGTAATATCCGACGCCGCCAAGGATCTTCTCACGCGCATGCGGATCGCCGGTGAACACGTATTTCTGGATCATTACGATGGCGGCATCGGTCTCCGCGTCGTGGATCGGCTTGCCGGAGGCGTCCTTGCGCAGAAAGGCCGCGCGATAGTCCGCCACGCCACGCTGATAGGCCTTGGCGAACGCATCCAGAAGGTCCGCATGACGCTTGATCTCCTGCGGCGTCGTGAAAACGGCCGTGATCTGATAGGGCACGATATCGCCGACCCAGGCGATGATGTGTGCCTTCCCGGCTGCCGCTGCCGCCTTGGCCTGCGACGCGATGGCGATCGTGGCATCCACCTGCCCCGTTTCCACCGCGGCCAGCATGTTCGACACTTCCTGCACCGGGCGCAGTGCCATGCTCTTCATGTCGAAATGCTCCACCTCCGCGATGCGGCCCAGCATGTAATGAAAGGATGAGCCGTACTGCGTGATGGCGAAGCTTTGGCCGGCCAGCTTGGCGGGCGTGGTCAGGCCGGCATCGAATGCTTTGTTGGACACGAGAATGGCGGAACCTTCGTAGCCAGGCTCCTCATGCATCGCGCCGCCGATCACCTTCAGAACGCCTTTTTCTGCCAGGTTGTAGAACCCACCGGTGAGCGCCGTGACTCCTACATCGATATCGCCGGCCACCGCGGCCGCCGCAATCGGCTGCGCCGCGTCGAAAAAGCGGAACGTCAGGTCGATCCCGTTGTCGCGGAAATAGCCGCGTTGCTGCGCTATGTAGAATGGCGCGGGGGAGAGCGTGTGGAGCAATCCAAGGCGCAGCGGTTGGGCGGCATTCGCATGGCTGGCCACAAGGCCGGCAGCAAACAGACCGAGACAGCTCCGCCGGCCCAACGAAACAGCAGAAGTCATGTGACGCTTCCAGGTAGATTGGCGGCCGGCGGTATGCCTCCGCAAGCCGCAACCGTCCAGCCTGAGAAAACCCTCCCGCCTACAGCGGGAGAGGTATTGTTCACTGCAAGAACTTCTCCGTCCAGCTCTTGAACTCGCCCTCGCGCGTCACCCGCTTCATCAGATCCGCGGAGGCGATCCCCTGCAGCTCGGACGGCTTCGCCCCGTCCCGCAGGGATTTCAGCGTGTCGTGCACTGCCTTCACCGCCGCGGAGAACGGCTGATGCCCTTGCAATGCGATCCGCACATTGCGGCTCGCAAGATAGGCCCGATCCGGCGCGCCGCCACCGCCCAGCATCAGCGGCAGTTTCACTGCCTCCGCCATCTTGTCGAGATTCTCAGCCGTCATCCCGCCGGCAAAGAATAATGCATCGACGCCCGCTTCTTCGTAGGCACGCGCCCGGCCGATTGCATCGTCGATCCCGGTGATCGCCGCCGCACTGGTCCGCCCGATAATGACCAGAGCCTTGTCCTCCCGCGCCGCCAGCGCGGCCCGCATCTTGCCCACGCCTTCGTCGATCGGGATCAGTGTCGGCTTCGCTTCCCGAAATCCGCGCGGCAGCGACGTGTCCTCGATCATGATGCCGGCAACCCCCGCCGTTTCCAGCTCCTGGATCGTGCGCATCACGTTCAGCGCATTGCCATACCCGTGATCGGCATCCACCATCAGCGGCAGCTTGCCCGCGCGATTGATCCGGTACGCCTGCGCCGCAAATTCCGTCAGCGTCAGCAGGATCAGGTCCGGATTCCCCAGCACGGCAAACGAACCGATCGAGCCGGCGAACATGCCGACTTCGAACCCCAGATCCTCGGCGATACGTGCCGAAATAGCATCGAACACCGAGCCCGGATGAATACAATTCTTTCCGGCAAGCACCGCGCGGTAACGTTCGCGCCGATCGGTCCAGTGCATTCTGTATGTCCTCCCGTTCAGATCAACATCCCCGCCAGCGCGCCGCTCATGCAGGTGGCCAGCGTCCCGGACAGGATCGAGCGCATGCCCAGCGCGACGATCTCATGCCGCCGCTCCGGGACCATGGCGCCGATGCCGCCGATCATGATGCCCAGACTGCCGAAATTGGCAAAGCCGCACAGCGCGTAGGTAAGGATGATGCGGGTGCGGGGGGAAAATGTCGCGGCCGGCAGCGTGGAGAAGTTCAGGTAGGCAACAAACTCGTTCAGCACGGTTTTGGTCGCCATCAGCATGGCCGCGCCGCCGGTTTCCGCCCAGGGCACACCGATCAGCCACATCACCGGCTGGAACGGCAGCGCGAACAAGCGTTGCAGCGTGACCGGCGCATGATCCCACAGCGGCAGCACGCCCAGCACCATGTTGACCAGGGCGACCGACGCGACCGCCACAAGCAATACGGCGACGACACCGGCGAGGATCGGAATGCCGTCCAGCGTACCCTTCACCAGTGCATCCAGTGCCGAAAGCGGCGGATCGCGGATGACCAACTGCGCCTGGCTGCTATCGGGTGTACCGAACGGCACCATCAGCGCGGCGATCGACAGGCCCGCGGGCGTGCTGATCACCGACGCGATCAGAATATGCCCCAATGCGTCCGGCACGATCGGCGAGAGGAAGGTGCCATAGATGATCATCACCGTGCCGGCGACACCCGCCATACCGCACGTCATCAACGCGAACAATTCGCCGCGCTGCATGCGCGCGAGATACGGGCGCACGAGCAATGGCGCCTCCACCATGCCCACAAATACATGCACGGCAGCGCCAAGCGCCAGCGCGCCGCTCAGCCCCATGGAACCGCGCAGCAGCCAGGCGAATGCCGCGGTGATGCGCTGCAAAATGCCCCAATAGAACAGCAGCGTGCCGAGCGCGCTGATTGTCAGGATCAGCGGCAGCGCCTGGAAGGCGATGATGAAACCGGCGCCGGGATGGGTCTCGGCGAACGGCAGCGGCGCGCCGGCCAGGTAGCCGAACACGAAATGCGTGCCGGTCTCGGTGGAGTTCTGCAACGCGGTGGCCGCGCGATTGGCCGCAAACACCATGCGGGTTGCAAGCGGCACGCGAAGCAGCAGGAGTGCCAGCGCAAGCTGGAGCAACAGACCCGCAACGACGGTGCGCCAGGGAATGCGACGGCGATCCTCGCTGCCCAGGAACGCCAGTCCTAACAAAACGATGATCCCGAAGGGGGCGCGATCCATGGGACGAGACGCGATCCGTCAACATGCCACCCGTCATGGCTGGGCTTGACCCGGCCATCCACGCACGATCAGCCGTACGCAGATGGCTTGGTCAAGTCCGGCCATGACGAGGAACGATGAACCTACGCAATCGCGCGACATATGGCCAAAGCTGAAGCACTACCCGCAACGCGTCAACGGTTGTCGTGCCACTGGCAATACGGCATCCTTCCGGGACCACTCAGTGCCTGACACGAATGAGAGGACGGACTCGGCCACAACTCGGCGACGCAACAGCGACCGCATCCTCGTTGCCGCAGTTTGCCGTTGCGCAATCGGCGCCGGCGACGACGCTGAAATTCGTGCCCCAGGGAACCTGAAGGATCTGCGGGTCACCCAGGCGCTGTCCTTCTGGAGCGTCCGTCGCGCGTAACAGAAAGGAGGCCGGCATGAGCACACGGGTCGAGGACCACTACGCCAACCCGGACATCGTGCCGCGCATCCTGGCAGCGCTGCGGCAGGTGAACGGGCCAGATGAGCCGATCACGCCGGATGCGCTGGCGCCACTGGATCATTTCCACGGCCGCGGCGTGGTGGCGACACGCGAGATGGCGGCCATGCTGAAGCCCCAGCCGGGGGACCATGTACTGGACATCGGCAGCGGCATTGGCGGCCCGGCGCGTTGGATTGCGTCGCAGTTCGGCTGCCGCGTCACGGGCGTCGATCTGACGCAGGCGTTCTGCGATGCCGCGATCGAATTGAACAACGTGACCGGCATGGCCGATCGCGTGCGCATCCTGCAAGGCAACGCCCTAGCGTTGCCGCTGCCGGATGACACATTGGACCGCGCCTATTCGCAGAACGTCGTGATGAATATCGCCGACAAGCGCGGCATGTACCGTGAGGCGCTGCGCGTGCTGAAACCCGGCGGCGTGCTCGCATTGTCGAACGTCTGTGCCGGGGCGAACGGCGAACCGTATTTCCCGGTACCCTGGGCAGCGACGGCCGCAACGAGTTTCCTGTCCACCCCCGATGCGACGCACGAGGACCTGCTGGCGGTTGGCTTCGAGATCATAGAATTCCGCGAGACAACGCAATCCGTGCTCGCGGACCAGATCAAGGACCGCAAGCGCATGCAAACGCGCGGTCTGCCGCCGCTGGGCATCCACTTGATCATCGGGGACCGCGCACGCGAGTACCGCATCAACTCCGCTCGCAGCCTGGAAGATGGCCGCACGGCAACGATCGAGGCGCTGGTTCGCAAACCCGGCTAAACTGCGATCGTTGCTATCATGACGACAATCGGCAGTCCCGCCCGCTGCCGCCGCACGCGGACGACGTGTCCCCGACGTTGCCATCGCGCGCCAGTGCATTGAAGGTAAGCGGCCCGCGGCGCAGAGTCACGCCCATGCCGGCACATACCGATCTCGTGACGCAGGGCTGGGTCGCGCGGCTGCCGCGCGCCTGGCTTCCCTATATCTTGCTCGCGCGCCTCGACCGTCCAATCGGCACCTGGCTGCTGTTCTTGCCGGGCCTGTGGGGCATCTTGCTGGCCGGCCTGCCGCCCGCCGAGGCGATCCGGCTGATCGTCTGTTTCGGCGTCGGCAGCCTGGTGATGCGCGCCGCTGGCTGTGTGGTAAACGATCTATGGGACCGCGACATAGACCGCCGCGTGGTGCGCACCGCCGGCCGCCCGCTGGCCTCTGGCGCACTGCGGCCGTGGCAGGCGCTGGTGTTCCTGGCTGTCTTGCTCGCAATTGGTCTGGCGATCCTGTTGCAGCTCAACCGGCTCGCTCAGGTGCTGGGCGCTGCGTCGCTGGTACTAGTGGCGCTGTATCCCCTTGCAAAGCGAGTGACATGGTGGCCGCAACTCGCCATGGGCTTCACGTTCGGCTTCGGCGCGCCGTTGGGATACGCCGCGGGAACCGGGCGCGTGGATGCTGCCTGGGCGCTCTTGTATGGCGCGGCGATCCTGTGGGACCTGGGGTTCGACACCATCTACGCCCACCAGGATCGTGAGGATGACGCTCTGCTCCGAATCGGTTCCAGCGCGTTGGTGTTGGGGAAACGGACCAAGCCGTTCCTGACGGTTTGCTACGCGGCGGCGCTTGTGCTGGTCGCAGCGGCGGGGTGGGTACGCGGGATGGGCGTGTGGCTTTACCCGGCGCTGGTGCTGCCGGCGATGCTGCTGGGACTCCAGGTGGCGGTTTTGGATATTGACGACCCGGCCAACTGCCTGCGGCAATTCCGGGCGAATCGAGAGGTGGGGCTGGCGGTCGCATTGGCGCTTCTGGTGGGATGGATGTAGCCCAACGTCATTGCAAGCAGCATGTCATTGCGAGGAGCGAAGCGACGAAGCAATGACATACCGCACGCGGACATGAGTTCTGAATCAGGTGCGCGCCCGCGCCCGCATGCGCTGTGCGTAAACGTTGATAATAAGGGCCGCCAGCAGGATCAGTCCCCGGATCAGGATCTTCAGGAAGCTGTCCACATTGACGTGGTCCAACCCGTTGTTCAGCACGCCCAGCACCAGCAACCCGATGATTGTGTTGCCGATGCCGCCCTGGCCGCCGAACAGGCTGGTGCCGCCAACCACCACGGCGGCAATCGAATCGAGCAGGTAGGCGTCGAACTCGTTCTGTTGCGCGCTGCCGAAATAGGCGACGCCCAGCATGCCGGCGATGCCGGAGCAAACCGCCGAAATGATCATCACGGCGGCGATCACGGCGCGCACGTTGACGCCGGAATATTCAGCGGCCTCGCGATTTCCGCCGACCATGTACACGTAGCGGCCGAAGCGCGTGTAGGTCAGCACCAGGTGCCCGACCAATAGCGCGAACGCGGCCACCACCACGATCCACGGCAGCGGCCCGATGAAGCCGCTGCCAAGCGTCCCCACCACCTTTGGCACCGCATAGGCGATCTGTCCGCGCACCAGCAGCGCACAGATGCCCGCGCCGATCTGCAGCATCGCCAGCGTCATGATGAACGATGGGATGCCGATCCAGGTGATGCCGAACGCGTTCACCGCACCCAGCGCAAAGCAGGCAGCGAATGCCAGCAGAATCGCCACACCGCCGGGCAGCGGCAGGTTGTCGATATTCACGCTGGCATCCTGTGCGGTGAAGAACGCGACGACGATTCCCGTCGCGTTGGCAATCGCGGCGACGCTGAGATCGATCTCCGCGCACAGGATCACGAAGGTGAGCCCGACCGCAATGATCCCCGTCACCGATATCTGCGTCAGGATGTTCCAGACATTGCCGATGGTCGCGAAGGACGGGCTGGCGACGGCGAAGAAGATCAACAGGAGCGAAAGGGTTGCGAACGGAGCGATGTTGCGCATCTGCCCGTGCAGCCATCGCACCACGCCGCCGCGCGCCGTCCCCGAAAATTGCTCCGCCCGCTCCGACATTCCTGCTCCTTCACGCCGCCGCGAGCAAACGATCCTTGCTGACGGCCTCGCCGACGAATTCGTGCACCACGCTGCCTTTTCGCATGACCAGGATGCGATCGGCGAGCGACAGCACCGTCTCCGGCTCGGTGGAGACCACCACGATACCGATTCCCTGGTCGCGCAGCCCGCGCACGATCTTCGTCACATCGTCCTTGGCGCCGACATCCATGCCGCGCGTCGGCTCGCTCAACAGCAGCACGCGCGGCAAATGCGCCAGCCAGCGCGCGAGTGCCACTTTCTGCTGGTTGCCACCGGACAGCGCGCGCAACGGCAGATCGACATTGGGTGGACGGATCGCCAGTTGCCGCGCCTCGCGTTGCGCGATGGCACGCTCGGCGGCGGGGTGCAGGAACAGAGCGCCGATGCGCCGAAGCATGCTGATGGTGACGTTCTTGAACACCGGCTCCTCGCCGAACAACATGCTGCGGCGGCTCTCCGGCACCAGGGCGATGCCCGCACGGCGGGCGTGGGTGGTGGAACGAAGGCGTACGGTGCGTCCGTCCACCATGACCTGGCCGCTATCGGCCGGCAGCTTGCCAACCAGGCTGTGCGCAAGCTCAAGCTGGCCGCTGCCCATGAATCCGTACACGCCCAGCACTTCGCCCGCGCGCAGTTTCAACGACACGTCGTGGAAAGCGCCGATCAGGCTCAGCCCGGACGCTTCCAGCACGACCGGGGTTGAAGGCACGGGCGGCAACTGCCGGTCTTCGGTATAGCTTTCTTCCAGCGCATCGTGTCCTGCGCCGATCATGCGCTCGATGAGCCACGCCTTGGAGATCTCGGCACACGCTGTGGTGGCGACGGCGCGGCCGTTGCGAAACACGGTGACGCGGTCGCAGATCGCCAGCACGTCGTCGAGGAAATGCGAGATGAAGATCAGGCCGTGATTGGTGTCGCGCAGGCGGCGGAGCACGGAGAACAGACGCTCGACTTCCGGCGGCGACAACGCAGAGGTGGGTTCGTCGAGAATGATGATGCGTGCCCCGGAGAACAATACCCGCGCGACTTCGACCAGTTGCTGCAAGCCGAGCGACAGCGATCCCAGTTCGGCGCTCGGATCGACCTGGATGCCAAGCCGCGCCAGGTGCTCTGTCGCGCCGCGGTGCATGCCGCGCCAATCGATGCTGCCGAAGCGCGTGACGGGCTGGGCGCCGAGATAGACATTCTCCGCCACCGACAGGGTGCGCACGGACGAAAGTTCCTGGTGCACCATGCCGATGCCGGCAATGCGTGCATCGCGGGTGGAGGAGAAGTGGCGGACAGAGCCGTCCAACGTCAGCGTGCCCTGGTAGTCGTGATGCACGCCGGCAATGATCTTCATCAGGGTGGACTTGCCAGCCCCATTCTCGCCAACCAGGCCGTGGATCTCACCCGGGTTGAGTGCGAAGGCGACGTCCCGCAGAGCGGTAACGCCGCCAAAGGTCTTCGAGATATGGGTGAGTTGGAGCATGTGCGCGGCAAACCTCTCCCGCTTTCGCGGGAGAGGTTTCCTGGGTCAAATCAAGAAGTGATTTTCCATCCACATCATGCCGGGTGCGTTCGCCCGGGTGACGACAGGGCCGTCGGCGACGATGTTCTTCGGGATGCCGCCGGGACCGGTCTTCTCGCCCGTCGTCACCGCGGCAACGCCGGCAATCAACGCACCGGCGTGAATGCGGCATGACGGATTGCGCACAGTCGCCAGCATCCGGCCATCGAGCACTGCCTCCAGCGCCGGCGGCATCGCATCGCACCCGCCGATCTTGATGGAGGTGCGGTCGTGCGCCTTCATCACATTGTACGCTGCCAGCGCCATGTCGTCGTTGTGGAAATATGCTGCGTCGATCTTGGGATATTTGGTCAGGAGCGTCTCCCAGATGCGCGCGACTTTGGTCACGTCCCAGTCCGCGGGCTGGTCGTCCAGCACCTTCACCTTCGGATATTTCTTCACCACCGAACGGAAGCCTCGGGCGCGGCCCTGCGCGCCGGTATGGCCGAGCGCCCCCTGCGTCATGACGATATTGCCTTCGCCGCCGATCGCGTCGATCAGCGCTTGGGTCACCGATGCGCCCATGAACTCGTTGTCCGGCGCGATGAAACTGTGGACGTCGATCTGGTCCAGCGGCGCGATCAGCGTATCCATGTCGATCACAGGTGTGCCCGCGGTGATCATCTTCTTGACAGGCGCGGTCAGGGTGCCGATGCCGAACGCCTGGATCGCCACGAAATCCCATTGCTGCGACGCCATGTTGTCGATCGCGGCGCGCTGCTTGGTGGCGGACAACTCCCCGTCGAACCAGGTGACGTCGACATTGAACAATTTGCCCCAGTATTCGGCGGCGCGCTTGCCCTGGGCGCACCAGGTCGCCTGCAAGCCGGCATTGCTGTACGCCGCCTTCAACGGCTTGCTGGAGCGCCCTGCCGCCTCCGCCATTTCCGCGGCATGCGCAGGGGACATGCCAAAGCCGGCCACCAGGGCCGCTGTGAGAGCCGAGGCGCCAGTCGCTTTGATGAAGCGACGACGACCCGACCGCGGTCCATTCGGGTCTTTGATCATTGACGTTCCTCCTTGTCGTTTTAGGACGCGTAGATGGTGAGACGATGTTTCAGGCGCGGTCAATGTCGGTCAAATGGACGATCGCAGCGATTTGCGTTGGATCGACGAGCTTATCGAACCATCCAAGGCAACCACCAGTGCACACCCCACAGAATCACGGCCGTCACAACGCCGGCGATCACGTCATCCGCCATCACGCCGAACGCGCCATGCCGCCGGTCCGCCCAGCCGATCGGGCCAAGCTTGGTCACATCGAAGAAGCGGAACAATACGAATGAGGCCGCCACGCCAATCGGCGTGACAGTGGCGAGACCCAGCATGCCGATCCACTGGCCGGCGAATTCGTCGATCACCACCCACCCCGGATCGTCTTCAACCCGGGCCAAGCGCACCGCCCAAAACCCAGAGACAGTCGCCAGCAAGGCAGCAGCTGCCAAAGCCAACGGCGACCACCACAGCAGCGCCGCCCCCACCAGCGCGGCAGCCGCGGACCCCACCGTGCCCGCGGCAATAGGCGCAAATCCAGTGCCGAACCCTGCTGCGATCCAGCGCGCTGGCCTCATCCCACGCGGTCCAGGAAGTCGCGCAACGCCGCCAGCACGACGGATTCTCCCAAAGTCGGTGCGTGCCCGACGCCCGGCAGGCCGATCAGCGTCATGTCAGGCCGCATTCTCCGCATACGCACGACGGTCTCCGGCAACAGAATATTGCTCGCTTCGCCCCGCACCAGCAGCAACGGCAGATGCGCCAGCGCACCAAACACCGGCCACAGATCGGGCGTGGTTGCTCGCAGCAATAACGCAATGCGGGTGTCCCAGAGCGGATGCCAAAGCCCGTCCAAAGCGGGCGCGTAAGTCAGGCGCGCCATCTGTTCCCAATCCGCATCGCCCGCCAGCGGCACAGGCGGCAGAACCTCCCGCAGATACGCAACGCAGGCAGCGAGGTCCGGCAGCGCCGGATCGGTGCCGATGAACCGGCGAACGAAATCGGTACCGTCGCCGCCGATGTCCGGCCCGATATCGTTCAGCACCACCGCATGCAACAACGATGGCCGCGCCGCCACGATGCCCATGCACAACAGCCCGCCAAAGCTGGTGCCGATCCCGACCGCGCCTTGGACATGCAGCGCCGCGCAGATATCAAGAATGTCGCGGATGCACGCTTCGGCGCCGTAGCGATCCACATGACGGGCACGACCAGACTCGCCGCGCCCCGCATAGTCCGGGGCGATCACTCGCCGTCCCTCACCAAGCAGCGCCGCAACGCCTGCGAAATCGCCCCCGGTACGCACGATGCCTGGCAGGCACAGCAGCGGGCGCCGGTCCGTACCGTCACCCCATTCCCGCACGGTCAGCACAAGCCCATCCCAGGCAGCCAAGCGATGCACGCGCGGGCGCGCAGAGTCGCGACACACTAATGCATCCATTGCGCCAGCAAGGTCGGCGTCGTCTCACCGCGGCGAGCGCGATAGATCGTGATGTTCTCCAGCACACGCTGCACGTAGTTGCGCGTTTCACCAAACGGGATCTCCTCGATCCAGTCGATCATGTCCACCGGTCCCACGCGCGGATCGCCATTCTGTTGCAGCCACTGAACAACATTGTGTGGGCCGGCGTTATACGCGGCCACCGCCAGCGGCAGCGACCCATCGAAGCGCGTCAGCACTTGCTCGAAATACGCCGTCCCCAGCCGCATGTTGTGCTGCGCATCGCTGGTCAGCGACAGCAGCGAGGTTCGCATGCCCAACTGCTTCGCCAGCGCATCGGCGGTGAACGGCATCAGCTGCATCAACCCCAGCGCACCCGACGGACTCACTGCCCCGACATCGAAACTACTCTCCTGCCGCATGATGCCCAGTGCCACGGCCGGATCCAGCGGACCCGCCGGCGGATCGAACGGCATCGGCCAGCCGGCGTCCGGCAACATCAGCCCGTCAAGCCCCATGCGACGGGCAACAAACACCGCCGTGTCCGGCAGTCCCAGGCGCAAGGCCAGCGCCGCCGTCAGGGAGCGGTCGGCCGGGTCCGGCGCCAGCGAATCCATCCGCAAAAGGAACGCGCGAGCGCGCGAAGCCTCGCCCCAAGCCACCAGGAATGCGGCAGCGCGCACCACCTCGTGCGCGGCGAAATCGAACACGGCATTCCGCGACCACCCAGGATCGTGCAGCGCATCGATCCGCTGTGACAGCGTTGCCGCGTCGTCGCCCAGTGCCAGGGCAGCGAGTTGGCCATAGAACGTGGTGGGCCAGGCAGCGGCCTTCTCGTAGTCAGGCCTGGGGTCCTTGCCCGCGGCAGCCTCGGCACGGCCCTGCCAGTACCAGGACCGCGCCTGGGTGATTGCCGCCTTGGAGATTTCCGCCAGCGTTTGGAAATGCCGCAAAGCCGCCGCCGGATCGTCCAGCTTGCGCAACGCGATAAAGCCCGCGAGGAACTCTGCGTCGGCAACCGACGCCGGCGCCGTCTGTCCCGCGTGATCGCACAGAGCATATGCGTCCTTGGCATCGGCCGCCGCCAGCAGATCGCGAGCCAGGATGTTCCGTTCCGTCCAGAAGGCCGTCAGGCGATCCGGTTCGGATGTGCGTACGGCGTCCTGTGCTGCTGTGCCATCGCGCTGCCACAGAGCCAGCGCGTCCTCGAGGCGCCCCGCCTGGCGCAAGTAGCGGGCGTGACCCAGCATCAACTCGGGATCGTCGCGTTCATGTACGTGGGCGGCGGCAAGCAAGGCCTCGGCATTCGACGCGTCGCGTTGGAACGCCAACTGGGCCTCGGCTTCGGGTCGATGCGCCGGGTCCAAACGGAGAATCTGCTTCGCGGCCGCCACCGGATCGTACCAGGCGAGATGCTGGAACCGCGTCCATTCGTCGCCAGGTGTCAGGTTGCCGCCCCAGCGTTTCAGCAATGAAGCCATCTGGGGCGGGTCGGTCAGCCCGGACGTCCAGGCGCGGCGGGCGTCCTTCACGGCCGAAATCGTGTGATTGGCGTCGGACAGCGCGTCGGCGCAGCGCAACAGGGCCGACGGCAAAGTTGGCTGCCGTGCCTCGCATTGCGCCACCACGTCATCATCGTCGGCGTCGGCTACGAGCGCCTCCTCGCGCCGGCGTTCCAGCACTGCCTGGTTCGGCCAGTCCGGATTGTCGCGCATGAACGCGGCGATCTCATCCGGTGTCGCCGCCCCCGGGTCGAGCAAGCGGTAATACAGCACCAGCTTCTCCGCCACCGGATCGGCGTAGCCAGCCGCATCCGCCTGCGCCTGGGCCCATTCATTGGCGCGCACCGCTGGCATCGGGTTGCGGCCGTTGGCGGGGACCGGTTGTGCCGGCGCCGCAAAGGCGATTGTCAACAAGGGTAGCGACAGCAGCAGGGACCGAATCGGCGGGCGCATGACGGGACGATATCTAGCGCGTCCTGGCCTTGCGGCGTATCTTTTGTGCGCCTAGCCTGCCTTATGCCGAATCAGGCCGGCAAGTCGCGGCCGATAAGCCCCGCCGATAGCCACTGGGAGAACGCCATGTTCAAGGGATCGCTCGTCGCGTTGATCACTCCGATGCGCCAGGACGGGACGATCGACGAGAAGGCCTTCGCCGCATTGGTGGACTGGCACATCCAGGAGGGCACGCATGGCCTTGTGCCGGTGGGCACGACCGGCGAAAGCCCGACGCTATCTCACGATGAGCACAAGCGGGTGGTAGAAATCTGCGTCGACGTGGCGAAGGGTCGCGTGCCGGTGATCGCCGGAGCCGGCTCGAACAGTACGGAAGAAGCCATCGATTTGACGCGCCATGCGAAGGAAGCAGGCGCGGACGCGGCGCTGATCGTCACCCCGTACTACAACAAGCCGACGCAGGAAGGCATGTACCTGCATTTCAAAGCGATCGCGGATGCGGTGGACCTACCGATCATCATCTACAACATTCCGCCGCGCAGCGTGGTCGATATGAAAGTCGAGACGATGGCGCGCCTGTCGAAGCACAAGAGTATCGTTGGCGTGAAGGATGCGACCGCGGATCTTGCACGTCCGCTGCACCAGCGGCGGCATTGCGGTGCGGATTTCTGCCAACTCTCCGGTGAGGACGCGACGGCCCTGGCGTTCAATGCCGCCGGCGGCGTCGGCTGCATCAGCGTCACAGCCAATGTCGCGCCGCGCCTGTGCAGCGAGATGCAGACCGCGTGGCTGGAAGGTCGTAATGATCACGCAATGGAAATTCAGAACAGGCTACTGCCGCTGCACGACGCGTTGTTCACCGAAACCAGCCCAGCGCCGGTGAAGTTTGCTGCATCGCTGCTGGGCAAGGCGACGGAACATTGCCGCCTGCCGTTGGCGCCGTTGCTGGAAAGCACGCGGACCAAAGTGCGCGCGGCCATGGCGGAAGTCGGGCTGCTGAACTGACGTCGGCTGCCGGGCGTCCAGTACACCGGCCTGCTTGGTGAGTGAGAGGTCAAGCGGCACGGAAAGTTTGTGCCGAACCCTCCTGCCATTCCCCTCCCGCAAGGGGAGGGGCAGTTTCTTGTTGGGCCAGCCCTACCGTCCCTGCCACCGCGGCGGGCGCTTCTCCATGAACGCCGTGCGTCCTTCCTTGTAGTCCGCGCTGTCGAAACACACCTGCATCATCCGCGCCATGGCAGCGGTGTCGCGCTTGCTCTCGTCCTTCAGCAACTCGTTAATCGTCAGCTTCGACGCAGCCACGGATAGTGGTGCGTTGTCGGCGATGGTGCGTGCCAGATCGAGGACGTACGCATTCAGTTCCTCATCTGCCACCATCTTGTTGATCAGCCCGATGCGCTCCGCCTCGGCCGCATCGATCCGCCGCGCGGTGTACAGGATCATGCGTGCATGAGCCGGCCCCACCAGGTTGTTCAGCCGATTCACCGACTCCGGCGCGTAGGCGATCGAAAGTTTCGCCGCCGGAATACCGAACTGGCTGTCGGCCGCGGCGACCCGAAGATCGGCGCTCATCGCGATCGCCAGCCCGCCGCCCAGGCAGAAGCCGCGGATCCGGGCGATGGTGGGCTTGGGGAACGTGTGGAACTTCGCCCGCCCGGCACTGGTCAGCCGGTCGTATTCCTGCTGCGCATCGGCGTTGGCACGGTTTTTCTCGAATTGGCTGATGTCTGCGCCCGACACGAACGCCTTATTGCCGGCGCCGGTCAGGATCACCACGCGAACCGAGCTGTCCTCGGCGAATTCATCCAGGATTTCGCCCAGACCCAACCACATCTCAAGCGACATGGCATTGCGCTTCTCGGGCTGATTGAAGGTGACCAGACCGACGCCTTCATCCTTCGCCGCCAACATCTTGCCGCCCGCGTATTCGCGGCTGATGCCGCCGCTTGGCATATCGTTCATCTCAAATCGCTCCTTTCTTGCGCATCTCGGCGATCTCGCCGCTGCTGTAGCCGACCGACCGCAACACTTCGTCAGTGCTCGACCCCATCTCCGGAGTCGACATGCGCACGCCCTTGTCGAAACCGGTGATGCTGATCGCGGAGGCCACCACCTCCACGTCGCCAACCACCGGCGAGTGCATCGGTGTCGCCATCTTCAAATGCTTCACCTGCGGATCGGCAAACACCTGGTCAATGGTGTAGATCGGGCCGCACGGCACGCCGGCACCTTCCAACAATTCGATCCAGTATTCCGACGGCTTGGTCTGTGTCACCTCGCTGATCGCCGCGTTGATTTCTTTGCGATGGCCGCTGCGCGCCTTCTGGTCCCGCCACTCCGGCTTGTCTTTCCACTCCGGCTTGCCGATCGCGTCGCAGAAGCGGCCGAATACGCGGCTGGAACTTGCCGCGATGTTGATGTGGCCGTCGGATGTCGGGAACACGCCGGTGGGAATGCCGGTAGGATGGTCGTTACCCGCCTGTGGTGCGACTTCATGCGCCATCAGCCAGCGGGACCCCTGAAAATCCAGCATGAAGATCTGCGCTTCCAGCAGCGATGTGGTCACCCACCGGCCCTCGCCGGTGCGCTCGCGGTCGAAGATCGCCATCATGATCCCCAGGGCCAGCAAGTTGCCGGCGGTTAGATCGTCGATGGGAATACCCACCCGCACGGGGCCCTGGCCAGGCAGGCCGGTTATGGACATCAGCCCGCCCATGCCCTGCGCGATCTGATCGACCCCGGCGCGATGCCCGTACGGCCCCGTCTGCCCAAACCCGCTGATGCTGCCATAGACGATGCGCGGGTTCACTTCGCGCACGGTTTCGTAATCCACCTTCAGGCGATGCTTCACCTGGGCGCGCATATTCTCGACGATGATATCCGCCCCCTTTACCAATCGCATGAAGGCGGCATGACCCTCGGGCGATTTCAGGTTGAGCGTCATCGCCCGCTTGTTGCGGTGCAGGTTCTGAAAGTCGAAGCCATGGCGATTCCCGGCAACGTCCTCGCCTTCCGTTGCGGGCGGCTCGATCTTGATTACGTCGGCGCCCCAGTCTGCCAGATGCCGCACGCAGGTTGGCCCCGCACGCGCCAGCGTCAGGTCAAGCACCTTCAGGCCGTTCAACGGCAGGCGTGTCTCCGACTGGGCCAGCAGGGTCTTGTCGAGGGGGCTATCCGGCATCCTGGTTTCTCCTTCATCCCGGCCCGATATTCCGCTGCATTCGCTGCTCGCTCAAGAGTAGGGTACAGCGGCACACAGATCAGCGTTGAGTAGCGCGCATGGATACAGCGGATCTTGCCCTGGTGCTGGCGGTCGATGGCTCGGCCAGCGTGACATTTGACGAGTTCAACCTGATCGCCGGCGGCATGGGCGACGCGCTACGGGACCCGATGGTGATCAAGGGCCTGATCGGCGGCCCCGCGACGGCCAGCTACTGCTGCCTGCTGCTATGGTCCGGCACCGGCGCGCACGACATACTGACCGGCTGGACCCGCATCGCCAGCGCCGCCGATGCGCACGCTTTCGCCGATGACGTCAGCAACATGCCACGTACTGTTCGCGCCGGCGAAACCGCGATCGGCGAAGCGTTGCTGGCCGCGCTGACCTTGCTCGCGAACGTGCCGGCGAAGCCGAAGCGTAGCGTGGTGGACGTGATCGGCGACGGTCGTTCCAACGAGGGTATCCCGCCCGGCCCGATCCGAGATCGGATGGCGGCCGCGGGCATTACCATCAACGGGCTATGCATCCTGCACGAGGAGCCGGACCTGTTGCAGTCCTACACGCGGGAGGTTATCGGCGGTCCTGGAGCGTTCGCCGTGATCTGCAAGGACTACGCGGATTTCGCATCGGCGATGCGGCAGAAGCTGGTCCGGGAAACGAACGCGCCGATGGTGTAAACGACGCTTCTGCCGTGCGTCGCATAGAGGACGCTCATTTCCATTCCCTCTGCCCGAGTTCATACACCACCCGATCAACCACGCCCTGCCAGTCGCCGCTCTGCGGCTGACGGAACAGGCGCGCGGTTGGGTACCATGGACTGTCGTGGCGATCCCTGAACCAACGCCAATCGGCATTGTGCGGCAGCATGATCCAAACCGGCCGGCCCAGCGCGCCGGCCAGATGGGCCAGCGACGTATCGACCGTGATCACCAGGTCCATGTTCGACACCAGCGCCGCAGTGTCGGCAAAGTCCGTCAGTTCATCGCCGATCCGCGTTATATCCAGCCGTCGCTCCAGCAACGGTATGTCGCCGGCGCGAATTTCCTTTTGCAAGCACACGAATTCGAACGGCCCTTGCGCTACGCGGATGAATCGCGCCAGCGGGATGGAGCGGTTGCGGTCGTTCTTGTGTTCGGGATTTCCCGACCAGGCGAGCCCGATCCGCGGCAGACGGCGCGGGCCAAGCTTCTCCAACCACATCGCGACACGGACCGGATGGGCATACAGATACTGACGTTCGGCCGGAATTGCCTGCGGCGTCAGGTTGAGCGCCATCGGCAAGCCTAATAGTGGAATGTGGTAATCGGGCTCCGGGGAGAAAACGTTGGTCGTTTCCACCCTGGCGACGCCCTCCACGGCGGACATTAGAGGTGCGAGCGATGGCGGCACGCCCATTATTACTCTGGCCCCCCGCGCAGAGAGCACTTTGGCAAACCGGCAGAATTGGATCGTGTCACCCAGGCCTTGCTCGGCCCACAACAAGATGCTCTTGCCTTCCAGCGGCTCGGTGCCGTGCCACCGCGGTTGCGCGTACGACGGCGCGGACCCTTTCAGCGGCGACACCTCCCAGCGCCACTCGAATTCCGGTAAGCCACCCTGGAAATCGCCGATGCTCAGCCGGCACAGCGCGCCATTGACATGCACCGCCGCGTCGTTCGGCCGCAGTTCCAGCGCGCGCTCATAACTCGCAAGCGCCTCGTGCGGGTGGCCTTGCTCCTCCAGCAAATAGGCCCGATTGGCATGCCCGGCCGCATCGTCGGGCGCAAGTTGTACGGCGCGATCCAGGCTGGCGATCGCTTCGTCGAGCCGGTGCAGACGGCGCAGCGCATTGCCGCGGCCGTTCAGCGCGGCCAAGTGATCGGGCGCGACGCGCAACGCGCGGTCGAAGCAGAGCAATGCATCTTCCGGCCATTGCAAGGTGAGCAGCGCATTGCCGCGATTCACCAGCGCATCGATATGATCCGGTGCGATCAGCAGAGCCCGGCCGTAGCTGTTGAGCGCCTCAGTCAGGCGCTGAAGCCGGACCAACACGTTGCCACAGTGGTAGAGGGCCTCGACGAAATCAGTGCGGATTCGCAGTGATGACTCGTAACCGGCAAGCGCTTCTTCCAGGCGGTCGAGATCACGCAACGCATGGCCGCGCTGGCAGAGCGTATCCGCATTGTCGGGATCGATCTGCAGGGCGCGGTCATAGCTGAGAAGTGCATCCTCCGAACGCCCCAAACCACGCAACGCGTTACCCAGATTGCAGTGCGCGGCGGCGTTGTTCGGCGCGATCCGTAACGCTTGTTCCAGCGTTTCGATGGCCTGAGGGTAGTGAAGTTGCTGCGCCTGAATCACGCCAAGCATGTGCAACGCATCGAATTGCGCCGGCGCCAGCGACAGGACCTGGCGGTAGAGCGGCCCGGCCTCGGCCAGGTGGCGGTCCCGATGTGCAGCCTCGGCCCGCCCCAGCAACCGCGCGACCGTCGCCTCCTTGCGCCGCTGCGTCGCGCGCAGGGCACCGGCCGATGGCGCGGCCTGCGATGTTTCGGCCGCCGTTTCCAAAAAATCCTCGGTCGTGAGCGCCTGCCGCACGAGGTCGAACACGCTCTGCCAGTCGCCTGGCCGCGGTTGACGGAACAGGCGCGCGCTCGGGTACCAGGGGCTATCGGTGCGGTCCGGCATCCAACGCCAGTCCGAGATAAATGACAGCAGAATCCACACCGGCCGACCCAACGCACCTGTGAGATGCGCCACCGCGGTATCCACCGTGATCACCAGGTCCACGAGTTGTATCAATGCAGCGGTGTCGTCGAAATCCGCCAGGTCGTCGCAGAACGATCGGATATCCGGCCGCTGCTCCAGGAATGGCCGGTCATGATCGCGAATCCGCTTCTGCAAGCAGACGAACTCGAACGGGCCGCCAGCAATCGCAAGAAATTGTTGCAAAGCGATCGAGCGGTTCCGATCGCCCCGATGGTCCGGATTGCCTGACCATGCAAGCCCGATGCGCGGACGTCGGCGCGGACCAAGCCGCGCACTCCACTGCGCAACGCGTTCCGGGTCGGCATAGAGATACTGCGCATCAGCCGGAATGGAATCGAGATCCGTTTCCAGTGCCTTCGGCAGGCTGAGCAACGGGCAATGATAATCGGTGGCGGGCACGCGGTCTCCGGCGCGCAACACGGAATCGACGCCGTCCAGACCGGTCATCAACGTTTCAAGTGCCGCATGCGTCCATAGCAGAACCTTGGCACCTTGTTCTGCGACCTGTCTGGCAAAGCGGCAGAACTGGATGCTGTCGCCCAGGCCTTGCTCGCACCACAGCAGGATGGTCTTGCCTCGCAGGGGCTCGGCACCGGTCCATCGCGGCGCGGCGAATTTGGCGAGATCGTTCTGGAACGCGGGGATGCGCCAGCGCCATTCGTACTCCGCCCAACCATTCCGGAAGTCACCCGCCAGCAAGCGGCACAACGCGGAATCAAAATGCGCTTCCACATGATCGGGGTTGATCGCCAGGACGCGCGCGTAGGTCTCGAGCGCCTCCATCGGGCGGCGCAGATCGGTCAGCACAACGGCGCGGTTACAGAGCGTCCCGATGGTTCGTGCCCGATCGTCGCTTCTCTGCGCCTCTTCCGATGGGCTCAATGCCCGTGCAGCAGCGCCGGGATCGTCGGCGTAACCTGCAGCCGACTGAAGTGCGCGATCGTAGCTGTCCAACGCTTCGTGAAGGCGGCAAAGCTCGCGCAATGCGTTGCCCCGGTTGTTATGGGCTTTTGCATCGCCAGGATGCAGATGCAGCACTTCGTCATAGCTGGCGAGCGCGTCGGCGAAGCGGCGCAGAGAGAACAATGCATTGCCACGATTGTACAACGCGTCCCGATTGTCGTGGTCGATGCGCAGCGCCGAATCGTAGGCAGCAACGGCGTCCTCGAAGCGGCCGCGGCCGAACAATTCGTTGCCATCTTGGATCAGGAACGCGGCCCCCGTCAGCACCGCGCCTCCCGTCATGGCCGGGCTTGACCCGGCCGCGCGCCCCCATTGATCCGGCGCGAAGTCGCCCTGCGACCTGATTGGAAGTGCGTCGATGGCCAGGTCAAGCCCGGCCATGACGGGGCTAAACTCCTTCAATGCCTGCGCCACCCGCTCCAACACTCTGTCCCAGTCGCCGACGCCCGGCTGACGAAACAAATGCGCGGTCGGGTACCAAGGGCTGTCATCACGATCCAGCAGCCAGCGCCAGTCCGGCACGTATGGCACCAGGATCCACAGCGGACGTCCCAGAGCACCCGCGAGATGCGCCAGCGATGTATCGACCGCGATCACCAGGTCCATGTTCTGCACCAGCGCCGCGGTGTCGGTGAAATCGGTCAGTTCGTCGCAGAATCGCCCGATATCCGGCCGCTGCTCCAACACCGGCTTGTCGCGCTCGCGAATCTCCTTTTGCAGGCAGATGAATTCGAACGGACCATGCGCTATGCGGATGAATCGCTCCAAAGGAATGGAACGGTTACGGTCGTTCTTGTGCTCGGGATTGCCGGACCACACCAGACCGATACGAGGCACCCGGCGCGGCCCAAGCTTGTCCGCCCACATCGCAACCCACGCCGGATCGGCATGCAGATACTGGCGTTCGGCCGGGATGGTGGACAGATCGATACCGAACGCCATCGGCAGACTCGGCAGCGGGCAGTAGTAATCGGTCGCCGGCAATGGCTGCCCGTTCTCCAACACACGCGTTACGCCATCAAGGCTGCTCATCAGCGTTTCGAGCGCGGTGGGAACCGAAAGAAACACCACCGACGCGCCCCTCGCCGCCACCAGCTTGGCAAAGCGGCAGAATTGGATGGTGTCGCCCAGGCCTTGCTCGGCCCACAACAGGATGGTCTTGCCGTCCAAAGGTTCGTGGCCGAACCAGCGGGGCCGGCCAAGATTCGGCCGGTCCGCGGCGCTGCCGCGCCATTCGAATCCCTCCCAACCACGCTTGAACTCGCCAATCAGCAGCCGGCACATGCCGGCATTGGCGCGGGTGTGCCGATCGTCGGGCTTCAGCGCCAGCACGCGTTCATAGTTTTCCAGTGCATCCACCGGCCGCTTCATGTCGTGCAGGACGGTGCCGCGATTGTTCAGCGCATCCGCATGATTCGGATTGGCCGCCAGCACCTGGTCATAATCTGCCAGCGCCTCCTCCAATCTGTTCAGGCGCCATAGCGTGTTGCCGCGATTGTAATACGCCTCCATGAATCCAGGCCGGCTTTGCAGTGCCTGGTTGAGCGCGACCAGCGCCTCCTGGTGACGCTCAAGCTCCCACAGCATGGTACCGCGATTGTAATACGCCTCGATGAACTCCGGCTGGATCTGCAACGCACGCTCGAGCGCGGCGAGCGCCTCCTCCGGCCGATCGAGATCCTGCAACACCGTGCCCCGATTGTTCAACAGATCGACGTCGTCCGGCGCGATCTCCAATGCGCGGTCGAAGCTTGCCAGTGCCTCCGTCAACCGGCCAAGATTGCGGAGCGCATTGCCGCGATTGTTCAGCGTGCCGACGTCGTCAGGGCGGATTTGCAGCGCCCGCTCGTAGCAGGCCAACGCCTCTGCCGATCGATCGAGCTGCAGCAGGATCGTGCCTTCTCGATACACCAGGTCGGCGTCGTCAGGCGACACGCGCGACGCAGCTTCATAGGCAGCAGCAGCCTCCTCCATCCGCTGCAACGCCCACAACGCATGAGCGCGATTGCGCAGCGCGTCAGCGTATCCGGGATTGATCTGCAACGCCCGATCATAGCTCGCGACGGCGTCCTCCGGGCGACCGGAACCGCGCAGCGCGTTGCCGAGATTGCTGTGCGCCGCGGCCTCGCTGGGCCGAAAAGCCAAGGCACGCCCGATCAGGTCTATCGCGTCGGGAAAATTCAAACGCTGTGCCTGCAACACACCCAACATGTGCAGTGCGTCGTAATGCTCCGACACGATGGCGAGGATTTGGCGATACAGCCCTTCGGCATCGTCAAAGCGACGTTGCCGGTGCGCATCCACGGCTTGCGACAGCAGGGCGGCGGCCGTCGCGTCCTGCCGCGCCTTGAGCGCCCGCGCCGAACGCACTGGACCGGGCTCCGCTCCAGTCTCCGGCCCAGCCTCGGGAAACGCCGCCGTGGACAATGCAAGCGCCACACCCTGCAAAACACTTTGCCAATCGCCATATCGCGGCTGGCGGAACAATCGGGCAGTGGGGTACCAAGGACTGTCGTCACGATCGAGCAACCAGCGCCAATCGGGGCTATGGGGCAGCAGAACCCAGACCGGCCGTCCCAACGCGCCTGCCAGATGTGCGACGGACGTATCCACCGCAATCACCACATCCATGTGCTGGATTAGCGCCGCGGTATCATCGAAATCCCGCAGCTCGTCGGCAAACCAGCGAATATCCGGACGCTGGTCCAGCCAAGGCCAATCTTGCTCGCGCACATCCTTTTGCACACAGAAGAAATCCAATGGGCCGTCCGCCAGAGCGATGAATTGCTCCAGCGGTATCGAGCGCTGGCGATCATTCTTGTGCTCTGGGTTTCCAGACCATGCCAGGCCGATGCGTGGCCGCCGCCGCGGACCAAGCCGTGTGCTCCAGGCCGCAACACGCTCCGGATCCGCGTAAAGGTATTGCTCTTGTGCCGGCCGATTGCGCGGGTCGATGTCGAGAGCCAACGGCAGGCTCAGCAGTGGACAATGAAAATCCGTGACCGGCACATGCTCGCCCAACTTCAGCACCCGGTCCACGCCGTGCAGGCTCGACATCAGCGATTCCAGCGCAGAGTGTGTCCACAGCAGGACCGTGGCGCCTTGCGCCATGAGCAATGGTGCAAAGCGGCAGAACTGGATGCTGTCGCCCGCCCCTTGCTCGCACCACAGTAGAATGCTCTTGCCGCGCAGCGAATCTCGCCCCGCCCAATGCGGCCCGGACAGTTCCGGCCGGCTCTTCACCAGATCCGATGCCTGCCGCCAGCGCCAATCGAATTCCGCCCAACCCCTCTTGAAATCCCCCGCCAGCAGCAGCGCCATGCCGAGATTGACATGTGCATCGGGAAAATCGGGCTTCAGTGCGAGCGAACGTTCATAACTGGCCAGCCCCTCAAGAACGCGCCCCAGATCAACCAGCGCGGTGCCGCGGTTGTTATGTACCTCGGCATGCTCTGGATCGATCCGCAACGCGCGATCGTAGCTGGCCACCGCTTCATCCAGCCGCCACAGCGCGGCCAAGGCCGCACCGCGATTGCAATGCGCATCGGCGAAATCGGCCGCCAATGCGATCGCACGGTCATAGCAGGCCAGCGCCTCAGGCAGCCGGTTCAAGGCCTGCAACGCGTTGCCACGGTTGCTGTGCGCTTCCGGATAATCCGGCTTAGCGGCGAGCGCGCGTTCGAAACTCTCCAGTGCTTCTTCTGTACGCCCGACCGCGCGCATCGCATTCCCGCGGTTGTTGAGGAATATCGGGTCATCTGGACGCACGCGCAGCGCTGCGTCGTAGCTATCAACCGCCTCGTGCAATCGCCCCAGGTTGAACAAGACGTTGCCACGATTGTACGCCGCTTCAGGAAATTCAGGCCGAATGCGAAGCACTTCGTCGTAGGCGGTCACCGCCTCATCCAGCCGGCCCAGGCGCGTCAGCGCATCGGCACGATGATACAGCGCCTCGATTTGCTCGGGACGCAGACGCAAAGCCCTATTATAACTCGCCAGTGCGGCTTCCCAATCGCCCAGGTCACGCAACGCATCGCCGCGGTTGCTCAGCGCCGCGAGATGGTCCGGATCGATCTGTAAGGCACGGTCGAAACTCGCGACCGCGTCACGCGACTGGCCGGAACCACGCAATGCCATGCCCAGGTTGCAATGCGCTGCCGCGTCGGTTGGCCGGATCTCCAGCGCCTGCGACAGCAGCGCGATTGCTTCGGCATGATGCGACCGCTGCCCCTGAATCACCCCCAGCAGGTGCAGCGCATCGAACGACGTCGGATCGCGCGAAAGCACCACGCGATACAGGCCCTCGGCCTCCGTCAATTGGCCCCGCCGATGCGCGTCAAGCGCTTGATTTATCAGATCGGCCGTCGCGGCATTGCGTCGCAGCGATGCAGGGGCGCCAGAGGCAGCGGAACCCTGAATCAGCACCGAGGCACGGCCCTCGGCCGACCGGATACGCGCGGCATGCGACCTCCTGAACGATCCGGGAACGCGGTCTATTTCAGCAGCAGGACGGTGGCAAGGGAGGTATACCCCTGCCGCAGGATCTGAATTCATATGTTGGAAAGGTTCTTTCGGCATTATTGCACTGCGCGCCGACCGTCGCAGGAGCGGCGCATTGCCAACGACGGAAGCAGGGTCATGTCGCCGCGTGCCCACTTCGCCACCGACTACAGGACTCTCAGTGCCAACGAGCTTCACGCCATTCTGGACCGCCATGCACGGTTCGTGTTGCAGCAGCGTGACGGCGTGCGGGCAAATCTGAAATTCCACGATCTGTCGTACGCCCGGCTCGCCGGCTGCAACCTGGCTGGCGCGGACATGACGGGCGCAAGGCTCCGGTCCGCTGATCTGACCGGCGCCCGCCTGGACGGCGCTTGCCTGTTCGGCGCGGACATGGCGGGTGCCAATCTGGCCGAGGCCAGCATGCTCAATATCGACCTACGCGGTTGCGCGTTGCGCGGTGCCACGCTCAGCCATGCCGTTCTGTCCGGCGCGGACCTTCGCGACGGCTATCTGGTGCGTTACCGCAATGGCGAATTCGCCGCCGTCCCTGCGGAAAAGCTCCACGCCGAGTTATCGGAAGCACAGGCGAAGGGCGCCAAGCTGATCCACGCCAAGCTGTCCAACGCCTTCATTCTCCAGACCGACCTGCGCGATGCCGATCTAAGGTCCAGCGTTTTCGTCCGCGCCGATCTGCGATGCTCCGACCTCACAGGATGCAACCTGGAAGGGGCCGACCTGACCCTCGCGAACCTCTCGGGTGCGAAGCTTGACGGTGCGATCCTGTCGCGGGCGATCTTGCGCGATACCAACCTCTCCGATTCCAGCCTGGTCGGTGCATTGCTCGACGATGTTGATTTATCGATGACCAACCTCACAGGCGCGGACATCGTGACACGCCTGGCCAACCAGAACGCCGCGCTCGGCGCCATCTTGCTCGCCCATCGCGACTGGATGCTGTCAAATGGCAAAATGGGCCGGCGCGCCGACCTGGCGAAGCGTGACTTGAGCGGGGTGGATTTCAGCAAGATCAACCTCTCAGCGGCGGATTTTCTTGGCGCTAAGCTCCAGGGCGCGAATCTTGCCGACGCGGTGCTGGCGATGGCCAATTTTCATCTCGCGGATCTGCGCGGCGCGCACATGGCGAGTGCCGACCTGCGCGGCGCCTGCTTCGAGCGCGCATCGTTGAACGAAGCTGACCTTACCAACGTCGTTGCCGGCCCGATGGAGCTGCGAAGCGGTCAGAAATGGCCGACCAGCTTCAAGGCAGCTCGGCTCGCCAACAGCGTGCTGTTGTCGTCAGACCTGCGCGGCTGCAACTTTATCGATGCCGACCTGACGCAGGCCCGGCTCAACAACGCGGACCTGACCGGTGCGGATTTGAAAGACGCCACGATGACGCGGGCGGATCTGCGCGACGCCAATATTTCCAACGCCGATCTGCGCGGCGCACGGGATTTGCAGCTTTCCTGAGCAGGAAGAAAGCGGGACGGAGTGGACCGGGTCAGATATTCCAGGTCATTTCCGCATTGCCAGCGCGGCAAGCTCGGAGGCAGAGTCACCTCAAGCTCTGGCACAGCAGCGAGGGAAGACGGCTGTCCCTGTTCTTGGCCCGCACGCCTCTGGCGCCGGGGGCGCCGCGGGGCCATGCTCACGACATGGAATTCAAGGAGCATTGCCCGTCGGTGCGAGTTGGCGCGGGGCCGGACGGATCGGTGACCTACGTGGTGGATGGCCCGCCAGAGGCGTTGCCGTCCGTACGTGGTCGCGACCTGGAACGCGCCTGGTACGCGGCGCGCGAGGCCGCCATCGCCGGAACCTGGAGCACGGTGCGCGGCTTCCGTTTCCGCCGCCCCGACGGCTCCCACACCGATCTGGCCCTTGCCGACCCGCACGCTCGCTGTTGGGCCGGTGCTGTGGATGGCACTGTTGGGCTCGGTAGCGGGTACGGCCTTGCCCTTTGTCTGCGCTTGCTTGCCCTGGTTGATTTGCTCGCCCGTGCCCGCTGGGCTCTCCCCTTGTTCCGCCTGGAACGCGACGGCGCCGACCTGCACCCAAGCCTGTTGACTGCCGCTGCCACTGCTCCGCTGACGGCGGAGGCGCGTTTCGACGAGATTGCGTTCCGCGCCAGCCTGGCCCTGCTGCCCTTGCCCACGGCGGCACATCATACCGGAGCATCCGCATGACCTGCCCTGCCTCGCGCTCGTCGATGTGCGGCCGGCTGACCCTCGCATTGCTGCCACTGCTTTTGGCGGCCTGTACGTTCCCGCTGGGTGCGCCGCCCTCGACTCCCGAGCAACGCGCGCAGCAAAGCTTGCTCGAGGCCTGCCGCCAGCGCGCCGACGAGGCGTACAATATAACCCACCGCGGCGACATTTATGCGCCGGAATCGCAAGTGAACACGCCGTTCTCCGCCGATTACCAGCCAGGCGTCCCCAGTCGCGGCCTGTCCGTACTTTACCAGCGGGACCAGATGGTCAGCGACTGCGTGCGCAACACGGGGGCCGAGGGTAGCCGGACACCGTCCGGCACCGAACTACCCTCCGGTACTATTGTGTCGCCTAGGGCTCCGGCACCGTCGGACGCCGGAACATCCCCGGGGACCCTGCCGCTCCCGCCACCCCCCGTCCCACAGCACTGACTCACGCAAATCCGCACTACTGTTCGTGTGCGCTTGCGTGCATGGGAATGCCGCGTCCAACCATCCGCGACATGCATGGCGCTGGCGAACAATGCGAGTTTGTTCCGATCTACCGTATTGATGGGCGACACGAGATTGTTGGGCGACACGAGGGACTGGCCTGCCTGACCGGCTTCGCCTAGAAGCGGCGGCAGGAGCACAACGCAGCAATCGGGAGGCCCGAAGACCGCAATGAGCAAGATCATCCGAACCGAGCCCGGCAGCATCCTGTCCAAGGCCGTCGAATATCACGGCTTCGTCTACCTGCCTGGCATCACCGCGCGGGACACCGGCAAGGACATCAAGGGCCAGACGGCCGACGTCCTGGCGCAAATCGACCAGATGCTGGAAACGCATGGCACCGACAAGACGCGGCTGCTGCAGGCGCTGATCTGGGTGAAGCACATCAAGGACCGCGCCGCCATGAACGAGGTGTGGACGCCATGGCTGCCGAAGGACGGCGCGCCGGTGCGCGCCTGCGTGCAGGCCGAACTAGCCCACCCCGACATCCTGGTGGAGGTCATGGTGACCGCTTGCAAGTGAGTCGAGTCGGCGCCCGGCTGGCGATGGCAGGCGGCCGGCGACCAACCGTGCGCGCCGAGTCGGAGCGGGTTCGTCTTGCATGATTTTCCGACGATTAGGACAAACCTCCTGAATTATCCAGTTATCCACACCCCGCCGTTAACGATTGAGTCATCTTCCTCTGGAATCATCGGCATCTGGGGTTGCCATCATTGCAACCCTGCTGCTACCGCAGCACAGAGCTGGGCACGAACCGGGGAGCAAAACCGATGCGGGTGTGGGGAACCGGCGCAAGTATAATCGTTTTGGTATCGCTTCTATCATTTGGTAACCCGTTGATCACACAAGCTTCCGCCTCCCCAACCCGAGAACGTTGGGTCCATCACATCTCCGCCCTGCATCATGCGATCGCAAGCCGCCCTGTAGCCTGGAAGGCGCATCGTAGCGTGACCGTCGTCTATCACGGGGTCCGGACCAGTATTCACCGCAGGATTATCGCTAGCCGGTGGCACCACGTGGTGCGTCGCGACGATATCTCCTGTGTGCCCTACGCGCGCCGCGTCTCTGGCATCGACCTCTCGGGCAATGCCTGGCAGTGGTGGGATCATGCCGCCGGCGTCTACGCCCGGGGCCATATCCCGGCGGTCGGCAGCGTGCTGGCCTTCCGTGCCAACCCCAGGATGCGCCTCGGCCATGTTGCAGTGGTCAGCCGGATCGTCAACCGCCGTGAGGTCGAGATCGACCAAGCAAATTGGTGGGGCCCCGGCGGGGACTATGGCGGTGTATCGCGTAATGTCCCCGTGGTGGACGTGTCCGAGGCGAACGATTGGTCCGCGGTTCGGGTAGGGCTGGGAGAAAGCGGCGACTTTGGCGCGGTCTACCCGACCTATGGCTTCATCTATGACCGTCCGGACACTGGCGTGCTGGTCGCGGCGGCCCACGCTCCGGCGCCGGAACCGAACCTGAACCCGGCACCCCGCGATCTGCGCCCCGTCGCCGAGCGGCCGTGGCAAACCATCGAGCAAGTCGCCGAGGCGCCGCCCGTGCCGATTGATCCGGCGCCGCAGCCGGACGCGCTGCGCAGTATGTCCCGTGGCAGCGGCCTCGTGGGGACAATCGACCGGAAATAGCGCACGAAGGCATAGGTACTCGCGAGAGCGGCCTCTGGCCTGGCAGGCCCACGTCGCGTCTGAAGCATGAAGCGGGCGCGCATGGACGAGGCGACGCGTGGTACCTCAATCGAATTTGCGGCCGCCCGGCGTTGATGTGGAGATACGCTGATAGTTCCAGGCAATAATCAGCAAAGCGTGCTGAAGCGCCGACTTTGAATGTCTGAGATCGCTGGCAATGCCCCTGTCGACAATATGCGCTAATCGAGTCTCGCTGCCCAATACAGCTTTAGCCTGCGGTTACCGGCATTGTTCACGGAACGTTCCCACGACTTGACCCGCGTCAGCGCCGGACACCGGCCTTGATGGAAGGTTGCACCCCGGCTTGACGTCAACAGCCGTTGACCCCTCATCCAATAGGCTTATACGGAGCGCCCTCCTCACCGCGGTCACCGTTGCCCCCCAGGAGGATGTCCTTTGCCCGATAGGCGCCATTCATGGTGACGAATATCGACGGTCCGCGAGCAGATTTCTTTGAACTGCCTTGCGTGAATGAACCGCTGTCGGTCGACGACGTGGAAGAGACCGGTTATCTTGCGGCCAATCCTGACGTAAGAAGATCGGGGATCAGCGCGCGTCAGCATTTCCTCACAGAGGGATCTGCGCAGCAGCGTTCGCAGTGGATCAACCTGCCACAGGTGACGGAACTACGGAAGCGCAAGCTGGAGCGCATTGCCTTCAGTCGAGAACCGGAACACGTGCGCCGTCCGGACGAGGCTCCAAACTTTCTCTCGCGCCGATTGATCGAGGAATTCGGCATACCAGAAGACCCGCCGGTTTCGGCGCATCCCTACGGCGCGCCGGTATTGGATGTGGTTCGCAATAATCCAGACAAGCTGATGCTCGATGTCGGCGCAGGGCTGAGGCGCATCTATTACGCCAACGTCGTGAATACCGACATCTATGCATCGGTCAGCACCGACGTTATCTGCATAGCGGAAGATCTGCCGTTTGCCGATAGTCAGTTCGACGGCGTATTCTGCTTCGCAACCTTGGAGCATACCAGGCGTCCATGGGATGTCGCGAGCGAGATTTGCCGCGTCCTGAAACCCGGTGGCACCATCATGATCGATTATCCTTTCATGCAGCCGGTGCATGGCTATCCGCACCACTATTTCAATGCCACACCGCTTGGCAATCGCAGCTTGTTTGAAGCTGCCTGCGATATTCAGTCCGTGGAGATCGGCTGGCATCAACATCCGATCGTCGGCCTGCAATGGATGCTGACCGTGTTTCGCAATGGCCTGCCACCGGATGAAGCGCGATCTTTCGAGAATCTGCGCATCGGCGACTTGCTCGACCGTCCAGTTTTGACGTTGCTGGAGGCGAGCTATTCCCGACTTCTGGCGCCGCAGATGCAGGAGGTGATCGCAACCGGTTCGATGCTGATTGGAGTCAAGAAGCAGCCGGAGCGCACGGGGGCCTGATCAGAACCCTATGACCGGCATCAGTCCAATGCCACGGGTATGCAAGTCTTTCCGGGAACACTGCGTGAAAGCCGCGGCATTAGCCCAGAAGAAACCAAATCCCGAATACAACGTCCTCGAGTCGAGTTTGCCGGTGAAAGCCGCGCAAACCTAAGGCACGGAGCTTGTCACGCCCCCCTCCGTCCAATCCCGCGGCAATAACAGCGAGATCCGCACGCGCACGATCCGATAGCAGGTCGGGATGGGTTTGCAACACTGCGACATGATTACGGAGTATCGTCATAAAAGGGCGGGGGCCGCGGCGCAATGCCGCAATGCCCCGACGCAGGATGCCAACCGGCGAACCGACCAAATTCCCCAAGTGCTGCCGATAGTGCAGGACAGCCGCGTTGTCGACGAGAATCTCGCCGCCTGCGGCTGAAACAGCGATGTAGCACCACCAGTCGTGCAAGGTTCCTTCAGGCGGCGCAAGCGAGAGCACGACTTCGGCTGCCGCCCGGTTCATGATAATTGTGCAGCCTGTGGCGATGTTCTGGGTCAGCGCAGCCGGAAATCCAACCTTCCCTGCATGCCTAGGCGATTTGCCAAGGTAGCGGAGCTGCTCATCGACCAGCTCTTGTCGCGCGCAATACAATGCCGGAACGTCCGGAGGCACCTCGGACAGAGCGCGAAGCCCGCGCGTGATCTTGTCCTCGAACCACACATCGTCCTGGTCCGCAAAGGCAAAATACCGAAATTGATCGTGCCAGGCCGATGCGAGGAGTGTCAGGTAGCTGCGGGTTGGGCCGAGAGCGCCACCACCGGATACAGAATGCGACCTGTGTTTGCCGGCAAAGGCAGCGAAACTTTGCAGGATCGCCTGCGCCGCGTCGGATGATCCATCATCTCGCCAATACAGCACCCAGCGTTGGTGCGTCTGGCGTACCAGGCTGGCAAGTTGATCGTGCAGAAAACGCTCGCCGTTGTGCGCCGAAAGAAGGATGGCGACAGTATGGTGCTCGACTGGATTCGGGATCCGACTGGCTGGCGCGGGCGATCCCTGCGGTTTCTGACTGGCGCCCTGAGGGGAGATGGAGGTTCTTACGGACAGGGTAGCCTCGGGCTGGGTGATTGGAGCGTTCTGATGAAATGTCATACAATATATGCTGCCTTCAGTCACGCATTCGAGCCAAGTCGCAGCGCAAGAGATGGTTGGGTTTGCCTGCCCGCTACAGTCTCGCCGATCCCTCCGCCGCGCCGTCCTCGAGCTTCGCTCGTGCGGTCGCGCCGCTCTCTCCTTCCCGGCTGACGGCACCAGGACACTGTGGCACCGGAACCGATGCGTCGCCACTGTTTGGCTCGCCCAGGCTCGCACTCGATGACGCATGCTGCGGTGGGGGATTCGACAAGTTTGCATAGCCTCTGTCATCCGCAGGGACCGTGACACCGCTGGCTTCAAAGGCCTCTATAAGGTACAGCGGCCTTTGCTTTGTCCCGTTGAACACCCGGCCGAGATACTCGCCTATGACCCCGAGTGTCATGAGCTGCACGCCGCCAAGAAACAGCACAACCGTCATCAAGCTGGGATAGCCGGCGACGGGGTTGCCGAACAAGAGCGTTCGGACCACGACCTGAACCGCATAGAGAACTGCCAGCAAAGCAACGGCCAAGCCCACATACGTGGCTACCTTCAGCGGCATCACGGTAAAACCTGTAATGCCCTCGACCGCCAGGTTCCAAAGCCGCCAATAGGTCCATTTGGTTCGCCCGGCATGCCGCGGTGCCCGGTCATAAAGCACGGCACAACTGGGAAATCCCACCCACGCGAACAGCCCTTTCATCATCCGATGCTGCTCTCGCAACTGTCGCACGGCATCCACAACCCGCCGGCTCATGAGGCGGAAGTCGCCGGTGTTGGGCGGCAACTCCACCCGGCCAACACGACGCATCAGCCGATAAAACAACGCTGCCGTTGCTCGCTTCAGCAGCGTATCGCCAAGCCGCGCGTGGCGCTGTGCATAGACCGTGTCGAAGCCGCGGCGCCTAGCCGCAACCAGTGCTGGAATCAGTTCCGGAGGATCCTGGAGATCCGCATCGATCACCACAATCGCCTCGCCCTTTGCGTGATCCAAAGCCGCGGTAATGGCAATCTCCTTGCCGAAATTGCGCGACAGGTTGACGATCGCGATATGCGGATCGTCTCTGCGTAAGTCCCTCAATGTTGCCAACGTGGTGTCCTGGCTGCCGTCGTTGACGTAGATCGCTTCCCAGCAACCCAGCGTCTGCATAATTGTCGCTAGACGAAAATGGAATGCCTGCAATCCATCGGCTTCGTTGAAAGCCGGGATTACCACCGAAAACAGCGGCGGCTCAGCGTTGGGTAGGGAAGCGGCATCCAGCATGAACTGCCAGTATACTTTGCGACCGAGAGACGAGGGTCCGCAATCAAGGGTAGCAATGGATAATCCGCTCAATGAGGACCAACGCGACCTGCTGCCGCCACGGCACCCGCGAAAAACACCCGGTGCTGGCTACACCGTAAAATCCGGCCAGCAGCAAAACCTGGCTCAGCAATGCACCCGTATTGCTCAGGCCATCCTGCGATCCGTCGTGTAGCAGCAATTCTTTCGGCAAGGTTTGCAACGTTGCGGTCAGGCTCGGCCATGCACGGTGAAAATATGGGTTGGCTGCTCCGCTCTGCGCCATGCCGTAGGCGGTGCCAAACGCAAGGGCAAACACGAAGAACCCAAGCGACAGGCCAAGCGGCACAACGTACCATGCGGCTTCCCTGCTGTGGCGCCAGCGATTCCGAACCATGTCCGGAGCATTCAGCGCAGGCAGAACGCCGCCGAGAGTGAGAGCAAAGAACATGCCGGTTTCGGCGCTCCCAATCGCCGCCGCCAGAGCCAGGGCAGACGTGGGCGACCCTGCGGGCGAGCAATGCCACCGGTTATGACCCGTGCTATCTCGAGCACGATGGCTCCCAGGGCGATCAAATACGCTGCGGCGCCCATCGGCCAGAAAAACATTTCTTCGATCTGGTGGCCAAGAAGAAACATCGCTAACAGGGCAGAAAAGGCGGTCCAGCGAAACAAACGGCCGCGGTGCGAACCCGGCCAGGCCGCGATCATGCAGGCAGCCATCGACAGGGTCCAGGTGAATGCGAGGAACGGTGTGATCAGCGGCGCATTCAACCGGTTTACGGTAAGGAAATAGAGAAAGATGACCAAATTAGAGACTGGCCGATGCCGTCAACCCAGGCTGACAGCCAGGAGCTGCAAACCGCTCTGGCGAAAGTGAAAAAAGTTAAAAACCTCGTCGCCGTCCCATCGGCCGCCTGCAATCAACGGCACACGCGAGAGGATACTCAGCCATGGCAAAGTGATCGACCCAGCCGCGAGCCACGAAATGCCGCGGCCGTGCACAGCCTCATGCGATCTCACTTTCACTGGTTTTGGCGCAACAACCACACCATCCGACAGCGTAGGCATATCAGCCGACGCTATAGAGGCCGGCACGAGCATGGGTCAACGTATGCACGCCTGCCCATGACGGATGCCGCCACACCAGCAGCCGTCATGGGAAACTCATCACGCGTTATACAGGATATGGCCCTGCAGTTCGGACGTGCTGTTGAGATTGCTGAACGTGATCGTCGTATTGTCCGACAGCGTCAGTGTCACGCCGCCGTTGGGACCGGTGGTTGCGTTGTTGAGCAAGCTTTGCGCCGAGGCCGTGGAGCTGTATCCGATCACGAGCAATCCGTCGTTTGTCGTCCAGTCGGTGATGACATCGGCCTTGCCACCGGTTGCCTGCGCGAAGAACGCGAAGTCGTTAGAGCCCGCGCCGCCGGTCATTGTATCGGTGCCGGCACCGGCGCTGAACGTGTCGTTGCCACTGCCGCCAACCAAGGAGTTGCTGCCGCTCGGGTCGGATCCGCCTCCTATGAAATTGTTGGTCGAGGAGCCGGCGGCGTCCAAGGTTTCGTTGCCGGCACCCGCCGAGAACACCAACGCCCCGCTCGAACCGTCGAAGTAGGAGACGCCACCCGAGGAGCCGAACAGTGTTGTGCCGCCAGATCCGCCGGTGATGGACGCCACGCCGCCTGTGCCGCCGAGTATGGTCATGGGATTTGGCCCGCCGGTAAATACCAACGTGCCGGAACCGCCCACCACAAACAAACCAGAGCTGCTGCTGCCCTGGGTGACGTTGGTCGTGCCAGAGCCCCCGAGGATCGTGTTGTTCGAACCGTCGTCCACGATAGAACTGGTGTTGCTGCCGCCGAAGTAGATCGCCTTCGAACCGGCGAGGGTCACCTGGGCAGAGGACGCACCAAACGCCGCGATCGTGTCAGAGGTGCCGGTGTCGTTGATCGTCAGAGCGCCGCCACCGCCCAGCAACACGTTGTCGCTCGCCCCGCCAAACACGCTCTCCAGGTTGATGATATTCGTCCCCGACCCGCCAACGATGGTGTTCGCTGCGTCCGCCGCTGTCACTGTCAGAGCGCCGGCGCCGCCGAATACCAGCGCGCCTATGCCACCGCCCTTGACGTTTGATCCGCCCTCGTTGGCCAGAAGGATAGCGGCCGACGATGCGTTGAAGGCAGCAATGGTGTCGCCGTCGTTACCGGCTGCGCCACCCAGCGAAAGACTGCCGGTCCCGCCCAGGATTACATCGTTGACCCCGCCGGCAGCCACGGTCATGGCGCCGGAACCACCGTAGACCGAATTGTTGCTACCGTTGGTGCCAACGTCGGCGTCGGTCACCGTTACGAGGAAGTCGTTGGTGCCGCCGATATACGTCCCGCTCTGGCCGGCGACGGTGACGGAGGCGGTGCTGGCGCCGAAGGCCGCAACGGTATCGACGAAGCCGTCGTCGGTCACCGTTAGCGCCCCCGTGCCTCCGATAACGACGTTATGTTCGCTGAACAACGTCTGCGCGACGGTATCCGAAGTGCCGCCGCCTCCGATGGAGGTGTAGTGTGTGTTCACGGTGCCGAGCATCACCGTGGTCGACCCAGAGCCGCCAATGACCGAATTGAAGCCCTCGAGCGAGGAGGTGCCACCGCTCAGCGTGACCGCTGTGCCGCCGGCACTGTTCGATCCGGCGAACACCAGCGCATCCTTGCCCCAGGCCGCAATGCTTGCGGCGGAGGCAGCGAATGCAGCGATCGTGTCGCCTGTGCCGCTGTCCTCGACAGACAGGGATCCGGTACCCCCAAACACCTTCGCATCCGAACCGCCGGTGCTCACGTTCGTGCTTCCGGAGCCGCCCAGCACCGCGTCGCCGGTGCCCGTCGCCTGCACGGTCACGTTGTTCGTGCCACCGCCATTCACCGTCCCGGCGCCCGTCGCGGCCACCGACACATTGTCGCCGCTGGCCTGAATGCTGTCGGTGCCGTTCGACTCCACCAAAGAGCCACCCGACGCGGTGTCTTTGATGGAGACGTCGTTGATTCCGGTGCTGCCGCTGTACGTGCCCTGGCCGGTGAGGCTGACGTTGTTGTTGCCGGTGCCGCCCAAATAGATGTTGTAGTTGCCGCTGGCCGAGATCGTGTTATTGCCGGCCGCCGAAAGGCTGACATTGCCAGTAAGGGTGACCGGCGGGTCCACCGCAATGATTTGAACGCTGCTGCCCGTCACCGTGGCCGTCGTGCTCTCGTCGATGGCGAATCCGTAGCCGGACGGGATCGTGACGGCCCCCGACGCAGCGGAGGGAATGACCGCGATCAGCGGCTCTGTACCGGTCGGTCCGGCAACCGTAGCGCTTGCAGCCGACGGCAGCGTCCACACCCCGCCGGAAGACGACGCGGCCGTGACGTAGTCGGCACCACCCGCTGCAATCGACGCCTTGATGATGGTGTTCGCGATAATGCTGGCAAGGAACTGGTTGCTGGCACCCCCGCCAACGGAAAGGGGCCCGTTCGGACCGGGTATAGTTACTGAAGCAGCCATTGCTTAACGACCCCCGCACTAGTCGGCCCGTGATCCGGTTACCGAGATGGACTAATTATGGATCGGTGCCGATTTTTTGCAACCAGATTCTCGGGTCTCTGCGCGATTCCCAAAAATCTGACGCCTTCGACCCCCCACCGCTGGGGCGTATCATACTGCCTGCGGTTGAGGAGACAAGCAAAAACATTGCCCGAATAGTAACAGACATTCCGGCAGTTTGCACTTTGTTAACGTGAATTCCCCCTCGTCATGACAAGACCATGATAGAACTATGGCCGAATGTGTTGATAGAAGATCAGCAGTAAAGCGGCATAATACCTGATGAGCGCAACGTAGTCGGCATCATTTCCTTACGAATTGTTCAAGCCGACATTTGTCGGACTTATCCGAGTGTCCCAACAATTGAAAAATTGGTCTTTCTGCAACACGTTCATCTTTCCACGAGTGTGACATCCCTGTCGCCTCGTTGCGCGGCTCGGTAACGTTCCCGCGGAGTGCGCGCCGCTGGAGCCGAGCCCTGTGGTACCGTCGCCACCGGCAAATAGACGTCCACCCGCGTCCACACCACCGATCGCTTCTGTTGCGAGAATTTCGCCGTGTCTCACTTGCCGAGCAGCCGCGACCTGGGCCAGATGCATTTGCAACGACGGCTTACCCACAAACCGGTCTCACCCATGTCCCTGATCCGCATACTTGCCCTGCTGCCGTTCCTCGGCATTCTGGTTGGCACACCCTTCCTCAACCGCGTCACCCCCCTGGTCCTCGGCCTCCCCTTTCTGCTCGCCTGGCTGCTGCTATGGATCGTGCTGACCAGCGTCATCATGCTGGTCATCTACCTATGCGATCCGGCCAATCGCACACAATCGACGATTGAAAGCCCGCGTCCATGAACGCCGCCCTTCCCATCATCGGTGTCACTGCCCTGGCCGCCCTGGCGCTCGGATTGCGCGCGCGCCACGGCCGGGAGATGAGCCTGGAGCAATGGACTGTCGGCGGCCGCGGTTTCGGCACCGTCCTGGTGTTCCTGCTGATGGCCGGCGAGATCTACACCACGTTCACCTTACTCGGGGGCAGCGGCTACGCCTACGGCCATGGTGGGCCGACCTACTACATCCTGGCCTATGGCTGCCTCGCGTACATTATTTCATACTGGCTGCTGCCGCCGATCTGGCGCTACGCGAAGCAATATCAGCTTATTTCCCAGCCCGACTTCTTTGCCCGCAAATACGATAGCCCGGCCCTCGGAGTGCTCGTCGCGGTGGTGGGGATCGTCGCACTGATCCCCTATTTGGTGTTGCAGTTCAAAGGCCTCGGAATCATCGTGGAAACCGCCTCCTACGGCGGCATCCCTTCGGCTGCGGCAATCTGGATCGGCGCGGTTGTCGTTACCCTGTACGTGATGGCGTCCGGCGTCCGCGGTTCTGCGTGGACAGCGGTGGCCAAGGACACGCTGATCCTGGCGGTGGCGATCTTTCTGGGCGTCTACCTGCCGTTCCACTTGTATGGCGGCTTCGGAGCCATGTTTACGGCCATCAACCAGGCCAAGCCCGGATTCCTGGCCCTGCCCGCACATGGCGAGAGCGTCACCTGGTTCGATTCGACCGTGCTGCTAACCGCGCTCGGCTTCTTCATGTGGCCACACAGCTTCGGTTCCGTGTTCACCGCGCGGACAGAATCGGTGTTCCGGCGGAATGCAATCGTACTGCCACTATACCAGCTCATCCTGGCATTCGTGTTCTTTGTCGGATTCGCGGCAGTGTTGAAGGTGCCGGGCCTGAAAGGCCCGAATATCGACCTTTCATTGTTCCGCCTCTCGATAAGTACGTTTGCGCCGTGGTTCGTCGGCGTGATCGGCGCGGCGGGCGTGCTGACCGCCTTGGTGCCCGGCTCCATGATCATGATGACGGCGGCGACGCTGCTGGCGAACAATATCTACCGCGCCGCCCATAGCAGCGCCGACCCGAAGCGCATCTCCAATGTCGCGAAATGCCTGGTGCCGGTGGTGGCGCTGGTCGCCGTATATTTCACCCTGCGCGGCGGGTCGACCATCGTCGCGTTGTTGCTAATGGGTTACAGCTTCGTCACGCAGCTTCTGCCGTCGCTGCTGATGAGCCTGTTGCCCAACAACCGGCTCAGCACAATCGGCGCGATGGCCGGCATCCTGGTAGGCATCGCGACGGTCGCCGCCACCGTGCTGACGCACAGCACGATGGCGACGTTGTTCCCCTCGCTACCCGAAGCGTTTCGCGATCTCAACGTCGGCATTGTGGCGCTGGTGCTGAACATCATCGTCACCGCTGTGGTCGGGGCGCTCACCACCTCCTACGCTGCGCGGGAGAGACAGGCACGCAGTGCCGGGTGAAGATTGGTGCGGCATGTTCGGCCCTCCCGGCGGAGTCTGCTTCCGGCCTGGCCGTCCGACACTGATCACCCACAGCGGGAGAGCATCCGATGCTGCACATGAAGAAGGGCTATAAACAGCTCCTGGCCGAAGCCAATGCCGGGATCAGTACGCTGTCGGCCGCGGACGCCGTCGCCCTGCATGGCGACGACAACGTGGTGTTTGTGGATCTGCGCGACCCGCGTGAACTGGATCGGGAAGGCCGCGTGCCCGGCGCGTTCCATTGCACGCGCGGCATGCTGGAATTCTGGATCGACCCGGAAAGCCCCTACCACAAGCCGATCTTCGCCGAGGACAAGCGCTTCGTATTCTTCTGCGCTGGCGGTTGGAGATCGGCGCTGGCGGCGAAAACCGCGCAGGACATGGGTCTGGAGAATGTCGCCCATGTCGAGGGCGGCTTCGGAGCCTGGCGCAAGGCAGGCGGCCCGGTCGGCTAAACAGTCTGGCCCACTCACACAGCGTCTCCCGCTGCGCGAGAGAGGTTTTCAGCGGCCGCATGTGCCTCGGCCGGGGCTTGCAACCCGCCAGTTTCCGCCCAGTTGCCCCATCGCATTACTTCTTGGGAGACTGGTCATGCGCGTTGCCTTCCTCGGCCTGGGGTCCATGGGGCTGCCGATGGCAGCCAACATTGCCAAAGCGGGACACCAGCTCGTGCTGTGGAACCGCAGCCACAAGGAACTCCGCGGATTCGAAGGGACTTCCCCGCCTGTCGCCAATTCCCCCGCCGAAGCGGTGCAGCACGCGGAGGCCGTGATCACCATGCTCGCCGATGACAACGCCGTCGAGCAAGTGGTGCTGCGCCAGGGCCTGTTGGACGCGCTGCCGGCAGACACGGTCCATGTCTCGATGAGCACGATCGGCATCGCAACCGCCCGCCGCCTCGCGGACGCCTTTGCAACGAAGCAGCGTGCCTATGTCGCGGCACCGGTCTACGGCCGCCCGGATGTCGCGCAACAACGCAAGCTATGGGTCGTGGCGGCAGGCGAGGCCAAGCCGCTGACCAAGGTTCGGCCGCTGCTGGAAGCGGTCGGCCGCGGCGTCACCGAGTTCGGCGAGGTGCCATGGCACGCCAATCTGGCGAAGCTCGGCAATAACGTGCTGCTGGCCGCCATGTTGGAGACGTTTGGCGAGGTCAACGCGCTGCTGCGCAAAGGCGGCGTCGATCCGAAGCGCTTCATGGAGGCAGCAAATAATCTGTTTCAGTCGCCCGTCTATGCGAATTACGGCGCGATGGCGGCCGAGGATCGCTACGAACCAGCGTTGTTCCAGGCGCCGCTGGGGCTGAAGGATCTCCGCCTGGCCCTGGCGGCGAGCGACGAGTTGGCCATGCCGATGCCGATCGCGTCTCTCGCGCGAGACAGCCTGTTGTCCGCGATCGCGCATGGTGGCGGCGGCAAGGATTGGAGCGTACTGGCGAGTGAACCGCAGAGGCGGGGATAATCAGGTTCGAAGCGACCGAATTGAACGCGGCGCGTTTAACCTCCCCGGGATCAGGCTCAGGGCAGCCTCACCCTTGGCCCTTTCGGTCGGCGAGCCTGGCGACGCAACGGCCCCCTTCCGCGCAGCGGGAGAGATTGGTCGGTTCCTTGCTGTCCTGCTTCTGCAACCACGCAACCGCCGCGCGGTCCGCACCGGAGGGCAATGGCCCATTGGGATGGAAGATCCAGGACAGGATGTCCTCGGTCGGGGTTACCCGCTCGTGGTCGCGCAGCATCAGATGGTAGTCAGCCGGGTAGTAGGCTTTGCGGGCGGTTGGCGGCAGCACGCGCCAGATCGCCGCAGTGGCGCGCATCGGGATCAGTTCGTCATGGCCGCCATACAGAAACAAGGCCCGGCCGTGGAAATCGGGTGCGTCGTCCATGGCGTCGCTCATCAGGTTCACCAGGCCCCTCAAGGCCGCCCACCGAGTCGCGTGGATCGTCAAGGGATCGTCCGACAGCCGCATGATCGCCTTGCTATTGTCGCTGGCCATGACGTGGACAAAACCGTCGCCCGTCACCGTCATGGCCGGGAAGACGTGCGAAAAGAACCACAGGCCGGCACGGAGAAAAAGGTTCATCTCGGCGCGGCCCCAGACAGCTGGAGAGATCAGGACGTAGCCATTGACCGGGGGCGGATCCGGCTCGGCCGCCAGCACCATCAGCACCGCGGCGCCCATGCTTTCACCCATCAGGATCAGGCGGGTGTGCGGATATGTTTGGTGCAGGATCTCCGCCATGTGCCGCGCGTCGGACGCCATGACCTTGCTGCCCGCCCAGCGGCCGCGATCGGCGGTCGCGCCGAAGCCTCGCTGGTCGGGGGCGTAGACGGCGACGCCGGCGTTGACGAAGTCAGGCGCGGGATACTCCCAGGCGTCGCGGCTGTCGTTCATGCCGTGCAGCGCCAGCACCACCGCGCGCGGCGGCCCGTCCGGCAGCCAGGCACGGTACGGCAGCACGAACCCGTCCGGCATGATGAACTGGCCCGACGTGACCGGCGGCTTGTCGAGCCATCGGCTATTCGACGGGATCGGCATGTCGCACCCGCTCAGCAGCACGGCCGCGAACAGCAGGGCGAGAAAGCCGCGGAGCAGGGCGGTGGGCGAGGTTGAAAGCACGGCGCGTATCGCTATCATCTTGCAGCCACCTCACGCTACCGCGAACTTCACGCAGGACCCCGAAACATGCCCGAGGCGCCCGTCTCGCCCATGCCACCCGAGATCATAAAGGTGACAGACCGCACCGTCGCCTGCGACGGCGGTGATGGTCCGTTGGGGCATCCGCGGGTGTTCTTGCACATCGAGCAGAATTTGGTGGTCTGCCCGTACTGTTCCCGCACCTACGTGCTGGCCGCTGGCGCCGGGCACGGACACTGACGGCACAAAACCTCTCCCGCCTGCGGAGTTGGGCTGCGAAGCGGATCGACACGAGACGCGAAGCGGCGAGGGTGAGGGCGATCGGGTCGGCAGGCCGCTTGCCAACGCCTCCTCGTCGTCGGCCCCCCCTCGCAGGAGTCCCTTTTCCGCCCGGGACATGCTTTCTTACGCGTCCTGATGGCCCTGTCCCCCGCCTTCCTGGAAGAACTTCGCAGCCGCACCCCGCTGGCGGCAGTGGTGGGGCGGCGCGTGAAGCTGGCGCGGTCCGGACGGCAGATGAAAGGCTGCTGTCCTTTCCATAACGAAAAGACGCCAAGCTTCTACGTCTACGATGACGGCTATCACTGCTTCGGCTGCGGCGCCCATGGCGATGCCATCAGCTTCGTCATGCAGACCCAGGGCGCCAGCTTCATGGAAGCAGTGCAGCAACTTGCCGCCGAGGCCGGGCTGGAGGTTCCAAAACCCTCTCCCGAGGCCGCGGAGGCAGAACGCCACCGCCAAGATCTGACCACTGTCCTGCAATCCGCGCAGGCCAGCTACCAGCGGCGCCTCTATCTGCCCGAAGGCCGCCATGCTCTGGCCTATCTCCGCGGCCGCGGGCTGACCGAGGAGACGATCCAGCGCTTCGGCCTGGGTTGGTCTGGCGAGGGCCGCGGCGCGTTGGGCGCCGATCTCGCCCGCGACGGCATCTCGGCCGATCAACTTGCCGAAGCCGGACTGATGCGTCGCGATGATGAAACCGGCCGCGTATATGATCTTTTCTTCAACCGCGTGATGTTCCCGATCCAAGACCGCCGCGGGCGGGTGATCAGCTTCGGAGGCCGCATTCTCGGCGATGGCCAACCCAAATACGTCAACGGTCCGGAAACCGATCTGTTCTTGAAACGTCAGAACCTCTATGCACTGGATTTCGCGCGGGAGGCAGTACGTGGCGGCGCGGCCCTGGTGGTTGTTGAAGGCTATATGGACGTGATTGCACTGCACCAGGCCGGGTTCGGCGGTGCCGTCGCGCCGCTGGGCACCGCGCTGACCGAGGAGCAACTGGAGGAGCTTTGGCGGCTGTCGCCGTCGCCGGTGCTGTGCTTCGACGGCGATGCCGCCGGCGCCAGGGCCGCTGCTCGTGCCGCCAACATCGCGCTGGCTCTGCTCGCGCCCGACCGGACGTTGCAACTCGCGGCGCTTCCGGGGGGCGAGGACCCCGATACGCTGGTGCGCCGGCAGGGTGCGGCGAGATTCCAGGCCGTGCTGACCGCTGCACGTCCGCTAGCCGACGCGCTTTACGGCTTGCTCCGAGACGCCGCGGGCGACGCCACGCCGGAGCAGCGCGCCGCCTTTCGTGGGCGGCTGGACCAGGCGGCGCGCCGCATCCCGGACAAGGCACTGTCGGATGAATACCGGACTGCGTTACGCGACCGCTTCTATGCCGAGCGCCGTGCCGAGCGTGTTAGCAAGTTGGGAGGCCCCTTTCGGCCGCCCCCGGCCCGCAGCGTGCCGCGCCCGCGTCCTTCGGCACGCGGCACAGACAACGAGCGCGCCCGCATCCTGACCGCGATCCTGCTGCACCATCCGCTGCTGGTGCATGACGTGGACCACGCCTATGCGGCGATGACGCTGCCGGCCGCGTTGGCCGGGTTGCGGGACGCGATCCGGGCGTGGGTGGAACAGGCCGATGTGCTTGACTCGCGGGCGTTGATCGACCACCTCACGATGTCTGGATTGCAGGCGGAGATGGATCAGGTCCTCGCAGCCGCCCCGGTGCCGCTGCCTGCCTGCGCCCTTCCCGCCGCGATGCCCGCGGAGGCCGAAGCCGGATGGTGGCACATTTTCGGGTTTCTCAACCTGGACCATCTGCGTGAAGAGGTGAAATTGGCCGAGACCGCAGCCGCAACCAACCTCACCCAGGAAACCCAACGCCGGGCGCTGTCGCTAAAGGCGGCGCTGAACAAGGTGATGGCAGGCGAGCCCGACGGGGTGGACCTTGCCGCGTAATTCGTGCCGCATGATTCAGGGGGCGCCGCGGCGCCTCGACGACTGAAGGAGAACGTCTAACGATGGCGACGAAACCTGCTGTTGCCGCCGATACCGTCACCGCCGAGCAAGACGTAGAAGCGACCCTGCTTGATGTACAGACCGTCGCGGTGAAGCGGCTGATCGCCCGCGGCAAGGAGCGCGGCTATATCACGTTCGATGAATTAAATGCCGTTTTGCCGCCCGAGCAAAACAGTTCCGAGCAAATCGAAGACGTGATGGCCAATTTCAACGAAATGGGCATCCAGGTCGTCGAGGCAGAAGAGACGGAGGAGGGCGAGCCACCGGCGCCAAAGGCAGAGAAGGCGGAGGAGGCGGAGGAAGAAGAGCCAACGGGGAACGTCGATGAGGCGAGCCTCGGACGGACCGACGACCCGGTGCGGATGTACCTGCGCGAGATGGGCAGCGTGGAATTGCTGTCGCGCGAGGGCGAGATTGCCATCGCCAAGCGCATCGAGGCCGGGCGCGACATGATGATCGGCGGCCTGTGCGAAAGCCCGCTGACGTTCAAGGCGATCATCACCTGGCACGACCAGCTCAAGGCTGGGCGAATGCTGTTGCGAGACATCATCGACTTGGAGGCTACCCAGGGCGCCGGCGCGCCCAGCGGTGACGGCAGCGCGCCGCCTGTGGCTGCGCCGCCGAATGGCAATGGCGGTGGCGCGCCGGGCGGCGATGGGTTCGACGGTGCCGGCGAGGACATGGACGATGAGGAGGGTGAAGGCCCCGGCATCTCGCTGTCGGCATTGGAAGAAAAACTGAAGCCGGAAGTGCTGGCGACGTTCGAGGAGATCGAAGCGCTCTACAAGAAGTTGCACAAGGTATCGTACCGCCGGCTCGAAACGATGACCAGCGGCGAGGAAGTCAGTTCCCGCTCGGAAAAGACCTATGAGAAGTCGCGCGAGGAACTGGTGCAGAAAGTCGGCCAGGTGCGGCTGCACAACAACCGGATCGAGGAGTTGGTAACGCAGCTCAAGCAGCTCAATCAGCGGTTGACCACGCTGGAGGGCCAGTTGCTGCGCATGGCCGAGGGATCGAAAGTCAGTCGCGATGAGTTCCTGAAGAACTACCGCGGCGAGGAGCTGGACCCAAACTGGACCGACCGAGTCGCGGAGTTGACAGGTAAGGGCTGGAAACTGTTCGTCGGCCGCCATATCGACGATATCGCCAATGTCCGCGCGCAGATCGCTGCGGTGGCGAACGATGCGGGGCTGCCGATCAGCGAATTCCGCCGCGTGTTCCAGACCGTGAGCCGTGGTGAGCGTGACAGCGCGCGGGCGAAAAAAGAGATGATTGAAGCGAACCTTCGTCTCGTCATCTCGATCGCGAAGAAATACACCAATCGCGGGCTACAGTTCCTGGACCTGATTCAGGAGGGGAATATCGGGTTGATGAAGGCGGTCGATAAATTCGAATACCGCCGTGGGTACAAGTTCAGCACCTATGCGACGTGGTGGATCCGGCAGGCGATCACGCGTTCGATCGCAGACCAGGCGCGGACCATCCGCATCCCGGTGCATATGATCGAGACGATCAACAAGCTGGTCCGCACGTCACGGCAGATGCTGCACGAGATCGGCCGGGAGCCGGCGCCTGAGGAACTGGCGGACAAGCTGGGCATGCCGCTGGAGAAAGTGCGGAAGGTACTGAAGATTGCCAAGGAGCCGATCTCGCTGGAGACACCGATAGGCGATGAAGAAGATTCGCATCTGGGCGATTTCATCGAGGACAAGGCGGCGGTGATCCCGCTGGATGCGGCGATTCAGGCGAATTTGCGGGAGGCGACGACACGGGTATTGTCATCCCTGACGCCTCGCGAGGAACGCGTGCTGCGCATGCGGTTCGGGATCGGGATGAACACCGACCACACCCTGGAAGAGGTCGGGCAGCAGTTCAACGTGACCCGCGAAAGAATCCGGCAGATCGAGGCCAAAGCGTTGCGGAAGCTGAAGCATCCAAGCCGGAGCAGGAAGCTACGGAGTTTCCTGGACGACTAACTGGGGACAGTGGATAAGCCGTTCGGCTCCACCGTTGCTTGGTCGGGATGTCAGGAGGCGTCAGCGTGATTCGTTCGCCTTGCTGCCCGAAGAGGGCAGCATCGAACAAGAAGTCGCCGATATGTTCGAAGAACCTGAGCACTGGCGATCGACCTGCTCTGCGGCTCATCTACCTGAGTGATAAATCTTCTACCCACCAGCATATCAGACCTATCAAGCTATGGTGTTATAGGGAGGATGCAGGTCGATGGTGGGGAACTTTTCCGCGGCCACCATCCAAGGGTTTTTCCACAGGGCCTGGCCCCTATCGTGATGCACGGTATGGATCTAGCCTGTTCCTCAAAGAATTAGGGAAGACGCCCATGACCTTCAACGACATCACCTACGACCTGAAAAACACCACCGCAATCATCACCCTCAACCGTCCAGAGAAGCGCAACGCCCTCAGCGCTCGCCTGCTGCGCGACCTGAACGCGGCCTTGCTCGAGGCCGATGAGCATAACGCGATCCATTGCGTGGTGCTGCGCGGCGCCGGGCCACACTTCTGCGCTGGCGCCGATCTCAGCGAATATTCCAGCGGGCGTGGCCCGGACTATCGCGGCCGCCAGGAAATCGACGACGACGTCTGGCGGCTCGAGCAAGGCCAGCGCATGCGCATCCAGATCTTCGACATGCACAAGCCCGTCATCGCCCAGGTGCACGGCACATGCATAGGCATCGGCACCGAGCTCGCTTGGTTCTGTGACATGGTGCTGGTCGCGGACGACGCGCGCATTGGCTTTCCGCCGGTGCGCGACCTGGGCACGCCGCCCGGTTCGATGTGGCTGTATCACTGCGGCCCGCAATGGGCAAAGCGATTGCTGCTGACCGGCGACAGCCTGACAGGCCGCGACGCCGCTCGCATCGGCCTCGCGTTGAAATCGGTGTCCGCGGCGAAATTGGAGTCCGAGGTGATGCATCTCGCCAACCGCATGGGCCTGGTCGATCCGCATCTGCTGTCGGCGAACAAGCGTCTGGTCAACCTTGGGCTGGAACTGATGGGCGCGCGCACGCTGCAACGCATCGGCGCGGAGATCGACGCACGCGGCCACCTGGCCCCGAAGGCCCGTGCATTCCGTGAGACGATGAGCCAGCACGGCGTAAAGCACGCCTTCCAGCAGCGTGACGCGGCGTTCGGCAACGGCTATGCCGCAGTGGACGGACCGGACCCTGACTGACATGGTGCCCGATTCCTGGCCGTGCAATCTGGTACAATGGTTCGCACGTCACTCCGAGCGAGATTGCTTCGTCGCTGCCTCGTTCGTAATGACACCCGTTCAGTCAGCTCCGTCCGTAGGTATCTTCCAGCCGCACGATATCGTCCTCCCCTAGATATGCGCCGGACTGCACCTCGATCAGCGTCAGCGCAATTCGTCCGGGATTTTCCAGCCGGTGCACGCAACCCATCGGCAGGTATACGCTTTCGTTCTCGTGCACCATCAGCACTTCATCGTTGCGCGTCACCCGAGCGGTCCCGCTCACCACCACCCAGTGCTCAGCACGATGATAATGCTTCTGCAACGACAGCTGCTGTCCCGGAGCCACCACAATACGCTTCACCTGGAAGCGCTCCGCCAGGATCAGGCATTCGTAGAAACCCCACGGACGGTACACCCGGTTGTGCGCCACCGCCTCATGCCGCTTGGCAGCCTTCAACCGGTCCACTACCTTTTTCACGTCCTGCGCATCGCCGCGGTGCATAGCCAGCACCGCGTCTTCGGTCACCACCACCACCGCATCGGTCAACCCCACCACGGCCGCCAGCATGCCGTCGCTGCGCACATAGCAATTGCGGGCATTCTCCAGGATCACGTCGCCCACCGCGACATTGCCCGCCCTATCCTGCGGCCCTTGCTCCCACAGCGCACTCCAGCTTCCCACGTCGGACCAGCCGATGTCGGCCGGCACCACCGCGGCGCGTCTGGTTCGTTCGGCCACCGCATAGTCCAGGCTGATCGAAGGTGCCGACGCGAATTCCGTCTCCTCCAACCGGATAAAGTCCAGGTCCGTGCGCCGCCCTTCCACGGCCCGGCGTACAGGGGGCAACACGTCAGGCGCGTGCGCCTCCAGCTCCTCGAGCAAGGTGCGTGCGGTAAACACGAACATGCCGGAGTTCCACAGGTGCCGGCCATCGGCCACCAGCCGCGCCGCCGTCCCGGCATCGGGCTTTTCCATAAACTGCGCAACTGCACGCACGCCGGGCGCCTCACGCAGCGGGTCGCCGGATTCGATGTAGCCGTAACCGGTCTCCGGCCCGGTCGGATGCATGCCGAAGGTGACGAACCGGCCAGCCCGGGCAGCCACGGCTGCGGCAGCCAACGCGCGGTGCAGCTCCGGTACATCGGCAATCGCGTGATCGGCGGCCAGCATCCACAACACGACATCCGGATCGTCTTCGGCCGCAATCAGGGCGGCCGCGGCGATGGCGGGGGCGCTGTTGCGGCCAACCGGCTCCAGTACCAAGCGGGCGCTGGCCACGCCAACTTTGCGCAATTGCTCTGCGATCAGGAACCGGTGCTCGTGGTTACATACGACCATCGGAGGCGCGAATTCGGGGCCGTAGGCACGCAACGCGGTCTCCTGCATCAGGGTATGATCGGAGATCAGCGGCCAGAGCTGTTTCGGGAAGCTCTCGCGCGAGACTGGCCACAGGCGCGTGCCAGAGCCACCAGAGAGAATGACGGGAACAATGCGGGATTCTGTCATGCCGCCCGTTTATCCCGAAACGGTAGGCGCCGCCACTGAAACGGGCCGCCTTGCGCGTGCAGGACACGCGCCCGCCCTTGCCGACCCCCGGCCAGGGCTGCCATGGTACGGCCGGTGCCACCCAGACAGGAGAGTCACCGGCATGAAAATCGAGATCGAATACTGCGGCATGTGAGGCTATGAACCGCGCGCCCGTGCGGCGCGGGACCTGATCCTGAAGCGGCTGCCGTCGGCGCAAATCAGTCTGCGCAAGAGCGGTGGCGGTGTCTTCGAGATCACGGTGGACGGCCGGCTGGCCTTCTCCAAGAAGGCGACCGGCCACTTCCCCTCGGACGAGCAAGTGCTGGGCACGCTCGGCTGAGCCATCCCGCAAGACGGGCCGCGGTGCCTGCCGCGTGACGGTGGCATGTTGATATGAGATGAGGGCAAGCGGGCTCGCCGGCAAACACGGGCCCACTCGTCTTTTCTGGCGAGCGATCCAGCGGGGACCTGGATTCAACTCATTGATCTACCGCAAGCCTGCAGACTTGTCATTCACCATACGCCGGCCGTAGCCCTCGCTGATCGCCATGTATATCGCGATTTGCGCACTGATCGGCATCATGTCCATCGCGCTGCTGACGGATTACACCAGCAAAAGCATCGCGGCAGAATACGCATGGATTTGGTTCTGGAGCCGGCCGCGATGGTGAGCGCCACTGCGCCCACTCGATTTTTTCATGTCATTGCAACGAACACAGCGAGGAAGCAATGACATGGGATGGCGTACCTTATGCCATATCAAGTGTCATCGCCAGGCGAACAAGATCGTTCGTGCGTGTCACGCCGAGCTTGGCCTTGATGTGGGTGCACGTGTTGGCAACGGTCTTGTAGCCGACGCCCAACGCATCGGCGATTTCCGCCAGCGTCATACCCCTGGCGAGCAAGCGCATGATTTCCAGGTCGCGTTCGGTCAGATCCCGAAGCCCCTGTCCGGATGAGACTGCCTGCAACGCCAAGTCCTGTGCGATCTCAGCCTCGATATAGCGATCGCCGGCCGTGACACGGCGGACAGCGGTCAGCAATTCCTCGGCAGACGCATTCTTACTGAGATAGCCGCGCGCACCAAGTTCTATCGCACGTGCGACATAAAGCGGCTCCGCATGCATGCTCAGCACCAGGACACGCAGCGTCTTGTCCTCGAGCAACATCCTGCGCAGCAATTCCAGTCCGCCGATACCAGGCAGGTTCAGGTCAAGCACTACAAGATCGGGCCGATCCTGCCGTAGCCGCTGTAACGCCTCCTTGCCGTTCCCGGCTTCCGCGATTTGAGAACCGGCTACCGACGTCAGCAGGCCGCGAATCCCGGAGCGGACGATCACATGATCATCGACCAGCAGAACCTTCATTCCTGCTCTTCCTGGTCCTGCGGGACCGCACAGGGCAGGCTGGCGACCAGTGCCAGGCCCTTGCGACGGTGGCCTGGTTGGATCGTCAGCGAACCCGCCATCGCCATGACACGTTCCCGCATGCCGACCAGGCCAAAACGCGAGACGCCACGCCCGGGCACGCCGCCTACAGGCAGGCCATTGCCGTCGTCGGTGACCTCCACCCGGATGTCGTCGTCGCGGCCATGCACCACGGCAATCGCCACCCGAGTCGGTTCGCCGTGGCGCACGGCATTGCTCAGCGCTTCCTGCACGATCCGATAGATGGTCTCCTTCATGTCATCGCCGATCTCGTCCTCTTCCACCGATACGGTGACTGTGTAGGCGATTTCGGGCCGGCAATTGCGCCAGAACATCACCAGCCCATCGATAGCGGCCTGTAATCCCATCGCGCGCAGCGGACGCAGCCGTTCGAGAATACTCCGCACGTGACGTTGTGCCCGTGCGACCGCATCCTGAATGATCCGGATCTGCGCGGGAATGTCCTGGCTGCGGTGGCCGGTGGCGAGATGTTCGATCGTCGCCGCCGTCATGTTCACGGCGAACAACAGCGGCCCGACTTCATCGTGCAGGTCGCGCGCCAGGTCGGCGCGTTCTTCGGCTTGCAACGTCAGCAAACGCTCGTTCAGGCGGCGATTCTGCATCGCTGCCGCGGCCAGGCGTTGCGCCATCTGGTTGAAATCGTGCGCCAGGCGAAGCAACTCCGGCGGGCCATGCTCGGGCACGCGGCGCTGATAATCGCCCTGCCCGATATGCCTGAATGCGGCCGACATGGTCTCCAGCGGCCGCAATGCGCGCTCTGCCGCTGCATAAAGCAAGAGCGCGCTCACCAGCGCAAAGCCCGCCAGGATAGAGAGCGAATCCCGCGTTTCGCCCCACACTTCAGCGACCTCGTTGGTGGGATCCGTCTGCAGCAAAATGACTGCGCCACGCTCGATTGCAGGTGGCACCGGAAGGCGTTCAGCGGACAGATTGCCGCCGATCAGGCGGCGAAACCACACAGGACTCGGATACGAGGGTACAAGCAAGGTCGAGTCGACGACGGGAAGGTCATTCGCGTCGAGCAAAGTCGCACGGACATGCCGGTTGCCATTGAAAGTCGCGACCAGACGGCGCAGGCCGATCCTTTGATCCTGGTCATGCGCCAGATCATCGAAGCCATCGTGTACCGTCTGAACGCCAACATCGAGCGCAGCTCGCAACTCCACCTGCACCGAATTGGCATCGTGCCAGCCCACCAAGGCACTGCCGCACGCCAGGCTGGCCAACAGAACCAGACCGACCAGCATGATGAGCCGTGCACGCAGCGGCATAGTTCACCTCCCTGTTATCATGGCGCGCTTGAACGCCGAGCCGCATTTTCGGGAAGCATTCTCGCGAAAATCGGGAAGTCTTGCCATAGACGGAATGCCCGCCACGCGCCGTAATCTCGCGCCGAACGCGGGCCGCGTGGGAGGACGGGCATGCGAACCTTGGTAGGTATTGCAGGGATCCTGGTGCTGCTGCTGTGCGGGCATGCGGTGGCTCAGACAGTGCCTGCGCCTGCCGCGCCCCTTGCTATTCTGCCGCCGGTGGAGGTGGTCGGCGCCTCGCCCTTGCTTGGCTCCGGCGTCAATCCGGACACGGTGCCGGCAGAGACCAATGTTCTGAGAAGCGGCGATCTGACCCGCGGCGGCACGGCACCTCCGGACGCAGTGCGCGCCTTGAATGAGGAGGTTCCCAGCGTCAATCTCGATTCGGCCTCCGGCAATCCCAACCAGCCGACACTGCTGTATCACGGCTATGAGGCGTCCGCGTTGCAGGGCACGCCGGAAGGCATCGCCGTCTATGTCAACGGCGTGCGGTTCAACCAGGCGTTCGGCGATACGGTCAATTTCGACCTGTTGCCCGAGACGGCGATCAACGAGATGAACCTGGAAGGCTCGAACCCGGTGTTCGGCCTGAACGCGCTGGGCGGCGCGCTGAGCATTCAGACGAAGAACGGCTTCACCTATCACGGCGGCGAACTTGAGCTGTCCGGCGGATCATTCGCCACCGTGAATGGCGACTTCCAGTATGGCAAACGGATCGGCAACACCGCTGTTTATATGGCAGCGAGCGGCCTGCATCAGGATGGCTGGCGCGACCTGCAATCCTCCGGCATCAGGAATTTCTATGGTGATGTCGGTTGGCGTGGCAACGCGGGAGAGATCCATTTCAACGTCCTCGCCGCGCAGTCCGTGCTGAATGGGCCGGGCACTGCGCCGATAGAGCTGCTGGCAGCGGATCCTTCCGCGCAGTTCACCGGCCCGAATCAGGTCAGCAACAACTTCGTGCAGACCAGCCTGTCCGGCAACGTACAGCTCAGCGATGACTGGTCGCTGCAGGGCGTGACCTATTATAACAACTTCCTCCAGCGCGTGACCAACGGCAATGCGCCGAATGATGCGCCCTGCAGCGACGGATCCGGCCTGCTGTGTTCCGATTCGGGTTACAGCACTACGTTTGGCGGCGCGACGATCCCGGCATTCCTTGGCCCCAGTCCGTTCGCTTATTCTGAACTCGACAACCAGACCACGAACACCAACGGCTATGGCGCTTCGATCCAGGCGACGGACACACAGGATGCGTTTGGTTTCCACAATCACCTGGTATTCGGCTTCAGCTTCGACGGCGCACAGACCGAATTTACCGGCGAGTCTTACATCGGTGGGATCACACCTATCACGCGGGTTTTTGTCGAGCCAAGCGTCCTCATTGACGAGCCGGGCATTAACCAGCCGGTGCGCGTGGCGATCAGTGATGCCTATTACGGCGCCTTCCTCACCGACACGTTCAATGTGACGGACCGCCTGGCACTAACCGCCTCGGGCCGGTTCAATGCTGCGTCCATCAATCTGAACGACCAGAATGGCGGCGACCTGACCGGCGACCACGACTACGATCGGTTCAATCCGGCGATCGGTGCCACATATCGCCTGACGCCGTGGCTGACCGTCTATGGCGGCTATGCGGAGGCCAACCGAGCGCCGACACCGGCGGAGCTGTCCTGTGCCGGCCCCCAGGACTCTTGCAGCCTGGCGAATTTCTTTGTCGGCGATCCCAACCTGAAGCAGGTGGTCGCGCACACGATTGAGCTCGGCTTTCGCGGCGCGACGCCGGTGGGTGGCGGCCGGCTCAACTACGACCTTGATTTCTACCGGAGCAACCTCGACGACGACATCGTATTCGTCAACGGCATGACGCTGAACCGCGCGTTCTTCACCAATGTGGGGCAGACGCGCCGGCAAGGCATCGATGCCAGCGTGCAGTACAAGGCGCTGCGCTGGTCCGCGTATCTCGCCTACAGCGTGACGGACGCAACCTATCAGAGCGGGTTCGTCGAGTCTGCTGGCAGCAACCCGGATGCCGACGCCAACGGCAACATCACAATCAATCCGGGCGACCGGCTGCCGGGCGTTCCGCTGAATCAGGTCAAGCTTGGCGCGAGCTGGCACGTCACCGGCAAGTTGACGGTCGGCGTCGTGTTGATCGCCCAAAGCGGCCAATATCTATTCGGTGACGAGGCGAATCTGACGCCGCAGTTGCCGGGGTTTGTGACGCTGAACCTGGACAGCAGCTACCAGGTGACGCCGCGGGTTCAGGTGTTCGGCTCGATCGATAACGTGACCGATGCGCGGTACTATACCTATGGCACGTTCTCGCCAACGACGGCGGTGTACCTGGCGCAAGCACCAAATGCCACAAATCCTCGTTCGTACAGCCCCGCCGCGCCGATCGGCGCGTTTGCCGGGGTGCGGATCACGTTTTGATCGATGGCACGCAGCCCGTACCTCGCTCGCGGTGGAGCGTGAGGCGCCCCGTCCATATGTCATTGCGAGGAGCGAAGCGACGACGCAACCTCGATCGAACAGGGGTGTTTCGCCCCTCTCGTCGGGACACTTCTAGCAATGATAAAATGTGGTCACGTACCTTCAAACAAACCCTGCGCGATGAACTCCCCCTCGCGCACGCCGGGCGGACATGCGAACAATCCGCCGCCGGTATGTGTCACGAACTGGTTCAGCATATCGATCTTTGACAGGTTCTCGAAAATCCTGATAAACCCCGTGCGCGGATCGCGCTGGTAGCAGACAAAGAACAATCCCGCATCGTATTCGATGCCCTGGCGCCACGGCGGCCAGCGTTCGGCGGTGAAGTCGACACCGTCGTTGTACGAATAACCACGGCGCAGGATTTCGGCACCGCCGTTGGTATCCGCGTTGGCGAGGCGCACGTGGGCGGTGTCCGGGATGATCGGGTTGCCGTCCTTGTCGGTGCGGTCCAGCCCCAGCGAGGCAAATTCGTCCGTCAGGCCCAACGGTGCGCCCGACAGTTTCTCGCGCCCAATCGTTTGCTCCTGGAACGAAACATGGGTGTGATCCCAGTGCTCTAACGCCATGCGGATGCGACGCGCCACCACGTAGCTACCGCCACGCATCCAGGCGGGGCCTTCATCGCCGACCCATACCGCCTTGTCGATCTGCTGCGGTCTCTGCGTGCCGTCCTTGAAGCCCAGGAGGTTGCGCGGCGTGCCACCATCCATCGGCATGGAGAGGAAGCCGGTCTGCGTCCAGCGTACCTGCGCCACGCCATAAGCCAGGCGAGCCAATTCGCGCACCGCGTGGAATGCAACTTGTGGATCGTCAGCGCAGGCATGGATTGACAGATCGCCGCCGGTACGCGCCGGCTGCAACTGGTCGCCATTGAATCGTGGCAGATCGACCAGTGCCGCCGGACGCGAATTCGCAAGGCCGTAACGATCCTTGCCATCCTTGACGAACAGTCCGCCGCCGAAACCGAAGGTGATTGTTAGGCGCGACGGGCCAAGGGCCAGCGCCTCGAGCGAATCATGGCCTGGGTCGGGCGGTTCCGATCTCGTATCGTTGCCGTTGGCATTGCCGTCATCGCTCGTGCTGCCGTTGGCAGGCTTTGTCCCCGGTGGTGTGCCATCCTTCCCGGGGTCGGACGAGGCAGCCGGGTACGCCCCAGCATCGGCAGGCTTGGCTGCGGTATGATTTCTTGCCGTGGCAGCCCGACCAGGCGTCACCGCCGTTGGCGGCACTATGATGGTTTTTCCCAGACTCAAAGCCGCGGCCGCGGCCGTCCAGCGCTGCAGCACGGCCACCACATCGGCGCGCCTGTCCGATATCAGGGCGAAGGCAGCGAAATAGCTGTGATCCTGCGCCGGCGTCACGATACCGGCCTGGTGGGGTCCCCAGAATGGCTCGATCGTGAGCGGAGGCTTTGGCATCGCGCCCGAGACCGCCGCGCGGGCCGTGAAACCTGTGCCCATGGCGGCGGCAAGTCCGCCGGCCGAGGCCAGCAGCCGCCGGCGGGAGGCGCGCGGCAGGTTGTCCCGTGCCATGGTCAGCGCGCCTCCATCAGCGTGTTCATGTCGTCCTCGACGTAATAGAAGCCTTTGCCGTTCGGATTCAGCGCCATGCCAAACAGGTCGCCGTTGCCCGGCGGCGATTGCGCCTGGTTGGTGTCGACCCACTGGGCATAGATCTGCTTGCCGGTCTTGGGATCCAGTTCCACGACCTGGCCGTTGCGCGCGTTGCAGGTCAGCAAGTGACCGTTCGGCAGCATGATCAGCGCGAGAGGACGGCGGAGCAGGCCATCCTTGGTGACGATGCGGCCGGTGCCGGCGCTGGTGGTGCGTGTCACTGCGTCGGGAATCGCCACGATGCGATCTGCGAGCGCGTCCGAGACGTACAGCGTGCCGTCGGCACCCAGCGCAAGGCCGGTGGGACCGATCAGGAACGCGTCGCGGTCGGCGCGCTGGCCGAAGCCGTCCGCGATCACCGTCTTGCTTTTGATCTGCGGCGGATGGCCCGGCGGAATCGTCAGATCGATCCGCAGCACCGTCGCCTTTGCCACGATAACCGGGTCGCCGGTTGCGGGATCGTGCACCTGCGGGCCCGGCACGTCGAAGCCTGCCATGCTGATGAACAAGCTGGCCGAGCCGCCGCTGTCGAGCACCGCCATGTTGCCCCAGGGGCCGTTGATGTCCGGTCCGGACCAGACTGCGGCGAGTTTCCCATTGGGATCGAGCACAAGCAGGCAGCCGGCGCCCTTGGTGCGTGTGGTCCCGTCGGTACTTGGCGTGCTGCCGACGATGACCCAACCGGTTTTCAGCATGGTCATCGCGGTGGTCAGCCCGATGCCGCCGGGACATTGCGGAACCTGGTGCGGCAGGTTCGCAAACAGCGTGGTCTTACGCGTGGTAGGGTCGTAGTCGACGATCGACGTGCCGGTGCCCTGCAGGTTGGACAGGTCGTTGAAATCGTCCACCAGCACATCGCCTTGCCGCACTTTTCCGACCGACACGGGGGCCACGACCAGCGCGTAGGGATTCTGGTCGCCGGTCTCGGGCACCGTGGACGTCAGCATGACGTGGCGATGCAGCGTTTCCAGAAAGCCGTGTGGCTGATCGGCGTTCGCCGGCCGCGGGGGGAGGACGGCGCCGGCCGCGAGCAGCAGAAGGACTGGCAACCAGCGGGTTTTGTGCGCCATGGCCGTTTCCTTGCTCCGCCCTTGCGCCTGGCCGGGCACCAGCCGCAGCGTCCGATTTTGCGAATGATTTGCATTGTCGGATCGGCTTCCGCAGGTCAAGACAGTACGGATCATCTTGATACGATTTAGAATAGAATGTTGGTGCGCAGGCCGAGCACGAGCTCGTTGCCGATGCGCTGGGTCGGATTGTTCGGATTGGCGAGACCGCCGCCCGGGTTGAACACGTACTGAACGTCCGGCTGAATCTGCCACCAGGGCGTGACCTGGTATTGGTAGGTGACTTCGATGAAGGTCTCGCCGCCGCGCACGGGAACGTAGGCGCCGGTGTAGTAGGCCAGTGCCTTGTCATAGGCCGCGGTGGCGCCACTGACCTTGGCGTATCCCATGCCGATGGCGAAAGTGTCGTCGTCACGGTGCAGGATCGGCTCGTGGAAGGTCAGGCCGGCGTTCATGCTGAACGTCACTAGGTTCCGGTCGGCCTGCGGCGCGCCCATGATGCGGCCGAACAGGTTTATGGTGCGGTCCCCTTCATTCGGATCGACCCAGACCAACTGGTCTGCGACGGCGTAGATGCCGTAATCGCCGCGATGTCCCAGGGGGATGCCGTTGCTGGCGGGGTTGGCCAGCGACAGGCCGGTGTTGTCGAATTGCTGGTCGGGGAAGCTTTCCGAATCCCACCAGATGCCGAGCTTGTAGGTGCGGGCAAGCGGTTGGGCCTGGCCGGCGTAAAGCATCGTTCCGAGCGAGGGGTAGGTGTATTGAACTTCGGCGATCGCCAGCACGCCACCGTTCAGCGGAAAGCTCAGGCCCGATGGATTCAGCATCTGCGGATCGCCGTTGGTGCTGGGTGCCGGATTGCCGTTGAATATCCCCACCAGGACGGTGACGGGGTCGACCGGCCGCGTGCGCACGCGCACGCCGAGGGCGGACAACGGATAGGCGGGACCGCCGCCGGGCAGATCGGCCGAGGGCAGCATCGGCCAGCCGAACATCGTATTGATCAGGTAGCCGGCGTTCTGGCTGACCATGAACTCCTGGTCGAGACTCTGCTGGCCGATCTTGATGTCCAGCCGGTCCTCTGGAAGCAATTGCTGCTGGTACCAGAGTTCCCACAGCCGCGTGGCGCGGTCGGCCTCGATGCCGCTGGCGGTCTGCAGCGTGTCCAGGTTCTCGGCGCTGAGATTGTTGCCGTGAATCTGCAAGGCGCTCATGTCGAACAAGCCGCCATACCAGCCGAAGGCACGCTGGGTATCGAGCTGCAAGTCCATCTGGGTAAGGCCGTCATAGGCGGCGCCCTGCTTCACGCCACCGGTGACGTTGCCGAACACCTCGCTGGTTTCCTGTATGGCGATCGAGATGCCGTACTGACTGAGCGTCGGCCGGAGGCCCCACCAGTCGCCGAACAAGTAGTTGGTGCGGTTGAGGGTGTCGATCCAGCCGAAGGGGCCGGCGGCCGTTGATTGCTCGCTGGGCTGAAGCGATTCCTCGGTGGGCACCTGCACGACGGGCGGCGCGGCGTAGGCAGGACGAGGAAGCGGCGATGCCTGGCCACAGGCCGCAAGCAGAATGGCCACTAACGGCCGCCGCCGGCCGGCCGGCCGAGCAATATGGATCGGAGTAGAAACAAAGGCGGCTACGTCGAGTTGGCCGGTATTTTCCGGTCGTCGCATGCGTCTGGCCCCATCCGCGTCGAATGTCTGGCCGTGGGCATAGTCGCAATTGCGACTGACTCGCAAGGTGGAAAATGCGACTACGAATAATTTGCGATTCGGCTGAAGTGCACCATTCAGGTACTGGCGCGGTCGCTATGCCGTTGCCTTCCCACGCGTGCGCATGACCGGGCGCGAACCAGGAGGAAAACGATGCCCATCCGGTGGTGCCAGGCAATCGCTCTTCTTGGACTGTTTGGCGCTTAGTCGTGCTGTGATCGAGCCACGAGCTTCGTCATCTCTCGGTCGCGCTACGCCACATGAAACAGCCGATCCGGGTATGGGGTGCGCGGCTCCGAATGTTAGTCCCTGTGCTGCGACCCTGACAAATTGCGACTGCCGTCAGTGCGAGCGGAGCGAAGTAATCTCCATCGAGAGAACGTACGATCGCCCGTGGGGATTGCTTCGCTTCGCTCGCAACGACATGTGGGTCGGTCACCATCCGTCGGGATCACACCGCTAGAACGGAACCTCGACCTCCAACCGCCAGCGCAATGTCCCATGCGCGCTGGCGTTTGTGGTGCCGAACAGCCATCCGAGTTCGTATTCCAGAGTGCCGGCGCGGCCTAGGCCGAGTTGGCTCAGCCGCAGCAGTCCGATCGCCACCGGCCCGACCAACAAGTCCTGTTGCTGAAAGCGCGGCACGCTGCCCAGTGTGCCCATGTTCCCGTACGCCTCGATCGCCGGCGACAGCGGCGCCCATATGTTCCATTTGGTCTGCAACGCATAGGTAAAATCCAGGCCGTGGCTGGTCTGGTCGGGCCCAAGCTGGCGGGTAAAGAAAAGGTTGATGATGTTGCTGGTACGGCCGATCTGTTTGCCGATGGCGGGGCCGAACGTCGCCTCATTGCTCATTGCGTTGGCGCCGTGGGTCAGCGATTGGCCGTATTCAAAATAGAAGCCGGTGTCGAAGATATCCTCGCCGGGCTCGGTGAGCTGGAACATGTTTTCCGTCACCACCTGGGTCAGCAGCGTTGGCTGGTCGTAGCCCGGATTGCGATCCCAGCCGAACTCGATCTCGCTGTGCCACCAGGAGGTAAGGCCGGTGCCCAGTTCCAACGTGTAGCTGGTGGCGCCGGTCTGATCGGCGCGGCGGTCGAATACCGCATCGCCGTTATGCTCGATCTCCAGTTCGCCCAGATCGATCTCGTAAGGCGAGAAGATGTGGTAGTCGGCACGCGCGGCACGCGGCGGGACCAGCAGCGCCAGCACCGTGGCCAGTCCGGCGATGGGCCGAATCATTTTGCCACCAGCACACCCTGCGCCGTGTCCTGATGGAAGTCGCCGAAGAAGTGGTAGGTGCCAGGCGGTAACGGCCCGAGGAACACGGTGATGGTCTGGCCGGGTGTCACCAGCTTCTCGCGATTCAGGTCGGTACTTTCGAATTCATCTGCAGTGTTGTCGGTGTTCTTCACGTGCAATTCAAACTTCTTGCCGGCCGGCACGTCGATGCGGTCAGGGATGAACCGGTGGTTCTTGAAGATGAGTGTGGGCAGTTCATCGGCATGGGCCGGGCCGCCGATCGCGATCAGGCCGGCGATCGCTGCGGCGGTTGTCATGGCGCGGGCGGCCGGACGGCTTAGGATTCGCGACGCCGCCATCAGAACCGCCAGCGTGGCCAGCCATGCGGCAAGCTGGATCCCGCAGGGGCGCGCCGAATAGCCGACGAGAGCGTGCAGGCTGCGGCCCAGCAAGCTGTCATCGGACAGGATGAAGCTGGTGTTCCACAATTGCTCGCCCCAGCCGGGGAGCAAGTCGGCCGAATGCAGGATTGCGGCGGCCTGCCCCGCCATGCCGGCGGCGAGCAATGCCACCAAACCGTTGGTGACTGAAAACAGCCGGCTAATGGGGATGATGACCAGGCCGCGATACAGCAGCCAGGACAACGCTGCGGCCATCGCCAACCCGATGATTCCACCCGCAGTCATGGCCACGGGGTCAGTGTGGCTCGCGGCGACGACCCCGTACAAGAACAGTACGATCTCCGAGCCCTCACGCATGACCGCGACGGCTACCACCCCGCCCAGTGCGGCGAGTGGGCGATGGCCCAGCTTCACGGCTTGTCCGACCTGCCGCAGTTCTGCGGAGACCGCAGCGGCATGGCGGGACATCCACAGGATGTGCCAGCTCAGCATGACCACGGCGAAGGCCAGGATGGCGGCGGTAAACACTTCCTGGCCTGCGCCTTCGAAGGCATTGGAGAGCGCGGCGGCGAAGGCGGCGACCAGGCTGGCGCCCGCCGCACCCGCCGCGATGCCACCGGCGATCCATCTGACGCGGCGGGGCACGCCCTCGGTCGCCGCCAGCACGATCCCGACGATCAGGCCGGCCTCCATGGCCTCGCGGAACACAATGATGAGGCTGACGAACATGGGCTGGGCGCCTCCCCCGAGTGCAACTGCGAATGACTTGCATATCAGCGCTACACGAAGGCTGCCACGGGCGCAAGGGGCGGATGCACTACCATGTTCGTATGGCCCGCAGCATGATGCGGTGGCGCTCGACCACGGGAGGACAACGTTTTGCGCCTGGGTGGCGCTGACGGATGCGAGCGGGGAAGCCGGCTGCATAGAGGTGCTGTTGTCAGCGGCGGTGAGAATCCGCGCGTAGACGGCGGCGAGCGTCGCGTGGCGGCGTGGCCGGGGGCGTGATGGCCGAGCGTGCGGCAGGCTGACGGCGATTTCTGAGCCTGGCGTGTCGGGGTTGGCGCAGGCTCATGGCTGACCTGGACCGTAGCCCCACTTGGGGAAGATAGGCGTATATCGACTGGCGGCCGCATCGTACGGGAGAGACGGTACGAACAACGTCACGAGGTCTGACGGGAACTCGGCATAATAAACGAGTGGTTCGAGTTCCTTGATCTGTGGTACATCGGATCGCTCAATACCATCACGATTCAACAGCCGTACTCCGGCATGTACTCCGACAATGTGCGATGGCATTTCTAGGTCACCGTGTTAGTTGAACGAAAATATGGCGAATTCATTACAACGTCGAGTGGGGCCGACCGCAGGCGAACTGGAAGCCATAAACATATTGGTGTGCATCCAACGGTTCCTGATGCTGGGCAATGCTCGGCGCATGGCGGACAAGGCCACCCTCGGAAAAATGGAAGACAGCCAGAGGCGAACGAGAGAGGGGACACGTCGTGACCTGCGCATCGCTGAGGCCGGGGGCACGGCCTGCGCCGCCGGCTGCATCAGGAAGAGCATACGGACCCAGCAGCGCCGGAAGCGGTCAAGCAGGAGGCGTTGGACGGGCCGGGGAAAATGTGGAGTGACACGCGTAGACCGGTCGGCTGGTGGCGCTGGGCACCAGTGCCGGGTCGCGGGACCATCTCGCCCGCAAGGTTGGGTTCTGACGCGGCCGGGAATTGGGCTGGTGAGCCGAACGCGGTCGGTGTCGTACGGCGCGCACGCCTCCATTGGCATATCGGTGTTTATGGGGGTGCCGAGACGATGGACCTCGTGACCAGCATCCAGCGTCGTCGCGACCGTGGGAACATCCGATTGGCGAACCGGCGGTCCGATCCCCGCAGGAATCTATTGGAATTCGACGAGGCACCAAGCCTCATTTGAAGATATTTTGGCTCGGTTGAAGAAATGGCCTGCGCAGGCTAGCACATTGAAATCCTGGAGGTCCGGGCGGGAATCGAACCCACATACGCGGATTTGCAGTCCGCTGCATCACCACTCTGCCACCGGACCCGGCGCAGCCGAGCAAGCCTATATCGTGCGCCGCGCCCCGCCGGGTCAAGTGGCCGCGCACCCCGCCCGGATCCTACTCTCGGTAGCCTCCACCGCGCACCCGGTGTAAAAGCCCCGCATCGCGACCACAACCCCCGGTACCCGCTCCGATGTCCGACGATTTGCTCGCCGAAGCACGCAACCGGATGGTGGACAGCCAGCTCCGCCCCAACCGCGTAATCGACCCGCGCATCATCGGCGCCATGCGCCGCCTGCCGCGCGAACGCTTCCTCCCCGCCAATGTCGCCGCCCTCGCCTATGCCGACCAGGACGTGCCGCTGGGTAACGACCGTGCTCTTTTGCAGCCCATGGCCATCGCCCGCCTGGTCCAACTCGCCGCCCCCCTCGCCGGCGAGCATGCCCTGGTGGTCGCCGCCGGCACCGGTTACGGCGCCGCCTTGCTCGCCTCGTGTGGCCCTCGCGTCACGGCACTGGAGGAAGATCCCGCCCTGCTGTCGATCGCTCGGCACGTCCTGCCGGAATTCGCCCGCACCGTCAGCCTTGTCTCCGGCCCCCTCGCGGCCGGCTGGCCCGGCGAAGCGCCCTACGACATCATCTTGCTCGAGGGCGCGGTGCATGACATCCCCCCCGCGCTCGCCCAGCAATTGCGCAACGACACCGGACGGCTCGTGACGGTCATCTGCAAGGACGGCCTCACCAGCTACGCGGTGCTGGCTGAGGCTACCCCTGCCGGCCTGCGCGCACAGCCCATGTTCGATTGCCCGGCACCAGAACTGCCATCCTTGCGCCCCGTCCCGGCTTTCGTCTTCTGACACAAATTCTCCTTTGTCTTCCACGCGCTATCGCGGCATCTTGCGCTCCGCGCCGGCGCCTTTGCCGGCAGGGGCTTAAGGCGCGGGGAAGCGTCCCGCCGAGAGATGAGGTCGCATATGGTCTTGCGTCGCGCATTGGCGTTCGGCATCGGCATTGCGGCGATCGGGGTTGTGCCTGCCCTGGCCCAGATGCCAACCGGCGGGACGCCGCCGCATCGTACAACGGTGCAGGATCCGGGCGTGCCGCACACCCTGTCCGAGGCGCTCGCCGCAACCTATGCCAACCAGCCCGCCCTCCAGGCCGAGCGCGCCAAGTTGCGCGCGACGGATGAAGGCGTACCGACCGCCCTTGCCGGCTGGCGGCCGACGGTCGTGCTGGGCGGCACCGCCGGTTATGGCACCGGCGTGGAGCGCGTTTACGAGCAAACCAATGCACTCTTCGGCGAAGACCCGTGGGCGAAACTCAACACCGGGCGCGATACTGTTTCCGGGCAGGCGACCCTCACCCAGCCGCTCTACACCGGCGGACACGTCCAGGCTAACGTGAACCATGCGAAAGACTTGGTGTTTGCCGAGCGCGCCACCTTGCTCGCGCAGGAGGAAACCAGCTTCTTCAACTCGGTCACCGCCTATGTCGGCAACGGCAACACCGGTATCGGTGTGGTTTTTTCGCGGGACTACCTGGCGCTGCAAATCAATAACGAGCAGGTGCTGGCGAAGCAGCTTGAAGCAACCAACGACCGGTTCCGCGTCGGCGAGATCACCCAAACAGACGTAGCGCAAGCCGAGGCAGCGCTGGAGCAAGCCAAGGCTCAGCGCGAAACAGCAGAAGGCTACTTGTCCACCGCACGCGCCACCTATCTGCAGCAGATCGGCTACGAGCCGCCGCCCGATTTGGTCGAGCCACAGCCGCTGGCGCTGCCGGTGCGCAACGAACAACAGGCGGCTGCGATGGCAGCGGTCAACAATCCCAATGTGATCGCCGCGGAATTCAACGAAGCGGCCGCAAAGGACGCCGTTGATGTGGCGTTCTCTCAATTGCTCCCGCAGTTGAGTCTGCAGGCTCAGGCGTTCAACCAGACCAACTCTGGCACCGCCCGCAACGAAACCAACGGCTGGCAGGCGCTATTGCAGCTCTCGGTGCCGCTGTACCAGGGTGGCGCCGAGTACTCCGCAGTGCGCGAGGCAAAGCAGACGGTCCAGCAGGAGGACCGCCTGGTGGCCGACGCCAAGCGCACGGCTGTGCAGCAGGCGGTGAGCGCATGGGAGACGCTGGTAGCGGCGAAGGCCGCAGCGGCCAGCACGCGGTCTGCGATCCGCGCCAACGAGGTGGCGCTGGAAGGCACGGAGCGCGAGGCGATCGTCGGCACCCGGACCACGCTGGACGTGCTGAACGCGCAGCAGGCGCTACTGAACTCACGCGTGACACTGGTGCAGAACCTCGCGGCGCTTGTCACCGCCTCCTACCAGGTGGCCGACGCGATCGGGCGGCTGACCGCACGCGACATGCATCTGCCGGTACCTCTCTACGACGACACGGCGTACTATAACGCGGTGAAGAATCTGTGGGCCGGGTTGGGCGACTACGCCACCAGCCAGCCGGGCCGGTAACCGCATGAGCGGATCGCAGCCTCCCCCGCAGGGCAGCGGGACGAACGATCCCTCGATGGAGGACATCCTCGCCTCGATTCGCCGGATCCTGAGCGAGGAGGAGCCCACCGCACCGCCGGCCCTCGAGCCGCCGGCCGACTCCGTCCCCCTGCCGGACAAGTCTGACGACGTGCTGGTGCTGGACCCGTCGATGCTGGTGCCGGAGGAGGATGCCGAGGCGTCCCCCGGGCCAGACCAAGAGGCCGAATCGGAGCCCGAACCGGACCCCGCGCCGGCATCGGCCGTTCCCGCGGCGGAAGCGGTTCCGGTGGCGGAACTCGTGCCGCCGTCGGGCGGATCCGGATTGCTTGCGCCCGAGACCGAGGCGGCCGCGACCAGCTCGGTGGGAACCCTGATGCGCACGCTGGCGAGTGAGCGCTCGCTTCGGGTATATCGCGGCGGCCCCACGATCGAGGACCTCGTGCGCGAGGAGTTGCGCCCGCTCCTGAAACAATGGTTGGACGCCAACCTGCCCGACCTGGTGGAACGGCTGGTGCGGGCAGAAATCGAGCGCGTCGTGCGTCGTGCGGTGCCGTAGCAAGGCCGCATTCGGGAAATAGACCCGCCATCGCGAGCTCGCTCGCGGCAACGTAAAATCAGCCAACCAGTAGAATCAAGGAAAGGCGCGGTGCCGCACACGCGGTCCGTTTCCCTCCCCGCTCATCAAATCGGACGTGCGGTTTTCCCGCACCCGGCCTTTCCGACTGGCTTCGTGGCAGGCTCATGACATTGCGCCCGATCGGCGGCACAGGCGCGGTCTCAACACGCCCGATTCGCCGAAGACCGCATCCATGCGGAACGGTCCGATGCTTCGCGCCGGCATCTTGTGGCGCCGGACGAGGAAGTCACGCACGCGGTCATAGAGATGAGCCATCTCCAGCGCATCCAGAAGACGCTGGAGGACGCCATCCTCAGGCTCGGCTCGGTGCTGAGCCAGATCATGGGCAAGTCCGGACGAGCGATCATCGATCATCGAGGCACTGAGCGAGGGTGAGCGCGACCCCGACACGCTGCTCGCGCTGGTGCAGCGAGGGGTCAAGGCCACGCCGGAGAAACTGCGGGCGGCGCTGACCGGACGTGTTAGTCACCAGCACCGTTTCCTGCTGCGTCTGCACCTCCGCCAGGTGGACGCGCTCGATGCCGCGCTCGCCGAGATCGACGCCAAGGTGGATCGCGATCTCGACCTTTCCGTCAGGCGGTTCGCCAATTGCGGACCATACCAGGCGTCAGTGACCTGACCGCGCAGGTGATCGTCTCCGAAATCGGCATCGACATGACCCGCTTCTCCACCGCCGAACACCTGATCTCCTGGTCTGGCCTGCGCCCGCGCAACGACGAGAGCGCCGGCAAGCGTCGCTCCACCCAGCTGCGCAAGGGGGCGCCGTGGTTGAAAACCACTCTCGTGCAGTGCGCCTGGGCGGGGGTGCGCAAGAAAGGCAGCTACCTGCAAGGCCCGTTCCAGCGTCTGCGCCAGCGACGCGGCCCCAAGATGGCGATCCGCGCCGTTGCCGCCTCGATCCTCGCCGCTGCCTATCGCATGCTCCGTGACGGAACCTTCTATCACGGCCTCGGCGCCAACCATTTCCGCCGAGAAGCCGCCGAGCATCGTGCCAACCGTCTTGCCCGTCACATCGAAGCACTCGGCTTCACCTGCGCCCTAGGCTGTGTGGACGGAATCCCAGCTATGCATAATTAGCAGATTCCCGAATCGGTATTTCTTCGAATCACTGGTTAGCCGGCAAGGGAGGGCCGGCCATGCTGACGCGGATGACCGAGGAAGATTGGTTGATCGTGCTCACGGTGTTCAGGGCGGCGCGATCCAAGCGGGGCGAGCCGGGGCGGGACGATCGCAAGTTCCTCGAGGCAATCTTCTATTTCTCGGTTCATAATATCACCTGGCGTGCCTTGCCCGCACAATTCGGCAATTGGAACAGCGTCTGGAAGCGCTTCTGGCGGCTCAGCCGTGCCGGGGTGTTCGAGGCATTCTTTCAGTTGCTTGCTGAGCAAAGCGCAACGGCGCACTTGGTTCAGTTCTTCGACAGCACCGTCGTGCGCGCGCATGTTTCGGCGGCCGGCGCAAAAGGGGTCAGCAAAATCAGGCGCTTGGCCGCTCACGCGGCGGCTTCTCGACCAAAATCCACCTCAAGACCGATCTCGAGGGCAATCCGCTCGATTTCCATCTGACCGGTGGCGAGGTAAGCGACACCACGCAGTTCGAGACCTCTCTTGATATAGGGCCTGATATCGTCCCCCGTATCGCGATAACCGATAAGGGATACGACAGCAATGCCGACCGCACCGCGGCGCGGGTGCGCGGTATTGCCCCGGTTATTCCTCGGAGGGCGAAATCAAAGCAGCGGGGTCGATTCTTCCCGAAGAAGCTCTATAAGCTGCGCGCACGGATTGAGCAGACGATTGGCAAGCTAAAGCGCTTCAAGCGTATCGCACTTCGTTGCGAGAAAACCAACATTTCGTTCAGCGCTATTGTCAGCTTTGTCTGCACTATATTGCTTATCAAATCCGTCCACACGGCCTAACACCCGTCACCGCTGGGCCGGTTTCTGTTTAGACGGCGTGTCAGAACCGCTATGCGCGGCGCAACAAGACCAGCGCATCCACCGCCTTCACCCCCCTCCCTGCCGGCCGCACCATGAGCGGATTGATGTCCAACGCCGCCAGATGTCCTTCCATCTGCACACCGAGATGCGACACCCGCACCAGCGTATCCTCCAGCGCCTCGACATCCCCCGTCGGCCGCGCACGAAACCCCCGCAGCAACCGCGCCCCTTTTACCTCCCCGATCATCGCCCGAGCTTCCAACCGCGTGATAGGACACCGTCGCAGCGCCACATCGCTATAGACCTCGACCATCACGCCGCCGCTCCCAAACAGCAGCACCGGGCCCAATTGCGGGTCGTGAGACACGCCAATGATGACTTCGACCCCGTCTCCCACCATCTCCTGCACAGACACGCCGCTGATCTGCGCCTGCGGCGCATAGGCCCGCGCGCAAGCCATAATCTCCGCGTACGCAGCGCGCACCTCCCCTGCATCGCCAAGCCCCAGGCGAATCGCCCCAGCCTCTGTCTTGTGCAAGATATCCGGCGAATCGACCTTCAGAACCACCGGAAACCCCAGCCGCTCCGCCCCCGCAACGGCCTCCTCCTCCGACCCCGCCAGCACTTCCCGAGCACTCCCCACGTCCCACGCCGCCAACAATTGCTTGCTCTCACTCTCCGACAGTGTCGCACGCCCCAGCCCGACCGCCCGCGCAACTGCCTCATCCTGCGCCACCGTCCGCGCCGGCGCCGAAGCAAACCCATCGGCCAGCCGCACCTCGCGCCACGTATGATACGAAAGGCGATGCCGCAGCCCCCGGGCCAACTTGTCCGGCGTGTAGAACACAGGAATCCGAGCGCTCCGCAGCATCCCCAACCCAGCCTTGGCGTCCCGGCTTCCCGTCCACAAGAACACCACGCCCTTATCTGTCCGATCGCGCGCGCTAATCACCTGCTGCGCCTGCGCGTCCGCCCCGGAACTCGCCACGACCAGCGTCCCCATCCGCGGATCACCCAACATATGCTCCATGATCGCCGGGAACGACTCACTGTTCGCAAACCCCGTCACATCGGCAGGATTCGCCGCCCACCCAAATCCCTTCAAAATCCCATTGATGCCATCACGCGCCGCATCCCCCAGCACCGGCAGATCCAGCCCAGCCGCACCGCACATGTCCGCCGTCAGCGAGCTGATCCCGCCAGAATGCGACACCACCGCGACACCGGGCACGACGGGCGCCGGGGTAAACGCCAGCAAGTGTGCAACTTCCAAAAGTTCGTCGTAATCCTGAACTCGGATCACCCCGTGCTGCACAAACACCGCATCGTACCGCGCATCCGCCCCCGTCAGCGCCGCCGTATGAGACCGAGCTGCCCGCGCCCCAAGGTCCGAACGCCCGATCTTGATCAGAACGATCGGCTTGCCACGTTCCGCTGCCAGCTTCGCCACCTCCAAGAACTTATCGGCCCGCTTGAATCCTTCGACAAACCCGGCAATCACCCGAGTATCCGGATCATCCAGCAAATACCGGGCAAAATCGGCAAAATCGAGATCCGCCTCGTTCCCCGTTGAAATGATGTAGCTGAACCCGATCCCGTTCTCCACCGCCCGCGCCAGAAACGGCCCGAACGCCGTCGCACCGCTTTGGCACACCAGCCCGATCGGTCCGGCCAGCCCCTGCGCCCCGCGTGATGACGACGTCGCCCAGACATCGTTTTTGAAATTCGCAAGCCCCAGGCAATTCGGCCCGCTGATTCGCATGCCCGACTCGAGAGCAAACGCACCCAATTCCCCCTGCAAATCACGCCGGTCATCCACGCCGCGCTCGGCAAAGCCCGCGGAGATCACAATCGCCGACCCCGCCCCCTTGCGGTGGCTCTCCCGCAGCACATCCAGCACCTGGTCGTACGGCACCACGATGCCCACCACGTCGGGCGCCTCCGGCAACGCAGTCACGCTCGGATACGACCTCACCCCCATGATTTCGTCATAACGTGGGTTCACGGCATAAACCCGCACGCGATCGCGCGCCTTCAGCGCCGCGGCCAGCATCCGCCCGCCATACTGCATCCGCGGCGTCGCGCCCACGATCGCAACGGAACGTGGATTCAGCATTTTGTGGATCGACGCCATCTGTGGCTCTGTCCAGAACGCCATGATCCCCCCAGAAAGGAACGCCACCAACTCACGGCAAGGGCCGCTGCCATGTCATTGCGAGCAACGTGGCGGCGAAGCAATCCCCAACCCGTCAAGCCGCAGCAGAGCGGCTTGTCACTGACCGGATTACGTCGTCACCTCACCCCTCGCAATGACACGGGGCTGCATGACGGGCGTCAATCATTCGACCGGCTGGTATTGTCCCCCAACGTCCCAACACTCTCGGTTGATCGGCACCCGCCGGCAGCCCAAGATGTCTGGCACTTTTGACAGAAGAACAACGATGAGCGTCCTCAAGATCGCAGTCGTGGGCGCCGGAATTGGTGGCCTCGCCGCCGCGGTGTCGCTGCTTCAGGCCGGCTTCGACGTCGATGTCTACGAACAAGCGTCGGAGCTGACGACGATCGGCGGCGGCATCAACCTGGGCCCGAATGCCGTGCGGGTGCTTTATCGCCTCGGCCTGCGGGCAGGCATGGAACGCGAGGGTGTAAGGCCACTGACGCACCACCAGCGCCGCTGGGACGATGGCCGCACGCTTGCCTACACCGCGATTAATCCCCACGCCGAGGCGCGTTACGGCGCCCCGCATATCACCATCCACCGTGCCGATTTGCTTCGCGTCATCGCCTCAGCTTTTCCCCCTGAACGCATTCACCTCGGCCACCGCCTCACCCGTTTCGACAAGCGCCACGACCATATGACGGCACACTTTGCGAACGGCATGAGGATCGAAACCGACGTGCTCGTCGGTGCCGACGGAATCCACTCCGCCGTACGCGCCGGGCTGTTCGGCGAGCAAGCACCACAATTCGCCGGCTGTGTCGCCTATCGGGGGCTCATCCCGACCGAACGTCTCGAGGATCTCGGGCTAGAAACCGGCAACCAGTCCTGGGTCGGCCCCGGGGCCCATTTCGTGCACTATTACGTCGCGCGCGGCAGCTTCCTCAACTTCGTCGGCTGGACGGAGCATGACACGTGGAACCGCGAAGACTGGACCGACCGTGCGACGACCGCCCGAGCGCTCGCCGCCTTCGAGACCTGGCATCGTCAGATCCGGCGGATCATCGCCGCGGCCGATGCCTGCTTCATCTGGGCGCTGTTCGACCGCGATCCCCTGCCGCGCTGGTCGGTCGGTCGCGTCACCTTGCTAGGCGACGCCTGCCATCCGATGTATCCGTTCATGGGCCAAGGCGCGGCCCAGGCGATCGAGGACGGAGCGACCCTGACGACCTGCCTGAAGGCAGACGGTGACCCGGTGGCGGCGCTCGCGCGCTACGAGAAGTTGCGTTTGCCGCGCGTCACCCGGCTGCAGGAGATGTCGCGCGCCAACAAGTTGCGTTTCCACATGCGGGACGGACCGGAGCAGGTGGCGCGCGACGCCGACTGGAAAAAATCTCCCGACCGCAATCTCGAGACGATGCACTGGCTCTACGGCTTCGACGCCAGCTCGCTCGAAGCGACCCCCGCCTGAGTTGGACATTCGCTCGGCCGAAAGTGCCAGGCAATCGCGTCGCCGCGCCGCCATTGGCACGCGGGCCGCTGTGTGCGACGCTTCATAACAACCAGACCCGTGCCGAGCGAAGCACTCGGCTAAAAATCCAGACCGGAGGATGTACGATGACGACTCATGTCCGCTGTGGCTGTCTCTTCACCGGTGACGCCAGCCCGGTGCGTGACAACGCCACGATTGGCATCGGCGACAACGGCAGCATCGCCTGCGTGTGCGACACCGCCGATGCGCCGCCGATCGCCGCCCATGACAGCGTCCTCGACTACAGCAAGCTGTTCGTTATGCCGGGCCTGATCGATGTGCACACCCACCTAGCCTACGGCAATGCCAAGAGCGAGGAAGACATCGACCTCTACCAGCCCATGGAGTTTCGTTCACTCCGCGCCCTGTTCTTTGCCCAGAAGGTGGTGGCTGCCGGCTACACCTCGATCTGTGCGCCGGGCGACGCGGGGCAGATCAGCCTCTCCGTGCGCGATGCCATCAATTTTGGCCTCTTCGACGGCCCGCGAGTCACCGCCGCAGGGCGCTATCTCACCACGCGACAGGGGCTCACGGACTGGTATCCCACCTGGATCGGCGTGCCCGACACCTCGATCGGCAGGTTGGTCACCAGCAAGGACGAGGCGATCGAAGAAATCCGGGTGCAGGCGAAGAACGGCGTCGATTGTATAAAGCTTGCTCTGGATGGCATCCAGACTCGCCCCAATGGCGAGTTGATTGCCGCCTTCACCCAGGACGAAACCACCACCATGGTGACCGAGGCGCATCGGCTCGGGCGCAAGGTCGTTGCGCATGCCCGCGGCAAGGAAGCAGTGTTCTACGCCGCCCGTGCCGGCGTGGACCTGATCTTCCACGCCACCTTTCTCGATGACGAATGCATTGACGCGATGCTGACGTCCGGCTCCGCGCTCGGCCCGACCATGACGTTCCAGCGCAACATCATCGACTTCACCCAGCCGCACGAGCCCGCCGCGCAGAAGGGCCGTCCTGCTCATGTCGAACGCGAATATGCCATCGCCTGTGAGAACATGCACAAGGCGCGAAAAGCCGGGGTGCCGATGATGACCGGCACCGACAGTGGCTTTGCTGTCACGCCCTATGGCGAGTGGCACGCGCGGGAACTGGAGATCTTCGTCCGCGACCTGGGCTTCACGCCCGCCGAAGCCCTGCGTTGTGCCACCTCGATCGCAGCGCGGTTCGTCAACCACGGCGACAGCGTCGGCGTGCTGGCGCCCGGCGCCTTCGCTGATTTCATTGCGGTCGATGGCTCGCCGCTTGAGAACATCGCAGTCCTGCAGGACAAGGGGCGCATCCGCCACGTGCACATCGGCGGAAAACGCATGCAAATCCCCGATCGCAGCTACGACCCCCGCCAGGTCACCGACCGAAGCATGACGAACTGGACCGACGTCTATACTCAGGACCGGGTGCGCGCACTCTATCCCGCACGGCCGGTGCTCGCGGCGGCGGCAGAGTAGCGGGTCGCGCCTGCTGTCATTGCGAACGAAACGAAGCAGGCTCCACCGAGAGTGCGTGCAATCGCCCGGTGGAGATTGCTTCGTTTCGCTCGCAATGACGTGTGGAGCGGCTACCCTCCGTCAGAATACAACTGCAGGGACCTGCTGATGCCCGACCCCGACGCCGCGGCTCGTGATGCGTTGCACTGGCTCGGCGCCGATCCTCCGGACTGGGTGCCAGAGCATGCCGGCATCGACCATAACGTCGCGATTGTCGGTGGGGGGCAGACCGGCTGCGCCATCGCATTCGCCCTGCGCCGTGCCGGCATCGGCCGCGTCACCGTAATTGACGCAGCCGCGCGTGAATCGCGAGCCGGCATCTGGTTGACAACCGCCCGCATGAACCTGCTGCGCACGCCGAAGACGTTGCCCGGACCGGAGCTCGGCATTCCGGCGCTGAGTTTCCAGGCATGGTACGAAGCGCGACGCGGTGCGGCCGCCTATACTGCGATCGACCGTATCCCGCGCCTGGATTGGGCTGAGTACCTGCAATGGTACCGGCAATTCCTGAACATCCCGGTGCGCTATCGTACCCGGCTGCGGCGCATCGAGCCGGCCGACAATTGCTTCCGCCTGCATTTGGCTGCCGACGGCCAGGACGTCGTCGAGACAGCGCGCAAGATCGTACTCGCCACGGGCTTCGGCGGCTATGGCGGCGCGTATGTTCCGCCGGTGCTGCGCGACTCGCTGCCGCCGCGCCGCTATGCGCATACCGGGGATGCCCTCGATTCCGTTGCGTGGCGAGGCAAGGTGGTGGCGGTCATCGGCGCGGCGGCCTCGGCGTTCGACGCTGCCGGCGTCGCGCTGGAATCCGGGGCAGCTTCGGTGCATCTGTTTGCCCGCCGGCCAACCATCGCCGCTGTCCCGATCACGCGAAGCCGGGGTTACGCCGGGGCCTACGACAACTACGCCGCATTGCCCGATGCGATCCGATGGGAGCAAGCGCTACGGTTCCGCCGCGCGGGGTCGACACCGACCACGGATGCAATCGAACGTGCCGTTGCGTTTGCGAATTTTCACATCCATCTCGCCGCGCCGTGGGATGCGGCGCAGGTTGAAGGCGATCGCATCGTCGCACGAGTTGGCGGACGAGCCTTTCGTTTCGACTTCGCGATCGCAGGCACGGGCTATGAAGCGAACCTGTCGGCATGTCCCGAATTGGCCGATTTTGCCGACAAGGTGCTGCTGTGGCGCGACCGCTACGTCCCCCCGCAAGACGGGACGGATGACTGGCTCGGCGCACATCCTTATCTTGGTCCAGGACATGAATTCGTCGAAAAAGTCCCTGGCAGTGCGGGGTATCTGCGCGGCATCCACGTACAGAACCCGGCTGGCTTCGTAAGCTTCGGTGTGCCGACAGGCGATGTGCCAAGCATGAAACGCGACATTCCCGCCATCATTACCCAGATCAGCCGGGATCTGTTCTTTGCCGATTTCGACGCACATGCGCAGCGCATGGTACGCGATGTGCCGCCCGATTTCACCGAAGCCGCGTTTGCAAACAGCCTCGTGCGCGAAGCGGGAGAGCCATCTCCATAATGAGACGGAGCGGCGAATACCGAGCAAGCGGAATCGCGCCAATCCCGGTGACGCCCATCATGCCCAATGGCGTGAAAGCGAAGATCGGAAGATAGACGAGGCGCGGGCGCGAAGCCGACGCCCATCGCCTCACACACGCAAACCAGCCCAGGCCGCCATCGGCAGGTGCGACGGCGCAGCCTATGTCGGTGCGGCGGCGACGTAGGGCTTCACCATCTTCCCAGGATCGACGATTCGATCGAATTCTTCCTCGCTGACAAAGCCCAGTTTCAACGCGGCGGCCTTTAGCGTGAGATCATTGTCCATAGCATAGTGGGCGATCTTCGACGCCTTGTCGTACCCGATAACCGGCGAAAGCGCGGTCACCAGCATCAGCGAACGTTCCACATAGTCGTTGATCTTCTTCAGGTTGGGCCTGGTGCCCTCGACCAGGAACTTGCGGAAGTTCGTGCATCCGTCCGTAAGGATCGTAACCGAGTGCGCGATGTTATAGATCATCAACGGCTTGTACACGTTCATTTCCAGGTAGCCTCCAGCCCCGCCAAAACCCACTGCGACATCGTTCGCCATCACCTGAGCAGCGATCATCGTGAGGGCCTCGCACTGGGTTGGATTAACCTTGCCCGGCATGATCGACGAGCCGGGCTCATTCTCGGGGATCTCTAGCTCGGAAAATCCGGCACGCGGCCCGCACGACATCAGGCGGATGTCGTTGGCGATCTTGTACAGCGAGACCGCCAGCGTCCGCAGCGTTCCTGAAAGCTGCACCAACGCGTCGTGCGACCCTTGAACCGCGAACTTGTTCGGTGCGGTGACGAACGGCAGACCGGTCAGTCTGGCGATCTCGGCTGCCGCCGCCTCGGCAAAGCCGGGGGCCGAATTGATGCCCGTGCCCACGGCCGTGCCCCCGAGCGCAAGCCGGTACACCCCCGGCAACACGGCTTCGATCCGATCGAGATCGTCCGACAACATCCCGACATAACCGGACCACTCCTGCCCCAAAGTCAGCGGCGTCGCGTCCTGCATGTGGGTACGTCCGATCTTGACGATCCCGTCCCATGCCTTGGCCTTGGCGTCCATGGCATCGCGTAGCGCGATCACCGCGGAAACGAGGCGCTGTTTTACGCCGACGGCGGCGGCAATACACATCGCCGAAGGGAAGGAATCGTTCGACGACTGTGCCATGTTGACGTGGTCATTGGGATGGACCGGGGCGTGGCTGCCAAGCGTCGTGCCGGCAAGCTGGCTGCACCGGTTGGAAATCACCTCGTTGACGTTCATGTTAAATTGCGTGCCGCTGCCGGTCATCCACACGTGCAGTGGGAACATGTCACCATGCTCGCCCCGTAGAATTTCGTCAGTGACCTGGACGATCAGCCGGTGCGCGTCGCCACCGAGGCGTCCGTCGGCGTGGTTGGCATTCGCCGCAGCTTGCTTGAGAATGGCATAGGCTACGATCATCTCCCGAGGGATCAGATCCTTGCCGATACTGAAATGCTCGAGCGAGCGCTGTGTCTGCGCGCCCCACAGCCGATCGGCGGGAACCTGGACTTCCCCCAGGCTATCCGTCTCCTTGCGAAACTGCGCCATGTTGTCCTCCTAGGCGTCTAACTGCCACTTGGGTTCATTATCGCCGTACCAGGGGAATTGTTGCCCCCACTTGCCGGCCGCGGTCGCCGCCTTCTTGCTAACGTGATTATGTAGGTCGAGGATGGTTCCGGGCAATCAGTCCCTGGCCTCTTATTCAACACGAACGAATGCTCACCGGCCGTCGGAATCATATCGCCCTGCGGTTGCCTGGCGTTGACGAGCCGAACGCATCGGGCGTTCAGTGTCGCCCACCGAACAAGGAAGGAAACCCCATGCGCGCAGCCGTCTTCCATGAGGCTCATCAACCGATGACGATCGAAACGCTCGAGGTTGCCAAACCAGGGCCGCACGAGATCCTGCTGAATACCGCCTACGCCGGACTGTGCCATAGCGACCTGCATTTCCTGGAGGGCCTGTATCCGATCCAGACGCCGGTCGTGCTCGGGCATGAATCCTCGGCGGTCGTCGAATCGGTTGGCAGCGAGGTCAGGTACGTCAAGCCAGGTGATCGGGTGATCACCTGTCTCTCGGTGTTTTGCGGCACGTGCGAATATTGCACCACGGGCCGCCCCAACCTGTGCAACAACGCCGAGGTGAAGCTCCCGCCAGGCACGGCGCAGCGTTTGTTCTGGAAAGGCAATGTGGTGGGACAGTTTGCCAATCTGTCCTCGTTCGCAGAGCAATTGCTGGTGCATGAAAACGCCGTGGTCAAGATCGCTGATGACGTTCCGTTGAACGTCGCGGCGCTCGTGGGATGTGGCGTCATCACTGGTGCCGGCGCAGTGATCAACACGGCAAAGGTGCCCCCCGGATCCACCGTCGCCGTGTTCGGCTGCGGTGGCATCGGCCTGTCAGCGGTTAACGGAGCCGCCATCGCCGGTGCCGACCGCATCATTGCGATCGACATGATCTCCTCCAAGCTCGATGTGGCGAAACAGATGGGCGCCACCGACGTTATCAATGCATCGAACGTTGATCCGGTGGAAGCGATCAAGGAAATTACCGCAGGCGGCGTCGAATTCTCCTTCGAGGCGGTCGGCCTGAAGCGCACCGCCGAGCAATGCTTCGAATCGCTGCGTCCCGGCGGGACCGCGACGATCATCGGCATGGTGCCCTTCGGGATGAAAATAGAACTGCACGGCTTCGACTTCCTTCGTGAACGACGGATCCAGGGGTCTTCCATGGGAAGCAACAGGTTCCGCGTCGATATGCCGAAGCTCTTGAACGCCTGGAAAAAAGGACCCCTGAAGCTCGATCACCTGATCTCCAGCCACATCAAGCTGGACGAGATCAATGAGGGCTACGCAAAACTTAAAAGCGGCGACGTGCTGCGTCAGTTGATCGATTTCGGCGTGGCGAAGTAACCTACCCTCGATCCGCGCGCCAGCCGCCGCCAATGGGTCGGCGCGCCGGATCTCCACGGGGGCGAATGGCGTCACCATCTGTGTCTGTATCATTGCGAGGAGCGCAGCGACGAAGCAATCTGCAAAGAGTGGGCGCATGACCGGTTCGTGCGCTATCTCGAACGAGATTGCTTCGTCGCTGCGCTCCTCGCAATGACATGCGGCGAGAGAGATTGCAATGGCGAGAACACGAGACGGCGCGATCGCGCGCGCCAGGAACGGCTTCGACGATGGCAGCTTCATCGCACGCCTGCGCGCCCTCGTCGCTGTTCCCACCGAGAGCCATCCACCGCTGCGCAAGGACGAGCTGGAACGCTATTGCCATGACGTCTGTGGGCCGATGATCGCCAAGCTGGGATTCACCACACAGGTTCTCGACAATCCCGATCCCATCCACGGTCCTGTGCTGATCGGCACGCGGATCGAGGATGACTCGCTGCCAACGGTGCTGATCTACGGCCACGGCGACGTGGTGCGCGCGATGCCGGAACGCTGGCGGCCGGGCCTCGACCCGTGGACAGTTACCATCGAGGGCGACCGCATCTACGGCCGCGGCGTGGTCGATAACAAGGGCCAGCATTTGCTCGCATTCGAGGCCCTGCGCGCGGTCCGGGCCGAACGCGGCCGGCTAGGCTTCAATGCCAAGATCATGGTCGAGACCGGCGAGGAAGCAGGCTCCCCCGGATTGCTGCCGTTCCTGCGCCAGCATCGCGATCTCTGCGCCGCCGAGGTGTTCATCGCACTCGACGGACCTCGCCAAAGCATGTCGGTTCCCGACATTACGCTGGGTACCCGCGGCGCCATCGCCATCGACCTTGTCGTTGATCTCCGCGAGGGCAGCCATCACTCCGGTCACTGGGGCGGCTTGCTCGCCGATCCAGGAGTCATCCTGGCGCACGCCATCGCCAATATTGTGTCGCAGGACGGGCGCATCCTGGTACCCAGCTGGACCCCTGCCGTCATTCCCAACTCTGTCCGCCAGGCCAGCCACGACGTGGTCATCGAAGATCTGCCCGGCACACCGGTGCCCGACCCCGGCTGGGGCGAGCCGGGTCTGTCGCGCTCCGAGCGCATCTACATGTGGAGCAGCGTCATCGTGCTCGCGAGCATCTGCGGCCAACCTGAAGGACCGGTGAATGCCGTTGCCGGCAACGCCCGCGCCCGCGTGCAGATCCGGCACACCGTGGACGTGAAGGCGGAGACCGTCGTGCCGGCACTGCGCGCGCATCTGGACGCACAGGGCCTCCGTATTGTTCAGATCGTACAGGTGACCGAACGCGACGCCTTCCCCGCCTCGCGCACCGACCCCGACGATCCATGGGTGCGCTTTGTCGCACGCTCCATGCAACAAACCGCCGGCCGTCCACCGAACATCATCCCCAACATCGGTGCTTCGGGACCATCGGAATACTTCAAGCAAGTGCTCGGCGTTCCCGTGATGTGGATACCGCAATCCTACGGTGGTTGCGGCCAGCACGGACCCGACGAACACGGGTTGGGATCGCTGTTTCGTGATGGCCTGGGGCTTATGGCCGGCGTGTTCTGGGACATCGGGGAGCAAGGCCGCCCTGCATGATTGGAGTGCCCCACCCGTTCAGGCAACCCGCCTATCATGGCGGAGACACTAGCCCACGTTTCTTGCAAACCCGACTATCGAGTTCCTCGCATGTGAATAATTCGGATGCGTCGTAAAACTCGATTTTGACTCGCCGGCTGGCCAAGGATTTCGAGGGCGCGATCGCCCCGCTGTAATTGACGGATGACAAGGTGGAAAGACGCCAAGCTTGGCGCGAGCGGCGGAAGCCGCGGTTCATCGGGCCTTAGAGCAGACCGCGCTCCGTCCCGCCCCTGTATTTTTGTGATGCCCCGCATGTAACGTCTGCCTGCTTCCCTAGACCATCTCATAGGTGGTGCCGGCTTCAGGACTGGCCCACATGGGAACCAGTCATGCCGCCAGACCAAACGCGACACGATAACGCACGTCCGCCGGACGTTACCGCCCCAAAGCGTCGGCGCTTGCTCCAGGTGTTGCCCGTCGCCGCGATCCTCGGCGCCACGGCACGCGCGGCCGCGGCCACCACGGACCTGGCGCTCTCATGCGACACTACTTTGGGGCCGGCATTGCGGGCAGCGGCACGAGTCTACGCCAACGTCACTGGCGTGATGGTGAACGTGTTCCCCACGCCGCCCGGCTTGATCGTGCCGCAGCTTCAGCGGCAGGTGCAGAATGACATAGTGATGACGCAGCCGGCGACGCTCGCCGCTTGCGTGAAGGCGAACGTCGTCGCGCCGGACGCGCCGCGCGGGACTTGGCGCAATCCGCTCGTCGTTGCTGTGAAGCGTGGCGCCGCACCGGTACTGCGCGTGCCCACGGCCGCCAGCGATCCCACGCCGGGATCCGACATGGACGGCCCGGCGATCCTCGCGCGGCTAGGGCTGGAGCACAGCGCAAGGTTCGGAGCGATCGACACCAACACCGTCGCCGCGCTGATTTTGAGCGGTATTGCACAGGCGGGCCTGTTGCACATGACTGACATCTGCGCGCATTCTGATTTGCAGGTCATCAGTACGGTACCGCAGGACATTCATGCACCGATTGCTTATTCTGCGGCCGTCACCAAACTGGCGCGACGCCCCGATCCCGCCCGATTCGTCGCGTTCCTGCTCTCGCCGCAGGCCACCGCTGTGCTCGCCAAAAGCGGACTGGAGGCAGTATCGTGAGGCCACCCGCCGCACCGCATGTGCAGACGCATGTGCTAACGGTACGCATCGCGCATTGGCTGATGGCGCTATCGATCCTGATCATGATCGGCAGCGGCTGGCGCATCTACGATGCCAGCCCGATGTTCGGTTTCAGGTTCCCGGTATGGGCGACGCTGGGCGGCGACGTCGAAACCGCTCTGGCCGTACATAACGATCCGGGTGTTGCCACCGCCATCGCCTGGCATTTCGCCGCAATGTGGCTGCTTTTGCTCGGATATCTCGTGTTCGTTGGCTGGGGCCTGATATCCGGGCATTTCCGGCGAGACTTCCTGCCCGTCGGCCCCAAATCCTTCCTGCGCGACTTTATCGCTGCAGCACGGTTTCGGCTGGAACATAGGCTGGGAGAATATAATGACGTACAGCGCGTCTTTTATTGGGGCGTGCTGGGACTGGTCGCGCTGATGCTGCTCTCCGGCATCGCCATCTGGAAGCCGGTGCAGACCTATCCGCTGGAACTGTTGTTCTTCGGCTTTCAAGGGGCGCGGGTGGTGCATTTCATTGGCATGTCGCTGATTGTCGCGTTCCTGGTTGTGCATGTGACGCTGGTGCTCCTGGTCCCGCGCACCTTCATCGCCATGGTGATCGGCCGCGCAGAGGAACCGATGCCGCAACCCCAGCCAGAGCAAGTGTCATGACGCTGGAACGAAGGCACCTTCTGCGCGGCGGGACATCTCTTAGTTCGCTCACGTTGCTCACCGGCTGCGATCTCAGCGATTCGAACGTGGTGCAGCGTGTGTTGGCGGGTTTCTCCCGCTGGAACGACCGCGTGCAGGCGGCGCTGTTTTCCGACAGCCGGCTGGCACCAACGTTTCCCGACGCCATGGCGGTGCAGGATTTCCGTTACAACGCCTGGTACGGTCCCGACCGAGCACCTGACCTGAAACCCGATGACTACCGGCTAATGCTGTCCGGCCTGATCGCGGACAAACGGCCCTGGACCGTGGAGCAACTCTACGCGCTGCCGCAGGTCAGCCAGGTCACGCGTCATGTCTGCGTCGAAGGCTGGAGCATGATCGGCAAATGGACCGGCGCGCCGCTGAAAACTTTTCTCGAGCGCGTTGGCGCTGATACCACGGCAAAGTACGTGGGGTTCGAGTGCGCCGACGGCTATTACGAAGGCATGGACATGCCCACCGCACTGCATCCGCAGACGATCATGGCGTTCTATCTCTCGGATGAACTGTTGCCCCGCAAGTACGGCTACCCGTTCAAGATCCGTGTGCCGACCAAGCTGGGATTCAAGAATCCCAAGTTTGTCACGACGATTTACGTCACCAACATCCGACCGCGCGGCTTCTGGACTGATCGCGGCTACAACTGGTTCAGCGGCATATGAGCAATATCGACATCTGCGCCATGGCGGTCATGGCAAAGGCGCCGCGACCCAATCATGCCAAGACGCGCCTGGTGCCGCCGCTCACGCCTCACGAGGCGGCGTCGCTGTCCGCCTGTTTCCTGCGCGATATAACCGAGAATATCCGCGAGGCAGGCCGCACGATGCCTCTGACCGCTTATGTGGCATACGCTCCCGCGGGAACCGAAACGTTATTCAATGGCATCTTGGCGGCCGGCACGGAGCTGGTATTGGCCGACGGCAGCATCCCCGCTCCGGCGGGCGTCGATGGCTTCGGCCGGTCTCTGTTCCATGCAGTGGTATCGCTGCTGGGGCAGGGATACGGCGCGGTGTGTCTGGTGAATTCCGACAGTCCGACCCTCCCAACAACTTTTTTGCAACATGCTGCGGAGGCGCTGTCGCGGCCCGGAGAGCGCATGGTGCTGGGCGTTTCGGAGGATGGCGGCTATTACCTGATCGGGCTGAAAGCGCCGCATGCAGCATTGTTCAAAGACATTGCCTGGAGCACGGATCAAGTGGCCACGCAGACGGTGGCGCGCGCGGTGACGGCGGGGTTGGACGTGGTTGCACTGCCGATGTGGTTTGATATCGATGATGTGGCATCTTTGGCACGGCTCACGAGGGATCTGTCCGCCCCGGAGGACGCGGGTCCCACGCCCTATGCAGCGCATGCGACACGGCGGTGGGTGGAGGAAAACGTGTACGCGCTTGCTGGGGGCTCGGCGCAAAGGATGCAAATGATTCCCCCTCCCCTTGCGGGAGGGGGATAGGGGGAGGGGCCGGTGCGACACGCGCCAACCCCTCCCCCCAACCCTCTCCCACAAGGGGAGCGGGAATCTCTTCAAGCTCTTCAATCCGCGCCGGCTTTCGCCAACGGCACTTCTCTCAGGGCTGGGCGTCGCACTCGTTCTGCTGGTCGCGCTCGGCCTGTTCGTATTGATGTGGCGCGGGCTCCCACTGGCCCGCATCCCTCGCTCGCAGCTTTTCACCGCAACGCAGTGCCTGGCCGGGCTGGTGTGGCTTGCCGCCGTTGCGCTGGTTCGGCGCACCGCATTTCCGCCCCGCACGCTCTGGCTCGTGCTCGGCACCGCCGCCGCGATGCGTGTCATGACCTTCGCCGCGCCACCGCTGCTGTCCACCGACATCTACCGCTATGTATGGGATGGCCGCGTGCAGAGCGCGGGCATCAATCCCTACCGCTACCTTCCCGATGCACCTCAGCTTGCGTTCCTGCGCGACCAGGCCGTGTTTCCCAACATCAACCGCGCCGACTACGCCCATACGATCTATCCCCCAGCGGCCGAAGCACTTTTCGCACTGGCAGGCCGCGTTGCACCCGGCGTGTATGGGATGAAAGCGCTGATGGCCGCGTTCGATCTGCTGGCCATCGTCGCACTGCTGCGTCTGCTGACGTTGGCAGGTCGAGACCGCGCACAGGTACTGATCTACGCCTGGCTGCCGCTGCCGATCTGGGAATTCGCCGGCAACGGCCATATCGATGCGATGGCATCGGGCCTGCTGGCACTGGCGCTGCTGAGCACGGCGTATGGCGGTGCGGCACGGACCGGTATCGTGCTGGCTGCCGCAACACTAACAAAATTCCTTCCGGGCGTGATAGTGCCGGCATTCTGGCGTCCGTGGAACTGGCGAATGCTGGTGGCCTTCGTGCTGGCAATCATAGCGTTCTATGCCCCGTATCTCGGCGTCGGGACGAGGGTACTCGGGTTCCTAGTCGGCTATGTTCACGAAGAGCACCTCGTGCACGGCGGCGGCATTTTCCTGTTGGAAGTGATCGACCGCATCGTGCCCCTGCCTTCCTGGGCTGCTGCCGCTTACGCTGCTGCCGTTCTGGTCCTGCTGGCGGCGTTGTCGATGCGGTTCGTTTTTGCCTCGCCCATGCCAACCGACCCTGGCAGACTCATAATCATGCAGGCGGGGCAGGGGGCGATCCTCGGCGCGGTATTGCTGGTTGCCATTTCGCCGCATTACCCGTGGTATTTTTCTTGGCTTGCCCCGCTCACTTGCCTCGCGCCTCTCGCCAGCTTGAACTGGCTGCTGATCGCTGCCCCGCTGCTGTCGCACGATCCGGTCGATTACCTGTCGCTTGCCGCCCTGATCTATGTACCAGCCACCCTACTTGCCGTACTTGACTATCGCCGCGCCCGTCGAAGGAGCCTCCGATGACCGCCACTGCACTGAAAGACCCGCGCCGCTATTTCGAGGCGGTCGAGCGCCAGGATCAAATTGCAGCTGCTATGCCGGTATGCCTCTATTTGGAGGTCACCAACCGCTGCAATCTGCTCTGCGAAACCTGCCCGCGCACCTTCGAAGAACTCGAACCGCCGGCCGACATGAGCTGGGACTTGTTCAGGCGCATCGTCGACCAGGTGCCAGATATCGCCCGCGTGGTACTGCACGGCGTCGGCGAGCCGATGCTGGTGAAGGCACTGCCGCGCATGATCCGCTACCTGAAAGACCGCGGCGTCTATGTATTATTCAACACCAATGGCACGCTGCTGGCGCCGAAGAAGCACCGCGAGATGATGGGGACCGGCCTGGACGAACTCCGCGTATCGTTGGATGCTGCGGATGCGGAGAGCTTCCTGGCCGTACGGGGTAAAAATTTCTTCGATCGTATCGTGCGCAACGTGCGATCGTTTACCGCGCTGCAACGCGAATCGGGCCTGACGGCACCCCGCGTGTCGCTGTGGCTGACCGGGTTGCAGGAAACGATCGAGCAGTTGGCCGCCTTCGTTCGCCTAGCCGACACGATGGGCGTGAAGGAAGTGTACCTGCAACGTCTGGTTTTCGACGACGCCGGGTACGGACTGGCGCGTGCTGAATCGTCCTTATTCGAGCAAGTGCGGTTACGCGAGAGCGGGGCGATTGCCGAGGCAGCCGCTGTGGCGAAGGCTCTTGGCGTGTCGCTGGATGCATCAGGCGCCACCGAACCGGGCCTTAGTTTGCGACAACAGACTCCCGCGCAGCCGTGGTCCACTTGCCGCCGGCCATGGTCGCTGATGTATTTTACCGCACATGGACGCGCATTGCCGTGCTGCATCGCGCCATTCTCGGCGCGTGGCTACGAAAGCTACACGCTGGGCGATGCGACGCAGCAGACGTTGCGCGAGATCTGGAACGGGCCGGCCTATCAGCATCTGCGCCGCACGCTCCTCAGCGATACGCCGATGAAGCCGTGCGAGAACTGCGGGTTGAGATGGAGCCTGTGAAAACATCTCCCGCCGCAGTGGAAGGGGTCGAGATGCGGATCATCGAGGGTGAGGGTGATCGGGAGGGCAGGAGGAACACCGCGTACCGACCCGATCACTCTCACCTTCGGCGCCACGCGCCTCGACCTTTCCCGCTGCTGCGGGAGAGGTTAAGGGTCGCTGCGGTCATCCCTACCCTGAACGAAGCAGCCACCATAGCGGCCGTAGTGACCTCCCTCCCCCGTGACATCGTGCGCGACATCATCGTCGCTGACAGCGCCAGCCGTGACGGCACGCCCGACATCGCCCGCGCCGCCGGCGCCCGCGTGGTTTCGCTGACGGAACGCGGCTACGGCCGCGCCTGCGCCGCCGCCGCGGCTTCCGCCGATCCGGCGTGCGACATCATCCTATTCCTCGACGGCGACGGCGCCGATCGCGCCGACCTGGCGCACCTGCTTGTCTCGCCTATCGCCGAAGGCACCCATGATTTCGTCATCGGCTCGCGCGTGCGCGGCGACCGCGAACCAGGGTCTATGAACTGGCACCAGGTACTGGCCGGCCGCCTCGCCGGTGCCATCATATCATTGCTCTACGGCGTGCATTACACCGACATGTGCGCCTTCCGCGCCATAAGCCGAGACGCGCTGCAACAGCTGACTCTGCGCGAAACCACCTATGGCTGGAACATCGAGATGCAAATGACAGCCGCGCGCGCCGGGCTGCGAATCCTGGAAGTCCCAATACCATATCGCTGTCGCGCCGGCGGCAATTCAAAGGTGGCCGGGTCCTTGTCCGGCAGCCTGCGGGCCGCGTGGCGAATTGTGCTGACCGTCGCCCGCGTGGCCATGGCCGATCGTTACCCCACGAAGACGTGAACCGCACAGGCGGAAGGTCGGTGTCCGCCTTGCCCAATGGTTGTGAGACGTTGCCCATTAGTCCAGCAGCAGAGCAGGGTCGCGTTCGGCGCCGGTTGCCTTGTGCGGGCGCGGGTGACAGGAAAGCAATATGGCTGCCGACCTACACGCCGCGCGGCACGCTGCCGCAGGCCAACGAAACGTCCAAGCCGCTGCCGAAGCCATCCCGATGCCGCACGCCGCGGCGCGACGATCGCTCGTGCTGGCCGCCTGTATCATGGCCACCTTCATGGCCGCGGTGGAAAGCACCATCGTTGCGACCGCCATGCCCACTATCATCGCCGATCTCGGCGGTTTCAAATTGTTCTCGTGGGTGTTCGCGGTCTACCTGCTGACCACCGCCATCAGCATCCCGATCTACGGCCGACTCGCCGACATCTATGGCCGCAAGTCCGTCTTCCATCTCGGCGCCGGGCTTTTCCTGATTGGTTCCACACTGTCGGGCTTTGCCCCCGGCATGGTGTGGCTGGTCGTGTTCCGTGCCTTGCAAGGCCTCGGTGCGGGCGGCGTGCAGCCGATCGCCATGACGATCTGCGGCGACATCTATACGCCCGCCGAGCGCGCGCGTGTCCAAGGCCTGATCTCGTCCGTGTTCGGCGTGGCGGCTGTTACCGGCCCGTCGCTCGGTGCGTTCCTGGTGGAGCATGTCGGCTGGCGCACGGTGTTCTGGGTGAATATCCCGATCGGCGCCGCGGCCATCCTGATGATCTCCTTGTTCCTGCAGGAGAACGTCGAGCGCCGCTCACACAAGGTGGATTACCCTGGCTCGCTGCTGATGATGCTGTCGGTCGGCGCGTTGATGTTGGCGCTGGTGCAGGGCAGCTTCCTCTCCGCGGCGATTGTGTGGACCGCCGGGACGATCGGCGTTGTGGGGCTGGCGGCGCTGATGCTGCACGAAGCCCGCGCGCCCGAACCGATGCTTCCGCTGGAATTGTGGCGCGACCGTGTGATCGTCATCGGCAGCCTGGGTGGAGGCCTCGCGGGCGCGGTGATGATGGGGGTGTCGGCCTTCCTGCCGACCTATGTGCAAGGCGCGCTGGGGCGCAGTCCGCTAACCGCGGGCCTGGTGCTGGGATGCATGTCGGTAACCTGGGCAATTGCCAGCATTTTCGGCGGACGGTTGATGGTGCGTACCACATACCGGCTCGCGGCGACGCTTGGGGCGTTGTCGCTGTTGGCCGGTAGCCTGATCCTGGTGGCGTTGACGCCGGAGCGAGGCGTGCCCTGGGCCAGTGCCGGATCGTTGGTGATGGGTGTCGGCATGGGGCTGTGCAACACCGCGTTCATCGTCTCCATCCAGGCCGCAGTACCATGGCGCAAGCGCGGTGCAGCCACGTCCTCCTGTTTGTTCCTGCGATTCATTGGCCAGGCTTTGGGGGCGGCATCGTTCGGCGCCGTGTTGAATACGACCATCCAGCATCGCGCGCCCCAAGCCGTAACGCTAGTGAACAGATTGCTGGAGCCGGACTCGCGCGACACGCTGACGGAAGCGATGCGGGTGCGGCTGGTCGATTTGATCTCGGCCGGGCTGCACAACGCGTATTGGCTGGCCGTCGGCATGTCAGTGGTGACACTGCTGCTGGTGCTGCGCCTGCCGGCGCGGCTGAGCCCATCGCAACAGACGCTGCGTTAGCGAACTTCTCCCGGGCGCGCTATTCGCGCGCGCCCGCAGAAGTCGCGGTGCGAAGCACCGAGCGTGGGGCTGATCGGGTCGCACGCGGCGCCAGCGCCTTTTCTACCGGTCATTGCGGCACGGTCAACAACACCGCAAACTAATTCCCGCGTGGAGCGATTGTTCCGGCACGCCACTCCTCGCAACGATCAAAGAACGGTGAGGAGCCGATGTACCTGAACGAATTCGCCGACAGCACGGCGCCGCTCGATCTCGCAACATCGACGGAGTTTCGTTCGCTGCTGGACAGCGCCGCGGATCTCGGCATCCCGCATGCGGCCGCGACGCCATACTGGTCGCGCAACATTGTGCTGCGGCGGCTGCGCTTTCATTTTCTTGAATGGGGCACGGCGGACGCACCAGCGATCGTGTTGCTGCACGGCGGCCACCAGTCGGGGCATTCCTGGGACCTGGTGAGTTTGTACCTGGCGCAGCGTTACCGCGTCTTAGCCCTCGACCAGCGTGGGCATGGCGACAGCGAATGGCCTCGCGATGCCGAATACACCAACGATGCGATGTCGCGGGATGCCGAGGCGTTCATTGCCGCGCTTGGGTTGCAGCGGCCAATCGTGATGGGGCACTCGATGGGTGGCCGCAACGCGCTGCTGCTGACTCGGCGTTGTCCGTCGTTGCTGCGCGCATTGATGGTGGTGGATGTGGGGCCGGAGTTGTCGGACCGTGGGCGCGAAGTGATTGCGGGATTCGTGCAGGCCAACCAGGAATTCGACGGGTTGGATCAATTTGTTGAGAACGTGCGGAAATATGATCCGTATCGTTCGCGCGAACATATCGAACGGACGGTGCGCTACAACATGCTGCAGCGCGCGGATGGGAAATACGTCAGCAAGTGCGATGCGACGCCGCGGCGGCTGGGTCTGGTGCGCGGCACAGGTCCGCTGGAGAATGTTACGCTGGAGGATGCGCGCGGATTTGCGCTGCCGGTGTTGTTGGTGCGTGGGGCCAACTCGCGCATTCTGACACCGGAAGCGGCGGATCGGTTTCGCGACGCGCTGCCGCACGGGGAGTTGGTCACCGTGCCGGACTGCGGCCACAACGTGCATGGGCAGAACACGAAGGGGTTTATCGCGGCGATTGAGCGGTTTCTGGCAGGTTTGGCGTAGGGTGCTCGTCCCACCTATGTCATTGCGAGGAGCGAAGCAACGAAGCAATTTCGTTCGAGCAAATGGACGGACCGTTCGTATGCCCTTTCGATCGAGGTTGCTTCGTCGCTTCGCTCCTCGCAATGACATGATGGGCCTACGCCGGCCGCGCTGGCGGCCACAGCGTCTGCTTCAGCGCCGCGGCCATCATGTCGATCGCCAGGTCCGATGCGCGAATGATCCGGCCCATGCTCATGAAGCCATGGATCTGGTCAGAGAAATGCAGGTGCGTCACGCGCACGCCCTCGCGCTCCAGCCGCTGCGCGTAGGCGATGCCTTCGTCGCAAAGAGGGTCGTGCGTGCAGGTTAGTACCAGGGCCTGCGCTGTGCCGGACAGGTCCACCGCACGCAGCGGCGAGGCGCGCCAGTCGCGTGCATCCGCGGCGTTGCGTATGTAGTGATCGATGAACCATCGCATGGTCTTGGAGGTCAGCGGCACGCCGTCGCCGATGTTCTGCGAGGATACCGTCGTCATCATCATGTCGGTGGAGGGATAGATCAGCAATTGGAAGACCAGCGGCGGCAAGGCGCCGTCGCGCGACAACAGCGCCATCACAGCGGCCAGGTTACCGCCCGCTGAATCGCCGCCAACTGCAACGCGATCCGCATGGATGCGCAGCGGTTTCGCTTGTTCCGCCACCCAGCGTGTCGCGGCGGCACAATCGTCCACGCAGGCGGGAAACTTATGTTCCGGCGCCATGCGGTAATCCACTGAGATCACGCAGCAGCGCGCGGCGTTGGCGAAGCGCCGGCACACGCCATCGTGGGACTCGAGATCGCCCAGCAACCAGCCTCCGCCATGGTAGTAGAGCAGGACGGGAAGCTTTTCGTCCGCCCCAGTGCCGGTACCGCGATAAAGACGCAGGGGGATTTCGGATGCGGGGCCGGGTGCGGTGAGGTCGCGGACCTCCGACACGTTTTCGGGCGGCGGCTGCAACACTTTGCGGCTGTTTACGTAGGCGGTGCGGGCTTCGTTCGGCGTCAGAGTCTCGAACGGTGGCCGGCCCGCCATGCGGATCATGTCCAGGACCAGCAGGGCGTCGGGGTCTAGGGGCATGGGTGTCTCCTGCATCCTCGTCATGGCGGGGCTTGACCCGGCCATCTACACACGAAGGTCGGGTACCCGATGCAAGTCTTGCGACCTGATGAGCCGTGCGTAGATGGCCGGGTCAGGTCCATGACGAGATCTACGTCGTGAACTGTAAGATCGCCTGCGCCACTTCTGCTGGCCTGTCGAGTTCCGCCAGATGACCGGCGCCTTCAATAACCCGGATTTCCGACCTCCCCGCTATCCCCTTGGCGAAACGGCCCGCATAATCGCGCGGCATGATGCGATCCTCCGCGCCCCACAGCAGGAGCGTCGGGGCCTGGATCAGGGGCAAGCGCTTCTCGAGTTTCGTGTTGCCCAGCGGCCAGAAGATCCGCGCCGCCGCTTCATTCGCGCGCACTTGCTCAATTGGCCATTCGACCGAGTTGGCGCCTTCGGGTGCGGTCTTCAGCGCGGTCCAGATAACCGGGTCGGCGCACATCAGACCGGGCACGGCGTCGGCGCGCTGGGCCCAGGGGTCGGTAGGCGGGTCGGCTTCGTCGAACAAGCCGAACGGGGCGATCAGGGCGAGACGGCGCACGGCGGCGGGCCATAGCGCTGCGGCTTCCGCGACCAGCGAGCCGCCGACCGAACTGCCGGCCAGGTCGGCGCCCCATAGGTCGGCCTTCTCCAGAACCGTGCGCACGGTGAGCAACCAGTCGAGGTGCGTATCGAGCACCGTGTGGCCTCGGTCGCCGCCGGGGAAGCCGGGTAGCGATGGCACGACCACCGTGCGGCTGCGCGCCAGCGCATCGAGGAACGGGACCCAGCGCGGCAGGCCGCCGAATCCGGCGAGGAAGCCCAGCCTGGGGCCGCTGCCCTTGCGCCAGATGCGCGTGGGGAAGCCGTTGACGTCGACGGTCAACGTATCGGGATCGGTCACGCTTCGCTCCGTTCGTTATGCGGCGGCCAGTCTTGACACATAGGCCGGGACCTCGGCGCGTTGCGATTCTGCCATCGGCTGCGGCCACCAACGATCTTCCCATTCGCTGAACAAACCCTTCAGCTTCGGCATTACGTGCTGCGCGAACATTTGCGTGTTGGTGCGGCATAGGTCCTTCTTCATGTCACCGAACTGCAAAAGCAGCATCAGGTGGCCGACGTTCAGTTGCACCGCGACGTCTCGGAGTTGCTCCGCGACCTCATCGGGCGAGCCGATGATGACGTAGCCCTTGTCCACGATGGCGTCCATCTCGCGCGCGATCGAGGCGAAGCGCTCGCCGGTGCATTTGCCGCGGACATTGGCATCCGCCGCCTGCTTGATCTGGGAATCGATGCCGGCGCGCTGACTGCCCTCGCTGGTATAGCCGGGCGGCGTGGCCCAGCGCGCGTCGACATGCAGGCAGCGGCCGTCGAAATATTCTGCGGCTTCGGAATAGAGGTCGAAGGCGTGCTGGCACGATTCGCCGACGCCGATGAATTGCAGGAAGCCGGCCTGGCGGGGATTCGCTGCTTGCCCAGGCGTTTCACTTCCTCCCAGAAACCGTCCATCGTCGCGCGGCCGGCCTTGTAGCCGTAATACGATAGGTAACAGTACACGTAATGATGCCCACTCAGACCGATGGGTTGGCGTCGCGGAAGTTTTCCGGGAGCTCGGTGTATGGCATCAGGTGGAACCACATCAGCTTCATGGGCGGGTCTCTCCGGGCGGGAGTACTGGTCAGTATGAACGGCGGCTGATGGGTACGTCAATCGATTGGAGCCGATCTGAGTGTTGCACCTGCGACCCCAAGTCGGTCGTGCGATTACGGCGTCCGCGATCTCGGACCCGCCATTCGGCATCCCTCAGCAATGGCAAACCTCACGGTGACCAGGGCAGCTACCGCCGGATCCACCCAAAGCGGCCGAGCGAACATAACTTACGGCCGACAGCGGATCGCCATACCCCTCTGCCGGACAAATGTCCCATCGCCACAGGCAGCGTCCACAGAATGTGCATCGCAGCGGGCCGCACCGTGCACGGCTTCGGGCCAAGCATCCGAGCGGACGCGAACCGCGCCAGTCATGCGATGGCCGGTTTCGCCACGGACAGCGTCGGAGGTCGCCGCCACAGCACCACCCTGATTTATATAATTACCTATTCGCAATGCAAACCCACGGGACCGGACCACCGCCAGCCCCGCCGTTCTGATTCGAACGTGCCGTTCCCCAACGGTGAGCACGCACGCACGTACCTTGAACGCCGCCCGCTCTCAAATTCCAACTGCCGCAAACCCTAAAGCCGTCACGCCATCCCGCCATTGATCGAAATCGTCTGGCCCGTGATGTACGCCGCCTGCGGCGACACCAGAAACCCCACCAAATCCGCGACCTCCTCCGGCCTGCCGGCCCGCTTCATCGGCACCAACCCGGCGATCCGCCGCGCATCCATGGCCGCCGCAACCCAAGGCGAATCGATGATCCCCGGCGCGACGGCATTCACCGTCACACCCCGGCTTGCCAGTTCCAGGGACAAGGCCCGAACCGCGCCAATCAATCCTGCCTTCGCGGCCGCATAGTTGACCTGCCCGCGATTGCCCATGATCGCAGAGACCGAGGAAATCGCCACAATCCGCCCCCACCGCGTCGCCATCATCGGCAACAGTAAAGGCCGCGTGATGGCAAAGAACCCGTGCAGCGACACATCGATCACCGCGCGCCACTGCGCCTCCGACATGCCCGCCATCGGCACGTCGTCGTGGGTGCCGGCGCTGTGCACCACGACCTGCGGCACGCCGTCAGAGAGCACTGGTTGCAGGGCCGCTTCGGTGCCGCCGACGTCACTCAGGTCGCATGCGAGCATGCTCGCCGATCCGCCTGCGGCACGAATGTCCGCCGCGACAGCCTCGGCCGCATCGAGCCGGGCATGCGCGTGCACGATCACATGCAGCCCGTCGCGCCCGAGCCGGCGGCAGATCGCCGACCCTAGCGTGCCCGCCCCGCCCGTGACCAGGGCACGCTTCATGCGGGGTGCCCGGGGAACGCGATGGTAGCTCGTCCACGCAGCAGCGGCCTGGCCGACTCCGAAGCGACTGTGAACCGGTAGATCGAACCAGAGGGCGCGACCAGTTCCGCCTCGGCGGTGACCCGCAGCAGGCCGAACACTGGATCGTCCAGGCGTTCCACATTGAGCGCCACGGCGCGCAACGAGGCTAGATAGGCAGGCGTCGGCGAGCCCAGGCCCGTCGCGGCCGTCCCAGCGGGGGCGACCGCGGCGCGCAGTCCAGATGCGGTCGTGTGCTGCGCCGCTGCCTCCACGGCCGGAACGGCAAGCATCGCCCCCCATTGCACCAGAGCTCCATGCAGGGCCGCAGCTTGCAACCCGTATTCGATGCCGCAGATCGCGCCGAGCTGGCCGTCTCGACGCAAGGGATTGTCGGGCGCAAGGTGGGAGATGGCAATGCAGCTTATCTCCGCTGCGGACCAACCCAGGACCCGATCGAGCAAACACATCGTCCCCTGGTGAGGAATCAGCCCGAGAATTTGCTCGCGGGTCAGCATGGATCCAGCGTGACCTGCGCATGTCCGTCGAGCAAGGACAGGGCGAAATCGTCGTAAATGCCCATCGCCAGGCTTTCCAGCAGGCGCAGCAGGCGGGCGGCGGGATTGCCCGCGGCCAGTTCGCGCCACGCAGCGCCACGGGGCACCTCCTGATCCGGCGGGGCGGGACCAGGCTGGTAAGTCACCCGAAGCCGAGCCAGCGCCCCATGCTCCGCCCCTGCTGCCAGCACCAGCCCGGCACCAAAGCTTCCCATCGTTGACCGTCGCGGTGCCAGTAACTCCGGTACCGGCACGTCATAAACGCACAACAGAACCGGCACTTGCTCCACCTCCACCGCCGCCACGGCCTTTAGCAAGGCCGCAGCCCCACTGGCATCGCCGCCCGAGAGGCAGCTCGTCGGCTGGCGCGATCCGGTGGCGATCGACCAATAACCGGACGCGGCATTGTGGACAGAGTTGTGGAACTGAGTCGGCGACACAGGCTCATCCGATGCCAACGTCTGCAGGATCGCGTGTACTACGGCGCCGTCGCCGTTGGAGGTGGCAAACAGGCTGGCAATGCCGCCTGGGGCGATGTCCGCCATCTCGCTGGCCTGCTGCGCCACGCTCAGCGCGAGGCGCACTGCGGCCCCTGTCCGCCGCCGCTCGTTGGCCGCCAGAATGCTTGGCACAGGTGGCTGGATCGGCCGTGGCACATAGGGTTGATTGCCCGCCAGGATGGCGCGGCTGGCCGCCCAGCCGTCCAGCCCGGGGCCGCAGACCGACACGCCGCGAATGAAAGCCTGCATCATGCCTCGGCTGCAAAGACCAGGCTGCAATTAGTCCCGCCAAAGCCGAACGCGTTGCTCATCGCCCGCCGCACCGGCACGTCGGCGTTATGCAGCAACACGTTGGCGCCGAATGCCGGGTCCAAGACCGCGACGTTCAGTCCACCTGGCATGAACCCATAACGCAGGCACAGGCCGGAGATCACCGCCTCCACGATGCCGGACGCACCCAGCATGTGGCCGGTCCATCCCTTGGTGGAGCTGCACGCCGTGTTGGCACCGAACACTGCCAGTATGGCGCGATCTTCCATCGCGTCATTGGCGCGCGTGCCGGTGCCGTGCAGGTTCACGTAATCGATGTCCGCGGGCGACAACCGGGCGCTCTCCAGCGCCGTGCGCATCGCTGCCACCGCCCCCGCCGCCTCGGGATGCGGCGCCGACATGTGATACCCGTCACTGCTCGCACCGCACCCGACCAGCGCGACCCCGTCCCCATCGCGTTCCAACAGCGCAAATCCGGCCGCCTCACCGATCGAGATGCCGGCGCGCGCGGCGTCGCAGGGCGCGCAGGGCACCGGCGAAATCAGCTCCAGCGAGGCAAATCCTCGCAGCGTCATGCCGCACAGGCTGTCCGCGCCGCCGACAATGGCAGCATCGCAAATGCCCGCCTCGATCAGATGGCGCGCGTCGATGAAGGCCTGCGCGCTGGAGGCACAGGCGGTGGAGATGGTCATCGCCGGGCCGCGCAAACCGAGCATGCTCCGCAGGAAATGCGCCAGCGAGAACATCTCGTGGGTGTGCTCGTAGTCGAAGCCCGCCGGCATCGCGCCGGTGAGCGGATCGCGCGCCCGATATGCCTCCTCTGTGGACAGGATGCCGGACGTACTGCTCCCCAGCACGACGGCGATGCGCGATGCGCCGAGCCGCTCGCGCGCGGCGGCGACGGCGGCGTCGAACCCGTCGGTGTGCAGCGCCAGGTCTGCCAGCCGGTTGTTGCGGCAATCGAAGCGGGCCAGTTCAGGCGGCAGCGCATGGTCCTCGACGTCCGGCACGCGGCCGATGAAGCCGGTGGCAATGCCCTGGAAATCGCATGGCGCCAGGCCGCCACGCCGGTCGCGCAACGCCGCCAGCGTCTGCGCCGCGCCACGGCCGATGGCGCTGATGACGGTTGTCGCGGTCAGCACCAGCGGTCGCACTCAGCCATACTCCTCCGTGCTGTCGCGCGGCATAACGCCGGCGAACAAGAAGGCGAACACCAACGCAAGGACGGCGCCGATCGCCACGGTGATGCCGATCTGCCGCAGCAGGGGCATGCGGCACAAGGTCAGGACGCCGAACGAGAGCATGGTCATCGCGTTGCAGGTGACCAGCGTGCGCAAGGTGCGGGCGCGTTCCTCCTGGTCGAGCTGGCGGCGGGCAAAGAACAGGGCGTAGTCCAGGCCGACGCCAGCGACCAATTGCAACGAGACCACCTGGATCAGCGATAGCCTGGTGCCGATCGCGGTGAGGATCGCAACGGTCACCAACAGGGCGGTGACGATGGCAGCGGCAACCGCGAGGACGCGGCGGAGAGAACGCAGGCCGGCGGCGATCACCACCATCGCGGCGGCGCCGCCGATGGCGAACCATCGCCACGCCGTGCCGGTGTAATCCGCGACGATCCGATTCATTTCCTGCGTCACATCGACGAAAGGGACGCCGTTCTGGTGCAAGGCCGCGGCGAAGGCGGCGGGATCGTGCAGCGCGGTGGGCGCGATCAGGCCGTAATAGACGCCGGCGCGGGAAAACAGGAGCGGGTCAAGGCGAGCGCGAAACAAAGATGCGTGGATATCAGCGGGCAGCAGCGGCGGCAGCGCGCGGCTGGCCGTGACGGCGTCTATGAACGGCACAAAAGCGTCGGGGCGGAACGGCAGGCCGGCCCGCGCCTGGGCGACCCGCGCCGTCAGCGTCTCGGGGTCCGGCAGAATGGCGCGGCGCGCAAGCTGCGTGGCGGCGCTGGGCAGGTAGCTTGCGGCCAGCTCGGCGCTGACAAGCACTCCTCGGCGGGTCAGCGCGTCAATAGTCGGCAACAGTTTCTCCTCGCGTTGCAGCACATCCTCGACCGATTGTCCCTGGACCAGCCCCATCAGAACCGTGTCGGGCGCACCCAGTTCGCGGCGCAACGATGCATCCAGTTTCATGGCATCCGGGGGCACGGGGCTGAGTGCGGCCAGGTCGGTCTGCCACCGCGGACCGCCCGCCAGCGCAAGGCCGGCGATCGCGGCGAGGCCGAGCGCCGCAGCCCAGCCGCGCCAGACGCGAAGGTGCTCTACGCGCAGGAATCGCGCGGGATCGCCGGCGGAGACAGGTGCCAGATCTGCGGCCACAATCAAATGCGGCAGGATCCAGCGGGTAACGCCGGCGGCCACCAGCAGACCGACCAAGGAGAAGCAGCCGAGTTGCGCCAGCCCTGGAATGCCCGCGAACAACATGCCGGTCAGTCCGAGCGATGCGGAGCATACGGCGAGGCGAAAAGCCTCGCTGATGCGCTGCAACGTGGCCGCCGCCGGCTCGGCGAGCTTGCGATGGCCCACCAGCAGGACCGGGTAGTCCAGCGATACGCCCAGCATGGTGACCCCGAAGCCGATCGCCACGCCATGAACGAAGCCGAACAAGATTTGCACCGCCAAAGCGGCGGCGGCGATCCCCAGTAAGACGGGCACGGCCACCAGCAGCAGCACCCAGATCGAGCGGAAACGCCAGAACAACAGTGCCGAGAGCAAGACGGTCGAGGCGAGCGACAGCATGGTGACATCGGCGCGCATGAGATCGGCAGCCTGCCGCGCGAACACGGCGGGCCCAGCGGCGACCAGGCGGGCACTGCCAGGATCGTTGTCGGCGAAGGCAGTCCGGATAGCCATCTGGGCTCGTTGCTGGTTTTCCAGGTCCATACCCTGGGCATTGGTGCGCAGAATAATCAGCGCCCGGTCGCGATGCGGCGCAAACCAGACGCCATCTACCGAGCGGACCTGGCTGGCGCCGATCCACTGCTTCAGCAGCGCGAGAAAGGCTCCTGACGGGTCCGCCAGGCCGAATTGCGAAACCAGCGGCGCGGCGGAGGATTCCAGGCCGCGCAGCAATCTCACCATGTCCGCGTGCAGTGCGGGCACCGAGAATGCCTGCGGCGTCACTGCCGGCGACAGCAGGTACCTGTAGCGAAAGAGCAATCGCTCCGTGCTGCCACCAAACAAGGATGCGTCGCCATTGTTAACAAACAAGAATAGAGGCGACCGGTCCAGCGCGGTTGTCATGCTGCGGCTGATACGGGCGAGCGTTGCCGGCGGTGCGCCCTCGATGCCGAGCATGATCATGCTTGTTCCTGCACCGAACCGGAGTTGCTCCAGCATCACCCTTGCCTCTGGCGTGTGCCCGGACGGCAGGAAGTCGGTCATGTCGGTACGGATGCTGACCCGGGAGAGAACCAGGACCACGGCCAGTACCGCGCCGGCAAAAGCAACTAGGATGGGCAGGCCGCGAAAACGGCGGAGGGCGGTCACTGCGCGGGAGTGATCGTCATGGTGCTCTCGTCGCCGTTCGCTTGCACCGTGCGCACCCAGTGCAGCGTGGTGCCGCCGCCTTCGATGGCAACGAACCGGATCAGCGATGCGACGCCGGGATCAATCGGGACCAGGACCAGGCGCCAGGCAGCGACGCTGCCGGTCATGGTCACGTTGTACCACCGGCGCAGCAGGTCGAGATTGCCGGACAGCGTACCGCGGACCGCGTCCACCAAGGCGTGCAGGCGCGGATGGCTATACAGAGCGATGACATGCGGCGCTTCGGTTCCCTCGGCCAACGTGAGTTGGTCGCCATTCACCACCAATTGCTCCGCGTGCGGGGGCGCGGTGATCTTCGCCAGGTAGCCAGGGCGTCGATAGATCAGCGTCCCGTTGTCGCGAATAGGCTCGGATAAGGCAGCGATCGACTTGGTCTCGGTGAACGCCGCACGACGCGCCGTGACGCGGGCGAGTGCCTGCATCAGCACGTCAATCGGCGGCAGAGAAGCGCTCGCTGCCCGTGCCGGCGGCCACAGGAGACACAGCATCGCGTAGCGAAGCAGAGTGCGGCGCGGTTGACGATGCGAGACGGGAATCCCAGAAGTCATAGAAGTTGAACCAGTTGAACGGGTAGCGGCGGCAGAAGTGCTCCAGCCTGCTGGCATAGAGTTGCACGCAGGAAGCGGTTTGCGCAGCGCGGTTGCCGCGATCCAGCGCGATGCGGTCGGCGAAATGCTCGAAATGCAGGGTGTAGCGGCGTGGCCCGGTGCGGATGCCGAAGAACAATACCACGGGCGCGGTCAGTGCCGCAGAGAGCAATAGCGGGCCGATGGGAAACGGCGCGGGATCGCCGAGAAACGGCACGGTGACGAGCTTTTCGCCGCGCGGTGCGCGGTCGCCCAGAACACCGACGATTTCGCCACGTTGCAGGCTTTCATGCACACGCAGCATGGCTTCCGGCGTGCCGATCTCGATAATGTCCTCGCACAGAGCGGGATCCAGTGCTTCGACGAGGTCGGTGTAGGCACCACCGTTGGCGCGATACATCAGCACTTTCACCGGTACCGGCGATTGCCGGCCGAAACAGCGTAACGCCTCAAAGCTGCCCAGATGCGCGCCCAGCAAAAGGCAGCCGCGCGACTGATCCAGCGCCGCGGTCACATCGTCGAGACCCGTCGTGTCAATGGCAAAGCCGTCGGTGCGATTGGACAGCAGGAAGATGCGGTCGAGCAATACGCAGGAAAACGAAAATATGTGGCGCAGGATGTCGGCGCCGCCCGGTGAGCGAGGCAGCACGCGAGCAAGAAAGCCGCGCGAAGCCGACCGTGCGGTCGGCGAAAACAGATAGAAATAGAGGGTGATAGGATACAACAAAGCCTGGCCCGCCGCCCAGCCAAGTTTGAGCGAGAGAACAATCATCAACCGCACCAACACGCCGCTGCCGCGCTCGCGGCGTTGGCTCCAGGAGGGTGTGGTCATGCGGGCTCGAAGCTGAAGCGGCAGCGCAGCACGGCCGTGTCCGCCGCGCGGGCGGTGACGCTGATGCGGTCTGCGGTGGCGCTGGTGACGGTTACGGTGACTGGCTCGCCAAAGCGGACCGGGGCGAGGAATCTCGCTTCCTCCAGGCAGGTGACGCGGCGGGCTTGCATCAAAGGGGTGATGGCAGCTTCGATCAGGAGAACGCCGGGCACTACCGGCTGCCCTGGGAAATGGCCGGGCAGGGCGGGATGATCGAGGCCGATCGTGAAGACGTGTGGTGTTTCCATGAAGCTGCAATAGGCCGTGCTGGTGCGGCGGGCCGCCAGGCGCGGCACTATAGGTCCGGCCTGCCGCTTCGCAACGCGCCGATCGCAGCTTCCGTCAGCTTGCCGGTTTCATTGCGAGGCAAGCAATCGACCAGGACGACGCGGCGCGGCAGGAACAATGGGTCGATACGGTGGCGCAGCTCAGCCAGGATGTCGTTGGCCTCGCGCTGTGGGGCGACCGCGAAGACTTGCAGCCGCGCGTTGGGCTGCGTTTCAAGGTCGGGCGGCGCGATGAACTGGCCGTCGATCACGCCTTCGATGCCATTCAGGATGCGGTTCAACTCCGCCAGCGAGACACGCCGGCCGCCCAGCTTGATCATGTCGCTACGGCGGCCGAGCAAGCGGAAATGCGTGGCATCTCGCAGCTCGATGACGTCGTTCAATGGGTGGGGCACCCCGAAGGGAGCGATGACGGAGACGGACCGGGCGTCCTCGGCGCCGGTCGGTTGCAAACGGACACGCGGGTAGGTTTGCCAAAAGTCATCGCGGGTCGTGCGGCGGTGGGCAATGGATGCTACCTCGGTGGCGCCGAAGATCTCGTGCACTTCGGTGCGCCAACAGTCCTCGGCGGCTGCCGCCAGATCGCGCGCAAGCGGTGCAGTGGCGGAAATGATGCGGTACAGCGGCGGCAATTCGATCGCCGCACGCAGCAACGCGCCGAGCTGGAGCGGCGTGGTCACCAATACGCGCGGCGCGGGGATGGACCAGAGGGCAGCGGCGACATCATGGGGATAGAACGCGGCGCTACACCATGTCGATGCCGGTACGTGAAGCGGCAGCAGCACGGTGGTCTCGAAGCCGTACATGTGCTGCGCCGGAACCATGCCGACGATATGGGCAGGATGCTCCTCGGAAAAACCAAAACAGGCGGCGGCATCGATGCTGCGTTCCGCCAGCGATCCCCAGGTTTTTCGGTGCGCGGCAGGCCGGCCGGTACTGCCGGACGTGAAGACAATGGCGGCAATCGTCGTGGCGGCGAAGCACGGCATGGCCTGAACGCCCGTGCTCACGTGAGGCGGTTCGTCGGGCAGGACGTGACGTCGCACGGCCCAATCCTGCGACGGATCGTCGGTCGCCAGATACAGTCCGGGATAGCGGTCCGCCACTTCGCGCACCTGGTCCCGCGTACGATCGCTGCACAGCAACGTGACCTGGTTGCGCAGCAGAGCCGCGGCCAACATCACCGCGAACCATAGCCGCTGGCGGCAGGCGTTAATGACGAAGGGCGCATCGGGCAATGCTTCGGCGGCGCGATAAGCGGCGTGCAGAAAGCTGCCGACTGTGACGTCCTGGCCACGCAGACGGTACACCACGTCGTGGGGTTGGCGGGAAAGCACCGGATAGTCTGTAGTCGGGCTTGTCATGGACATTCCGGCAGATGCCGCGAACGCGAATCGCATTTGTTCAACGTCTTCTGTGGTCATTGATGTATTGCGTAAGCTTCCGCAGCGAGGAAAATATCTGTTGAGCACGAGCCTCTTCGGACTTGATTTCAAATCCATACGAGCGCGACAATGCTAGGGCGATCTCCAACGCATCGATCGAATCGAGGCCGAGCCCATCGCCAAACAACGGTGCATCCGGAACGATTTCCTCGGGGGATCGCTCGAGTTGCAGAGTATCGATCAATAACCGGGCGACTGCGTCCTCTGTCGTTGTGCTGCTTGTCGCGGCCATACTGTCTTGCGTTCCCATCGCTCCTGATTCGCGCCACTTTGCCAGTGCATACAGGGTATCGCCCGGTGACAGAAACCGCAACCCAACCATTGTCAGGTTGGCGCCAGCAACGGAGCCTGCCATACCGTACGGTCAACCGCTTTTCCGGGCCCAAGGAGTAGCCAGATTACTCGCCAAGCAGCACGCGACGCCGCACAGGCGACGGACGAAGCACCCGACCTGCGGGCGGTCAATACAGGCTTCTTCGACGCGCTGTGGCGCAAGTCGAGGCTGGTCGGCCCCGAACGCTTCAACACTTGGCCTGTCGTGCAAGTCCTGCTTGGGGAGGGGCGACGCAGGCTGGAGATCGGCGCCGGGTTACATCCGCGATTACCGATCGCCGGCACGTTCTTCGTCGACATCAGCAAGGAGGCACTCTCGCGATTACGGGACAAGGGAGGATATGCCGCGCTTGCGCCTGTCACCGCTTTACCCTTTCCGAATGCCGCTTTCGATGTGCTGTGCGCGTTCGATATCATCGAGCATGTGGAGAACGATGAGGCATGTTTCTCTGAACTTGCCCGTCTGGCGAAGCCGGGAGCAATCATGTTGCTTTCCGTCCCATTGCATCCGGCGCGGTGGAGCCGCTTTGATGAGATCGTTGGGCACTACAGGCGCTATGATCCGATACTCCTGGCCGAGAAGTTGCAGCAGTATGGATTTGTGATCGACCAGAGTGCTCCATTCGGCATGCGACCACGCTCCTCATTGTTGGCGGGTATCGCCATGGACTTCCTGGCACGACATCCGGCTCAAGGATTTTGGCTTTACAATAATGTATTATTACCGGTGGCGATCAAGCGCCAAAGGCCCTTGAAGTTCGACAACGGAATCGTGGCGTCAGAGCAGATTGATGGCCTGCTTTTGCTTTGCCGTAGATCGCGATGATGCAGCTGCGACTGTTCTGGATGGCGCGATCCTGGGGACGGCAATCCGGCGGATCGTTACGTCCCATGCTCGGTCCTCGGGCTGGGGCGAAGCCTGAACGTTATTGAACCTGGTCAACTTCGCGACCTCGGTGATATCGCGAATTTCAACCTGATTTTGGTCGCACTTCGGCGGATCGTGTCCGCTATGATTGTGAGCGAAGCAATCTCCGCCGAGAGAACCGCCCGTTGGAGATTGCTTCGCTTCGCGCGCAATGGCGCGTGGAGCGGCAACCATTCGTCAGGATTACACACCATTGGTGCCGGCCCTGCGTCCCGCCGGCGCGTCACCAGACCGCGTTTTCTCCAACCGTGCCAGCACGTCAGCAATTGTTGCGTGATCGATCCTCACTTGCTCGCCCAGACGCATCTGGTCCAGGCCAGGTTGCTGCCGAATTGCCGTCATGATGCCGTATTGCACCGGTGTCAGTTCGAACGCCGCGCATTCCTCGGCGAACAAGGCGAGGTGAATCTGGCGGAGCCGGCGCACCAGGAAGCCCGGCCGCCGCATGAGCACGCGGTAATCAGCCGCATCGTCATCATCATTCATTCGAAATGCAACCATCGTCGCAATCGTTGCCAAACGACGTGCAACAGCAGCCCGGTGGCCGGGAATCGCGCCGGAGTCGCGGTCTGGCTGTCGCCCGCCAGCCGGCCTTCTAGATTGCGCGCGACCGTGTCGGTAATGCCCGCGGCCAACGCCTGCCCCGCTGGTCCTCGCGCGAACTGCGCCAGAGGTCCACGCAGTGCGTAGCCGAGTTGAAATAGGATTTGGGTGCGCGCGGCGTCAGTGCCCTGCAGCGTGAACCTGGCGGTGGCCGACAAATACGTGCGGCTGCGCCGGTCGCTGCCTTCGCCCGTCAGCGTCGCGCTATAGGTTGCATTGTCGAACGACAAGTGGCCATTGCCGTAAAATACCGCGGTGATGGGTCCGAGCGCGACCTGGATCGCGCCTTCCAACTCACCGTCGCTGACCCGGGTCAAGTGCGCGCCGGGCACGCAGGCCGCGAGCAATGTCGGATTGTGCAGTGCCGCCCAGACCTCGCCGCGCGGCAGGTTCAACTCAATGGTAAGTTGCAGCGCGGTGTCGCCTTGGTGTGACGTGCCGGCAGCCGGTGCTGCCGGGGTTGACAGCGGCGCATCGCGGCCGGCCGTGGCGCCAGCAAGCAGCGAGGCATCGAGCGCCGCCAGGGGTGACGCGACGTATTCCGGGCGGGCAATGTCTTCCTGCAGCACACGGCAGATGGCTCGCACGATGCCGGCATAGCCGGTGCAGCGGCAGAGGTTGCCTGCCAGCTCCAGACGGATGCGGGCCGTGTCGGCGTGCGGCAGGCGCAAGACGATATCGCGCGCCGTCACCAGCATGCCCGGCGTGCAATAGCCGCACTGCAACGCATGTTCTGCGGTGAATGCGTCTCGCAGGCGCTGCACGACCGGATCGTCCTGCAGCCCCTCGATCGTGCGAACGGCTACGCCCTCGCACGCGGCGGCGTAAGCGATGCAAGAACGTGCGGGCGCTTCGTCTAGCAACACGGTGCAGGCCCCGCAGATACCATGCTCGCAGCCGGCATGCGTGCCGGACAACAGGCAGGTGTCGCGCAGGAAATCGGCGAGTTGCGTGCGCGGTTCGATTTCAGCGCTGACCGCGGCGCCGTTCACTGTCAGGGTTACGCGGCGCATGCGTCGGCATCCTGTAGCAGTCGGCGCACCACGGTCAGTTGCATGTGGCGGTCCACCGCATCCAATCCGGCCAGCGCGGCGTCAGCCCCATCCAAGCTGACTTGTTCACCCGTTAGCAACAGCGGCCTGGTGCCCAACGCGCCGATGACCAGCCGCCTGGTCGTACCGGCAAGGAGCAAGGCCCCCATTGCGTGGGCAAATTCGCCCGGTTTGCGACAGGCCTTGGCATAACGCCATGTTGCGCCGGCGGATCGCTGCGGAATGTTCACCGCGGCGAGGATTTCGCCGGCCGCCAAGCGGGTCGCGTAGGGGCCGGCGACAAAGTCGTGCAACCTCATGCGCCGTATGCCGGCAGTTGATTGCAACACCACACTCGCATCGAGCGCGGTCAGCACGATCACCCAGTCGGCGGCCGGATCGGCGTGGCACAGGCTGCCGCCGATTGTGCCGCGATTGCGCACGGCCTGATAGGCGATGGCGCCGGCAATCCGCGCAAGCCAGCCGTCACCCAAATCCGGCGTGCGTCCGGCGGCGATGGCGGCATGCGTTACACAAGCGCCCAACACGATAGCCTCCGCCGTTTCGGCGACGCCGGCAAGAGCCGGCAGATGATTGATCTGGACCAGCACTCGTGGCTGCACCACGCGCAGATTCAACATCGGCCCGAGCGATTGACCGCCCGAGAGCACACGTGCCTCCGCCCCCGTTTCCGCCAGCATGGCGACGGCCACTCCGAGCGTTGGCGGACGCAGCAACTCGAACGGCGCCGGCTTCATGCCGTATGCGCAAGCAAAGCGGCCAGGATGCGGCGCGGCGTGATCGGCAATTCGGCGATCTCGACGCCGAGTGGTGCCAGCGCATCGTTCACCGCATTGGCGATCGCCGCGGGCGGCCCGATGGCGCCGCCTTCGCCGATGCCCTTCTGGCCGAAGAACGAGAGCGGCGAGGGCGTCTCCATATGGTCGATGCGGATATCCGGCACCTCGGTGGCGCCCGGCAGCAGGTAGTCGGCGAGCGTGGCGGAACCAGGCTGACCATAGGCGTCGAACGGCATTTCCTCGTACAGCGCGGTGCCGATGCCTTGGGCGGTGCCGCCGACGACCTGGCCATCGACAATCATCGGATTGACCAGGCGGTCGCCATCCTCGCACACCACGTAGTCCAGGATGCGCACGTCGCCGAGCTCGGTATCCACTGATACCACCGCGGCATGCGCGGCGTAGCTGAACGTGCCGCTGTCGCGCAGCGGCTTATAGCCGGAGGTCACCTCCAAGCCTCCCGGTGCGACGCCGTCTGGCAGATCCTGCGGGCGCAGGTACCAGGTGCGCGCCACGTCGGCGATCGGCACGCCGCCGCCTGGTCCCGCAACGACCCCGTTGTCCACACGCACCGAATCGGCGGTGGTCTGCAACAGGTGCGCGCCGACTCGCGCGATGCGCTCGGCCAGTTCGGTGCATGCAGCGGCCACCGCGCCACCGGCCATCACCATGCAACGCGATCCCCAGGTGCCGGTGGAATAGGGCGTCAACGCAGTGTCACCATGCACCACGCGAACCGCGGCAAGCGGGATACCAAGAATCTCATGCGCCACCTGCGCCAACGTCGTCTCCAGCCCCTGGCCGTGCGATTGGATGCCGACGCGCAGTTCCAGCCCGCCATCCGGAGTCATGCGTGCCACCGCTTGTTCAAATCCCGGCACCATCGGGATGCCCCAGCCGGCGTAGACCGACGTGCCGTGCGCGGCTTGCTCGCAGAAGATCGCGAAGCCGACGCCGATACGATGTGTGCCGTTTGATTCGGCCTGGCGCCGGCGTACTGCCGGTACGTCGATCGCGGCGGCCGCACGTTGCAAGCAGGCAGGGTAGTCGCCGCTGTCGAAATGCTTGCCGGTTATGTTGTCGAACGGCATGCGGTCCGCAGGCACCAGGTTGCGCATCCGCAGCTCCACCGGATCGACGTGCGCCGTGCGGGCGACGGCATCCAGCATCACTTCCAGGGCGAAACAGACGCCAGCGCGGGCGACGCCACGATAGGGCAGGATCGGCGGCTTGTTGGTGGCAGCGGAGAACGTGCGGCAGCGATAGCCCTGCATCATGTAAGGCCCGGGCAAAATACTGGCGATCTGTGCTGCTTCCAAACAAGCGGAGAACGGATAAGCCGAATACGCGCCCGCATCGACGACGGCCTCCGCCTCGATGCCGATCAGCGTGCCGTCGGCTTCGGCGTAGACCCTGATATCGTAGTTATGCTCACGGCAATTGGCATTGGCGGTGAGTTGCTCGCGGCGATCCTCGATCCAACGCAGCGGATAGCCGAGGCGGCACGTGAGCCAGGCGGCGCAGACTTCCTCGACCAGCAGGATGCCCTTGTAGCCGAAACCGCCGCCGACATCGGGGGCGACGACGCGGATGCGCGCCTGGTCCAATCCCAGGCAGCCGGCCAGACCCGTGCGCACGATGTGGGGCAACTGCGTCGCGGTATAAAGAAGCAATTGTTCCAATCGCCGGTCCCAGGTGGCGAGCACACCACGGCCCTCGATCGGCGACATACATTGCCGGGCAGTGCGCAGCCGCCGGCGCTCCACGATCGGCGCTGCCGCGAGGCGTTCCGGCGTTACTTCGACAAACGTCTCCAGGAACACGTTGTCCGGCCAATGCTCGTGCACGCGCGTCTGCGCGGCGAGAGCAGCGCGCATATCCACCACCGGCGGCAGCTCTTCCCACGCGATTTCCACCCCGGCGGCAAGGTCTTCAGCCGCAGCGCGGCTCTCGGCGATGCAGACAGCAACCGGTTCGCCGACATAACGCACCTTGTCCCGCGCCAGGACCGGTTGCACCGAAGTCTTGAATCCCGGCAGGCCTGAGTTGGCAACGATCGGCTGCACGCCAACAAGATCGGCATTGATAAGCACTGCGTCTTCTGCGCCTGCGGGCTTGCGAATGGCACCGATGCGCGCATGTGCCAATGGGCTGCGCACGAAGGCGAGTTCGCGCATGCCCGGCAGCCGGATGTCGGCGATGAACTCGCCCTTGCCGCGGAGCAAACGGTCATCCTCCAGCCGCGGCACGGCGTGACCGACGCCCTGGCCAGCCGATCTTGCATATTCCATGCTTGCCATCCGTTTACTAATTGTATGTATACTGACGAACCCGGCTGGCGCGCAATTGCCGGCAATCCAGGGAGAATACAGCATGGACCGGCAATTCGACCTGCTGCTGCGTGGCGGCCATGTCATCGATCCGGCGACCGGCTTCGACGGCATTGCTGATGTGGCGATACGCGATGGCTGCATCGCTGCGATCGAGGCCGCCATTCCCGCCGCGACTGCCGCGAGCGTGACCGATGTCGCCGGCAAGCTGGTGATCGCCGGGATGATCGATACCCATGCGCATGTGTATCTCCATGTCACCGGGCGGTTCGGCCTGGACCCCGATATGGTCGGCGTGCGGTCCGGCGTCACCACGCTGGTGGATCAGGGCGGCCCGAGCTGCATGACGCTGCCTGGCTTCAAACATTTCATCGCGGAGCAAGCGCAAAGCCGCGTGGTCTGCTTCATCTCCACCTACCTGGTTGGCGGTTTGGAAGGGCATCTGTATCCCGAGCTGTACGGGCCGGGGCAAATCGACGTTCGCGCCACCGTGCGGGCGGCGCAGGAGAATCCCGAACTGGTGCGTGGCGTCAAATGCCATGCGGAAACCGGTGGCGTGTCGCGCTGGGGCCTGGAGGTGATCAAGCTCGCCAAGCGCGTTTCGCGTGAAGCGGGGCTGCCGCTATATATCCATCTCGGCCAGCTTTGGCCGGTGAAGGAAGGTGCAGAGGTCAGCGCCGACGATGTGGTGGCCGCGCTGGTGCCGTTGCTGGATGCGGGTGACATTTTGGCGCATCCGTTCACGCGCCATCCCGGCGGTTTCATCTCCGGTGAGACCGGTGAGGTCCATCCGGTGGTGTGGGCGGCGCTGGAACGCGGTGTCACTGTCGATGTGGGCCACGGCTCGCATTTCAGCTTCGATATGGCGCGCCGCGTGCTGGCGGCGGGTATCCAGCCATACACGCTCGGCGCCGACATGCACGGCTACAATGTGCGCGTGCCAAGCGACGGCGGCGATGCCGGTCGCAGCGATAATCCGTTTTTTGGCGTGGCGCCGTTCAGCCTGACCCATGCGATGACCGAACTGCTGACGCTGGGCATGACGCTGCCGGACGTAGTTGCAGCCGTGACCAGCCATCCGGCGCGGATGTTGCGCATGGAGGATTGCATCGGGTCGCTGCGGGTGGGGCGCGAAGCCGACGTTTCCGTATTGGACCAGATTCACGGCAGGTTCCGGTTGGCGGATAACAGCGGCGAGATGGTGATCGCGCCGATGATGCTGCAGCCGGCGTTCGCGCTGCGGGCGGGGCGCTTGATCGAGGCGGAAAGCCCGCTGATCCCGACGGCCGCGCTGCTGGCGGCCTGAACGATGCCGGAGATCCTGCGCCAAACAATTGCCGCAGGTGGCCGGTTCTCCACCCGCCTGGAAACCGGCGATCTGCTCCGCATCGTCGATCTGCAAGGCCAGCAGGCGGTGGATTTTTTGGCGTTCGCTGCGGAACTGCCTGTGCATCGCTACAATGCCGCCAATACGATGAAGATCAATGGCAACATCTATCTCGGCAAAGGCACGAGACTTTATTCGGAACGTGCCGAGGTATTGCTGACCATCGTCGAAGATACGTGCGGCCGCCACGATACGATCGGCGGCTGCTGTAGCGCGTTCAGCAATTTCGCACGCTACGGGGTGAAGGACACGCACGCCTGCTACGCGAATTTCGTCGCAGAATTGGCGTGCTGGTCGCTGTCCCCGGCCGATATCGTGGCGAACGCAAATTTCTTCATGAACGTGCCGGTGCGGCAGGATGGCGGCATGGCGATCGAGGCCGGGCTGTCGAAGGCCGGCGACTATGTCGAATTGCGCGCAGAGAAGCCGGTGATCGGGATATTGTCGAACTGTCCGCAACGCAGTAATCCGGCCGCCGGGTTCGGACCGACGCCAATCGAGGTGATCGTGCGGCGCCCCTGAGCGGTGTTATCAGCAGGGGAGAGAAGCATGTCGCCAATTCAGCCGCCGCGGCGCTCGCCCAGCACGTTCCTGTTTGCCGAGCCGGTGACGACGCTGGAGGGGCTGGCGGCGGATATTGCGTTTATCGGCGTGCCCTATGCCCAGGCGTACAGCTACGAGGACATCACCAACGATCAGAGCAATGGCCCGACCGCGCTGCGGGCGGCATCGGATCGGCTGGTGCGCGGGCTGGAGCGCTATGATTTCGACCTCGGCGGCACGCTGTATGACGGCAAGCCTATCCGCGCCGAGATCGGCGATCCCTCCGCGCATGCGCGTTACACGGAGCAGGGGCATTGTCACGTTAACTTGGCGCGGGCAGTATGGAGCCGAGCGCAGTCGTGTCGTGCCGATCATGGCGCGCAGCGGGCGCAAGTATCCTGATGCCAGAGTTTGAAAGCGTCCGACCGAATCACATGATAGGCATGGGCGGGAAGTTGGTGTCGACGTGGGTGGAAGTGACCGTAGATGAAGGCGTGAGCGGAAAGGAAGTTCTGGGCTTGCTCGGTTGATTTGAACCGTTGCATCTGCCGCTCTCTTCGTCGCGTCGGTCGATGCGAGTTCTCAGCCCAGTTGTTCAGGATCGGCTTTGTCGGTGCTCAACGCCGGGAAGCAGTTGACGCTGAGCGACGCTCATAGTTCCTCAACTTGTTGGTCACGATCACCCGCGGCACACATTGCAAACTCTTTAGAAGCCGCTTGAAGAAGCGCTTCGCGGCGTTGGCATCGCGCCGGGCCTGAACGAGGATGTCGAGCACGACGCCATCCTGATCGACCGCCCGCCAGAGATAGTGCTGGACGCCGAGGATGCGAATGAAGAGGCGAGTGGCGCGAGGCAGTTGCAGCCCCGCGCTCTCTCAGAACCGGACGTGATACTCTCGCATCATCCGGCTCCCGTTGTTCGGCCGCTTCCATAGAGCAGGTCCCAATGGGCGAACAGCCGAGGCTGCTGGCGTGCGATGCGCGTAGTTGATCCAGCCGCGAATGCTCGAGTTGAACATCCACGCGAGATCATCAAGGGTCTTGTCACTTCGTCGATGCATCGACCAACTCCGAACGGCCCGACGGATCGCCTTGAGCGCCTTTGTGCTGACTGCGGGACTGAACGAGACGCTCATTCCCCCGGCCCTTTTGCTCACCATCCTTGGCCTGAAAGCGTAGCCAAGAAAGTCGAACTTAAACGTCGGGTGGTTTTCGCGTCGACTTTCATCCCTGCAATAGACCACCTTCGTCTTCTCGGGATGCAACGTCAGTCCGCAATCAGCAAACCGCATCTCAAGAGCAGTCCGCAGTGCCGTGGCTTGGTCTTCAGTCCGACAGTGACAAATCGCATCGTCGGCATAGCGCTCGAACAGTATGTCCGGAAAGTTTCGGTGCATCCACAAGTCGAACACATAGTGCAGAAGGAGATTGGCCACGAGCGGGCTGATGACTCCATCCTGCGGCGTCCCTCTCTCTCGCCCGATCATGCTCCCATCCGCCATCTGCATCAGGGCCTTCAGCCATCTGTCGATGTATAAAAGCGCCCACGGGCAATCGGTGTGCTTGCGCACCGCCCGCATCAGCAGTTCCGTATCGATGCTGTCAAAAAAGGCCTTGATATCAAGATCAAGAACCCAGTCACGACGCCAGCATCGCTGCCGTGCCATGCCGATCGCATCGAGCGCCGATTTGCCGGGCCGGTATCCATAGGAATCGGGGTGGAATTGTGGCTCCACCAACGGTTCCAGATGCCGTTTGACCACCATCTGGGCGATGCGATCAGCGACCATAGGAATTCCTAGCGGGCGCGTCTTGCCATCGCTCTTCGGTATGTCGATCCGCCGCACCGGTGGCGGAAAGTAGCTGCCAGACGACAGACGGTTCCAGAATTTGTAGAGGTTGTTCCCAAGATCAACCTCAAAGTCTGAAATCGTCTGGCCGTCTACGCCAGCCGCCCCTTGATTGGCTCTAACCTTCTTATAGGCTTCCCATACTTCCCTTTTCGGAATGTCATACGGCTTTGCTCTATCCATGAGGGTCCTCCCATCGCCGGTTGCCCCCAGGCCAGAGCTGAACAATGCAACCCCTTCGCTCCAGCCCCATTACAGGACCTTCATCACTACGACGGGTTGCTCCGCCCCTGTGCCCCGCATCGGTACTCTCATCCTCGTAGGGTCCGCCTATTTGGATTTCTCCCTTCGCATCGGAGCGACAGGTTCCTGCGTTCCACATAGAAGCCTGGTTCAGAGTCACGCCGCCTTTATGCCGGATGCCGCCTGGGCAGAAATCAGGCCATCCCCCAGCCTCGTCCCGGGTTAACGAATTCCACCCGGTTTCGACATCGTCTTGCACTTTTCGACACGTCATCAACGGTTCGCTTGCGCTCGTCTCTCTCAACCTTACCTGACGGGATCAGGTCCCGCCTTTTCCGCAACGCTCACCACCACGGCTCTTTACCGTCGCAGCTTGCGGTCGTTTGAAGCCTACCCCTGACGGCCGGCTTCGAGGGGCCTATCCTCATTTTCCATGCAGCTCCGCACTCCCAGTGCTGGTCGTGCGTTCGCAGCACACCTTCATCCTTGTGCCACTTGTCCCCAGGCCGGCTCTGGTGCAAATGGGTGGGTCCGTTATCGTGCGGACCGTTCGTTGGCTTTTTGGGGCGGCGCGGTGGCCAGGTTCTTGGGCTTGGAAGATCTGTTCAAGGGGCGGCACTTCGACCGCGAGGTCATTGTCCTGTGCGTGCGGTGGTATCTGCGCTTCAAGCTCAGCTTCCGGGACCTGG
>DATKPQ010000044.1:0-37733 GCA_035523995.1 Acetobacteraceae bacterium | reverse complement strand
AAGGCTTCGAACAAGGCGAGCCGGGCCGGGCTGACACGTTCCTCGAACCAGATATTGTCCGCCATGGCGCGCTCGCGCGTTCGCTCGCGCGTTGCCGCGGCCTGGCGCCAAACGGTCAGCTCTTCGGTCAGTGTCGCGGCGGCGAAGCGCAATGGCAGCGGGTCCGTTGCTTTCGCGGACAGACTATCCCATGTGGCGCGCGGCGTCACCAGCGGCTGTCGAAGCCGGCGCCTACCCCATCCCCTCGTAGAAATCATTCCCCTTGTCATCGATCACGATGAACGCCGGGAAATCCTCCACCTCGATCCGCCACACCGCTTCCATGCCAAGCTCGGGATACTCCAACACTTCCACCTTGCGGATGCAGTCCTGCGCCAGCCGTGCGGCGGGCCCTCCGACGGACCCCAGATAAAACCCGCGATTCGCCTTGCAAGCCTCCCGCACCGCACGCGAGCGGTTGCCCTTCGCCAGCATCACCAGCGAGCCCCCGGCCTTTTGGAACTCCGCCACATAGCTATCCATGCGCCCCGCTGTCGTCGGCCCGAACGACCCGGTGGCATATCCCGCCGGAGTCTTCGCGGGCCCGGCATAATACACCGGGTGGTCTTTCAAATACGAAGGCAACCCCTCGCCGCGATCCAGGCGTTCTTTCAACTTCGCATGGGCGATATCGCGCGCCACCACCATCGTTCCCGTCAGCATCACGCGCGTTTTCACCGGGTGCTGCGACAACTGCCGGCGGATTTCCTCCATCGACCGGTTCAAATCCACCGCGACCGCATCGCCGCCCAGATGAGCGTCTGTCGTCTCTGGCAAATATTTCGCGGGATCCGCTTCCAATTGCTCCAGGAATACGCCGTCCGGCGTCAGTTTCGCCAAAATCTGCCGATCCGCGCTGCATGAAACGCCAATGCCAACCGGCAGCGACGCACCGTGCCGAGGCAGCCGGATCACCCGCACGTCGTGGCAGAAATACTTCCCCCCGAACTGCGCGCCGATACCGATCTTGCGCGACAGTTCCAGCACCTTCTGCTCCATCTCCAGGTCGCGGAACGCGTGCGCCGCGCGGCTGCCGGCAGTCGGCAGCGTATCCAGCCAGCGGCATGACGCCAGCTTCACTGTCTTCAGCGCCAGCTCCGCGCTCGTGCCACCGATCACGATCGCCAGATGGTACGGCGGGCAGGCAGAGGTCCCCAGCGTCTTCATCTTCGTTTCAATATACGACAGCAGCTTCTCCGGCGACAAAATCGCCCGCGTCTCCTGGAACAGAAAGGACTTGTTGGCGGAACCGCCGCCCTTGGCGACAAACATCAGGTGGAATTCGTCGTCGTTATGCCCGGCCGGGGCGGCCATGATGTCGAACTGCACCGGCAGGTTGTTGCCGGTATTTACCTCCTCGAACATCGACAGCGGTGCCATCTGAGAATAGCGCAGGTTGGTCTCGGTATAGGTGCGATGCACGCCCCAGCTCAGCGCCTCTTCTTCGTCGCCATCGATCCAGACGCGCTGGCCCTTCTTGCCGAACACGATGGCGGTTCCGGTATCCTGGCACATCGGCAACACGCCGCCGGCGGCGATGTTGGCGTTCTTCAGCAGATCCAGCGCAACGAAGCGATCGTTCGCGCTGGCCTCAGGGTCGTCCAGGATCGCGCGCAACTGCGCCAGATGGCCGGGGCGCAGCAGGTGCGATACATCGTGAAACGCCTGGAACGCGAGTTCGGATAGCGCGTCCGGTGTCACGCGCAGCACGGTCTCACCGTCGCAGGCCGCGGTGCGCACGCCGTCCAGCGCCAGTTTTTTCCATGGCGTATTGGCAGGCCCGAGAGGGAACATCGGCGCGAAGCGGAAGCCGGACGGCCGCGGCGGCATGGCATTCATGGAGAAATGTCCTTGTGTTGGCCTGTTGGCCTGTTACCGCGAGGAGCGAAGCTACGAACCAGTCTCGGTCAGTCGATGATGGGCAGGTGAACGAGATTGCTTCGTCGCTTCGCTCCTCGCAATGAAAGGCGCCGCAATGACATGCGTCGCAATGACGCGCGTGCGAATATATCGCTTCGCGCCCTCGGGACTCATTCCTTCGGCGGCGAGCGGCGGCGGAACGCATCCAGGCTGACCACCTGCGGCGTCTCCGCGGGCTTTTCCGGCTTCGCCTCCGGCTCCGGCTCCGGAGGCGGGTCAGGCGGCGGCACCAGCGTCAGCGGCTTATCCGGAGGTACTTCCGGCAACGCAACATGGAACCGCAGCCCGTAGCGCACATGCGGATCCGCAAACCCAATGACCGCGTCGAGCGGCACCGCGAGCGTGGCCGGCACGCCGCCGAATGAAAGACCGACGCCGATCAGCGCAGCCTCGCGATCCATCTTCAGGTCCCAGAACTGGTGCTGCAGCACGATGGTCATTTCTTGCGGATATTTCGCGCGCAGCCGCGGCGGGATCACCACGCCGGGATGATCGGTGCGGAAGGTCACATAAAAATGGTGATTGCCCGGCAACCCATTGACCGCAACGTACTCGATCGCCTGCGCCACCACCTGGCGCAACGCGGTCTCCGTCCATTGCTCATACGGTAGCAGACTCTCCGGTCGCTGCTCCTGATCGTCTTCCATCCAGGACCTCGCTTCCGGCGAACAAATAGCGCGGGCCGGGCAACGGGGCAAAGCGGCGGCCCGCGTACCGCCAAAACGCGGCCGAATCGCCTAGGCCTGCTCACGCGCCCGTAGGAAATCGATGAACGCGGCAGCCAGCGTGCCGGTCTTCGCCTCCCAACCCGCAAAATCCACGTCTACATCGACATCATTGCTCATGATCTCAAGATACCGGCTGGTCTGTAGCAGCCGGTGCGCCGCCTGGCCCGGCGCGCGCGGATGTACCCGGTCGTTGCCCGGAATGATCAGCGCGGGCACGGTCATGGCGCGCATCTCAGCCGGCGTGATCCCTGCAACGGGATGCCCGGAATCCTTGTTGAACCCCGCCAGCCAGCGCTGCATGCCGGCTACGAACGTTTCGGTGCCCATGCCCTGCAATGTCTCGCGGTTGACCGGATTAGCCTGAATCATCGCGGCGAAATGCTCCGTCCGGCACACGGCGTCGATGCCGCCCTTGCCGGCGGCTTCGATAAATTGCTCGTAGTAGTTCCACGCCAGCCGCTTCGCCGCGTACGGCCCGCCAGTGACGCGCCACAGCAGCAGTGCGCGCACCACATCAGGATGATGCCGCGCCAGCAGCAGCGACATGCGCGCCCCCGAGGAGCACCCGGCGATATAGGCCGGCCCGATACCCAGCGCCTGCAACAATGCCTGCATGTCCTCGGCTTGCTCCAGGCTTTCGTTGTCGCCGAAGAGCGAAATGCCTGACGCGCCGATATTGCGCCGGTCGTGCAGCAACACGCGAAAGCCGGCCTCGGCAATCAACATGCCCAGCACACGTTCGGACTCCTTGCCGCGCCGCCCGCCGGGCGTGACAACCACCCATGGACCGGCATCGCCCACCACCTCGTAGACCAGATCGACGCCGCGGATATGCTTGACTGGCATCATCGCCTCCCAGGAGACCATCGTCGCAGTGATAGGCGGGCACCGCCAGGGCGGCAACGGACGCTGCGCTCGCGTTCCGGCGGATTTCGTGGACAATGGCCGCGCCACCTTCGACCGAGGCCACCGATGCAGCCGATCAATGCCGACACAAGTGCAGCCTGGACCGTGGACGATCTGACTGCCGATCGCGGCTGGATCTATGAACTCGACGACGCCGGGCGGCGCGATCTTGTACGGACGGTGAAGCAGGCGCGCGACCCTGACAAGCAATTGCTTGATTATCAGCGCGGCGATTTCGGTCTCGGATCGGCGTGGCCCACGATCAATCGGGCGCTGGACGAGATCAAGACCGGCCGCGGCTTTGCCGTGCTTCGCGGGTTGCCTCGCGCGGATCTTTCGGCAGAGGAGTTCGAACTGCTGACCTGGGCGATCGGCCTGCACTCCGGCGTGGCGCGGCCGCAGGGGAAGGCAACACAGTACCTTTCCGCAGTGAAGGATGTCGGCACGACGTACCGTTCCGGCCGCGGCAGGGGCTATTCGTCCAATGCCGAGCTGGATTTCCACACCGACAGCGCGGACATCGTTCTGCTGAGCTGCTACAACGTCGCGCGCTCCGGCGGCATGAGCATGGTCACGAGTTCCGTCACGGCACATAAGGCGATCGCGGCGGAACGTCCTGATCTGGCCGATGTGCTGCACCAGGACTTCTGGTTCAGCCGCCAGCAAGAGCAAGCGCCGGATGAGGAGCTATTTTATCCGAACCCGGTGTTCGATGTGGCGGAGGGGCTGTTGTTTTCCAAATGGAACCGTAACCGCATGACCATGGCGCAGCGCCTGCCCGGCGTGCCGCCGCTGACCGAGCTGCAGCAGCAGGCCACCACCTATCTGGATGAAGTGTTGCGGCGGCCGACGCTGATGTATTCGATGTATCTGCGACCAGGCGACGTGCAGATTCTGAACAATCATGTGACGCTGCACTCGCGCACGGAATTCGACGACCACGACGATCCGGTGCTGAAGCGCACCCTATTCCGATTGTGGCTGGCACCGCCAGATTCGCCGCGCCTGCCGGGGAGTTGGAAGCCGTGCTATCGGTCTGTGGCCGCTGGCGCGGTGCGGGGCGGGATCATCGGGCAGGCGTACGACGAAATGCGCCGCACCTACGAACGGAGGGCGGCGGCTGACCTGGGGATGGCGGTCGAATAGAGGCCCGTTCCGCTGTAAAAGCCAGACGTCGAGTAATGACCGTGTGTGCTTCGTCATGGTGCACGCAGGCTCATCATCGATCTCTTTGCCGCCGGAACGAACCTGTGCCGATGGCAGTAACGTATTGCGTTGGCACGCAAGCCGCTGGTGGCGCTACGTGCGAAAGGGCATCGCGCCAGATGCCGGTCCCGATCTTCATCGGTCAGTCGCTCGCCGGCATGACGCGAGGGGTCTGGCGCACACATCCCCGGCATCGCACGCAATTTTATAGGTAAGGCTCGATCGCCTCGATCAATAGCCGGAGCTGATGTGCCCAGGTCATCCCCGCCATGAACCGCGCCGCACGTTCTCCCAGCCCCGCGGCGGCGGAGCGGTGGTGCCAGAGCGTTTCCAGCTTCTCCACCATCTCCTCCACATCGCACTCGCCCCAGTCCGTCGTGTCGTAATGCACACTGTGTGGCTGCGCCTGCCGTTCCAGCGGCAGCGCGATGTCATTGCAGAGCAGGTCCAGGTGGCCGGTGTTTGCCGACAGGATCGACGGAATACCGCAAGCCAGGCATTCCATCGCGACCAGGTTCGTGCCGCCCTCGCAGCGATTGGGGAACAGAGCGACATCGGCCTCGCGGACCACATGCGGCATGACGAAGTTGGGGATGTGCGGGATCGAGATGATCGCATCGGCTGGAATGCCGTTCGCGACGGCCCAACCGACCACATCCGGCACACCATCCGCGTTGCGCCGCGGCGGCAGAATGCCGGGATGGCCGGCCGCATGCGCGACGAAGTCGGACCAGGGCGATTGCCAGGCAGCCACCAGCAACGCCTCGGGACGACGCTGGCGGAAGGCGCGGAAGGCGGCGAGCACGAGGTCCTGGCCCTTGCGGTATTCCAGCTTGCCGCCGGAAAAGATGACGAACCGGCCGGGAAACAGTCCGCTGCGCGGGGCGGGATGGTAGAGGGCCGTATCGACGCCTTGCAGCACCGTCGTCACCGCGGTCACGCCGTTGCGGCGCAGCACGGATTCGTTCCAGCTTGAACCGGCGATGATTTGGGCGAAGCGTTGTGCGCCCTGGCTTGCGGTGGGGCTCAGTGTCGCTTGTTCCAGGAAGACCACGCCAATCGTCGGGGCGCCGATCAGGCGCTTTTGGTGCGCGGCCTTGGCCGGAGTCAGGTCGTTGCCCAGGCCTTCCAGCAGCGGGTGATCGAGTTTAACCCACTCGCCTTCAGATTCGCCGAGCGCCTGCCAGAGCGGCATGGACCCGCGCGCCAATGCGGCGATCCGTTGCTCGCGCAGCGGGTCCAGCACGACATCGGCTGGGCCGAATTCGGTAGCGCAGCAGGGCGCGAAACGCGGGTGGTCGGCCAGGTGCAGCAACAGGTTCAGCCCGTACACGCCCCAGCCGAAATAGCTCGACACGCCCCATGAGAAGATCAGCGGGCGGCGGGAGTCGGTGCGACCGAGAGACAGGACGGGGATGTCACTCATACAAGGCGAACGTCATGCCGAAAGCCGCTCGTGGCGGCAATGTCCCCATGGGCGGCGCGAAAAAAAAGCGCGGGCTGCGAGACGCAGCACAGCCCCGGCGATGCGCCACCGATATTGGAGACGCGCCGACGGACCACGAGGGGAAATCCGCCATGCCCTATAGCGCCTCCGGCGCCGCCATCCGGACGTTGCGTACCGGATATCGACGGCTCCGGCGTGGGGGAATGGCGCGGCGGTTTTGGGAACGTTGCGTGGCGAATGGCTGCGTTTGATCGAGCGGGCGATAGCGCAGGTGTGGTGATCCACCGCCTGCGCTGCGCCTGGTCTGGCGTCTTTTGCGCGGCCTGCTGACTCAGTGCAGTTCCACCACCACCGGGACGTGGTCGGACGGTTGCGGCTGGGCGCGTTCCTCGCGATCGGGTGCGGCGGCGACCAGGCGCTCGGCCAGGGTGGGGGACAGCAGCGCGTGGTCGATGCGCAGCCCCAGGTCGCGCTGCCACGCGCCGGCCTGGTAATCCCAGAACGTGTAGATCGTGTCGTGCGGGTGCACGGCGCGGATCGCGTCGGTGAGGCCGAGCCAGAGCAAGCGGCGGAAGCGGGCGCGGCTTTCGGGGCGGACCAGCGCATCAGCGGCGGATAGCGCGCCGGGGGCGTAGTCCGCATCGGTGGGGGCGACGTTGAAATCGCCGGTGATCACCAGCGGCGTGTCGGACTCCAACAGTGCGGCGGCGCGATCGGCCAGACGGTCCATCCACTGCAGTTTGTAGGCGAAGCCGTCGTCGCCGCGGGAGTTGCCGTTGGGCAGGTAGATGCCGGCGATGGTGATGCCGTCGGCGGCGATTTCAAGGTAGCGGGCCTGGGCGTCGCCGTCCGGCAGGCCAGGCAGGGCGCGGTGCGTGACGGAGAACGGGATGCGGCCGAGCACGGCGACACCATTATAGGCTTTCTGGCCGACCGCTTCCGACTGATAGCCCAGGCCGTGAAAGGTCAGTGCGGGGAAGGCGGGAGCCTCGCATTTGGTTTCCTGCAGAACCAGGATGTCCGGCTGGCAGGCTTGCAGCCAGCGCTGCACATGGCCCTCGCGCTGGCGGATCGAGTTTACGTTCCAGGTGGCGATCTTCATGGTGGGGCAGGATAGCGCCCGACTTGAGGACTGTCGTGGGGGCGGGCTAAGTCGGCACCCGGAGAAGCGGGAGGGCTACCGATGGCGATCGAGCTTTACACCTGGAACACACCGAACGGCCGCAAGATCAGCGTGGCGCTGGAGGAGATGGGGCTGCCGTACAACGTGCATCCGGTGAATATCAGCAAGGGCGAGCAATTCAATCCGGATTTTCTCAAGATCAGCCCGAACAACCGTATTCCGGCGATCATCGATCCGGAGGGGCCGGGGGGCGCGCCGATCAGCGTGTTCGAGTCGGGCGCGATCCTGATCTATCTCGGCGTGAAGACGGGAAAATTCTACCCGACGGATCTGCATGCTCAGGTGCCGGTGCTGGAGTGGCTGATGTGGCAGATGGGCGGGTTCGGTCCGATGCCAGGCCAGGTGCATCATTTCTTGCAGGTGGAAAACGAGCAGGATCGGCGGTATGGACTGGAGCGGTACAAGAAGGAGACGCTGCGGCTGTATGACGTCCTGGACAAGCGGCTGGCCGGACGTGATTACGTGGCGGATACTTGCTCGATCGCCGATTTCGCCATCCTGGGCTGGGCGTGGCGGCATGAGCGGCACCAGGTGGACCTGGGCCAGTTTCCCAATGTGCAGCGCTGGTACAATACGATGATGGCGCGGCCGGGGACGAAGCGCGGGTTCGAGGTGGCGCTGAGCTGAGCGGCATGCGGGCGAGCGGCTGACGGTTCCGATTAGCGTGTGTCGGCCGCGTGGGTGGGCACCGTGAACTGAAAGATCGCGCCGCGGGGCGGGTTCGCGTCTGCCCATAGTCGCCCGCCATGCGCTGCGATGATTGACTGGCAGATCGAGAGTCCCATTCCCAAACCGCCGGGCTTGGTGGTGTAGAAGGGCTCGAAGAGACGCTGGAGATCGGCGGGAGCCAGGCCGGGTCCTGAATCCCTGATCGCGACCAGGACTCCGCCGGGTTCGGCTGGTCTGGTGGTGATGAGTACGTCTCGCGTGCCCTCCGGGTCAGCCGCCAGGGCCTGGATCGCGTTGATGACGAGATTGAGAATCACTTGTTGCAGTTGCACCCGGTCGCCTTCGATCAGAGGCAAGCCATCTGCGAGGTCGGACTGCACCGAGACGCCGTTCTTTAGGGCTTCGCTGCGGGTTAGTTCGACCACCTCGCGGATGGCGCCGTTCATCTCCAGACGGTCCTTCAGGGACGGTGTCTTTTTGATGAGCGCGCGAATCCGGTCGATGACGTTGCCGGCGCGGTTTCCGTTATCGACGATACGACCGAGCGTCTGCCGTGCTTCATCCAGATCCGGGGGTTGGTGACTGAGCCAGCGCAGAGCCGCCTGCGCGTTGGTCACGCTCGCGGCTATTGGCTGGTTTATTTCATGGGCAATGGAGGCTGTGAGCTGTCCCATGGTGGCAAGACGGTTGGCGTGGGCCAGTTCGGTCTCCATGGTGCGGTAACGCCGCTCGCTTTCGCGCGCCTGGGCCTCGGTGCGCTTGCGTTCGGAGATGTCCATCACCGTGCCGACAAATTCGAGGTCGCCGGATGCCGCCGTTCCGGGCCGGCCGATGCTCAGAAGGTGCTTCACCGATCCGTCGGGCAACACGATGCGGTATTCCCGTTGGAACTGCCGCTTCTCTGCCGCGGACCTGGCGATCGTATGATCCAGCAAGGGGCGGTCGTCGGGGTGCACTTGCTCGGTGAATATCTCGTAGGACGGCTTCGTTGTCGCCGGATCGTACCCGAAGATACGGTAATGCTCTGGCGACCAGCGTACCTCTCCGGTGGTAACGTTCCAGTACCAGCTTCCGGTCTGGCTGATCTGCTGGGCCTGAACAAGGAAAGCCTGGCTGCGACGGAGGTCTTCTTCGGCCTGTTTCCGGTGGCTGATATCAATGGCAAAGACCGCCTCCAGCGGCTCGCCACCCGCAACGGGAACCATGAAGGAACTCACGTCGGCCCAAATGATGCGTCCGTTCTTGCACAGGTAGCGTTTCTCCCGGCGAAAAGTCGTTGCATCGCCGACGGCACGCGCGGCCAGGATCGCATCGGTGCCGGCTCGGTCGTCCTCATGGGTGATGTCGACGGGCGAACGGGCACAAAGTTCCGCTTCAGAGAAGCCGACCATGGCCTGGAATGCTCTATTGGCCGCAACGTAGCGGTTGCCCGGCCCCAACAACATCACCCCGACAGGGACATTTTCGAACAAACTGCGCCAGCGCTCCTCGCTTGCCCGCAATGCGTCTTCGGCCTGTTGCCGATCGCGGTTTTCATTCATCAACGCGGTGTGGAGGCGCGCGTTCTCCAACGAGATGGCCGCCTGCGAGGCGAGCAATTTCAGGACCGCGATCCGGCTTGGCGTGAAGACGCGAGAGGTTGCGCGGTTCTCGAGGTAGAGCAAACCTGTGAGCTTGGCCTCGTTCACCAAAGGCAGGCAGAGGATGGAGCGGGGATGGTCGTGGCTGATGTATGGGTCGCGGGAAAACGGGTTTTCGACCGAGGCTTCGCCGAGAAGCACGGGTTCATGGGTGCGCGCGACGTAATGGACGATCGACTCGGGTAGCCGGGCGGCCGATACGGGTTCATCGCGCCGGTGCACGAAGATGGCGTCGCCGGCGATTGTCGCGTCGGCGGCGACCCTTAGCTCGGTTTCCCGATGCAGGATCAGCACGCCGCGATCGGCGCCGGCATTCTCGATAGCGGTACGCATGAGCGTTTCGAGAAGTTTTTCCAGGACGATCTCGCTGGCAACGGCTTGCGAGACTTTGATGACGGTGCCGAGGTCCAGGTGTTCCACCGGCGCGCCGATGGTGCCTGTTGGGCTGGGCGTCCGTTCCTGCTCCGCCAGGTGCGGATATGAGTGATCGAGCTGCCGCACCTTCCCGTCGGCGCCCCAGCGAAGGTAGGCGCGCCGGGCATTGCGCAGATACAGATGCGCAATGGCCTGGAACCCGCGCGCCGCATAGAAGCGGGCCGCCGTTTCGTGGGCGATGGCTTCGTTGTGCGCAAAGCCGTTGGCCTGAGACGAACGAATCGCCCGTTCGTACAGATCCATGGCGTCGCGGTCGCGGCCTTGCATGCGCGCGATCTCCGCACCGACCAATGCGGCGCGGTTCTCGAAGTTTTCCGGGCAATTCCTGGCCCAGGTGTCGAGCTGGCTGTGGTGGGACTTTGCGGCTGCCAGATGTGTCTGTTGCTGGTCGAGGGGTGCTGACTCCCAGGATGCGGCATGGGAGAGGGCGCTGTAGAAGTGGAACTCGGCTGTTTCGAACTCGGATGGGGACGTGATGAGTACGTCGCGTGACCCCAGCGAGGCCTGGACGGCCGAGGGATAGTTCCCGGCCAGGAAATGCGCCTGCATCTTCCTGACCAGATGCAGGTATCTGAGTTCGGTTACGACCGCATCTTGCGCCAGATGACGATCGAATTGGGGCTCGTCGAACCCCTCGTGGCTGAACGAATCCAATGCCGGGGTCAGGCCACGCAGCGCCCGGACAAGTGCGAGTTGCGAGCTTATGTCGTCTACTACGATGCCGAAGCGGAACCGCTGCGCAAACGCGATACCCTCCTCGGCTTCTCGTTGCACCTCCGCGAGTGGGTCTCCGGCCGCGATCAGGTTCGTGACCAGGTGATTCAGGCTGGTCGCTGCATAGGCGAGGTCGCCGACCTGGTTCGCGGCATCGAATGCGTGGCGCACCAGGCCGCGGCCGGCCAGGACATGCTTCGTCCAGGGTATGACGAAGCTGCCGAATGACGTGTAGGTTCGGGCCTGATAACGCGTCAGCCGGTGTCGTTCGACCAGATCATAGCCAAGCTGGCCAAATCGAGAGGCCTCCGCGTAGTCGCCGAAGCGCGGACCGGCAATGACCGCGAGGCCGACATAGGCGAGGCAGGAGCCGTCGCTGTTGCCATGTTCAAGGCTGAGGTTGACCATGCGGCATGTGAAGAGTGAGGCCAGGTTCTCGTCGCAGAAATGGGCCGGATGCGTCCCCTTGGCCAGAACATCCAGGGTCGCGAGGGATGCCGGATTGCTCATCAACGGCAGTTCGATCAGCTCCTCGATCGTGCGGTTTCCGAGCTGCGACCAGATCCGCTGATATTCGCGGTGCACCTCTTGCTCTGTCGGATGCAGTGACCATTCGACGCCCAGATGTCGCAGGTAGTCGAGACAGACGGCCAACGCCTGGTCGTTGTCGTAGAGCACCATGTACAGATCCAGGCGCAAACACGTAATGGTGGCCAATTCGGCCGTGTCCGCGGCGCGGGGGGAAAGGCACGCCAGGCGTCCTTCCGCAGCCAGCAACTCGCCGGTGAGGAATTCGCATTCCGCGCGCTCCAACTCCAGTAGAAAAGCGAGGTCGCGGCGGCGTACCCAGGCGTCGTCCGCCAGCAGTTCCGCGCCGGCGATGAGATAACTCAGCGCCGAGGCATAAGCGGCGGAGGCTTTGGCGCGCTTGCCTGCTTGCAGATTGAGCTCGGCCAGTTGCTCGCGTTCGTCCGGTTCGGATATCAGCGCGGCGCCGCGGTTGAGCTGGTTGACAATCTCGAAGACTGCCTCGTCTCGCTTCTCTGGCGGCGTATGAGCGGCGAGCAAGCGCCCGATCCGCAAATGGGACGCGGCGCGCGACGCTTCCGGAATCAGCGAATAGGCGGCTTCCTGGATGCGATCGTGAACGAACCGATAGGCACCATCCAGGCGTTCGATCAATTCCTGGCCGACCGCACCCCATAGTGCCGTCTGGATTTGCTCCGCCGAGCTTTCGCTAACGGTCGAAAGCATCGTGATCTCGGCGCCGTTTCCGAGACAGGCGAGAAGCTGCAAGCCATGCTGCGTTTTGTCCGGCAGCCGGATGAGCTTCTCCACCATCAGGTCGACGACGTTATCGGCGTATGCCTTGGTGCGAATGCGCTCGAGATCCCAGCTCCATTGCGCTGCGGTATAGTCGAAACGGACCAGCCCCTCGTCGACGAGCGCGCCGAGGAATTGAATGGCGAAAAACGGATTGCCGGCCGCCTTGTCATGCACCAGTTGCGCGAGCAGTGCGACACGGTCCGCGTCGCAGTGGAGAGCATCGGCAATCAACCGCGCGAGTTGATCTTTGGCTAGCGGTGCGAGCGTGATCTCCCCTGCCCTGCCCTGCGCTGCTTTGATCGCGTCGAGCTTCCGCATGAGCGGATGCGCGGCATCGACCTCGTTGTTGCGATAGGCACCGACCAGCAGCAGGTGCCGCACCTCCGGCTGGGTCAACAAATCCTCCAGCAGATCAAGCGTCGCCGTGTCGAGCCATTGCAGATCGTCGAGGAACAATGCGAGCGGGTGGTGCGGCTGCGCGAAGACGCCGATGAACCGGCGGAACACCAGTTGGAACTGCCGCTGGGCGTCCTGGAGCGGTAGCTCGGGGACCGGCGATTGCTCGCCGATGATCAGCTTCAGTTCGGGGACGATGTCGGCGATAAGTCGTCCGTTCGGGCCCAGCGCATTGATGAGTGCTTCGCGCCAGGTGTTCAGTTCGGCATCGCTCTTGCCGAGAAGGGTCCGGACGAGGCTTTGAAACGCCTGCGCCAGAGTCGAATAGGGGATGTCGCGCTTGTAGCGATCGCATTTGCCCGACGCGAACAAGCCACGGGGAACGAGCGCCTTGTGCAGTTCGTGAATGACCGAAGTTTTGCCGATGCCAGAAAAGCCGGAGACCAGCATCAGCTCTGGGGCGCCGTCGATGACAACACGGTCGAAGGCGGCCAGGAGGGCGGCGATTTCGCGTTCGCGTCCGTAGAGTTTCTCAGGGACGAACAAACGGTCGGGGGTGTCATGCTCCGCGAGCGGGAAGTCATCGATGCAGCGATCCGCCTGCCATGCGGCAAGGCAGCGCTGGAGATCATGCTCCAGGCCGGGGGCAGTTTGGTAGCGATCTTCCGCCGCTTTCGCGAGCAATCGCATGATGATCGTTGCGAGGACGGCAGGCACGCCGGGCCTGCGTTCGGCGGGAGACGCCGGGCGCCTGGCGACGTGGCAGTGCACCCATTCCATCGGATCCGTCGCGGTAAATGGCAAAGTGCCGGTGAGCATCTGGTAGAAGACGATTCCAAGCGCATAGAGGTCACTGCGGGAATCGATCGACCGGTTCATCCGCCCGGTTTGCTCGGGCGCCATATAGGCGACTGTGCCGGCGATGAACTCGGGCGGGTCGGGGGGCTGGCGCTCGCGCGGCAGGCGGGACGCCAGGCCGAACCCGGTCAGCCGTATGCGACCGTCGGGACAATCCACCAGGATGTTGGCGGGCTTCAGGTCTTTGTGGACAAGGCCATGCTGATGGAGCTTGCCCAGGGCTGCGGCGATGCCGATCGCAAGGTGAAGGAACCTCTCGACGTCCATCGGGGTACCAAGCTGCCGGGCGAGAGGCTCGCCGCCCGGGTCCTGAAGGAAAAGCGTGGTCCGCCCGTTCTCGCGGGCGAGGACCAAGGGCCGCACGGCCCATGCATCCTCCAGGTCGTCTCTCAGGGCGTATTCGTGGTTGAGGCGATCCAGGCTGGCAGATGTCGGGTGCATGGCGGCGGGAAGCAGGTTCAGGACGCTCTCTTGCTCGCCGTTGGCGGCCTGCTGCCATCGGCGGCAAAAAATGCTGTCACCCTCCTCCCATAGAACCTGGAAGGTGGCGTCCCGATCAGCGTGGAACCGAGAAGCCGGGTTCAACTGCTGGATCTCCGCGGTTGGGCTGGTGGCCGCTGTCGGGCCGAGGATACGCGGCACCCGATTGTCCCGAACTGAGGCAAGAAGCTTGGCACAACCGGCGTGTTATGGCGATGTCTGCTGCCTGCTGGTGTTGTGACTCTGATGGATTGCGCCTGCTGTTGTTGCGGGCGACGGCATCTGTGGCAAGAGAGGGCGTGATCGCCCGTTGGGGATTGCTTCGCTTCGCCAGCGAGAAAGTTCCCGTCATGGCCGGCCTCGACCCGGCTATCTTCCCCCGCTGATCGGGCGGCACGCGGCTATGCGACCGGATCAATCGTGCACAGCTGGCCGGGTCAAGCCCGGCCATGGCGAAAAGCGTGTGGTGCGCCGCAACTTCATCCAGCCGCGGGTCGGCCCGTGCGGAAGATGGTAAACTCGCAAGGACATGTGAAGTGGGGCGCAGTCGCAATACGCCCCCGTCGCGATCCGGTTGGTCACGCGACCAGCCGGCAGTAACGCCACTGATACGAAGGTCCTGGCACCTTTGAGTGGTGCGCGCTGTGCGTTATGGCGGTGCGCGGGTGCAACGTTCATCGGATGCGGGCACAAGGGTTGGATCCAGCAGTCGCTGCCTATGCCGGCCTTGGCCTGGGGGTTTGTTCCCTGATGCTATCAGCGTGGGCGTTGTTGGATCGGCGTTCGCGACGGAAACAACAGGCCGAGGGCAGGGGAACGGTGGAGCGGTTCCTCAACACCGCATCGCCATCGCTGCAGCCATGGGCGGCCCCGGTTGCGGGAAGCGTGCCCACGACGCCGCGACGAGCCCCAACCGGCCGGGTGGCCGCGTCCCTTGCGGGAACCGTGCCGGCCACGTCGCGACGAGCGCCGACTGACTCGCAAACGGCTGCCCTCGAGCGACATTTGCGGACGGCCATCCTGTCGTCTGATTCGAGGGAACGGCTGGTCGAGGACGCGATGCGCAGGACCGGTAGCGATCGGGCGGCGGCAATCCGCAAGGTGCCGCAAGATCTGCACAACGAGGACAAACGCTGGTCCTGACTGTGGGGCGCGGGTTTTGGTGCCCAGAGACGCCAGCCGCAGGTGGCACGGTGTTTCCTGGCGGTTCTGGCCATTGGGCGGCGCGGCAATCCCTTATAAATGCCTGATCGGATACAAGCGGATCGGGACATGGTACGAGATTGGCCCAATGTGATGGCCGTCGCAGGCTGGCCACCTACGACTTGTTTTCTTGCCGCCCGCATAGCCTTGGATGGCGGGCCTGCGCCGTTACGCGCTGGCTTGCGCTGGACGCCGTACTGCCCTTGTCGTGACCGAGCTTGCCCCGGCCATCTTCCCGGGTGGCGCGGGCGTGTTTTCGGGCCACTGGTACACCAGCGGCGGTACGTAGATGGCCGGGTCAGGCCCGGGCATGACGGGAAAGCATGACGCCCGCCCTCGCCTCCACGATTCTGCCATTGCTCCGCCGCCTGGACGCAGAGCAAGCACATGGGGTGGCGCTGCGGGCTTTGCGGTGCGGATTGGCGGGGCGGGATACCACGCCGGACGATCCGGCACTTGGCATCACCGCGCTGGGCAAACGCTTTCCCAACCCGATCGGCCTCGCGGCCGGGTTCGACAAGAACGCGGTTGCCGTCGCGCCGCTGATGCGCCTGGGGTTCGGTTTTGTGGAGGTGGGCACCGTCACGCCTCGGGCGCAGTCCGGCAATCCGCGGCCGCGGCTGTTCCGGTTGGAGCAAGATGGCGCCGTCATCAACCGGCTAGGGTTCAACAATGGCGGCATCGAGGCGTTTCGCCACAACCTCGAGGCCCTGGGACGACGGCGAACCGTGCCGCTGGGCGGCAATCTAGGGATCAATAAGGAAGGGGCTGATCCGGAACGCGATTACCCTGCGTTAATCGCCGCCGTCGCGCCGTTGGTGGACTATGCGGTGGTGAATGTGTCCTCGCCCAACACGCCGGGCCTGCGGGATCTGCAGGGCGAGGCGCAGCTTCGCGCGATTCTCCGCGCCGTTGCGACCGTGGCGAACCGCCCACCGGTGCTGGTGAAGATCGCGCCGGATCTCTCGGAGGACGGCCTGGCGTCGATCGTAGAGACCTGCGTCGCCGAGCGGGTGCAAGGCCTGATCGTTTCCAACACAACGGTGACGCGGCCGCCGGGCTTGCGCTCGCCAGGTGCCAAAGAGGCTGGCGGGCTATCGGGCGCACCCCTGCTCGCGTTATCGACGCGGATGCTCGCCCGCACTTCATTGCTGGCGCGCGGGCGGCTGACCCTGATCGGCGTCGGCGGGGTGGCGAGCGGCGCCGATGCGCTGGAAAAGATCCGGGCCGGGGCCTCGCTGGTGCAGCTTTACACCGCTTTTGCTTATGCCGGCCCTGCGCTGATTCCGCGGATCAAGCGGGAACTCGCCGACGACTTGCGCCGGGCGGGGTTCGCCACCATCCAGGACGCCATCGGCGCCGACGCCACGCAACTCGCAGGACCCCGCTGAATGCAACATCTCTCCGGATTTGCCCCGCTTGCCGCGCGTTACGACGGGTTCGTGCTGGACCTGTGGGGCGTGATTCATGACGGGGTCAACGCCTTTCCCCACGCGGTGGACTGCCTGCGCCGGCTGCGCGATGCCGGCAAGCGCACGCTGCTGCTGTCCAATGTGCCGCGGCCGAACGACGCCGTGCGGACCATGATGCGGGGAATGGGGATCGAGGACGCGTTGTACACCGACGTCCTGACCTCGGGCGAGGCGGTGCGGCGCGCGCTGATCTCGCCGCCGGATCTGTGGTGGGCGGAATTGGGGGGAAAAGTCTTCCATCTTGGTCCGGCGCGCGACCTGCCAGTGTTGGAGGGGCTGCCGCTGCTGCGTGTCGCCTCGCCCGGCGAGGGCAGTTTCGTGCTGAACACCGGCCCGGACGACCATCGCAACCCGTCCGATTTGGGCGAATTCGAGGACGTGCTGGCCGAGTGCGCGCGGCACAACCTGCCGATGATCTGCGCCAATCCGGACCTGGAGGTGATCCGCGGCGGCGTGCGCGTGCTGTGCGCGGGGGCGCTTGCCGTGCGCTATCGGGAACTGGGGGGCGACGTGCGCTCGCTGGGAAAGCCGGACGCAGCGATCTACCAGCCGGTGCTGGAAGTGCTGGGTCTGCCGCCAGAGCATGTTCTCGCGGTGGGGGATGCGTTGCGCACCGACGTCGCCGGGGCGGCGGGCGTCGATCTGGATGCGTGCTGGGTGCTGGACGGGATTCACGGGGCGTCGCTGCGGCGGCGGGACGGCGGGTTCGACACCGAGGCAGCCGAACGCGAGGCGGCCGATGCGGGCCTGGCTCCGGTTGCGACATTGCCGCGTTTTGTCTGGTAGGCGCGACGCAGTTTCATTGCGTTCAAACTGGCATTTGAGACAACATTAAGGATCGTGGGCGATTTCGATGGTGGCGACTTCATCGCAGAGTCATCGTTGCCCGGTTCCAGTCTGTGCGGAGGCTCTATCATGCGACCGCATGCCGTAGCGAAAATTGCCCGTCTTGCCGAAGCGCCGTCCGTCTCGTTCGGCCCTCTTTCGGAATACCAGCGCCTGACCGGTGAGGACGGTCTGCCGGTGTTCACCGGCGTGCAGACCTGCCAGCCGGGTTACGCCACGCCGTTGCACTGGCACCCGTACGTCGAATGCCTGTTTGTATTGGAAGGCACGATGGAGGCGTGGCTGGAAGGGCAGGAAGACCGACCGACCCGACTATCCGCCGGGGACATGATCGCGCTACCGGCGTGCACGCCGCATGTGTTCAGAAATGCCGGTAGCGGTACCTTGCGATTGCTTGGCATTCATAATTCGCCCACCCGCATTGTCCACCGTATCGAAGCGTAACCCGCCCTCCGGACGCGTGTGAACAGCAATTCACGCTGGCGATATTAAAATCGCCGGACTGGCGGAACATGGGCAATATTCTGACACGATTCTTTGCACCCATTGGTTTGCGCACGGGCTACATTAGTCCTGCGCAAAGGGACGAGGGACAGTGCGATGTGCTGTGAGCAGACCAAGGCCGCTTCGCTGCGCGAATTGTTGCGCGATCCGATGATCCGGATGGTGATGGACAGCGACGGCGTGACAGATCACGAAATGATCGCACTGGTCCGACGAGTTATCACGGCCACTGAAACGCGTCCTGCGGTGCCCGTGCGGCCGGTGCCTGGTGTCGAGCAACGCGTCGCCTGGTGAGCAGGACACTGTGATAGCGGGAGGGGACAGCCCCTCCCCGATCCGCACTTGGGCTCGGCGGGGTCTCTCCCGGCGCTGGGCCGGCTCAATCCTCCAAATGGTATCGTATCTGCACGGTGGCCGAGATCGGCCGCTGCGGCATGGACGGATCGAACGGCGGCAATGTGGCATTGCGCAGCAACGCCGCGGCTGCGGCGTCCAACCGGGGCGCGCCGGAACTGCCTACCACCGCCACATCGGTGACTCGGCCGGATGGTTCCACCGTGAAACGGACGGTGACGTTGCCTTGTTCGTCGCGGCGGCGGGCCTCCTCCGGATAGACCTTGTGCGAAGCCAGCCACGCCGAGAGCGCTCGCTCCCAGGACACGCTGATGTGGGGCGCGGGCGCGGCCTGTGAGGCGGGTGTGCTCGCCGGGGCTGGGGCTGGCGTCGGGGCAGGCGCCGCCGGGGTCGGCTCCGCAGGCGGTGACAATGGTTGCCGAACGATCGGCCGCTGCGGCGGCCGGAGCGCTGGCCGAGGACGAGGCGGCGGAGGCGGCGCCTCGGGTGGTGGCAGCGGCAGTGGCTCGGCGGTTACCTCGGGCGGCGGCGGTTGGACCGGTTGCGGCGGGGGAGGCTGCACCGGCCGCGGTGGCGGCTGAACCGGCTGCGGTGGCGGCTGAATCGGCAGCGGCGGCGGCTGTACCGGTTTCGGAGGAGGCGGCTGCACCGGTTTCGGAGGAGGTGGCGGTGGCACCGGCTGGGGCGGTGGCGCCGGGTGCGCTTGAGGCTGCGGCTTCGGTGCCGGTGCCGGCGCTTGCTCCGGCGCCACCACCAGTGTCACCGCGACCTCCGGAGGGGGGGCCGGAACGACCACCGGGATAATAATGAGAATCGCCGCCAGGATGGCGGCGTGAACCAATACTGAGGCGGTCAGAGGCCCCCGGGCGGAGCCTGCCCGGCCCAGCGCAGGGATGACTCGCTCCTCGTGCACGTCCAGGTGCAGCGGCGGATTCTGCACGTCCAGTTGCAGCGGTGGATTGGGCTCGCCGTGCGGCACGGGCGTCGCCCCGTGTTGGACCCCAGGAAAAGCTTGCTCTCGTGTCGGCCGGAGGGGAGCTGGCGCATCGCTCCAATCGACCGGGGCGCGTGTGGCCCGGGTGCGCAACGCAGCGCCGTCGGTCGGTTCGGCGGGCTGTCTTGTTGCGCGAAGTGTTATGTTATAACATATCGTCACAGGCCGATTATCGGTCCCTGCCGTCCGCTTTGGAAGAGACCCCGCCATGCGTTCACGCCGCGTCCTGTCCCTGGCCGCCTTTTGCAGCACGTCTTTGCTCTTATGCCTCCCCGCCACTCGAAGCCGGGCCCAGACTGCCCCCCAACCTCTGGACCTGTCGCTCGACATCGACGTGATCGCCCACCGGCTGGATGTGGCCCGGCAGCAGATTCAGCCGAACCTGGGCGCCAGTGTCTACGATTTCTCGCCGCAGGCATTACAGGCCATCCCGCAAGGCGACAACGCACCGCTGAATCAGGTGCTGTTACAGGCGCCTGGCGTGGCGCAGGACAGTTTCGGCCAGATCCACCTGCGCGGCGAGCATGCCAACGTGCAGTACCGCCTGAACGGCGTGGAACTGCCGGAAGGGCTGTCGGTGTTCGGCCAGGCCCTGGAATCGCGGTTCGCCGATAGCATGTCCCTGATTACCGGCGCCCTGCCGGCGCAGTACGGATTCGAAACCGCGGGCGTGGTCGATATCAAGACCAAGACCGGCCTGACCAGCCCCGGGCTGACACTCTCGACGTATGGCGGAAGCTGGAACTGGGCGCAGCCGAGCTTCGAATACGGCGGCAGCAGCGGGGCGGTGAACTGGTTCTTCACCGGCGACTATCTGCACGACAATCGCGGCATCGAGAATCCCACGTCGTCGTTCAACGCGATCCACGACACCACCAACCAGTTCCACGGCCTGGGCTATGTCGGTGCGATCCTGGATCCGAATACGCGGCTGAGCCTGATCGTTGGCGGGTTCGACGGGTTCTTCCAGATTCCGGACAACCCGGGACAGCCGACGCTTGGCTACGTGGTGAACGGCATCAGCAATTTCAACAGCGCGCAACTGAACGAGACGCAGCGCGAGACGACCAGCTTCGGCATCCTGACGCTGCAGAAGGATGTCAATGACGTGGATCTGGAGATCTCGGCGTTCAGCCGTTACAGCACGTTGGACTACTCGCCCGACTGGATCGGCGATCTGTTGTTCAATGGCATCGCACAGCAGGCGAGCCGGACGGATGTGGCGTCCGGCGTGCAGACCGACGGAAGCTGGCGGATCGATGACCGGCACACGCTGCGGTTCGGCTTCATGGTGCAGCAGGAGAGCACCACGGCGGACACCGTTTCGGACGTCCTGCCGGTGAATGCCGAGGGCGCGCAGACGTCCGACGTGCCGCTGACCATTCCGTTCAGCTCCGACGACAGCGGCCAGTTGTACGGCATGTATGTGCAGGATGAGTGGCGCATCTCGCCGACGGTGACGATCAACGGCGGGCTGCGCTTCGACGACGTGGATGAGTTCGTGCAGGCGCACCAGATCAGCCCGCGGGTGAACGTGGTGTGGAAGGCGACGCCCGATACCACGGTGCATGCGGGTTATGCCCGGTATTTCGTGCCGCCGCCGTTCGAGCTGGTGGGGTCCAACGTGCTGTCCAGCGTGGCCAATACCACCGCGGCACCCAGCGTGACGAAGGACGATCCGGTGGAGCCCGAGCGGTCGCACTATTTCGATGCGGGCGTGGACCAGGTGGTGATTCCGGGGCTGACGGTGGGGGTGGACGGGTATTACAAGATCTCGCACGACCTGATCGATGAAGGGCAGTTCGGCGCGCCGATCATCCTGGAGGTGTTCAACTATGCGCAGGGGCTGCAGGAGGGCGTCGAATTGTCGGCGAGCTACGATCGCGGGCCGTGGTCGATCTACGGCAACCTGACGCGGTCGCGGGCGATGGGGAAGGACATCGTTTCTGCGCAGTATAATTTCACGCCGCAGGAGTTGGCGTTCATCTCCGACAACTGGATTCATCTGGATCACGACCAGGCCTGGAACGGCTCGGCGGGCATTGCCTATACGCTGAACAGGACGTCGGACCATCCGACGCGGTTCTCGGTGGATGCGCTGCTGCAAAGCGGGCTGCGCGCCAGCACGCCGACGATTCCGAACGGCACGTCAACGCCGATGTATGGGGTGGTGAACCTGTCGGTGGTGCAGAAACTGCGGAGCGGCACCGAGCTGCGGCTGGATGTGCTGAATGTCGGCGACACGATCTATGAGATCCGCAACGGCACGGGGGTGGGTGTCGGCGCGCCGCAGTACGGGCTGCGGCGGACGATCCTGGCCGGGGTCACGCAGCATTTCTGATGCGGGCGGCCGTAAGGGTTTGCTGGGCGCAGTTTGCGGCTATGTCAGCTTCACGTCGCGCAACTGCCGCACGTCGCGGCGCCCGGCGCTGAGGATGTAACCGACATCCGATCCGCCGGTGAGGTAACGCACGCCGAGTTGCAGCAGCCAGGTCTGGAACGGCAAGTCTTCGCGGACGCCGCCGACGCCCATGGACTTGCTGTGGGTTTTGGCCGCCTTGGCGACCGATTCGAATGCGGCGCGCATGCGCGGGTGCTGGTAGTCGCCGGCGATGCCCATTTCGGTGGAGAGATCGGTCGAGCCGATATGCAGCGTGTCGATGCCGTCCACGGCGGCAATGGCGTCGACATTCTCGATCGCCTCGGGCGTTTCCAGCATGGCGATCAGCAGGGTGTTTTCGTTGAGCATACGGTTTATTTCGGGCTGCTTCAGCGCGGCGTAGCCGAGCGCAGGAACGCTGCCGGCCGCAGAACGATGGCCGTGTGGGGGGAAACGACAGGCTGCGACGACAGCGCGCGCCTCGGCGGCATCCTGGATGTGCGGGACCATCACGCCCTGCGCGCCGCAATCCAGGATGCGGGTTGCGTCATGCGGATCGTGGGAGGTGACGCGGGCGATGGGTGTAATGCCCATGCCGAGTGCCGCGATGCAGAGGGATGCCGCGGTTTCCAGAGATGTGGGATTGTGCTCGAGGTCGATGTAGATCGCGTCGAAGCCGCAGGCCGCGGCGATCATCGCAATGTTCGGCGTGCGGAGCTGGTTGACGCCGAGGCACAGCACCAGTTCGTTGGCCGCGAGTTTTTGCCTGGCGTGGTTGGGGCCGATTTGAGTGGACATGGTTTCCTCTTGTTGTCTCTGCGACGGCTATCGTTACGGGGCGCGTGGCGACGAAGCAAACTGATCGAACGTTCGTGCGTCTGCCTGATCGAGGTTGCTTCGTCGCTTCGCTCCCCGCAATGACAGAGCGCGCAATGACAGAGCGCGCAATGACAGAACGCGCAATGACAGAACATGCAATGACAGGGACGCGTACCGACGCGGGTGCTACCCGCTCACCTTCTCGTCCGAGTTCACCCCCAACTGCTTCAGCTTACGGTGCAATGCGCTGCGTTCCATGCCGACGAACTGCGCCGTGCGCGAAATGTTGCCGCCGAACCGCATCAGTTGCGCCTGCAGGTATTGCGTTTCGAACAAATCGCGGGCTTCGCGCAGGGGCAGACCCATGATGTCGGCGGTGGGATCGATCGTCAGCAAGGCCGGTGCGCCGGCGCCGATTTCCGGCGGCAGCATGTCCGCCCGGATCGCATCGTTAGGGCCGCCGGGCGCCATGATCAGCAGCCAGTCCATCAGGTTACGCAATTGCCGCACATTGCCTGGCCAGTCGTAAGCCTGAAGGGCAGCGATCGCATCGGCGGACAGCTCGCGTGCGGGCATGCCGGAACTTTCCGCCGAGCGTCCCAGAAAAAATTCGGCAAGCATCGGCACGTCCTCGCGCCGGTCCTTCAGGGCAGGCACTTTCACCGGCACGACGGCCAGGCGGTAGTACAAATCCTCGCGGAACCGTCCGGCAGAGATCTCGGAATGCAGGTCCTTGTTGGTCGTGGACAGCACCCGCACGTCCACCTTGATACGCGATGAGCCGCCGACCCGCTCGAATGTCGAATCCTGCAATGCGCGTACGATCTTGCCCTGCGTTTCCAGCGGCATATCGGAAACTTCATCCAACAGCAGCGTACCGCCATGGGCGCGTTCCAGCACGCCGGCGCGGCGCGGCAGCGATACCGGATCCGCGCCAGCCTCCACGCCGAACAATTCTTCCTCGAAACGCGAGGGGTTCAGCGTGGCGCAGTTGAGGGCCACAAACGGACCATCCGAACGGCGCGAGCGCGCGTGGATCATGCGGGCGACCACTTCCTTGCCGCTGCCGGCGGGTCCGTGGATCAGGACGCGCGAGCCGGTCGGCGCCACCTTCTCTACGCCGGCACGGACGATGGAGATCGCGTTACTGTCGCCGGTCAGGCGGCTTTCCGGACCGACGCGCAGGCGCAGTTCTGCGTTCTCGCGTGCCAGCGCCGCGGCTTCCAGCGCACGCCGGACCGACAACAGCAGGCGATCGGACTGGAACGGCTTCTCGATGAAATCGTAGGCGCCTTGCTGGATCGCGGTGACCGCCATTTCGATCGTGCCGTGACCGGAGATCATCACGACGGGGACCTGCGGCTCCTCGCTATGAAACAATTCCAGCAGGCCAAGCCCGTCGAGGTTGGATCCCTGTAGCCAGACGTCGAGAATCACCAGTGACGGCCGCCGCATGCGAAACGCGGCGATGGCGCCGTCGGAATCGGCGGCGCCGCGCGTCTCATAGCCTTCGTCGGCGAGGATGCCGTCGATCAGCAGCCTGATGTCGGGTTCGTCGTCGACGATCAAGATGTCATACGCCATCCGCACCACGCTCAGAAAGTTGCCTGCGCCGGACTTAGTCCCGGCGACTGGTCTTGCTCTGGGGTCTGACCCGGACCGCGATCGGCCGTTTGGCCTGGGCCTCGATCCGGAGAGAGCAAGGGAAGGATCAATGTGGCAACCGCGCCCGGATTCGTGGAAGGGCCGCCGGAGCGATCATCCAAGGCTAAACTGCCATGATGGTCTTCCAGGATCTTCTTCACGATTGCGAGGCCGAGCCCGGTGCCCTTCGGCTTGTGGGTCACATAGGGTTCGGTGAGGCGCACGCGGTCGGGCGGCAAGCCGATACCGTCATCCGTGACGCTGATGCGCACATCGTCACCGTCCTGCTGCACGGTGAGATCGATCGTTCCGGCGCCTTCGCGCATCGATACCGCATCCGCCGCATTCTGCAACAGATTCACCAGCGCCTGACGGATCAGCCGGCGATCGCACGGCGCCAGCGGCCCGCGCTGCGGGATGTCGCTGTGCCAGGTAATATGCGGGCGGGCGGTCTTCTGCAACACCAGCGCCTCGCGCGCGATCTGGCCGACATCCTCCGGCTTGATCACCGGCTGTGGCATGCGGGCGAAAGCCGAGAACTCGTCGACCATGCGGCCGATATCGCCGACATGGCGGATGATCGTGTCGGCACACTGGCCGAACGTGTCAGGGTCGGACTGAATTTCCTTGGCGAAGCGGCGCTTCAGGCGCTCGGCGGCGAGTTGGATCGGAGTCAGCGGGTTCTTGATCTCGTGCGCGATGCGACGCGCCACGTCGGCCCAGGCGGCCTTGCGCTGCGCTGCCTGCAGTTCGGTGATGTCGTCGAAGGTGAGCACGAAGCCGTCGGTGCGGCCACCGGACAGATCGGCGCCGATACGCGTGAGCAGCGTGCGGCGGCGGTTCGGGGAGCCGATCTGCACTTCGGCGGTGCGGGCGCGTTCCGGGGCGGCGGCGACTTCGGCGATCAGCGGTGCGAATTCCGGTACTTCCTCGGCGAGCGGCCGGCCGATCGCGGCAACCAGGTCGCGACCCAGCAATTCGTCAGCGGCGCGATTGGGCAGTTCGATGCGGCCTTGCGCATCCAATCCGATCACGCCGGCGGACACGCCGGACAGCACGGTCTCGGTGAAGCGCCGGCGCTCATCGATCTGGCGGTAGGCGTCCATCAGTTCCGCACGCTGCGCTGCAAGCTGGCCGGTCATGCGGTTGAACGCGCGCGACAGGCCGGCGACTTCGTCGCCGGTGGCAATCTCGGCGACGCGTGTCCCCAGTTCGCCGCCGCGCACGCGCTCCGCGGCATTGATCAGGGAGCCGATCGGGCGCGCGATCTGGTTGGCGATCACCAGGCCGATCAGGGCGGCGGCAAGCAAGACAAGCAGCGCGACGATGGCAAAGATCCAGACGAATGCGACCTGCAACCAGGAACGGTTGTCGTCCAGCCGTTTATACTGCGCGACAGCGGCTTCGGTGCGCTTCATGTAGGCGAGAATCGAGGGATCGACCGGACGGCCGATCATCAGCATCAACGGCGGCGTGGAATCGAGTTCCACAATCGCGCGCACGCTGGTGCCGTCGCCGCCGTTCATCACCACCACATCGCCTTTCAGTGCGGCGTCGGTATCGGATTGCGGCGGCGGCGAAACGCCCAGTCCCGAGAAAAGGCCGGCTGAGGCGATCACCTGGTTGCTGTACGGGTCGTAGATCACCGCCTCGGTCAGGCCGCGCAACGTGGTCTGCGTGGCGAGCACGTCGCCGAACGCCCCCGGCGCCGTCGCGAGCAAGACGCCGGCGCGGTTGATGTCGGCCGCCATCTCCAGGGCGACGGCGCGGATGTTGTCGCGATGCTCCTCGAGGTAGCCGCGCGATACCTGCAATGAGTCGGTCACGGCCTCGCGGACCGGATCATTGAACCAGGTTTGGATGCTGACATGGAAGAACGCGACGGCAAAGCAGGCGACGACGATGGTGGGCGCCACCGCAATGCCGGAGAATAACATGACCATCCGCACGTGCAGGCGGGAGCCGGCGTAGCCGCGTCGGCGCTCCGCCCAGACACGGGTCAGCCGGCCGGCCAACACCGCGCCCAGCAACAGCATGCTCGTGAGATTGGCGAGCACGAGGCCGACCGGGGCGACACCGTTCGGCGAGGCACCGCGTGCGATGATCAGGAAGGAGGAGAGCCCCACCGCCAGCGCAATGCCGGTCAGCACCAGCGTCGTCACCTTGCCCAGCAGCGCGTCGGCGAGCCGTCGGGGCCAGGATCGCGGCGGCCCTGGCAACGGCGGCGGCACGGGCGCCGGGCGCAATTGCTCTGGCGAAGGCGTCACGTTCATTGGCGTACGTCCGCCTCTTCGCCTGGCGGGCTCACACCAGACCCCGCACCACCGGAATCTCCAGATCGCGGATCTTCTTGCGCAGTGTATTTCTGTTCAGACCCAGCATCGATGCAGCCTTGATCTGGTTGCCGCGGGTGGCGGCAAGCGTCAGGCGAATCAGGGGCCTTTCTACTTCGGCGATGACCCGATCATAAATATCGGACGCACCCATGCCGTCATCGTGCGCCGCGAGAAATTCACGGATGTGCCGCTCGACGGCCTTCGCGAGCGTGTCGGGGGCAGATATGGGCGCGGCGCTCTGCTGCGGCAAGGGCGCGGCGTCGATCAGTTCCGAGGCGATAGAGTCGGCGCTGATCGTCTCGGTAGGGCACAACGCGGCGAGGCGGCGCATCAGGTTTTCCAGTTCCCGCACGTTGCCGGGCCAGTTGTACTGTTTCAGCTTTTCCACCGCGGCGGCATCGAGCGTCTTGACCGGCAGCCCGTCCTCGCGGGCACGCTCCAGGAAGTGGCGGGCGAGCAAGGGAATGTCTTCGGTGCGTTCGCGCAATGCCGGCAGGCGGATCGGCACGACATTCAGGCGATAGAACAGATCCTCGCGGAATTGGCCCTGGCGGATGGCGTTGCGCAGATCGCGGTGCGTGGCGGCAATGATGCGGACGTTCGCCTTGATCGGCTGGCGTCCGCCGACGCTGGTGAATTCGCCCTCCTGCAACACGCGCAACAGGCGGGTCTGGGCTTCGGGCGGCATGTCGCCGATTTCGTCGAGGAACAATGTGCCGCCGTTGGCTTGCTCGAAGCGGCCCTGGCTGCGGTTGGTGGCACCGGTGAAGGCACCGCGTTCATGGCCGAACAATTCGCTTTCGATCAGCTCGCGCGGGATGGCGGCCATGTTGATGGCGACGAATGGACCGGCGCGGCGTTTGCCGTAGTCGTGCAGGGCGCGGGCGACGAGTTCCTTGCCGGTGCCGGACTCGCCGTTGATCATCACGGTGAGGTCGGCGGTGCTGAGCCGGGCGATGGTGCGATACACCTCCTGCATCGCCGCGCTGCGGCCGATCAGCGGCATCTGGTCTTCCGGGTCGACGGACTCGGTGGGGCCGGAGGGGCGCGGGGCCGGGGTGGCCAGGGCACGGCTGACGACGGCCAGCAGTTCCTGAAGGTCGAAAGGCTTGGGCAGGTATTCGAAGGCACCGCGTTGTGCCGCCTTCACCGCAGTCATCAGGGTGGATTGCGCGCTCATCACGATCACGCGCAAGTCGGGGCGGATGCGCTTGATGCGGGGGATCAGGTCGAGGCCGTTCTCGTCGGGCATCACGACGTCGGTGATGACGAGATCGCCTTCGCCTTCCTCCACCCAGCGCCATAGCGTGGCGGCGTTGCCGGTGCTGCGCACCTGGTAGCCGGAACGGCCGAGCGCCTGGGTGAGGACGGTGCGGATCGAACGGTCGTCGTCGGCGACCAGGACGGTGGGGAGGGTCATATGACTATAGCCTCGCCCGCGGAGTGCGCGGAGAGGGTGGGGTAAGCGCGTGCGGCAGGTTGCACCCTCACGCCAACCTTATCCCACTTTGTGGGAGAGGGAATCGGCATTGTGGGAGAGGGAATTTTGCTCATAAGTCCCCCTCCTCATCGGTAACGACGGGCAGATGCAGCCGGAACTCGGTCCGGCCGGGGCGCGAGTCCACTTCGATCAGTCCTCCGTGGTCGCCGACGATCTTTGCCACCAGCGCCAGGCCCAGGCCGCTGCCATTGGCGCGAGATGTGACGAAGGGTTCGAACAAATGCGGGCGGATGTCGTCGGGAATGCCGGCGCCGTTGTCGCGGACCGAGACGTAGAGGGGTACGTCCATCCGGGTGGACGTGCCGGATACCGCGATGCGCATGCCATGCTGGAAGCCGGTGGAGAGGACGATCTCGGGGTGCGTGTTGGCGTCGTGTGTGGCGGCTTCGGCGGCGTTCTTTACCAGGTTCAGCACCACCTGCACGAGTTGGTCGCGGTTGCCCCAGACGGGCGGCAGGGACGGATCGTAGTTCTCCTGGAAGCGCACATGCGCGGCGAAACCGGACTGCGCCAGGCGACGCACATGCTCCAGCACGCGATGGATGTTCACGGCATTGCGCTGGATCGGTTTCTCGCTGAACACCTCCATGCGGTCTACCAGGGCGCGGATGCGATCCGCCTCGTCGCGAATCAGTTCGGCAAGTTCCCGATCGGCCGGAGCGACGGAGTCTTCCAGCAGTTGCGCGGCGCCGCGGATGCCGGAGAGCGGGTTCTTCACCTCATGCGCCAGAACCGCCGCCATGCCGGAGACACTGCGGGCGGCGCTGCGGAACGCGAGCTGGCCTTCGAGAGCGCGGGCAGCAGAGGCGTCCTGCAGCACCAGCAGCACCGCGCCGGGCTCTTCCGGCAGCGGGGACGCCTGCACCGTGATGCCTGGTTTGTGCAGGCGCGGGCTCTCCAGGGTCATTTCGTAGTTCGCGATGGTCGCCTCGGTCTGACGCACTTGCGCGATCAGCAGGAACAAGGGGTTATCGGGCGGGACGAGGTCGCTCAGCCGAAGCTGCGCCAGCGAGGCGGCCGACATGCCAAGGAATTGCTCGGCTGCCAGATTGACGTAACGGAAGCGGTTTTCCGGATCGAGCAAGACGATCGGGACGGGCAGAGCCGACAGGACCGCGCCGTAGTCGGGGGCGGGAACGCCCCGTTGGCGACCGGGGAGCAAGCGGGCGGCGCGGGCGACGACGGAGCTCATGCGGCTTCCGCCGGCAGGGCGTCGTCGCATTGCGGCGGATGGCGGGCGATGCCACGGGCGATCAGGGGATCGTAGAAGGCGTCGATCAGGCGCAGGACGCCGGGTGCATCCGGCAGGCGGTTGACCGCGGCGCGGAACTCGGCGGAGCCGGGCAGGCCGCGGGAGTACCAGGAGATGTGCTTGCGGGCGAGGCGGACGCCGGCGTCCTGACCGAAGCGGTGGAGCATGGCGTGGTAGTGGCGCAGGAGCACGGTTTTCTGGCGGGCGAGCGGCGGATCGGGCAGGCGGGCGCCGGTGCGCAGGAAATGGGCCACCTGGGCGAGGAACCAGGGACGGCCGTAGCAGCCTCGGCCGATCATCACGCCGTCGGCACCGGAGAGGCAGAGGGCTTCGGCGGCATCATCCTCGGTGAGGATGTCGCCGTTGGCGATGACCGGGATGCGGACGGCTTGCTTGACGCGGCGGATGAAGGCCCAGTCGGCGGTACCGTTGTAGAATTGCTGGCGGGTGCGGCCGTGCACGGTGACCATGCGGATGCCGGCGTCCTGGGCGATGCGTGCCAGGCGGGGCGCGTTGAGGCTTGCGTGGTCCCAGCCCATGCGCATTTTCAGTGTCACCGGGACGGGCACGGCCTTTACCGTGGCTTCCAGAATGGCGGCGGCCTGCGTTTCGTCGCGCATCAGGGCGGAGCCGGCCATCTGGCCGACGGCCACTTTCTTGACGGGGCAGCCGAAATTGATGTCGATGAGGTCGGCGCCCTTGTCCACGGCGAGCCGGGCGGCGTCGGCCATGGCGGCGGGGTCGCAGCCGGCGAGTTGCAGGGCGGAGATGCCGCCGCAGCCATCCACCTCGGCCATGTCGAGCGTCTTGCGGTTCTCGCGGATCATCGCCCAGGAGGCGATCATCTCGGAGACCACCATGCCGGCGCCGAGTTCCTTGGCGGCGCGGCGGAACGGCAGGTCGGTGACGCCGGACATGGGGGCGAGCAAGACGGGGGTGTCGATTCGCACGCCGTTGCCCAGATCGATGGCTGGGAAGGCAGAATGTGTGCTGGTTGGACTACAGTTGCCTATCATTTGGGCAAGTTAGCGACACAGGCCGAGAGACGCAACCGGGGATACTTGGGCCTTTCCTCGGGTGTGAGGTTACGGGGTCGGGCCGCGATCGTGTGCCGCTGGTCATTGTGCCGTTGGTCATGAGGCGGCGGGTCGTGGCGGCCGGTGGTCTGTCTCGCGAGCGTCTCAGTTCGCGCGTGGTGAGACGGAGTTGTGCTGATTCGTAAGCGTGCTGGCGCCGCCGCGCGTGGCGACGGGCCGCACAGCACGTGCGATTGGCGGCAGGGAATGAGTTGGAACCGCCGATGCGGCCCGGATCGGGTCCGGGACAGGTCCCGGATCGGGTCCGGGGCGGGCGCCATCGCCGGGCCATGACGCGAAACTTGCGGCGCTTTGGCCTGCGGTTTCATGCCGGGATGCGGCGGATCGACGTGGGGTGGCCTTGCGCCGGGCGCCGCCATTGCCGCTGGATCGCGGCGGCGCTCGTGCGGATGACGACCGGGCTGACGAAGTGGCGCAATGTTCTGGTGCTGCCTGAAGGCGGCACGAATCAGGACGGCGGGGCTGGAGGTGCTCCGGTCCCGGTCGGTTAATCGATTTGATTTTGCAGCGTTCAGGCTGCCAGCCTCATCGCCACGCGCGGCGGACCGGTGGCCGCGTGCGGCACGGCGGCATTTATGTTTGATATCGGAACATTCTGGCGCGGCCTGGCCAGCGCCGGCCTGGCGGGGAACGGAACGATGGTGTGGTCGCCGGTTTTGAACGCCGGCTTCCGGCGCGGGCACAAATCTGGACCGCGGCCCATCTGTTGTTGGTTGGACTCGTCCTTTGGAGGCGGCGGCAGTGGTTCAGGTTCAGGCAACGTGTCGTCGAGACGCTCCGCTGCCGTGCCATCCTGGTAACGGGCGATCGCATCCGTCATCGCGTCCCAGAATTGGTTCGTGCACATGATGGCGACAACGCCGAGATCGCGGCGGATGTCGTCGATCGTGCGGGCTATCGAACGGGCGCGGACTTCGGCCTCTATTTCGCCTGGGGTGGGCGGGTTGCGCGGATCGGGCGGCGCGTCGTACCGCGCGCGTTCGGCGTCCAAACGCGCGACCTGGTCACGGAACGGTTCGTCGCAGGGATGGAGCTTCGCGTCCTGGGTGGCCTCGGGGCAGACGGGGCTTGGCGGTGCGGCCACGTCGCGGCCTGTGGCGGCGCGGCAGAGCAACAGGGATTCGAGAGCGGCGGCGCGCAGGAGGCCGCGGTGCAGGCGTGCGCGCATGGCGGGCCTGCTGGTGCCCCACACGGCGGAGAGGAGCCAGAAACCTCGCCAGGACATGCGACGCTCGACGAGAGCGGTGAAACGGCGGCCCGAGTCGAGCAGGATGCGGACGATGCAGAGAAGGCGTGCGAGGTTTTCGGGCATGGCAAGGCCGGCCCGATCCGCATCGGGGGCACAGGCGTCGGCCGGAGAGAAGAGCGTGTTAGCGATCATGGCGGTGCGGATACCAGGTTGCCTTTCATGGCGGGTCAAACGGAACGGCGCGTATGTTAGTGAAATTGCCCGGGCGAGTCAAGCAGAAATAACGGATCGGGGCGGGGGAAAAGGCGCGGCCGATACCGCCCTCTGACGCGACCTGAGCTGCACGTTATCCCGTGGGGTTAAGCGCGCGCCGCCCGGCGGGGGCCTATCGGCAGGCGATGGGGACTGTTTTTGCCTATGGCCGAAGGCTGTATGGCGCTTTATACTTTATTGACCGATGCGGACGAGCTGCATCAGCGGTGCCATCAAGGAGCGTTACACTCAACCAAGGGGGGCTGACATGAAAACCTGTATCGCCGTCTGTGACCTGGAGACCGGCACCCAACTTGCGTTCCTGAGTGGCATCGAATTGTACAAGATGCTTGATACCATGACGGTGGTGATGTTCGAAAAGAGGGAGGCGCCGCTGGGCGACGGGAAGATCGGCAATCCCTACATCATCGACAGCTTCAAGAAGATCCTCGGCTACATTTATTTGCGTGATGCGAACCCGAGAGGGCGGCTATATTTCACGTTTTTCGGGCAAAAGATGTACCAGAATGGTAATGACGCCCAGGATCCGGAAAAGCCCTATTATCTTGGCGTCGACGGGAGCGCGACGCTGAGCTATCCCGCGATGGCGAGGTCTCTGGCAAATCCCAGCGCGGCCGTGGCCACGGCACCCAACGTGAAGCAGGCGGTGGGCGTGTTACCACAGAACGCAAACGAGCTTTTGGCCATCGCGGCTCTGTTCATCGCCGAAGGACGACGCAGCCGGCCCTCAATCGTGACACATCTGCTGCTCTGCGACCTGATCACCGACCAGGTCACATACGGGACAGGGGGGAAACTGCGCTCGCTATCTAAGACCCTGGACAAGGCGAGTGGAAACCAAAACTTTTTAACAACCTACAGAGGTCTGACGGCGGCCGGCGACTCGCCGATGTCGCAAAACGATGCGGTCGATCAGTTCAAGAAGACCAATATGTCGATACAAAGTGGTGCCATGGTGAGTCAAAGTCGCTATTTCGACAAGACCGTCTCGCTTGTTGTGCAGTGGGTCGTGAATTACTTTGTATCCAGTAACTATGAGATGACGGCCTGTGATCCGGGCGACGACGTCAGTTCCGCGAGCAGTGCGATAGCCAAAAAAATTGAGACTCATATTGCAGAGACGCTAGAGACCGCGAGGACCGAATTGAGAGGAAAGAGCACCCCATCAGCGTTCAAAAATAAGTGGCCAAAGGAAAGAAGCAAGGTGGAAAGTGCCGCAAGGAGCAAATTGGACGGTTTGCAGCCAATGATACTGGCGCAGGTCAACAACATGCTGAAGGCCAAATTCGACAAGGCGATCGCCGGGGATGCGAGCGGTTTCACCTTTGACGCCGGTAGGATTGATTTTGACCCGAAAGTCCTGGTCAAGGTGCTCAGTGTCGTTTGAGATTGGGGGACAGGCTCACAACTTCCGTCCTTTGCCTGGTCGACCCAAAGCGTCTGGGAGCAGCGGTTGCTTGCGCAGCATCAAGGGGGTGGAAGGCCCGTCCGGGTAAAGGCTGCGCGGCAGGAAACGCAAACACGGAGCGGATTCTGGCAGCCCGCGCCTGACAACGTGCGGGCACGCCGGAATCGCCGACCGCCCAGGCTTCCTCAAACCGGCCAGCTTTGAACCTGGTTTTGCAACGGTGTCTGACCCCCGCTTCTCGTTTCTGCGGCAACCTGCCAGAAGAGGCAATGCACCCGTTTCTGCGCCGGGCCGTCCTTGCCGTTCGTCGAAGGCTGCCAGCCCTCAGCTCCCGCCCCCAACTCGCTGTCGCGCTCCGCCGGCAGCTTGCCAGAATCGAGAGTCTCACCGACTGGGTCGCCATGGATCCGAACGCGCCGCTGAGCGACTTGCCTGTCTGGGAACAGAGGGTCGTCGCGGAGTGCAACCGGCCGGGCGCGCGGGTCCTGGAGATCGGCAGCCGGCAGGTGGTTGGTCTCGGCTGGCGCCATGCCTTCGGCCAGGCCACCTACGTGGGCTTCGATTACTACCCCGGCCCCAATGTCGATATTACCGGCGACGTGCACCGGCTTTCATCCTGCTTCGCCGGGCAAGAACAATTTGATGCCGTGCTGTGCTACGCAACCTTCGAGCATTTCGCGATGCCCTGGATAGCAGCGACGGAAATCGCGAAGGTGCTCAAGGTGGGCGGCTATGTGCTGGTGAATACGCATTTCTCGATCGGGTTGCATGAGCGCCCCTGGCACTTCTTCCAGTTCTCTGACATGGCGCTGCGTGTTCTGTTTCCGCCGGCACTCGGGTTCGAGTGCCTCGGGGCCGGGTTTGCAAACCCGATGGTCGGGCGGTTCTCGGAGTTTGCGCATCCCGAGTTGCGTCGGCAGCCGATTCCCGGGCTTTATTTCCATGTCTCGTATTTTGGCCGGAAGGTGCGCGACGTGCTGGATTTTGCCTGGGATCGTGTTGACGTGGCGGCGCTGGTGGGTGGCACGCAGTATCCGGCGCCTCGGGCTGCCGCGAGTCGGTGTCCCATCGAGGGCTCGTGCATCGACGCGATGGGATGTGATGGCAATGGGCGGGCGTGGCCCCAAAGGCATCAGGATAAGGCGCGGGCGGAGGAAAGCATTTCCCCTCCCCTGGTTGGCCTGGTCCGGGTCGCGGCCGCGTAAGCGCATCAGCCCCGACTCGGTGGTGTACACTCACAGCCTATGCGGCCTTGCGTGTCTGTCCCTCGTCCTGGTTGTGAGCGATCGAGGCGACATACTCTGCTGCGAACGCATCGAGGCAATGCAGCACGCGTTCCGAATGTTGCCGTACTTCGGCCAGGTGGCGCTGTGCGCCACTGGTGTCGCGTGACGAGATCGCCGCGAATGCGCGGTGACCCGCTTCATGTACCCCGTGGTGCGGCTCTGCGATGCCGCGGAACGACGGCAGGGCCAGCGTGGTCGCATCAGTCAGGCTATCATACCAACGGCCCAAACGGCACGCATGATGGTTTGGAAGGTCATTCTCGGGACGCTGACCTGACGCGACAGCATCCACCACGCGCTTCACGAAAGCAATGTGATCATCCTTGGCGAGCTTCACCAATTCAACAACGGTTGTCGTACTGATCCGGTCGGCTTCTGCTGTCTGCATGCCGGCATCGGTGAAACAGACGTGTATACCCCCTTCCGACGCAGCGGTAATCCGGGCTTGTAATCGCCTGCCAAGACGCTGCAGGACGATCTCGGCCTGCTGGCCGGCCTGGCAAGCCGCCTTTGTGACGGCATAGCAGCCATGTTCAGAGATGTCGTGCAGCATTGCCGGTTCCGTGCGGCCTGCTTGAACGATGGAGGCCTCGACGTGGCAGGGGCGGCGGCGGCCGTTGCGGCGGCGGTCGACTTCGGCCGTTGATGTCCGCACCACGCGCACTAACGCACGTTGCAAGCCTCCGATGGTCTCATTCAACGAGGATGTGTTGCCCAACACCTCGGCGGCTTGTTTGCCCGTTACGGTCGCCTCGACAGAAACTTCCTTGGTCCGCTCGGTCATCTGATTGGCTGCCGCTGCCGTTTCGGAGACGTTCCGCGCAATTTCGGCGGTTGCCGCGCTTTGCTCTTCCACTGCGGCGGCGATCGAGCCGGCGATTGCGTTGACCTTGTCGATGGTCTCTTCGATTTGACGGACCGCGTCCACTGAAGCAGCGGTACCGCCGCGCACCTCAGCAATGTGCCTGGCGATTTCCTCGGTAGACCGCGCGGTCTGCGTGGCAAGCTGTTTTACCTCGCTCGCCACCACGGCGAAGCCCTTGCCGGCCTCGCCTGCCCGCGCCGCCTCGATCGTGGCATTCAGGGCCAGCAGGTTGGTCTTTGCGGCTATATCGCCAATCATGTCGGCAACCCGCCCGATGTTGCCGACCTGCCCGTTCAGCGCATCGATCATTTCACGCGCTGTGCGGCCAGCGGTCACCGCTTGTCCGACGATATGGGCTGACTGATCCACCTGCGCGCTGATTTCGCGAATTGATGTCGAAAGCTCCTCGGCCGCACTCGCGACAGTTTGGGCGTTTGCCAGGGCTTGTCCGGCCGCCGCCGCCGCACTTTCCGCCGACACGCCAGTCCGGCCTGCCGAGGCCCTCATTGTGTCGGCTGCCTTCGCCATGGCGGCCGTTTGCTCTGCGACCTGGATCATCGCATCGCGTGCCTCGGCTTCGATTGTCTCTGCCATGGACGCCATTGCCGCGACGCGTACTGCCTGAGCGCGCGCGCGTTCGGTCTCTTGTTCGGTTCGCAGGCGATCGGCTTCCTTCAGACCGTCTTTGAATACCGAGACCTCGTTTGCCATCAACCCTACCTCGTCACGGCGTTCGGTCCCGGGCACGGTTGCATCGAGATCGCCTTGGGCAAGGCGCGCCATGGCTGAATTCAGGGCGCTCAGAGAGCCGGTGATGTCGTGATTGATGAGCCAGGCGACCACCAAGGTAGCGAGCAGAATCGTGCCGCCGGCGAAGATCAGTTTCCACAATGTCGCATGGAATGTGGCGTCGATATCATCGACGTAGGCACCAGCGGCAAGTACGACGTTCCACGGTGCGAATCGTTCCACATACGAGATCTTTGGCTCGCCCCTGGATTGCCCCGGCTTGACGAAATCATAAGTTATATCACCGCTGTCGCTATTTTGCAGCGCCGCGGCGATCAGGCTGCTCAGTGACCTGCCGTCGGCATCGGTCACGGAGGACGAGGTTTCTTCGAGTTTGGGATCCGCACCGTGCACCACGAATACGCCATCGGGATTTAGTCCGAACACATAACCTTCACCTGCGTCAAAGCGCATGACGTGCGCCGCGGAGCGAAACTGCTCCAACGCCTGCGGCTGGGTAAGTTTGTGGGACGCAACCTGGTTTTGCAGGGATTGCGCCAGCCCGATCGACATATCGACGACGGCACGCAGCTTGCCGATCCGGTCGTTGATCATTCTTTGGTGCAGGATCGATGCCGAGATTCCTATCGATGTTACCAGCACCAGCGCGGATAGACCCAGCAACATGGTAAGTTTGGTGCGGACACGAAGATTACTGAGAAGACGCATGGTGTGGCTTCCTGCAGGGCTTGTGGCATGCTCGGTTTAGGCGAGATTGCTTAACGATGACTTAATCGGCTTTCCCGGCCGGGGTCCGTCCAAAGGAGGTTACGCATGATAGCGTCCTCATCATGCGTCATGCGGCACAACCACCTGATAAGCATACACATTTCGCCCATATCTTGAATTGGGACGAATTTCGGAGGCTGAAACGTAGCGTTGGCCATTTCTGCTGCCGAAGTACACGAGCCTCGCGCGTGGCACGGTGACGCACAGCATGTCCGCAATGGGTCGGCACCGGCTCTCCGGACAGAGCACCGCCGGCCGGCCGCAGTCCGGGCTAGCCTGCCTGCAATCGGTCAAAACCTCGGGGCGGAGGGCACTGGCCGTCTACCTTTCCAATCGGGCAGTTGCGTTCCGCAATCGTTACCAGGTCCGCGCGCGGGGAGATGGCCGGGTGGTCCACAGGTCAAGCCCTGGGACAAGGCCCGGCCAAAACACATTGGCCTGCACCCGCGATGACGTGGTTGGTATCGACGTCGGGTAACACGGCGTGACTACCGCCGGGCAGCCCTTGGTATCAGGTTTCATAAATTCGGTAACGTATTTCTGACAACCTGGATAAGGATCTGCGGTGACCAGTGGCAGATGAATATTGGGCCCGCGGATGAACGCCAGTGAACGCAGACAGAGCTCGAGGCCCCGGCTCATCTGCGTTTATCGGCGTTCATCTGCGGTTCGAATTGCTTGATTCTCGCATTTTCCGCAATGCCGCGAGCGCCAGAATACGTCACCGAATTTATGAAACAGAGGACTCAGCCCCTTGCCTCACCCGCCAGGGCCGCTTCGCATGCAAGGCGCGCCTCGTCGGCGGTGGGAAAGTCCCGGATCCGGTCGAAATCGTCCATCAGGAA
>DATKPQ010000043.1:0-12695 GCA_035523995.1 Acetobacteraceae bacterium | reverse complement strand
CCCTGATGACCGCGCACTGCCCGGACGTGCCCGGCGTCGATCGATACCGTCATCGTCTCCGCGGGCGGCACCGGCCGCGGCGTCTTCGCCCGCGACAGGGTTTCACGTTCGAGGCCCGCCCCAACCTTCGTGGTCCGGCGGCGAATCGTCTCCTGCCACGGCGGGTCATCGCCGATCGGGAGGGTCTGGTTCACTTTCGGTGCAGCCTGGCAGGCTAGCATCTAGCTCGGGGAGATGGCAGCCAAGTGCTATGAAAACATTAGCATCTTGGTCGCCAGCGCCAGAATTGGAGGTTGCCTCGCTCGAGCAAAGAGACCCGGCCTGGGTTGTTGCGGTCTCTAGCCGGGGAAGCGCGTCCTGCCCTAATTGTGGCACACAATCGAGCTCTCGGCACAGCTCCTATATGCGGACCCTGCAAGATCTTTCGGCGCAGGGGGCGCCAGTCCGCATCCAGGCAAGGGTGACGCGCTGGCGGTGCCGAAATGATGAGTGCGATCGTCGGATCTTCGCTGAGCGGGTTCCGGCGCTTGCCGCGCCGTTTGCGCGCCGGACCACCCGCTTTGCCGGCATCGTCAGGGTGTTTGGCCACAGCGTCGGTGGACGACCATCAGAGCGACTGCTGGTTCGCCTCGGCATGCCGGTAAGTGACACGACGATTCTGCGGGCCGTAAAGAAGCGTGGTGCGTCCTCTATCAGTTGCGCTGCGACCCGCGTCGTTGGCATCGATGAGTGGGCTTGGCGGAAGGGCACGAATTACGGAACGATCATGGTCGATTTGGAGCGCCGCCGCGTGATGGATCTGCTTGGCGACCGCTCGGCGGCAATAACAGCGGATTGGTTCGGGCGGCATCCTGGGACCGAGATCGTCAGCCGCGATCGCGCCGGCACTTATGCGGACGCGGCCCGTCAAGGTGCACCGCAGGCGCGCCAAGTCGCCGATCGCTTCCACCTGTTAAAGAACCTGCGCGAGACGATTGAGCGCCAGCTTGGCGGCTTCGAGGCGGCAATCCGGGAGGCACCGATAGGCATCGAGAATGATCAGGACGCGCCGGAGCAATCGATTGCCAAACAGTCTGCACCTCGCTCGGAGGTCGCCACGCGGGAAAACCTGGTGCGCCGCCGCCGCGACGCTTCCCGCCGGGCCATGTTCGATGAAATCAGAGCCCTTTATGAAGCTGGTGGCACCGCCCCCGAGATCGCCCGGAAGCTCGGCCTCGGCGTTCGGCGCGTCTACCGCTGGGTGCGTCGCATAGAGTTGCCGGAGGTCAGTGTGATGGCACCGAAGCCCTGTACACCGGCCTATTTCGAAGCTTTCCTGGCACGGAGCTGGGCCGAGGGCACGACCAAAGTACGCCACCTGTTCTCTGATATCCGCCATCGTGGCTACACCGGCTCGTACAGCCATCTGGCGCGCTTCCTCGCCCCTTGGCGCAACCGCTCGCCATCAGGGGAGAGTGGCGGGCCGCTCGCTTCCGACGACGACGAAGCGCCGGCGGCAACCTGTGTTCGAGTGCGTGATCCAATGAGCGGTCGTCTGATTTCGCCGCGGACAGCGGCAGCCCTCTGCGTGAAACCCCGCGGTCAGCTGACTGACCGACAGATTGTCAACGTCGATGCGCTGAAAGTTGCATCAGACGAATTCACGACGATGCGCCGTCTGGCGATGCGGTTCCAAGGTCTGCTTCGTGGTGGAACGGCAGAGCGATTGGACATCTGGCTGCAGGACGCACGCAAGTCTGGAATATATGGCCTGCGCCGATTTGCCAGGGCAATACGGCAGGATATCGAGGCCGTTCGCAATGCCGTGCTTGAACCCTGGAGCAACGGGCAGACGGAGGGACAGATCAACAAGCTGAAGACGCTCAAACGGGCGATGTACGGCCGTGCCGGCATTGACTTGCTTCGCGCTCGAATGTTGCCGTTGGACGACGAAGGCCTGCACCGAGAGTGAACCAGACCCCATAAGGGCGCAACTGACCGGGTCTTTCTTCTACGTCGATCGGCGGTACCTACGAAACACCAAGCGAAACACCAAGATGGTTCGACAACAGAACACACCCAGCTGAGCAACGCAGAGAAGCATTGCCTCTCCATTGCATTCGTGACGCGTCACGGGATACGAAGCTCTCGAATGCCAGGACCACCACCCCGCGGCGATCGCGCCGCGACCCCGCCGAGCGAGCTGCAGCCTATAGGGCGCGACGCAAAGCTACTATCGCGACCGCGCCAACAAAGCCGCCGGTCGTTGTCCGATATCGCCGGCCTGCCGATCGACGCACGCAACCGCAACAATGGGCTGACGCGGGGCAGACATTGGCGGACCTGCTGGACCGGTTCCAGCAGTGGCGGGACAACCTGCCCGCCAGCCTCGAAAACAGCGCGACGGCAGAAGCTCTGGATGCCGTGCTGGAGCTGCGCGGTTACGTCGAAGAACTCCAGGCAGTCCAGTTGCCAAAGGGCTTCGGACGAGACTGACTTCACTCACCCGTCGCGCCACAGCAGCAGGGGAAATACGGCTTGCAGCTTCCGGGGCCGTCCACATAGGGATCCTGACGCTCGCCGGGCTGAGCGGTGGGCCCGGCGTCCGTTTCGGTGAGCGGCGTAACCACCCCCAGGTTTTGGACGATCTGATGCGTACTAGACTAGGAGGGCGTTTCGTCAGTTCCGGCCATTTATTATAGTTTGGCTGACTGCCTAACCGGTATGGATTCGCTCTCCGAACATGATGGTCGCTTTACGCTGCTGCTGCGGCCTCCAGCATCTCTGTGGTCAGGGCGGCATAGCAGGCAAGCCAAGCGTCGCGCACGTCCGGTGTGAAATCGGCGCCGAGTCCCTTCTCCAGCGTCGCGATCAGCGCTGCGCCGACGGTTTCGTAATCCACCGCGTCGACTCCGTATTCGACGTGGCGGCGACCGAGCGCCTGCACGCCGGCTTGGATCTTCTCCCATTGCCGCAGATTGGCGACCGCCGTCCCAAGCATGCTCATCAGTTTCTGACGTTGCTCCGTCATATCCTCCTTGAACAGGGAACGGAGGCGCGGATTGCGCTGGAAGAGGTCTTCATAGAACAGCGACGCCGCCAGATCCGCGATTGGCGCCACTTTGACAAAACTGGTTTGAACGAGAACCTGTTGCTCTGGTGTCATGGGAACCTCGGACAGTGAGGGGCTGTTAACACATCGTGTCAGGACAAGGCGGTGACGGAAGCGGTCCGACGAAGGGGCATTTCAGGTGACGTGCTGCTGGCCGAATAGAAGGCGCCGGACGTAGCCGTGGCGCCTCCACCAGCGCCCCTGTATCGCGCGCCCTTCGCGCCACGCGCGACAACCTCGCCGATCAGCACAAGGGTCGGGCCGCCCATGCTCCACGCCGGCGCTTGGGACACGAGTTCCGGTAAGGTGCCGGTCAGCGTGCGGCAGTGCGGCGTGCCGCCACGTTCGACTAATGCCGCCGGGGTGGCCGGGTCGAAGCCGTGCCGCGTCAACCCGTCCAGCAGCAGCCACAGCGTGCGGATGCCCATATAAATCGCGAGCGTGGCGCCCGGCCGCGCCAGGACCGGGAAATCCAGATCGAGCGTGCCGTCCTTGGTATGTCCGGTCGCCAGAGTCACCGAACGGCTCGCGTCGCGATGCGTCAGCGGAATGCCAGCATTGGCCGCACAGGCCAGTGCCGCGGTGATGCCTGGGACGATTTCGCAGTCCACGCCGGCGCCTTGCAGCGCCTCGGCTTCCTCGCCGCCGCGACCGAAGATCAGGGGATCGCCGCCTTTCAACCGCACGACCCGCTTGCCGCTACGGGCGAGGCGGATCAGCAGCGCATTGATCGCCTCCTGCGACATGCAGTGGTTGGAGCGTGCCTTGCCAACATAGATGCGCTCGGCCTGCGGCCGGCCCATCGCGAGCACCTCGGCACTCACCAGCCGGTCGTGCACGATGACATCGGCTTCACCCAACAGCCGGGAGGCGCGCAACGTCAACAGATCGGCGGCGCCCGGCCCCGCGCCGACGAGGAAGACGGTGCCGCGTCCCGCGGCGCCTTTCGGATCAATATACATCGCGCAGGTACCGTCCCTGGCGGGCCAGCGCGACGATCCAATCGCGTGCCTGCGCTTCGTTCAACCGGCCTTCGGTCATCGCAACGCGACGCAGCGCGGTATCGACGTCCTTCGCCATGCGTTTGGCATCACCGCAGACATAGAAATGCGCACCGTCCTGCAGCCAGCGCCACAGGTCCGTCGCGTTCTCCACCATGCGGTCCTGCACGTAGATTTTCCGCTGCTGGTCGCGCGAGAACGCGGTGTCCAGCCGGGACAAGGCTCCGTCCGTTCGCCACGCACTCAACTCCGCGTCGTAGAGGAAATCGGTGGACTGGCTGCGGTCGCCAAAGAACAACCAGGTGCGGCCGCGTATGCCATTCTCGGCGCGATGCGCCAGGAATGCGCGGAATGGAGCGATGCCGGTGCCGGGTCCGACCATGATCACCGGCACGGCGGGATCCGTCGGCAGGCGGAAATGGCTGGTCTGGATGCAGGCTTCCACCATGCCGGCAGCCGTGGCGCGATAAGCGAGGAAGCCGCTGCCGACGCCATGGCGCAATCGTCCACGCCGATCATCGCGCACCACCGCCACACAGAGATGCACCTCCCCAGGCGATGCCAGCGGCGACGAGGCGATGGAATAGAGCCGCGGCCGCAGTGCGGACAGCGACGCGGCGAGATCGGCCAGGCTTGGCCGTGCCGACGGAAAAGCCTCCAGCAGGTCGAGCAAGTCGGCATCGGCCGGCTCGACGCCATCGACGCCATCGCTCAGTTTGCGCAGTGTCGCGGCGTGGCGCGGATGGCGCGCGCTCATGGCCAGCAGGTCTGTCGTGCGATCGAGCGGACGCGCGATGTCCAGCGAGCTCGTGAAGGCCGCACGGATCGGACGCACGGCACCGTCGGGACAGGGCACTGGTTCCTCGCCGGTTGCGCCGAGCACCGCCAATGTTGCGGCCACCAGCACCGGATCGTTCGGCGTGGCGAGGCTGATCGAATCGCCCGGTTCGTAGGTCAGCCCCGACTCTGCCAGGTCGATCACAACATGGCGCACGTCCTTGCTCGACGTGGGTTTCGTCAGCCTATCCGCCGAGCGCACGCACACGGGACGCGGAACAGGCTTCGTTGGCCCGGCTGACCCGGGTAGCGCGGCCCGGGCCGCCGGCCGCGCCGCCACGGCGGGCACGTCCGCCAGCAATTGCTTCAGCAGCCGCGCGGTCGGCTTTGCGCCCGGGACGCAGAGCGTGGTGGCGTCTTCGCGGCCTTCGGCGAGCGCCGCGGCATAGCTGCGGCACTGATAGCCGCATTGGCCGCAGTCGAGTTGACCCATCGCTGCCATGAGCCGTTGTTGCAGTGGGCGGCCTTGGGCGAGCGCCATGCGCTCGTTCAGCTCAAGGGCCGGGTCGTGCCAGGGAAACTCCGCTGCTTCGTCGACCGCCGGTTGCGTGCCAACCGACATCCCGGCGCCATTGGGATCGAAGCTTGGGCCGGCATTCGTGCCGCCGTACAGGCCGGCGAGAAATCCGTTCAGCCAGGCGCGCTGCGCCGGCGAGAACGGTGCATTCTCCGGGATCAGCGGGATCGGCGCCGGCGGCGGGGACATGGCGTTCATCACGCAGACTCCAGCACGCGGTTGCACAGCGCAGCGAGCGCGTCTTCCGACAGGCGTGCCGTGAAGCACTGGAAGGTTTCGTCCGGCGTCGTACGCTCGCGCTGCCAAGCTTGCAGCAGCAACAGCAGCATCGGCGGCAGGTCATCGAACGCCACTTTCGCCCGCACCAGCCGACCGAGTTTTTGTTCCGCACCAGCACCGCCGCCGACCAGCAGGTCGTAGCCTTCCACCATGTCCTCGCCTTGCTCGATCTTGGTCGCAAGCAGGCCGATATCCGCGACGTAATGCTGCGCGCAGGAATGGTGGCATCCGGTCAGGTGGATGTTGATCGGCTGATCGATGTGGATGCGTTGCTCCAGCCAATCCACCAGCAACGCGGCATGGCGCTTGGTGTCCGATGCCGAAAACTTGCAGCCGGCATTGCCGGTGCATGCCACCAGCCCGCCGCGCAATGTGCTCGCGCGCCACTCCAGGCCGAGCATGGCTATGGCGTCCAGCGCGGCGTCCAATTGCGCATCGGGAATGTCCGAGATCAGCAGGTTCTGCCAGACGGTCAGACGCAGCGTGCCGGACCCGTACTGCTCTGCGATCGCAGCCAGTCCGCGCAGCCGATCGCTGCTCAGCCGCCCGACGGGACAGACCACGCCGATATAATTCAGCCCGGCCTGCTTCTGGCCATGCACGCCAATATGGCCATGCTTTTCCTGTGCCGGCCGCGGCAGGATCGCCGCTGCATCGACATGCGTCAGTTTCGCGGTGAGTTCCTGCTCGACCTCCGCCAGGAAGCTGGCCACCCCCATCCGATCCAGCACATATTTCAGCCTCGCCCTAGTGCGATCGGTGCGATCGCCGTGGGCGATGAAGGCGCGCACCACCGCATTGCATACGCGCACCGCCTCATCCGGTGGCAAAATCACGCCGGTGGGGCGCGCGAAGTCGCGATGGCCGGTGATGCCGCCGAGGCCGAGGCGGAAATATACGCCCGGCGCGACGCCGAACCCACCAGCCACCTGCACCGCCGACAGTGCGATATCGTTGGTGTCTTCCAGCACTGCCACGCGTCCGCCGCCATCGAAGGCGATGTTGAACTTGCGTGGCAGGCCGTAGAGTTCGCGGTGATACAGGATGAAATGATGCACCGCGCGGCAATAGGGCCGCGTGTCGATCAATTCCTGTGGGTCGATGCCTGCGGTGGGGCTGCCGGTGATGTTGCGGATGTTGTCGGCGCCGGCACCGCGCGACGTGAGGCCGATCTCGGCCAGCCGCAGCAGGATCTCGGGTGCGTTCTGCGCGGGAATTTCGCGGAGCTGGAGATTGGCGCGGGTGGTGATGTCGGCATAGCCGCCGGCGAGATCGTCGGCGATCGAGGCAATGCCGCGCATCTGGTGCGCGTTCAGGATGCCGCCGGGAATACGCAGGCGGCACATGAACGCATCCTGGGCCGGAGCGACATAGAAAAGGCCGTGGAACTTGGCCAGGAAAACCTCGATCCCTCGCGGGAATTTCCCCGCCGCCGCGGCGGCGCTGATCTCGTCGAAGCGGTCGAGCGGGTGTTTCCGCCGCTTTGCCTCCTCCTCCGGCGTCAGTTTTCCCCCCGCCGCGACGGTGCGGTCCTGCGCCGCACGGTGGATGTCCGCCTGGTCCCCGGCGCCAGGCGTCGCGGCCGGCGTTGCGGCGGGCGACGCCGGCAGGCCGAGCGCGCCACGGCGCGCCTCGACCCCCGCCATGAAGCCTTTCAGGTACTCTTGTTGCTCGCTGCTGAAGGGCTGGTCGGACATGACCGGGTCAATCCGCATCCGCCGGCAGCGCGGCGGGCAACGGCGCCTCGGTGCGGCCGAAGGTTACGTAGAGCGCGAGGCCGGTGAACAGCAGGCCGCCGACGAGGTTGCCGAGGGTGACGGGAATTTCGTTCCACAGCCACCAATCGGCGATGCTGACCTTGGCACCCATCAGCATCCCGGCGGGGATGACGAACATGTTCACCACCGAGTGCTCGTAGCCCTGGGCGAAGAACGTCAGGATCGGCATCCAGGCACCGGCGATGCGGCCGATGGTGGCGGTGGAACTGAGCGCCATCACCACGCCGAGGCAGACCATCCAGTTGCACAGGATCGCTTTGACGAAGGCGGTGATCAGGCCGGCGGTGCCGAAATGCGCGTACCCGATCGTCTTGACTTCTGCGATCTTGATGATGGCGGCGGCGACGCCAGCGGGTTCGACCTGCCCTGCCATGGTCAGCGTGATCGCCAGCAGCGCGGCATAGAGCATGCTGCCGATCAGGTTGCCGGCGAATACCCAGCTCCAGTTGACCAGCAGGGCGCCGGGACTGGTACGGCCACGCAGCAATGCCAGGGGCACGAGCGCGAAGCTGCCGGTGACAAGTTCCAGGCCAAGCAGCACGATCATGACGAACCCGACCGGGAACACCAGGGCACCGACGATCGGCTGGCCGGTCTGCACCGTGGCGCCGATCGCAAGGCTGGTGGCGAACCCGAGCAATGCGCCGGACAGGCCGCCGCGTACCAGCAGGTCGAATGGCCCAAGCGCCGACTTGGCGATGCCGGACTGCACCATGCTGGCGACGATGTCGGCGGGTTTCAGCGAGTCCATGCGGCGGTCTCCTTGGACGCTGGGAGGCGGTTGCAGGCTCGGCGCGTCGCACGCCCTGGGCGGTCAGGCGGGGACGCGCACATCGCGAAGGATTTCCTCGAGTTCGGGGATGCAGGAGCCACAATTGGTGCCGGCACGCAGATGGCGGCCGATCGAAGCGACGGAGTCGAGCCGCTGCGTCACCACGGCATGGCGCACGGCGTCGCGGGCCACGCCGAAGCAGGCGCAGACCCGCGGCCCGACATCCCCGGCGAGGGTGGAGCGGCCCGCCAGAAGCCCGGCACGCGCCGTGTCGGGAATGACGGTCCCAAGCAGCGGGACAACGAAATCGGGATGCGGCAGGCCGGACAGGGCGGGGGCAAGGAACACGACCGCGTGGAGATGCCCATGACTGAGCGCGGCAGTGCGCAGCACTTGGCGGGCGGGGTCGCGCAGCTCCAGCCATTCGAGCTCGGCCGCCGGCGCGATCAGCGCGTGCAGCAGATCGGCCAGGGCGTCGCCCTGCGGCATCGGGTCGAGGCCGGCCAGCCGGTACAGTTGTCCTGTTTCCACCGGTGTCCGCACCCAATGCAGGTTGCGCGGCAGCGCCCCGCCCTCGCGGCGCAGCAGCAGGCCATGGAAGCGGGCCTGCACCGGTGTCACGTGGACGCGGCTGGATTTCAGTGCCGGCTGGCCGGAGCTGGGATCGGTGTGGTCGTTGACGGCGCGCGTGACTGGCCCGGTGGAGGCAAATGCGTCGGTCCAGTGCATCGGCGCGAACACATCGCCACGCCGTTGGGTGTGACGGAGGTCCACCGGCAGCAGGATGGCGCCGTCCGCCGTCTCCACCCGTGCCAACCCGTCCTGGTCCAGGCCGATGCGGGTGGCGTCCGCGGGGTGCATGGCAAGGCGTGGCTCGGGCGTATGGGCCATCAAGGACGCCACTGCACCGGTACGCGTCATGGTATGCCACTGGTCGCGGACGCGTCCGGTATTGAGGATGAGAACAGGCGGGTTGTCGGGGGCGGAAGCCGATGGCAAGGCTTGGGCTTCGCCGCTTCCCCGCACCGGCACCATCCGGGCGCGGCCGTCTGGCGTTGGGAACCCACCCGCACCGAATAACCGGCCGCCCTCGCCGCGGCCGCCCGCGGGAAGCGGCCAGCGCACCGGAGGCATTGCCGCATAGGCGGGGTCGTTGAGCCCGGCCAATGCCCAGATGTCGAACACCCGGGCGCCGTCGTTCTCGAACCCGGACAGCGCGGCATGCTCGCGGAACACGTCCGCCGCGCTTTGCCAGGAGAACTGCGCGGCGCAGCCCATGCGGCGGCCGACTTCGGAGAACATCCACCAGTCCGGCCGCGCCTCGCCTGGCGGCGGGCGGAATGCCCGCTGGCGGGAAATGCGGCGCTCGGAATTGGTGACGGTGCCGTCCTTCTCGCCCCAGCCGGCGGCGGGCAGCAGCAGGTCGGCGTGGGCGGTGGTGTCGGTCGGCCAGCAGTCGGACACCACCACGAAGCGACAGGCCGCCAGGGCGCGCCGCACGCGGCCGGCGCGCGGCATGCTGGCGGCGGGGTTGGTGCCGGCGATCCAGATCGCTTTCACGCGGCGATCCAGCACGGCATCGAACAATTCGACCGCCTTCAGGCCGGGGCGGGTGGCGACACGCGGCACGCCCCAGAAACGGCGCAGGCGGTCGCATCCGCTCTCGTCCATCGGCATATGCGCCGCGAGCTGGTTGGCGAGGCCACCTACCTCGCGTCCGCCCATCGCATTCGGCTGGCCGGTCACCGAGAACGGCCCCATTCCCGGGCGCCCGATCCGGCCGGTCGCCAGGTGGCAGTTGATAATGGCGTTCACCTTGTCGGTGCCGGCGGCTGACTGGTTCACGCCCTGCGACCAGATGGTCATCACACGTTCGGTGCGAGCGAACCAGTCGTAGAAGGTCTCGACCGCCTCGGGATCGATGCCGCACGCGCCGGCGACGGCATCGGGATTTGGCCCGTCGGCCAGGGCGGCATCCAGCGCGGCCTGGAATCCCACCGTGTGGCGGTCCAGCCAGGTCCGATCGATGGCGCCTGTCCGGTGCAGATGCGCCAGCAAACCATTGAACAGGACCACGTCGGTCTCGGAGGCCAGCGGCAGATGGAGGTCGGCGCTCTCTGCCGTGGCAGTGCGGCGCGGGTCCAGCACCACGACGCGGGCGCCTCGGGAGCGGCGCGCGGCAAGCAGGCGCTGATGCAGCACGGGATGGCACCAGGCGGTGTTGCTGCCGACGAGGACGAACAAATCCGCCTCGTCCCAGTCTTCATAAACGCCGGGGACAAGGTCCTCGCCAAAGGCGCGTACATGGCCGGCGACCGAGGACGCCATGCAGAGCCGCGAGTTGGTGTCGATGTTGCCGCTGCCGATGCAGCCTTTCATCAGCTTGTTGGCGGCGTAGTAGTCCTCGGTAAGGAACTGGCCCGACACGTAGAACGCCACGCTGTCGGGACCGTGGGCCGCGATCGTCCTGCTGAACCGGTCGGCGATGTGGTCGAGTGCGGTATCCCACGACACGGCGCGGCCATGCAGCAAGGGCACGGTCAAACGTTCGGAGTCATCCAACGTGCGTGCCAGCGCGGCTCCCTTGGAGCAGAGCCTGCCCTGGTTGGCCGGATGCGTCGGATCGCCGGCAATTTCGGTTTCCGAGCGGACAATCAGGCCGCAACCGACGCCGCAATAGGGGCAGGTGGTGTGAACCGGCGTCATGCGACCGCCGCCGCGCAATCTTGCGCTTCATCGATCATCGTGGCCGCCGCGCCATGCTCCGACGGCTCCGATGCGATCGCCGGACCGAAGATCAGCATGTCGCGCATCGCGCCGATGCCGGCGCCGCGTTGGATCAGGTCGAAATACCAGGCGCTGTCCCGCGCGTCGCCGTACAACACCGCACCGATCAGGCGATCGTCGCGCAGCACGAGCCGCTTGTGCACGCCACGGGCGATGTCGCGATAGATGACGGCCTGCGTGTCGGTATCGCCGAGGAAGTCGCCGGCCGAGAACATCTCGATTCCCGTGACCTTCAGCCTTGTCCCGGCGATGCCCGGTTCATAGAGGCTGTCTGCCACACCGGTGATGTGATCGGCGCAGATGCCGGCCATGTCGTAGAGCGGCGCCACCAGCCCGAAGACCTGGCCGCGAAATTCGACGCACTCGCCGACGGCATAGATATGCGGATCGCTGGTGCGCATGCTGCCGTCGACCTGGATACCGCGCCCACAGGCAAGCCCTGCCGCCTTGGCCAAGGCACTATTCGGGCGGATGCCGACCGCCATCACCACGAGATCCGCTGGCAGCTCGCGTCCGTCGGCCAGGAGGACGGCGCGCACACGATCTTGACCGAGAATCGCCTGCGTGTTGGCCCCGGTCATCACATCGATCCCGCGCGACCGTAAATCGGTGGCGAGCAATCCGGCGGACAGCGGATCGAGCTGGCGCTCCATCAATGTCGGCATCAGATGCAGCACGCTCACCTGCATGCCGTTGCGCGACAGTCCATAGGCAGCTTCGAGTCCAAGCAGACCGCCGCCGATCACCACGGCCCGCCCGCCAGGTCGGCTGGCGTCGAGCATCCGGTGGACGTCCGAAACGTCTCGAAAGCCGGTCACTCCCGGCAGCGTCGCTCCGGGCAGCGGCAGCATCACTGGATTGGAGCCGGTCGCGAGCAACAGGACGTCATAGGTTCGTTGCGTGCCGTGCGCGCCGGTGACGACGCGATGACGCCGGTCGATCGCAACAACCGCTTCACCGGAGATTTGCTCTATGCGGTTGGCGGCGAACCACGCGCGGTCATGCGTGACGATGTCGGCAAAGCGCTTCTCTCCCGCCAACAGCGGCGACAACATGATGCGGTTGTACGTGCCGTATTGCTCTGCGCAGAACATGGAGATGTCGAAAGCCTGCGGCGCGCGCGCCAGGATTTCTTCCAGCGCGCGGGTGCCGGCCATGCCGTTGCCGACCATCACAAGCCGTTGGCGCCGCGGTACGACCATGTTCAAGGGCCGTTGTTTTCGTGCTGGGCGCGACGAATCGGCCATGTCATTGCGAGGCCCCGGCGGGGCCGAAGGAGCCTCGTTCGTCCGGGCGCACGAATGCTCGTTTGTCCGCCTGAACGAGATTGCTTCGTCGCTGCGCTCCTCGCAATGACATATGAACGGCGCGCCTTACGTTCCACTGATAATGGGTCCTGGAGAATGCCTGTCAGTGTTTGCCGGGAAAGCCGCCAAGGCCGTTGAACGTCATGTAGAGGGAATAAGCGCTCACTGCGATCGCGATCGCCATTTCCAGGAACAGCGTTGCGACACCGTATTTGAACCAAGGCTCATGCCGGGTCGATGTGTTGGACGAAGTCGTAGCCATGATCTTGGCCTTTCGAAGTGGAGGATGGACGCGCGTCAGGCTTGCTCGGCGGCGAGCAGCGCGG
>DATKPQ010000042.1:0-5993 GCA_035523995.1 Acetobacteraceae bacterium | reverse complement strand
TTCGTGTTCCCCACGACCGAGGTTGCGTCGCCGCGTTTCTCCTCGCCATGACATCGGGGTGGTGCGATCGTCGCGCCGCCAACCACTGACATGACCATCCCGTTCCGCGGCCAATCCCTGCGCCGCTTCGAGGACGCGCGCTTCCTGACCGGGCGCGGCCGCTACATCGAGGACATCGATCTCCCGCATCAGGCCTGGATGCACGTGGTCCGTTCGCCCCATGCGCATGCAGCGATCGAAACCATCGATACCGCCGCGGCCCGCGCCATCCCCGGCGTCCTGGGCGTATTCACTGCCGCGGACTTACAAGACCTCGGCCCAATGCCATGCACGGTCCCGGTGGCAAGCCTCGCACCGATGATCGTCCCACCCCGTTTCGCCCTGGCGCCAGACCATGTGCGGCACGTCGGCGATCCCGTCGCTTTCGCAGTCGCCGAATCACGCACCGCCGCACGCGACGCCGCCGACGCAATCACCGTCGACTACCGCCCGCTGCCTTCGGTCACCAACACGGCAGCGGCACAACAGCCAACCGCGCCGCAACTATGGCCGCAAGCCCCCGGCAACCTCTGCTATCGCTTCCAAAAAGGCGACGCGTCCGCCGTCGCCGCCGCGATGCAGACCGCGGCCCATGTCGTCGAACTCGAACTGGTCAACAACCGCATCGTCATCTCCGCGGCGGAAACGCGCGGTGCGATCGCCCAGTACGACGCCAACGGCTTCCATCTGATGTTCTCCGGCGCCGGCGTGCACGCCCTGCAATCCCAGCTTGCCGACACCGTGTTCCGCGTACCTCGAGAGCAGATGCGCGTTTCCTGCCCCGACGTTGGCGGCGGGTTCGGCGTAAAGAACGCGCTGTATCCCGAATGGATCATGCTCCTCTGGGCGGCGCGCACGATCGGCCGCCCGGTAAAATGGATCGGCGAACGCACCGAGGACTTCGTCACCACCGCGCAAGGCCGCGACAACGTCACCCGCGCCCGCCTCGCCCTCGATCGCAACGGCCGCTTCCTCGCGCTCAATGCGAACACGACAGCCAATCTCGGTGCCTACCTCTCCTCCGGCGGCCCCGGCAGTTCCACCAACGCGCCGGCCAACGCCATCGGCAGCGGCTACGACATTCCAGCGATCTTCATGGACGTGCACGGCGTGTTCACCAACACCGTGCCGATCGACGCCTATCGCGGCGCCGGCAAGCCGGAAGTGAACTACATGATCGAACGCCTGATCGACACCGCCGCCCGCCGCCACAATTTCGATCCGATCGATCTCCGCCGCCGCAATCTGGTGCACCAATTTCCCTACAAGAAAGCCCTCGGCACCATCATCGACGGCGGCCGCTTCGCCGCCAACCTCGACGACGCCATCATCGCCGCCGACCACGCCAATTTCCCCGCCCGCCGCACCGCCGCGCAACGCGACGGCAAACGCCGCGGCATCGGCATCACCTGCTTCATGGAGACCGCCCGCGGCGCACCGAACGAAGGCGCCGAACTTCGCTTCGATCCCGACGGCCGCATCAGCCTGCGCGTCGGCACGCAATCCAACGGCATGGGCCACGAAACCGCCTATGCCCAGATCGCCGCCGACCTTCTGGGCCAGCCAATCGAAACCTTCCGCTACATCCAGGCCGATACCGCAGACGTGCGAGCCGGCAACGGCCATGGCGGCGCGCGTTCCATGCATATGGGCGGCGCTGCACTGTGCAAGACGGTCGATACGATGCTGGCGAAAGCCACCCCCATCGCCGCCCGCCTGCTGCAAGCCACACCGCCGCAGATCGTCTTCGTCAATGGCAATTTCAGCGTGCGAGATGAGCCCGCGCGCAGCGTCACGTTGATGGAAGTAGCACGTGCCGCGCGCGATCCAACCAATCGTCCGGATGCCTCCGAACCTGCCCTGGACACCTACGTCTGGAACTTGCTCGACGGCATCACCTTCCCTAACGGCTGCCACATCGCAGAAGTGGACGTCGATCCGGAAACCGGAGTCGTCACGTTGCAGCGCTACACGGCGGTCGACGATTTCGGCACGCTGATCAATCCGATGCTCACGGTCGGCCAGGTGCAGGGTGGAGTCGCGCAAGGCATCGGCCAGGCCATGCTGGAACACACCGTCTACGATGCTCAATCCGGTCAGATGCTGAGCGGTTCGTTGATGGATTACGCGTTGCCCCGTGCCGACGATCTGCCCGACCTCGCGATCACCCTGACCGGCGTACCGACCAACGCCAACCCGCTCGGCGTGAAAGGCTCGGGACAGGCTGGCGCGATGGCCGCCCCTCAGGCGATCATCTGCGCGGTGCTGGATGCGCTGGCCCCGCTGGGCGTGACCCATATCGACATGCCAGCGACGCCCGAACGGGTCTGGCGCGCTATACAAGCGGCACAGGGACAGGAGACGAAACAATGACCCAAACTCGCATTGCCGCAGAAGATTATCTGGAAGCGCTCGCCGCACACGGCATCAGCCATCTGTTCGTCAATCCCGGCACCGACTTCGCGCCGATCGTCGAGGCCTTCGCCCGCAGCGCCCGTAGCAACCGCAAAGTGCCGGAGCCGATGGTGGTGCCGCACGAAACCGCCGCAGTCGCCATGGCGCATGGCTATACAATGGTCACCGGCAAGCCGCAGGCAGTGATGCTGCATACCAATGTTGGCACCGCCAATGCCATCAACATGCTGATAGACGCGTCACGCGACCGCATCCCCATCTTGCTCTCCTCCGGCCGCACACCATTCACCGAATCTGGCGCCGAAGGATCGCGCAACGCCCACATCCATTGGGCGCAGGAAATGTACGACCAGGCCGGCATGCTGCGCGAGGTCGTCAAATGGGACTATGAAATGAAACGCGGCGACCAGGCCGCGACCGTGCTGGACCGCGCGCTGGAAATGGCCATGACATCGCCGAAGGGTCCGGTGTATCTCAGCCTGCCGCGCGAAGTGCTGGGCGAGGAGACGCACAAATCGCCGGACAGCAACTGGGAACGCCGCGCGCGCCCGCGCGATCCGGTGCCCGCCCCCGCCGATATCGAGCAGCTTGCCGAGTGGATCGCTGCAGCGCAGGCACCGGTGGTGATCACCGGCGGGCTTGGACAGGACCCGCGCGATGCGGTGGCGCTGACACGCCTCGCCGAGCAATGGGCGTTGCCGGTCGTGCCGTACAACACCCGGTATTTCGCAATTTCAGCGAACAGTACGATGTTCCAGGGGGCGATGCCGGGGCCGCTGCTGAAGGACTCCGACCTTGTGATTGTGATTGAGGCCGACGTGCCCTGGCTTCCCAGCCAGGAACACCCGCCGGCCGACGCTCGCATCGTGCAGATCGGCGAGGACCCGCTTTACACGCGCTATCCGATGCGCAGCTTCCCCTCCGACCTGACGATCGCCGCGAGTGCCTTATCGGTTTTGGAAGCACTGGAGCAGGCGCTGGCGAAGCGCAAAGGTGCGCATGTCGAGAAGCGGCGGGCGGGGCTGACGCAACGCTGGACGGAATTGCACGCGGCATGGCTGGCCGAGGCAACGCAGGCGCAACAGGGGAACAGAAACACGCTGGCCTGGCTGAACCACTGCCTGCGCAATGTGATCGATCGCGACACGATCGTGATTTCCGAATATTCGTTCCGGCAAGAATATTGTCCACTTGACATGCCTGGCAGTCTGTTCGCTTTGAGCTCGGCCGGCGGACTGGGATGGGGATTCGGGGCATCGCTCGGTGCGAAACTCGCAGCACCGGAGAAGCAGGTGGTGTCGGTGCTGGGCGACGGCGCCTATATGTTCGCCAATCCGACGGCATGCCACTACATGGCGCAGATGCAGAACCTGCCGGTGCTGACGGTGATCTATAACAACGCGCTGTATGGCGCCGTGCGGCGCGCAACGTTGGGCATGTATGGCAGGGGCGTGGCATCGGAGAACGATGGCCGGCTGCTGGCCGATCTGCCGGCGCCGGCGTTCGAAAAGATCGTGCTGGCGCATGACGGGCACGGTGAGCGCGTGGAGAGTCCTCGCGATCTGCCGGCGGCTTTGCAACGTGCGGCGGCAGCCGTGCGCGGCGGGCAACAGGCGTTGGTGAACGTGATCTGCCCCTGATGCCGCACGCAATGCAGCATTTGCGCACGCGCGTGTTAGTGGTCGGTGGCGGACCGGTCGGCACCACGCTGGCCATGGACCTCGCGTGGCGCGGCATCGATGTGATGGTGCTGGAGCAACGGCGGCGCGACGAACCTCCGAGCGTGAAGTGCAACCATGTGGCGGCACGGTCGATGGAGGTGTTCCGCCGGTTGGGCGTCGCGCAGGCGGTGCGCGATACCGGGCTGCCGTCGGATTATCCCAACGATGTCGCGTTCCGAACAACGACGGTCGGAATCGAATTCGGCCGCATTCCCATCCCTTGCCGGCGCGATCGATTTACCGCGACGGAGGGTCCGGACACGTGGTGGCCGACGCCAGAACCCCCACACCGCATCAATCAGATCTTTCTTGAGCCGGTGCTGGTGGATCATGCCGCGTGCATGCCGGGCCTGACATTCCGCCACCGCGCCAAGGTGACCGGGTTCGACCAGTCGGCCGAAGGGGTGACGACGGAAGCCGAGGATCTCGACACCGGCGAAACACTGCTGATCGCCAGTGACTACATGATCGGCTGCGATGGCGGCCATTCGGGAATCCGCCACGGCATCGGCGCTGCTCTGACCGGCGACGCGGTGGTACAGCGCACGCGCTCCACCTATTTCCGCGCGCCGTCGCTGCTGAGCAAGATGCAGGCGCGGCCATCCTGGTCCAACCAGTCGCTCAACCCGCGGCGCAGCGCCGGCATGTTCGCGATCGACGGACGCGAGACCTGGCTGCTGCACTGCTATCTGCGCGACAGCGAGCTGGATTTCGCCGCGGTGGATCGCGACAAGACGCTGCGCCAGGTACTGGGTGTCGGCGACGATTTCCAATACCAGATCCTCGGTACCGAGGATTGGTACGGCCGCCGATTGCTCGCCGATAAATTCCGTGACCGGCGCGTGTTCATCTGTGGCGATGCCGCGCATATCTGGGTGCCGTTTGCCGGCTATGGCATGAATGCCGGGATCGCCGACGCGATGAACCTGTCGTGGATGCTGGCGGGCGTGCTGCAAGGCTGGGCCGATCCGGCCATCCTGCACGCTCATGAACCGGAACGCTGGCCTATTACCGAGCAAGTCTCTCGCTACGCGATGAACACGGCGCTGCGGCTGGCGAAGCTGCGGGCGAATGTGCCGGACACTATCGAAGATCCCGGCCCCGAGGGGCAGGCGGTGCGGGCGGAACTGGGCCGCGCGCTTGTCACCGCCAACACCCCGCAATTCTGCTGTGGCGGATTGAACTTCGGGTATTTCTACGACCGCTCGCCAATCATCGCATATGATGGTGAGCAAGCCCCACCCTACACAATGTACGATTTCACCTCGTCCACGGTGCCGGGCTGTCGCGTGCCGCATGTTTGGCTACGCGATGGGCGGTCTTTGTATGATTCGCTGGGGCCATGGTTCACGCTGCTGCGTCTGGACCCCTCGGTGTCTGTGGCGCCGTTGGTTGAGGCTGCGGCGCACCGCAGCGTGCCGATGGCGGTGCTGGACGTGGCGGCAGAAGGCGCCGGCGAGCTCTACGCGCGCAAGCTGGTGCTGGCGCGGCCGGACCAGCACGTGGCCTGGCGCGGCGATGCGCTGCCCGATAACCCGCTGGCGCTGATCGATCAGGTGCGCGGCACTATTCGGTGCTGACCGGCGCGCCTGGATTGTGAGATCCTCCGCTGGATTGCCGTTACTCGAACAAACATAAATCCTCTGCGCAGCTTCAAATTCGATTGCCACGCGGTACTGCCGTCAAGCTGTTGCGGTTCGGCAAAATGAATTGCTCCTGGTTACATTTATGCCTTGCCAATTTGCCCTGACTCGCCTGCATCGATCCATACGCCGGCCTGACCCGCAGCCAGTAACGCTTTGTATCAATCCACCTCGG
>DATKPQ010000041.1:0-25979 GCA_035523995.1 Acetobacteraceae bacterium | reverse complement strand
AAGGTTGCACGGACAGGCGGGAGGGACAGGCCCTGGTGGCAAACCGTCGATTTGCCTTGGCAAGTGCCGCAGCGCCTGTGAATGCAGGTGGTCGAGATCGATGCGCTGTCGCATGACGGGAGTGTAGCGGTCCGCCGCGTCCTGGCGGAATCCACGGTCTTTATCCTCCCATCCCGCACCGTAAGAAGATTGGGGCCATGCGATGATCTTAAGCCGATGAATCATAGCCTACCATAGCAAGGATTGAACGGCGTGAACCTGCTCTCGCCCAACGCTATCTATCTCCTCGGCGATGTTGGGCCAGTTCAGCTCGGCATTGTTCACCAGCTTGCCGGCTGCGCGGCGGTGGAGCAGGTCTGCTTGCCGGTCCGACCACACCACGATGTCGGTGTCGTAGTCGCTCATGGCGGTTCTCAATTGCTCTGTCGCACGATTACCTGCACCATCGCTTGCTGGCGAGCTGTGCGCTACGGTTCCGGGACATCGCGATTGTCAGAGGAACTTCACGGGTTTGCTCGCTGAGTACGCCACCAGATCCTCCATCCTCACCCGCAGCACTCGCGCCATGTCCTTCAGCATGACCGGGCTTCCCTCCCGCGCGCCATTCTCGATCTGTGCAAGCCCCGTGACGACGATCTCGTCCTCCATTCTCGCTGAACACCGCCCGATAGGCGCCCACTTTCAACCGGGGCGCTGAGGAACCCGTCAGCGTTCCGCGTGCTGATCGGACAGGGCTGCCTGTCTCATACCCGCGCAGGGCAAGGGAACACCATTCGTAGGGCAAACGAGAAAGTGACAGGAAAAACCTTACAAAGTACCCGCCTGTCAAGCAGGGGTTTCAAATTTGCGTCCCGCGCGACGCAAGTCTGCCTTGTATAACGCAGACTACCTCGCTAGCCTGCGATCGTTGCAGCCGTATCTATCGTGGACGACGGCTGCGTCCTCGGGCCAGCACGGCGCCGCAGAGGAACCGGTCGCGGCGCAGGAAGTCCGCCCGGCAATTCCCTCTCTTGTGCCGCAACGGCCGCACAATGAACGGGAGGCTTTGTTTCGAAATGAGTGCTGCCGCAGGCTCCACGTCCGCCGGGGCATTGGTCCCCTGGTATCGCGAACCCACCAAGGATCAATGGCTGGCCTGGGTTGCGGGCTGGCTTGGCTGGACGCTCGATGCGTTCGATTTCACCATGTTCCTGCTGATCATGGTGCCGATCTCGAAGGAGTTCGGCGTGCCGCTAACAGCAGTCGCCTTCGTGCTCTCCGTAACGCTGTGGCTGCGCCTGGTCGGCGCGGTTACGTCCGGTTGGATCGCGGACCGCATCGGCCGCAGGATCCCGCTGATGGTTTCCATCTTGCTCTATTCGCTCTGCAACTTCGCTGCCGGCTTCTCGCCCAGCTTCGGGGTATTGTTCTTGTTCCGCGCCTTGCTCGGCCTTGGCATGGGCGGCGAATGGCCCGCCGGCTGCGCGCTCGCGATGGAGTCCTGGCCCGCCCGTTCGCGCGGCTTCATGAGCGGCATCCTGCAAGGTTCCTGGAGCCTGGGCTTCCTGATCGCCAGCCTGATCTATGGCCTGCTGTTCAACACCATCGGCTGGCGCGGCATGCTGTGGATCGGCATCCTGCCGGCACTCGCCGTGGTCTATGTGCGGTTCTTCGTCAAGGAACCGGAGGTATGGCAGCAGAACCGGGCGACGCAGAACGCGGAAAACCGGCAGATGAACACGCCATTGTTCAGTATCTTCAAACCCGCGGTGCTCGGCAACACACTGACCGCGTGCTGGTGGATGATCAGCGGTTTCATCGTCTACTATTCGATCAATGCGTTGTTCGCGACACATCTGCAAAAGGATCTGCACCTGAGCCCGGCGATCGTCGCCACACCCGTCGCCCTGGCGAACCTGCTGGCGTTCCTGGCCATGGGCTTCTGGGGCCATCTGGCGGATCGTATCGGCCGACGCTGGTCGATGATAATCCCGGCCGCCATCGCGATCTGCATTGCGCCGATCTATCTGCTTTCGCATAGCCTGACCCTGATCATCGCCGGCTTCACATTGCAAGGATTGTTCGGCCAGGCGATCTATGGCCAGAACCCGAGCTACCTCGCCGAACGCTTCCCGACGGAAGTGCGCGCGACCGCGGGTGCTTTCGTCTATCATATCGGGTCGTTCTGCGCCGGATTTGTACCGCTGATCCTGACTGGTATCGCCAGCAACTATGGCGTCGGCTTCGGTATATCGATGCTGATCGGTACCTGCGGCGGCGCGTTCAGCTTCATCCTGGCCGTGCTCGCCGGGCCGGAGACCAAAGGCAAGGTACTCGATCCGAAGCTGGTTCTGGCCTGACACGTTAGCTTATTCGCGACGGGCCCGCCGGGTTGGTGTGGCGGGCCCGGCGCCTCGGCGACAATAGATACTCCGGATGAATCGCGTTTTTGTCGTGGACCGCACGGGCACACCATTATAATCTCGGTCGGATGAAGCACATTGCGGTCCTGACGAGTGGCGGTGATGCCCCGGGCATGAACGCGGCCATTCGCGCGGTGACACGCAGTGCACTCGATCAGGGAATGACGGTGCACGGGGTGCGCCAGGGCTGGCAGGGGCTGGTGGACGGGCAGTTCCGCGAACTTAGTGCGCGCGATGTCGGCGGCATCATCCAGGTCGGCGGCACGTTCCTCGGCAGTGCCCGCAGTGCCGAGTTCCGTGAGGAAGGCGGACGATCCAAGGCGTTGCGCAACCTCGCGCAGCGCGGCATCGACGGCGTGGTGGTGATCGGCGGCAACGGCTCGCAGACCGGATCCTATAAGCTCAGCGAGCTTGGGGTGCATGTGGTCGGAATCGCCTCTACCATTGACAACGATCTGCTGGGGACCGAGATCACTATCGGCTGCGATACCGCTATCAACGTCACGCTTGGGGCGATTGACCATCTGCGCACCACGGGTTCGTCCCACAACCGCGCGTTCCTGGTAGAGACGATGGGGCGCGACTGCGGCTACCTGGCAATCATGGCCGGATTGGCCGGCGGTGCCGAAGTCATCTCGATCCCGGAATTCGAGGTACCAGCGGCGGATATAGCGCAGCGGCTGCACGCGGCTTACGAACGCGGCAAGACGCACGCCATTGTGGTGATCGCTGAGGGCGTCAAGGAGAACACCGGGAAGATCCTGGCGTATTTCGAAGCCGAGACGCGGCGCACCGGATTCGAGCTGCGTGCCACGACGCTTGGACACGTGGTGCGGGGCGCGCCCCCCAGCGCGTTCGATCGTCTGCTGGCGACGCGGCTGGGCGTGCATGCCGTAAAGGCGCTGAGCGACGGCGAGACAGGCGTGCTGATCGGCGTGCAGAAGAACGAAATCACGCGCACGCCGCTGGCCGAGGTGGTCGGGCGGATCAAGGGCGTCGACACGGAGTTGCTGGACTTGGCACGGGTTCTGGCGAAGTAGCCTCGCGAGGCGAGCAGCAAGGCGACCAACAGACAACCTTGCCGTGCACGGTGCATTAGGCTGTGTCCATCGAGATCGGTGCCGTCCAATGCTTGATCACGACGTCCGGCCCGAAGCAGCGGAACTGGTCTTCGCGCAGAAGCCTCGTCAAGAGCTCGCAGCCAAAGGTAATCAGGGCGCAGAACTGGGTCGGTCGGCGGAGAAACTGATGAACGCGCCGCTCAGATAGGACTGACCGTCAGGCCGCCAGCCTGCGTCGCGTTCGGGCGGCAAGAGGGAACCATCGCTCGCCCGTACCACCCGCAGCATCCTTTTTTCATCACGGAGCTACTTCCGGTCGGTTGCCACGCACCGGCAGGAAGGTTGGAGGGCCGAACGCAAGCACAGTGGACGTAGAAGCGGCGGCGTATCTCGGTCGCCATCGGATAGCTCCGTCGTCTGTAGTCACCCGTGACCCTGTGCGCGCCGTCAAATCCAGTCGCGCCATTTGAACCAGCCCAGCGTGATCAGCGCGGAGAGCGTGATCACGCCCAGACCATAGGCATAGCCCCAGGCCCAGTCGTATTCCGGAATCGACTTGAAATTCATGCCGTATATACCGGCGATCAGCACCGGCGGGATACCAACCACCGATGCGACAGTCAGCACTTTCATAACGTTGTTCTGCGCAATATTGATAAATCCCAGTGTGGCATCGAGCAGAAATTGAGTTTTGTTGTTGAGATGAGATTCGAAATCATTGAGGGAGGCGATGTCGCGGGCCAGCACCTCGAAATGCGGTGCGAGGTCGGCTGGCAGCCAATCTTTCGCGGTTGTCTGCACATACGGCACCAGCCGCCCGGCGATCACCTGGCTGTCGCGGATGAATGACAGCAGGTCCCCGGCGCGGCCGATCGCCGCCAGGGTCCGGCGCAGCATCCGGTCCTCATGCTTGCCGCCGCCAAGCCGCATCGCCTGATCGGAAAAGATTTGGTGCGAAACTGCGTCGAGTTCCGCGCGCACTTGCTCCAGCACATCGGCGTGGCGGTCGACGATCGCCTCCAGCAGGCCGACAAAGATGTGGGCAGGACCGGCAGCCGGCAGCGTGGCGGCCGTTTCGCGGGCGGCGAAGCCGTCGAACAAGTGGCTGGGGGCGAACCGGATGGTGATCAGCCGGTCGCGCGACAGAACGAAACCGCCCGGCAAAGGCTTGGGGGCCGTATCGATAGCGCTGATCAGCGGTATGCTGAGCGTCAGCACGCCGTCGGTGACGGAAAGCCGGCTGGAGCTTTCGATTTCCGATAGCCGGTCGCGGCTGGGCAGCGTCAAACCGATGGCCGCCTGCACACGCTGAGATTCCGCATCGGTGGGTGTGATCATGTCGATCCAACAGGCGTCACGCAGCGTGTTGTCCGATGGAGCATCGGTGCAGCGCAGCCTGTCGCGATCTCGGCTGAAGGCGTTCAGCATGAACCGGATTTCCTCCTGGGACGAGCGGACAGTGAGTGGCATACCGTGTGGCAGACAAGGCGTTCACGCAGACGTGTCGCTATGGCAACCGAGCGGCGGTGATCGGCAGTGTTTGAACCTCCGTCTCCGCAGCAACCGACACCTATGCCACGGTGAACTGCGCCATCATTCCGGAATCCTCATGTTCCAGAATATGGCAATGCGCCATATACGGCGCATCCGGCCCGGCCGGGTGCGGGAAACGCAGCAGAATCTCGCTGACGCCGCCGGCCGAGATCGGCGCGATGTCCTTCCAGCCCGCGCGGTACGCTTCCGGCGTCTGTCCGCGGTCCGACAGAATGCGGAATTGGCAGCCGTGAATGTGGACCGGATGCAGCATCTGGTCGCCACCTTCAGAAATCCGCCAGCGCAGCATCTCACCGCGCTGGGCGGTGAAGCCCGGTTCGCCAAGCGCGAAAGGCTTGCCGTTGACGCCGTTGGCGGAAAGCTGCGCAGCCCTGGACAGTTCCGGATCATCCTCGATCAGGCTGGTGACACGGGCGATAACAGCCGGATTGCCCCTGCCGCTGTTGGCCATCTCCGTCAGGCCCGCCTTCATCAGCGGCATCATCCCGGCCTGGTCACGAAACATATTCATAACCAACTCCTGACTGACCGCCGGCAAATCCGCCGGAAGGCGTGGCAGCTGCGCCGGCGAGGTCGGAAGCTGCCCCGCCCCGTCGGCGCCATCGGGCCGGATCGTGACCAGAGGCACCGGCGCGTCGAACGGCGGCAGCCGCATGATCGGCGCACCGAACGGCAACGCGACGAGATCAAACGGCGTGCCGGAGCGGCCATCTACCATGACCTCGAAACGCTCGCCCGCGTTCATCACGATCTGCTTCATCTCGACCGGGCTCTCCAGCAAACCCCCGTCGGAGCCGATGACATACAGCGAGCGATCGTCAGACGCTTTCAGCAAATAGCTGCGGGCATTCGACCCATCGAGCAAGCGCAGCCGCAACCAGCCGCGTGCCGTGCGCGCCTCGGGATAGGGGACGCCGTTCACAAGAGGTACGTTGCCGACATAGCCGCTCGTCACCGCAATGATGTTCATCCGCTCGAAGAACTGCCCGTCGCGGCGGAAGCGGCGGTCCTGGATGATCAGCGGGATATCATCGATGCCCCAGCGGGAGGGCAGCGGCAGCCGGATCGTATCGTCGTCGTCGATGATCAGCAGCCCGGCGAGGCCCTTGATAACCTGCGCGGCCGTTGTGGGGTAGAAATGCGGGTGAAACCACAATGTGGCGGCCTGCTGATCGATCAGCAGACGAACGCGCCAACGTCCTCCAGATGCCACAGCCTGGTGCGGACCACCATCGTCCTTGCCGGGAATGATCAGCCCGTGCCAGTGAACAGTGGTGGGTTCCGGAAGACGGTTGGTGAACTCGACCGTCACCACCTGGCCGCGTCGCAGGCGCAGCGCCGGACCCAGGAACGCGCCGTTGTAGCCATAGGTCGCGGTGGTTCGCCCAGGCAGGAAGCGTCGTGTTCCGGTGCTGGCACTGAAGGCTATGGTGCCCTGCGCATCGGCCCGGATTTCAGCCGGAATTGGCAGTGCCGGCCGAGCAGCACCAGCGGCCAGCGCGGGCGACGGAGGCAGGCCAGCGGCTGCCAGGCTGGCCGCACCCGTGATCAGCGCGCAGCGGCGCGATATGTCTGTCATCGCTGTCTCCAAATGACGGCATCCGACGGCAGCATGCCGGTGAAGGCATCACCCCGAAGTATGCCCTCACTTGAAGAAGAGGCCAGCCCTTGGCGCGCCGGCGATCGTCTCGGCGCAAATGAAGATTGATCCATCGCCATCCAGGCAGCGATCCGATGGTCATCCGACTTCATGCTTCCGCCCTGCGAAAACTATCAGCCACCGGGATAGTTTTCCGAGCGCAGCACCCGCACCATTTCGCGCGCTTATCCTGATTGCTATGGTGGCGAGCCCGGCCATGACGAGAAAATCCAAGGCCCCCGCTATTACCGCCAGGTTGGTTGTTATCCTTCCGCCACGGGCTGACGGCCGGGGATATGTTCCAGCCGCCGGTCATGGCCCAGCGCAAGCACGAGCAACGCCGAAACGATCGGGCCCAGCGCCAGAGCGATCAAGCCGAAGGTGAAACTGCCGCCGGTTGCATCCTTGATCAGCCCGAACAGATACGGGCCGAAGAACCCGCCCAGGTTGCCCAGTGCGTTGATCAGCGCGATGCCGCCAGCCGCAGCCGTGCCCGAGAGCATCGCCGTCGGCAGGCTCCAGAAGGTCGGGCCGGTGGAGGACTGCCCGATCGACGCAACCACTAGCATGGTCATCGTCATGATCGGGTCTGTCATCAGCCCGGTCGCGATCAGTCCTGCCGCGCCGACGGCGTAGGCGATAGCGACATGGCGCGGGCGTTCCCCAGTGCGGTCCGAATGGCGCCCCCACAGGATCATGGCGCAGGCCCCGAACACATAGGGAATGGCATTGATCAGGCCGGTGGCACCGAAGCCTGCGGCCAGACGATGCACGATCTGTGGCTGGAACAACACGATGCCGTAGCCGGAGAACGTGCCGCCGAAATATACCAGCGACAGCAGCAACACGCGCTTGTCCATCAATGCCTGTTTCAGGCTGTAGTTGCGGATTGATTCGCGGCGTGCCTTCTCTGACTCCAGACGTGCGATCAGCCAATTGCGTTGCTCCGGCGCCAGCCAGTGAGCGTCCGCCGGCCAGTCGGTCATGAACGCCCAGAACGCAATGCCCAGGATGACCGCTGGCACCGCCTCCAATACGAACAACCACTGCCAGCCGGCAATGCCGGCGAAGCCGTCGAGGTTCAGGAGAAAGCCGGAGACGATGGAGCCCAGGATGTTGGAAAGCGGAATCGCCGCCATGAAGATGCCGGTGATCCAGGAGCGATAGTACGACGGGAACCACCAGGTCAGATACAGGATGATGCCGGGGAAGAAGCCCGCCTCGGCAAGTCCCAGCAGGAAGCGTACGGAATAGAAGGAGACCGGGCCGGAGATCAGCGCGGTGCAGCCGGAGATGATGCCCCAGGTGATCAGGATGCGGGCGATCCACAGGCGCGCGCCGACTTTCGCGAGCATCATGTTGCTGGGAACTTCAAAGATGAAGTAGCCGATAAAGAAAATGCCGCCACCGAATCCATATACGGCCGAGCTGAAATGCAGCGCCTTGTTCATGGTCAGCGCGGCGAAGCCGACATTCACGCGATCGAGATAGGCAACGAAATAGCAGGCGATCAGCAACGGCAGCAGGCGCCGCCCGACGCGAGCCATGGTCTGGCGTTCCAGATCGGTGACGCCGTGAGTCAGTCCGGCAGCGTCGGCTGCATCATTCATGGTTGTTTTCTCCCTTTAACGTTTCTTAGAAATGTCCGGCTTTGCCCGACATTGTTGCAAATGCTAGCCCGTTGGCAGCACAGCGTGAGCCGCGTTTCCTCGATGGTTGGTTTGCGTTTCCGTGGAGGCTGCGTCGCGATGTCATTGCGAGGAGCGCAGCGACGAAGCAACCTCGTTCTGCAAGTCAACCGGACAGCCGGGATGCTTCGTCACTTCTCGCAATGACACAAAGTCGAGGTTACATTGAGACGGAGTCCCACCGGCAAGCCAGCCCCGCACCTGATTTGAAGCCCCCTGGAATCACCCGCGAAATGGCGGCAATCTGCGCCGCTCAGGGGACCAGCCATGGATATCGAGACCGACGCCACCCAGCATCTGCAACGTGCCGCCCAAGCCGCGCGCGCCGCGTCGCACACGTTGGCCCGCACCAGCGCCGTCCAACGCAATGACGCGCTACGCGCCATGGCTGCCGCGCTTCGTGCGGAAACGCCCGCCATCCTGGCTGCCAATGCGGCCGACCTCGAGGCAGCCACAGGCACCGCCGCCTTCCGTGACCGCCTGGCACTGACCGAGGCCCGCGTCGATGCCATGGCCAAAGGCCTGGAGGACGTCGCGGCCCTGCCCGATCCCTTGGACCGTCTGCTGGCAGACTGGACCCGGCCGAACGGTCTGCGCATCCAACGCGCCGCCACACCGATCGGCGTCATCGGCATGATCTACGAAAGCCGCCCCAATGTCGGCGCCGACGCCTCTGCATTATGCCTGAAATCCGGCAACGCCGTGATCCTGCGCGGCGGTTCGGAAAGCGTCCACAGCGCGCAAGCGATCAACGCCGCGCTGGTGCAGGGCCTGCGCTCTGCCGGCCTGCCCGAGGCCGCAGTGCAAATCGCCCCCAACGCCGACCGAGCCTATGTCGCGGCCATGCTGGCCGGCGCCGGCTTGCTCGACCTGATCATCCCGCGCGGCGGCAAATCGCTGGTCAACCGCGTGCAGCGCGAGGCCCGCGTCCCGGTTCTCGCCCATGCCGAGGGCCTCTGCCACACCTATATCCACGCCGCCGCCAATCCCGACATGGCGCGCAAGATCGTCGCCAACGCCAAGATGCGCCGCACCGGCGTCTGCGGCGCCACCGAGACTCTGCTGATCGACCGCGCCATCGCCCCTGCCCTGCTGCCGCCAATCGTCGCCGACCTGCGCGCGCTGGGCTGCGATTTCCGCGCCGACGCAGCGGCCCGTGATATCGTCCCCGATCTGCCCGCCGCCACCGAAGCCGATTTCGACACCGAGTGGCTGGATGCCGTCCTGTCGGTCGCCGTAGTGGATGGCGTCGATGCCGCGCTGGCGCATATCGCCCGCCACGGCAGCGAGCACACGGATGCCATCGTCACCGATGATGTCCTGGCAGCGGAACGTTTCCTCGCCTGCCTTGAATCGGCCGTGGCGCTGTGGAACGCCTCCACCCAGTTCTGCGACGGCGGCGAGTTCGGTTTCGGCGCGGAAATCGGCATCGCCACCGGCCGCATCCATGCGCGCGGCCCGGTAGGGCTGGAGCAACTCACGACGTATCGCTACGTCGTCCGCGGCACGGGACAGGTGCGCCCCTGAACGCTCGCCTGCTTGATCCGCTGCCGAAATTCGGCGACCGGCGGCGAATTCGTATTGGCTTGCTCGGCGGCTCGTTCAATCCCGCGCACGCGGGCCATCGTCATATCGCATTGCTCGCGCTGCGCCGGTTGCGACTGGACCAGGTATGGTTGCTCGTCTCCCCCGGCAATCCGCTGAAGCCGACGGACGGTATGGCGCCGCTGACACAACGCATCGCCGGCGCCCGCCGGATCGCCGATGGGCGCCGCGTGATCGCCACCGCGATCGAGGCCGCCTGGGGCACGCGTTTCACCATCGACACGCTCCGTAAGCTGCGGCGCCGATTCCCGCGGGCGCGCTTCGTCTGGCTGATGGGCGCCGACATCCTGACGCAATTGCCGCATTGGCTGCACTGGCGAGACCTGCTGCGCCTTGCGCCTATCGCAGTGCTGCCGCGGCCCGGCTATACACGCCGTGCTCTGACTGGCCAGGCGGCACGCTGGTTGCGGCATGCTCGGCGATCAAAGCATGCCGCTTGCCTCTTGCCGGGCACGGCACCGGGATGGGTATTGTTGATGGCGCCGCAGGTCGCAATTTCCGCCACCGCGATTCGCGCCGGCGTCGTGCAGGGAGCATTGCCATAGCCAAGCCGTCACAGCCTGCCTCGCCTGCGCGCCACAAGCCCGCGCCGCGCAAGCGCGTGAAGCCACCGCTGCCGGTGGCCGACAAAACCCCTGGCACGCCTCGCAAAAAGACCATCGCCGCCGGCCCGAAGCCCGCGCCCCGCGCACGGCGCAACGTTGCGGAACCGACTCTGCTGGAGAAACTGCAGTCGGTCATCGTGCGCAGCCTGGACGACGACAAGGCAGAAAACGTCGTAACGCTGGACCTCGCCGGCAAGGCGATGTTCTGCGATCGTATGGTCATCGCAACGGGCCTCGCCGATCGCCAGATCACCGCGATGGCAGAGCACTTGAGCGAAAAGCTGCACGAGGCCGGCTTGCATCGCGTGCAGGTAGAAGGCAAAGGCGGCTCCGACTGGGTCCTGATCGACGCCGGCGACATCATTGTACATCTGTTCAAACCGGAAGCACGGTCGATGTACGCGCTGGAAAAAATGTGGGCCGCCGACCTGGATGATTAGAAACCTCTCCCGCGCTACGCGCGGGAGAGGTCGATATGCGAAGCATCGAGGGTGAGGCTGATCGGGTCGGTACGATCTCATTCGACCACACCTTGAGGAGCACCCGCAATGCCCGCCTCGCTCCGCCGTTCCCTCGTCACCCTTTACCGCACCCTCGCCGAGCATGGCATGAACACCGGCAGTTCCGGCAACGTCAGCGCCCGCACCAGCGACGGCATGCTGATCACCCCATCCGGTTGCACCACGGACACCCTGCGCGAACCCGGCTTGGTTGCCATGTCGCTGGACGGCACAGTGCACGACAACGCCACGCCCTCCTCCGAATGGTCGATGCACGCGGCGATCTACGCCGCGCATCCCACCGCCGCCTGGATCGTCCACACGCACGCCGACGCCTGCACTGCGCTCGCCTGCCTGAACGAGCGCCTGCCCGGCTTCCACTACATGGTCACTCGCTTTGGCGGCGGCGACGTGCGTTGCGCGCCATATGTCACCTTCGGCACGTCTGAACTTGCCCGCGGCGCGACCGCAGCGATGGAAGACCGCACGGCTTGCTTGCTCGCCAATCATGGCATGATCGTGCATGGCCGCACCGCCGACGATGCCCTGGCCAGCGCCATTCTGCTCGAGACGCTATGCCGCCAGTACTTGCTCGCCCGCGCAGCCGGCGCGGTGCGGCTGCTGACAGCAGAGGAAATGCAGGCCGCACAGGAACGGTTTAAGACCTACGGCGCGCAGGCACCAAACTGCACTCAGGGTTGACACGCCACACCGCCTGCGCGCCTTTGCCCGCAAGGCCCATGTCACCAAGATCGGTGCCGGGCAATCGGGACCCGGATCATCTTCAGGAGGCGCCGATGACCAACGTTGAACCTGCCAGTCCCGCCTGGGACCGTATCACGTTTGAGACGGGTAACATGGGTGGACGCGCTTGTCTTCGTGAACCGAGGATCACAGTCACAACCGTTGTCAGCCTGGTCGCGGAAGGCATCCCAACCGAAGAGATGCTGGCGGACCATTCAGAACTGGAACCGGACGATATTCGCCAGGTGTTGGGCTACGCCGCACGGCTAGCGCGTGAAGAAGTTCTACCCACCTGACCAGCCACATGCGTCTGCCGCTCGACATGAACGTGCCTCGCAGCATGGCGGGGGAGCCTCGCGGACGCGGACACGAAGCAGTTCATATCGGCGAGATTGGCCTTGGACCGGTGGGGATCCGCATCCCGCCCGCGTGACAGAATTTGGAGGTCAGAAATTTCGTGCCATTGCTACCAAACTTGACCAACCGCGTCGCTTTGGTCACCGGAGGATCGCGCGGCATCGGCCGTGCCGTTGCTTTGGCACTCGCGGACGGCGGAGCGGATGTCGCGGTGAACTATCGTAACCGCGCCGACGATGCGCACAATGTGGTCGAAGCCATCAATGCCGATAATCGCCGCGCCATTGCGGTCGCCGCCGATGTGTCCGACGCCGGCGCCGTCGCCGGAATGATACAAACGGTCGCCACCCAACTCGGCCCGGTAGACATCCTCATCAACAACGCCGGCGTCGCCCTGATGCGTTCAGTAGAGGACCTGACCGAGGCGGATTTCGACACCACCATCGCGGTGAACCTGAAATCCGCGTTCCTCTGCACCCAGGCCGTGCTGCCGCACATGCGCGCGCAGCGCTGGGGGCGCATCGTCAACATCTCCTCGGGTGCCGCGCGCGGAGCAGGCGGGATCGGCGTGCACTACAACGCATCCAAGGCCGGCATGGAGGGCCTCACGCGCGGCTATGCCGCACGCCTGGTGAAGGAAGGTATCACCGTCAACGCCGTGGCGCCCTCGCTGATCGACACCGACATGATGTCGGCACGCCGGGAGGAATACGAAAAGCGCATTCCGCTCGGCCGCATGGGCACGTCGGAGGAAGTCGCGCAGGCGGTGCTGATGGTGCTGTGCAATCCGTACATGACGGGCCAGACAGTGCAGCTCAATGGCGGCACGAATTTCATTTGAGCGGTAGCGTGCCAGGCTGGACGATTGCCAGCCCGAACAGTGCTAATACTCGCATCAGGGGGATCGAACATGGGCCTGAAGATCGAACGGTTCCAGCCGGAGGGCATGAACGTGCGGATGTCCGCCGGGCAGCCATCCTATTCGCATGTCGTGACGGTGAGCGGCACGGGCAAGATCGTCTATATCGCCGGTCAACTTGCCCGGGATATCGACGGCAACTGCGTGGGCGTCGGCGACATGCGCGCACAGATGGAGCAAACATTCCAGAACCTGGATCGGTGTTTGCGCGCAGCCGGCGCGACCTGGGCGGATTTGGTCAAGACCAACACATACGTCACCGATTTCGACGAATTTCAGAAATGCGCGGATGTCCGGATGCGCTATCTGGGGGTAGCGACACCCACCAGCACGACGGTCGGCGTGACGCGGCTGGCCGGGCCGGATTTCATGATCGAAGTCGAGGCTGTAGCCGTGGTGAACGGATAGGCGACAGGACGATTGAGCGCCGCGGCGAGCAGCTGCACGGCCGTGGCGTACTTTCACCTTGATGTAGCCGGACACGCCGTGCCGGCTCCGGAAGCCCCGTTTGCGTGAGAGCATGCCGAAAGTGCCGGAACGGCGATCAGGATCATTTGGCGGATGTGCGACGTCACCGCGCCTGCCGCATGGCCAACAAAGCCGATTGGCATTGCGGGGAAAGCTGCCGGCCATTCGCGCGAAGGCACGCGATGGCACGTCCACCGCCGAGAGGCACGCCACGACAGAACAGTCGATAATCCCGTCCGCAATCGGTCCGCAATATGGCCATCTGCTCTCGCGGCGTGAGCGGCGGACGCGCCGTTCCATCAGGCGGAGCAGGCGACGATTGGACGGTGCCGGGCGCCGCAGCCGCGCCCGGCGGGCTGGCACCATAGGCTTGAGGGTTCGCCGGCGGTGTGCCGCCGCCCCCGGTGGCGGCGAGAGCATGCTGGCATGGCTGCGACACGCTCGATGCGTTCTGTTGCAGGCACGCGAGCGCGGCCGATCCGCCTGTGGGCACCCCGGCGCAATAGCTCTGATAATCGGAGCGGCAGGATTGGCGGATTGCGTTCGCCTGAGCTTGCGTCGGCTGCTGCGCCACCGCGGAAACCGGCGCCGTCAGCAGCAGCACAGCACCGAGCCCCATACGCATCGTCGCGGCGACGACACTTGCAGCGCCCTGTAATCTGGCGGAACTTATGCGCGGCATCGCCTTTCCCCCTGTGCGGCCAGCCTGAACGACCCTTGGCCCGTGTGGCATTTGCCATCGCTCCGCGCGGTGACCTTCACTCCCACCCACAGCGCCGGCACGGCCGTCAGCGCGAAAACCGTCTGCCACCACCTGCACCACGGGGTCTGAATTCTCCGTTGCCCGCCTGCCGGCCCAGCCGATCCCGCTGAAGCTGCTGGTAGCTGCTGCGATCAAGCGTGTTGAACCGTTCACCCGCGCCGCTGCTTTTGAAATTGCTGCTGTTTGCCCCGCCGTTGCGGTTGGTTGATGGAGGTTGCACGGAGTTCCAGCCGCCATTGTTCCATTTGGACCAGCCGTTATCGTCGTGCCGGTACACGTTGCCATCCCGGCCTGCATAAACATCGCCGTTGGCGCCCTTCACCGCGCCGCCGCTGTTGCCGGTTGCGCGGTTATAATAGCCCGCACCCTGCGCGCCGGAACTCGATTTGAAACTGCCGGCCGAACCGTTGGTATTGCTGCGGCTTTGCGTGTTGACGGTCTGGTTCGGGCCGCTGAACGTGCTGGATCCCCAACGGCCGTACGGGTCGACATTCTGGTTTGTCGAACCGGAAACCCCATAGCGAGGATTGTAGAAGCTGGCATTGGCGGTGCCGCTGCCGTTACCCCACACCGCGCTGCCGCGCGCATACGTGTCCGTGTGGGGATTGTAGTAAGACCATGCGCCTGCCCCGCCATACGGCCCGTAAATCGCGCCACCCTGCGCCCAGCCGCCGGTGGAAGGATTATAATAGCGCCCGCCCGTGGCCGCGCCTCCGTACGGACCGTAAACCGTGCCGCCGCGCGCCCACGCCCCGGTTGACGGATTGTACCAGACGTTCGACGCGTAGGTGTACGGGTAGGGATAATAGATCGGCCGCGGACCAGGCACGACGACCGGCGGATAGTAATAGCCGGTCCCGTAAACCAGGACCCCGGCGGTGACGTAGCCCATCACGTAGCCGGCCGTGTAGCCGTAGGTCACCGTGGCGGGCGTGGCACCGTAAACCTGGACATAGGTCACGTTATAGACCGGGCTGGAGGGCGGGATCTTTTTGATTCCAGGAGGTGTGCTGTCCGCCAACACCCAAGGACCCTGCGGGCTGGCTGCGACGAACCAGGCCCCTTTCTCACAGGCATAATATTTCGTGCCGATCTTGAGCACCTGCGATGCGGTATTCACGGCATAGGCGACCTGCGTACCGAGGATCGGCTGAAACCGGGGTGGACCCGCATATGTCACCGTCAGCGTGGCGGCGCTCCGCTTCAAGGTTGCCGTGGCCGGGATTTGCGCCTTCAGCACCGCCTCCTGCGCCTGCACCGTACCGGGCACCGAGGCAAGAACACTACTGTCTTTCGCGGTGTCGGGAATCAGAGCGAAATCCGATGGCAATTTATCGGAGGCGAACGTCCACGGACCATTCAGGGCCGGCGTCGAAAACCAACGCCCTGAGATCAGCACATAGAACTGCTTCTCTGTCGGCGCGTAGATCAGCGTCGACGGAGTGTTGCTGACGCGCTGCAGCGTGGTTCCGGGGATCGCTGTAAGCTGCGGAGGGCCGGACGTGACAATGATTTCGGCCGGCCTGGTGCTGACAAAGATCGTCGGCAATTGGGCGGACGAGGGCGGGGGCCGTGCCGGAACATGCTTGCGAACTTCGGCAAAATTCGCATCGTGCGGCAGGGCGGCGAACGCGGCCGGCAGCTTCGCAATCGCGGTATAGGGCCCGTTGGGCGCCGAGGCCTTGAACCACACGCCGTTGTTCAGCAGATACCAGGTTCCCTGATCGGTGAACACGTCCCAGTTGGTATTCACCGCGAACGCAAGGCCGGCGTTTCCCACCGGCGCCATGACTGGCTCGCCATCGAATATCACCAGACTGGCGGGCCTGCCCGCGTAGAAGATCGTTGGCGGGTCGTCGTTGAGAGCGACGTTGGTAGCGGGTAGCTGGTTCAGGCTGAGCAGGATGGCCTGAAGCGGCTCCGGCCGAATCTGCATGCGGGCGAGCGCCGTGCGGATTTTCGCCTCCAGCGACGCGGCCTGCGCGGTATCCAGCGCCGGGAAATGCGTTGCCAGAAGCGTGGGATCGGACAGCATCACGACGCCTTCCCGCTCATCCGTGCTGGTCGCGAGCGAAACATCGATCGTACCGAGAAGAGGTTTCGCCTGACCTGACGGTGTGATCGCCACAGCAGCACGCGCGGTCAGCGTCTTGCGGCCGGGCCAGGAGATAGCCTGGGGCTGATACACCACGACATTCCCGGCAGGAGTTGCAATCGCATGAGGCCAGGCAGGTGCTGTTGCCGGCTGAGCGACCGCCGAAGCCGATGCCAGCCAAACAATCAATAATGTGAACGTCGCGAGACGCGCATGGCTGCCGCGCATTGTTCCCCCCTTTGCTTCATTCACGCGCAACGCAGCCAACGATGGAGGCAAGCATCTACCATATAGCGAGGAAATACCAGGCCGTTCGCCATGACGCCGGACACCGCTTCCAGAGCCTCGGGAACTCTGGCAGAAGAGGCGTCCAAAATCCCAATCCGAGACCAGACGCAGACCCTAATCCTCTGAGAGCAATCTGCGCCAGAAGACCCACATGTGCAAGTTCCGTTGCGTGATGGAAATCCGACATCCCCGCTTTTGCCTCTTCTACCCCTCGCCCACCAGGGCGATCGATGCGTCGTGGACGGGCATGCGCTATGGGAATTACACAAATTTGGCTATAGATTTTGGCCCAGGTCGTGGCCCTTGAGTGTGTTTGAGGTGAAACACCGTGAGCCAACATCCGTTGCACGATGTGCTGCAAAGTACATACTGGCTGATCGTCATCGGCGGAGCGCTGGGCGTTTTCAGCGTTCTCGTAGGTGTCACGTTCCGCCGCATTGGCGCGCCTGTATTATTGGCCTTTCTTGGACTTGGCATGCTCAGCGGCAGCGATGGCGTTCTCGGCATCCGGTTTACCGACTTCACCGCCGCCTATATCACCGGTAGCGTCGCACTGACGGTTATTCTGTTTCAGGGTGGGCTACGAACCCCGGTCGCGTTGTTGCGGCTGGCCTTCTGGCCCGCGCTGTTGCTCGCCACTGCCGGCGTCGCAGTCACCACGCTGGTGGTCGGCGCCAGCGTCTCTTTCGTGGAACGAATCCCCGTATTGCCTGCCCTGGTGGCGGGCGCGATCGCCGCGCCTACCGATGCGGGCGCGGTCATGGTGCTGTTGTCACGTTCGCAGATCGCGGTGCCAAAGCGGTTGCTGGCGGTACTTGAAGTTGAATCTGGCTTGAACGATCCGATGTCGGTGTTTCTGACCTTTCTGCTGCTTCGCCTGCTGGTTGCGCCAGGCAGCGTGTCGACGTTGCATGCCGTGCTGTCCTTTGCCGGAGAGATGGCCGGCGGTGCCATCCTGGGGCTGGCCGCGGGCTGGATACTGTCGGCGGTCCTGCGTCGGCTGCCGATCGAGCCGGGGCTGGCATCCGTGTTCGTCGTTGCTGCGGCGATTTGCATTTTCGGGGTGGCGCAATTGCTGGAAACGAGCGGCTTCCTGGCAACCTACGTCGCAGGCATTGTCACCGGAGCGAGGCTGTCGAACCAGTTGGCGGCCCTGACGGAATTCTTCGAAGGGCTTTGCTGGCTGGCGCAAATCGTACTGTTCTTGATGCTGGGATTGCTCATCACGCCGCATGAGCTGCCGCACTTCATACCGTCTGCGGTTGCCGGCACCGCATTGTTGATCTTACTTGCCCGTCCCGTCGCTGTGTTCGCCTGCCTGTCGCCTTTCGGATTTGGGCCACGCGAGGCCGCCCTCGCCTCATGGGCCGGCTTGCGCGGAGCAGTACCGATCTATCTCAGCTTCATCCCGGCCTTGGTCGATCCGGGGCGCGATGCCGGTCTGTTCTCCGTGATCTTCATCGTTGTCGTCGCGTCCTTGATCGTCCAGGGCTGGACAATCAAGCCGGCTGCCCGGTTGCTGGGCTTTGCCCCGGGGATGCAGCCTGATCATGGTCGAGGCGCTCTTGCGGAACCGGTCCGCGCGCCACACCCTGCGCCTGCCGATCGCATAGAAGGAGATGGCGATGATCGCTGACCTGCGGATCTATACCTGCAAGCCGAACAAGATGGCCGAATGGGTGGCCATGTACAAGGAAATGGCCTGGCCGTTGCAACAGAAATATCTTGGGCGTTGCCTGGGCTGGTTCACCACCGTGGAAGGCGAGTTGAACACGGTGGTCCATATCTGGGGCTACGAAGACCAGGGCGATCGGGAGCGCCGGCGCAAGGCCATGGCCGCCGATCCGGAATGGCAGAAGTTCCTCGCCGAGGGCTATCGCCGCGAGCTGCTGCTGAAGCAGGAGAACCGCATCATGGCGCCCACGGATTTTTCGCCGGTGCAGTAGGGTGCCGACACAACCTCTCCCGCGCTTGGCGCGGGAGGGTGAAAATATCGCCGTCGCCGCAACGCAAGCCACTGCTTTCGTCAGGCTACCATTCGGTTACATCGACGAAACCGACTGCCGGGCGATGCAGCGCCTGGGTAATGCGCATCGCCAACCGCATGCCGGTGGCGAACTTTGCGGTGCGCAGACCGGTGAGTTGGCTCGTCGTGCAGCGCAGGCGAGCCGCCGCCTGCTGCCACGTGGCGCCACGCGCGGTTCGGGCGGCGTTGAGCGCCCCATAGAGCCTGCGCAGGTTCCAACGCAGCGATGTGACTCGTCCGCCAGAGGAAGAGGGATCCCGGCAGTGCCGGCTCCGGCGATGCGATAAACGTCTCGGGCGGGACCCCCAGCCAACGCAGCACGAACAATGCGTGCTGGCAGCTCAAGCCCCGGCCTTCCGCCATGTTTTTGATTGTTGCGGGCCTGATTGGGTGGTCGTTGCGTCGCTGGTTCAGTACAAGCGACTGGTCCCAGATTGCGTTCGCCAATGCTGGCCAACTCAAATGCTGGTCGTGCCGTTGCGCGTCCACGGCAGCGAAGAATGCCCCTGTGTCGAAGTCGTGAGGTGAGGTCACATGCTGCTCCCGATTCGTGATCGGCATCAGCAACCCCTGGCTTCATGGGAACACCAGAACCTGTAAGTCGTTGCTGCTCGCCGCGGCCGACGCTCTACGCGGCGTAGCCGCGCTTGAGTAGCATACCGGCTGCCCGATCGAACTCTTTCGCCGAAGGCAGAGCGAAATCGAGCGCGCTCGCGTATCGCATGACGATGTTGAACACCGCACCCGCGGCTATCGCGTCCTCCAAAGCCCCGGCCGTCGTCACCCCTGAATCGATCGCCGCCTTTGCATGCGTTGCCGACAATTCCATGGGCCGTAGCGTCATGATCTCGAGGAATGCCAATGCCGCCTTGAGGGACTCGGATGTCGGTTCGGAACGGAAGGCGGAGAGTGCCGCACCAACCAACGGCCGTGTCATGCACTTTGCGGCGACCGCGCCATGATCGCCTATGCAGAAGGGGCAGGAATTCCGTTGCGCGACCATGGCTGCCATCAGTTCGTGCTCGCCGACACTCCGTTCGCTTGGACCGCGCATGGCTGCCTACGTCCACGCGCGATGGCCCGTTGCCAGCGGAGCAATCCTGCGCCCGTCGCTGTGGCCGCGATGAGTTCAAAGGCGGCCTTCTCGCTTGGAACGGCCGCCAGAACATTTGCGATCTGCGTGTCCGTTGTGCGGTAGGCGGCCGCCTCGCCGATCTGGCGCGTGAGATCATCGTACGGACTCTCGATGGGCGGTCCGCCTGCGGCCCTGGCAGCTGCGCGCTGGCGCAGGCCAGGATCGGTTTTGCCTGGCCCTGCAAAAACGCACCGCCTCAGGGCTGCCGCATGCGAACGATAGTCGGAACTCATCCCCCCGGCAGCATCACTGCCAGATCGCACCCCTCGTCCGCTTGCAGCACTTGCTCCGCCACGATTCGATCCCACCCCCGGCTCGGCCGCTCCGGTGATCGCCACGCTGCGCGCCGCCGCGCGATCACCGCGTCATCCACCAGCAGGTCCAGGCTCCGCCGCGCAACCGACATGCGGATACGGTCGCCACTCTCGACCAGCGACAGAGGCCCACCCGCTGCCGCTTCCGGCGTGATGTGCAACACGATGGTGCCGAACGCTGTGCCCGACATCCGGCAGTCGCTCATGCGCACCATGTCCTTGACCCCGGCGCGGGCCAGCTTCTGCGGTATCGGCAGGTAGCCGGCCTCCGGCATACCCGCCGGGGTTAGCGGGCCGGCGTTCTTCAGCACCAGGATGTCGTCGGCGGTCACGTCCAGAGCGGGGTCGTCCACCCGGTTTGCCAGGTCCTCCAACCCATCGAACACGATTGCCCGCGCTTCAATCTCGAACAGGGACGGAGTTGCGGCGGAACGCTTCACGATGGCGCCGCGGGGTGCCAGCGAGCCGAACAGGGCGACCAGCCCACCCACAGGGGACACCGGTTCGGCGCGAGCGCGAATGAAGCGGCGGTCAACGAACACAGGTTCGGCCAGACGCTCGCCCAGAGGCATACCGGTCACGTCGCGGCAGCCTAGGTGTAGCAGGTCGCGCAGTTCCCACAGTAGCGCGGGCATGCCGCCGGCGGCGTGGAAGTCTTCCATGTAGCCCTCGCCGGTGGGCTTCAGGTCCACCAACACCGGCGTGGTGTCGGAGAGTTCGTTCAGCCGATCCAGGTCCACGCGGATGCCGCGGCGTCCGGCGATCGCGGTCAGATGGATCAGCGCGTTCGTGGACCCGCCAAGTGCGAGCAAGACACGCAGTGCGTTTTCTACCGACTCGGGCGTGATGATTTCCGATGGCCGGCTGGGCGTGCCGATCAGCTTCACCGCCAGAGCGCCGGCATCTTCCGCCGCGCGCAGACGGTCGGCGTGTACCGCCGGGATGGAACCTTGGCCGAGCGGGACCATCCCCAGTGTTTCGGCCAGGCACGCCATGGTGGAGGCAGTACCCATCACACCGCAGGTGCCGGCTGTCGTCGCCAGCCGGCCCTCGATCTCGCCGATGCGTTCCTGCGACACACGGCCGGCGCGGTAGGCAGCCCAGTAGCGGCGGCAATCGGTGCAGGCCGAGAGACGCTCGCCCTGGAACGGCGTCGCCAGCATCGGGCCGGTGACAAGCTGCACGCAGGGCACGTCCGCCGAGGCCGCAGCCATCAGTTGCGCCGGCACGGTCTTGTCGCAGCCGCCGATCAGCACCGCCGAGTCCATCGGCTGGGCAAACAGCATCGCCTCGGTGTCCAGCGCGGCAAGGTTACGGTAATGCATCGAGCAGGGGAAGAGGGATGGTTCGCATAGGGAAACGGTGGGGAAGGCCAGGGGCAGGCCGCCCGCGGCGAGCACGCCGCGCTTCACTGCTTCCACGAGGTCCGGCACGGTGCGGTGGCAGTTGTTGTAGTCGCTCGATGTATTGACGATGCCGACCACAGGACGGTCCAGCATCGCCTGCGAGTAGCCCATGGACTTGGCGAAGGATCGGCGCAGATACAGCGCAAAGTCGCGATCGCCATAGTTGGCGGTGTTGCGGGCCAGGCCGTGTTTTGTCTTGGTGCTCATGCGCCGCATGCTAGAGCGGCGGGGTGGCGATGGAAATCGGCGCAGTGGATCAGAATAAGGCCTCCGGCACCGGATCGCGGTCGGTGCCCGGCAGGCCGCCGCCTGCCCCGGCGGCGAATGCGGCGTCCACGTCCGCACGCGGCAGGAAAAGCCGCATTGTCGTCCCCTGCCCCAAAACGCTCTCAATCTCTACGCCGCCGCCGGATTGGCTGACGACGCCATAGACCTGGCTCAGGCCAAGGCCGGTTCCCTCACCGACGGGCTTGGTGGTGAAGAATGGTTCGAAGGCGTTACGGCGGACTTCTTCGGTCATGCCCGTGCCGGTGTCACTGACGGCCAGGAACACGTAGTCTCCGGGCGGTACATCCTCACTGGGACCGCGGCTGGTGCGCGGCAGGTTTGCCGTCTTGATCGTCAGCACGCCGCCATCCGGCATCGCATCGCGGGCGTTGATCGCCAAGTTCAGGATGACATGCTCCATCTGCACCGGATCGACCAGCGCCGGCCAAAGGTCGTCGCACAGCATGGTTCTGGTCCGCACGCCGTTTCCGACCGTGGCGTGCAGCAACTCCTCCATGCCGTGCACAATGGCGTTGAGATCGACCGACACCGGCGCAAGCTCCTGCTTGCGCGCAAAAGCCAGCAGCCGATGCACGAGGTCGGCGCCGCGCTCGGCCGATTGCAGGATCAGGGCCAGCCGCCGCCGCAGCGACGGGGCGGCGGCGGTCTCGCGTTCCAGCAGCTCGGCATTGCCGATGATCGTGGACAGCAGGTTCTTGAAGTCATGCGCAACGCCGGCGGTCAGTCGGCCGATCGCGGCCATCTTCTCCGCCTGCCGCAGCCGTTGTTCTGACTGCTGGCGCGCGGTGACATCGGCGTACAGCGTCACGAAACCTCCGCCGGCGAGCAAGTTGCGGCGCAGCTCCAGCATGCGGCCGCCGGGACGAAGGCGCAGCATCGTGCCGGTGCTTTCCCCGGAACGAATCAGTGCCAGCCGCCGCACGACTTCGGTGGCGGCGTCCACCGGGCCGAACTCACCGGCCTCCGCCTGGGCGCGCAGGATATCGGCCAGCGGCGTGCCGAGGCGCAGAATGTTCCGCGGCACGCCGGCAAAATCAGGGAACCGCTCGTTCCATGCCAGCAAGCGCAGCTCGGCATCCATCATCATGATTCCGTCGCTCATGCCGGAGAGGGCGGCTTCGAGCTGCGCCGTCTTCTCCGCAAGCGCCGCGCGATCCGCAGCCAGGCCCGATTCGTACGATTGCTCTTGCCTGGCGAACTGCCACAACGCGACGCCCAGGCCGAGCACGAGCGCGCTGCTCGCGCCTGCGAGGGCCCAAACCATGTTCCGCCAGACCGCCGGGTCGTGCGGATGCGTACGCAGGACATGGGCCGCGCCAAGCCAGGTCAGAGCCAGCAGCAATGCCAATGCAAATGCAATGATCCAACGAGCGAAGCGCGGCGGCGGCCGCGTCGCCGCAGCGGGCTGAGGAATGGATTTGCCCGGACCCATACTCGCGATGTGAGCCTCCCATCGGCATCCGCCGAAGTGTTTTAGAACCCGAAGGCTCCTTTGCCCCGACTCCCGCTGGTGATTTGCCGCGCCGCGGTGGCGCTATTGGTTTCCAGGTAACAGGCTTTCGGGGCGGCAGCGCATCACGGCGGCATTGCCTGGTTATCACAATGGCGTGAAACTGTCACTAAAACATCAGCAATATTGCGAAGTAAAATCGAGCAGAAGCTGTGCCTAAAACGCGGCGCAAACCGGCATCTCCATTATTCCGACCGAGAACTGGTGGAACCGTTGCTGATATGCTCGCCGGATTCGGGCGATGGCGCCGGTGCGGGCGGGGGCATCCGGTACGACCGCCAGTAACACCTTGGTACGCTCGCGTGCCATTCGGTTCGTGGCTGGGTTCAGCCAGGCGCCTGTGGCGTCAAAGACGGTGTAACCGCTTGGCAGATTTGGCGTAATCACCCGGGCGAGGAAGTCGTCCCAGGCCGTTTCGCTGACTTCGCCCCCGCCGCTTATGCTACGGCCAAAGAACAATTCGAACGCGGTCATGGGCGTGCCTCGCCCAGGCGGGCAGTGCGCCACCCGCTCTGCCGGCTGCCGTGAGGAGCAGCCGGCGAGCATCGCCGCAAGGCAAAGCACCAGCCGCCACGAACGGAACGGGGAAGGGGTGAAGCGGGTTGGCAGGGTCGCCAGCATTTTTTGCCCGGGAAGGTCGAAGGATGTTGCCCGAATCCAGCCAATTTCGGCAGGATATATGGACTGTGACTTTTATCCATGAGGGAGCCCATGGCCAAACAAGCAGCGACGACAGCCAAGAAGGCGGCTGCTCAGTCCACCGTCACGTTGAAGCAGATCGCTGCCGACCTGGCGGAAACCCATGAGATGACAAAAAAGCAGGCCGAGGCCGTGCTCAACGACTTGGTGGCGATGACGACCAAGCACCTGAAGAAGGGGGACCGCATCCGGCTGACCGGACTTGGCATCCTGCAGGTGCGCAAGCGCGCGGCACGTATGGGCCGCAACCCGGCAACCGGCGAGGCGATCAAGATCAAGGCCAGCAAGAAGATAGCGTTCCGCGCCTCGAAGGAGCTGAAAGAGGCGGTCTGAGCAAGCGCGTCTTCGGGTCTGTACCGCGGCGTGAGGCGTTCTTTCCGTGCTGGGTTGACGTTTGCCAGCGTTGTGAGGTTATTTTCCTAGCCGCACCTTGAGCGCTGCCGTGCGCTTGAACCCCCTCCTGCTTGGGAGGGGGTTTTTTGCGTTGGACCATTGCCGCAATGCTTGCACACATGCAGATATCTTTATATGACGGTGTCACCAACAGGAGCTTGCACGCTATGGCTGCCACCCGCGATTACAAGGTGAAGGACTTCTCTCTGGCGGACTGGGGACGCAAAGAGATCGCCATGGCCGAGGACGAGATGCCCGGCCTGATGGCAATCCGCGCGGAGTTTGGGACCAGCCAACCGCTGCGCGGCGCCCGCATCGCCGGGTGCCTGCACATGACCATCCAGACCGCGGTGCTGATCGAAACCCTGGTGGCCCTCGGCGCCACCGTCCGCTGGTCCTCCTGCAATATCTTCTCGACGCAGGATCACGCCGCCGCCGCCATCGCCGCGCGCGGCACGCCGGTGTTCGCCTGGAAGGGCGAGTCGCTGGATGACTACTGGGAATACACCCATCGCATCTTCGAGTGGCACGGCCAGCACGCCAACATGATCCTCGACGACGGCGGCGATGCGACCCTGCTCCTCCACCTCGGCGCCCGCGCCGAGGCGGACATCCACGTCCTCGACAAGCCGACCAGCGAGGAGGAGCGCGTCCTCTTCGCCGCCATCAAGAAGCGGATCGCCGCGCAGCCCGGCTGGTACGCCAAGAAGCTGGCCGCCGTCAAGGGCGTGACCGAGGAGACGACGACCGGCGTCCACCGCCTCTACCAGATGCACAAGCGCGGCGAGCTGAAGTTCCCCGCCATCAACGTCAATGACTCGGTCACGAAGTCGAAGTTCGACAACCTGTACGGCTGCCGCGAGTCGCTGGTCGACGGCATCAAGCGCGCCACCGACGTGATGGTCGCCGGCAAGATCGCCCTCGTCTGCGGCTACGGCGACGTGGGCAAGGGTTCGGCCCAGGCCCTGCGCGCCCTCTCAGCCCAGGTGTGGATCACCGAGGTCGACCCGATCTGCGCGCTACAGGCCGCGATGGAAGGCTACCGCGTCGTCACCATGGAGTACGCCTGCGACAAGGCCGACATCTTCGTGACGGCCACGGGCAACTACAAGGTTATCACGCATGCCCATATGGCCAAGATGAAGAATCAGGCCATCGTCTGCAACATTGGTCACTTCGATAACGAGATCGACGTGGCGTCGCTTGAAGACTACGCGTGGGAGGAGATCAAGCCGCAGGTCGATCACATCATCTTCCCCGATGGGAAGCGGATCATCCTGCTCGCCAAGGGGCGCCTGGTCAACCTCGGCTGCGGCACCGGCCACCCGTCGTACGTGATGAGCTCGTCCTTCGCCAACCAGGTCCTGGCCCAGATCGAGTTGTGGCAGCACAACGAGAAGTACCCCGTCGGCGTCTACGTCCTGCCCAAGAAGCTGGACGAGCACGTGGCCCGTCTGCAGCTCAAGAAGCTGAACGTCGAGTTGACCGAACTGACGCCGGAACAGGCCGCCTACATCCAC
>DATKPQ010000040.1:0-3204 GCA_035523995.1 Acetobacteraceae bacterium | reverse complement strand
GCTGGCTCCCGGAGTAGGACTCGAACCTACGACCCAGCGGTTAACAGCCGCTTGCTCTACCGACTGAGCTATCCGGGATCAGCGGCAGGTCCCTATAGCGAACGGCCCAGACTTGCGCAAACCTGGTTGATCCCGCCTGGTTGATCCCGCCTGTCAGGGGCTCTACGGGCCCGCTCTGCCAGCTGCCACCAACAACAGCGGAGCTGGCTCCGGGGAATTCGGTTGTTGTCCAGCCCGCGGCGCGCCACCAAGCCGCTGGCTGGTGCTACCGCAAGCTGATCGCGCGCATCGAGGCTATCCATTCGGTTCGAGGGACGGCGATTGACATAGCAAGCCCACTCACCCAGCCTCGCCATCTCATGCTCCCGATGTTCGATCTCACCGGGCGCCTGGCGTTGGTGACCGGCAGTTCCCGCGGCCTTGGCCTCGCCATCGCCCGAGGTCTCGCCGCGGCGGGTGCACAGGTCATCCTGCATGGCCGCAACGAAGCCCGCCTGCGCGACCAGGCGGCCGAGTTTCCTGGTACCGTCCCGCTGGTCTTTGACGTGACTGATGCTGCCGCGGTGCGCGCGGCATTGGCGCGCATTGCCGCAGAGCATGGCCGGCTCGACATCATGGTGAACAATGCTGGCATCATCCCCCGCCGCCCTTTACTGGAAACCACCGACGAGGACTGGCAGGCGGTGATCGAGTCCAACCTGACCGCCTATTTCCGCATGTCGCGCGAGGCGGCGCGCCTGATGGTGCCGCACCGGTCAGGCCGCATCATCATGGTGTCCTCGATCATGGGGTTGCTGGGGCGCGCCAACATTCCCGGCTACAGCACGGCAAAGGCGGGACTGCACGGCCTGGTGCGCTCGATGGCGGCCGAGCTGGCGCCGCATGGCATCACGGTGAATGCGCTGGCGCCGGGATATTTCCCGACCGACGCCACCGGCGTGCTGCACCAGGACCCGGTGTTCAACACCTGGATCGCAGGACGGGCGCCGATGGCGCGTTGGGGCGATCCGCCGGAGCTCGCCGGGCCAGCGGTGTTCCTGGCATCCGATGCGTCGTCCTACGTGACGGGACAGGTGTTGGTGGTCGATGGCGGATTGACGGCGGCGCTGTAGTGATTGCGCGGCCTGCCGGGAGCGCCAATCCAGCCTCGTTCCACATAGGAGGAGCGCCGGCGACCGTTGAAATGGTGGGTGCGACAGGGATTGAACCTGTGACCCCCGCCGTGTGAAGACGGTGCTCTGCCGCTGAGCTACGCACCCGCGCCGGCCGATTCCTGATAGGCGGCGTGACTTTGGCGTGTCAAGCCGCCCTTGGCCGCCCTTGGCCCATGCCGCGGCGCAGCGTAATGTAACGCATATGCGCCGGTTCGCCGCGACTCTGCTGGGGCTTCTGCTACTCAATCCCGTGCCTGCCCCGGCGCAGGACACGCCGGAAATACGCGCGACCTACGAAATCTACGCTGCCGGTCTGCATGTCGCGGAGGTATCCGCGGCCTTCAAGCTCGGGTCGACCCGATATGCCATCAGGCTCTCCTACCACACCACCGGGGTGTTGAGCTGGTTCCGCCAAGGCCATCAGGTGAACAGCGTTGCGGGCACGTGGGATGGCGGGCAGCCGCGGCCAGAGCAATTCCGCGGGGCGGGGATCTGGCAGGGCGCGCCTAACGCCACGCTGATCGATTACACGCACGGCCAGCCGGTGATCGAACGCCTGCTCTCCCCGCCGGGCGACAAACGCGAACCGATACCGCCGGGGCTGGAAGCGAACTCGATCGATTCGCTCAGCGCGTTGGCGCTGCTGATCCGCCGCGTGCAGGATAGTGGACGCTGCGGCGCATCGGCGCACACCTTCGACGGGCGCCGTGTCAGCAACATATCGGCCCGCACGGCCGGCGAGGACATGCTGGGGCGGAGCGATCTGGCGATATTCACCGGCAGTGCGCTGCGCTGCGATTTCGTCGGCCAGATGGTGGCGGGGTTTCTCTACCGGGATAACGCACCGGCGGATCACCGGCCGCTGCAAGGCTCGGCCTGGCTTGCCAGCCTGGTCCCGGACGGTCCGCCCATCCCGGTGCGGATGGATTTCCAGACGCGCTGGTTCGGCGAAGCGCACATGTACCTGACGCGCCTGCAAACCGCGCCGGCCACCGAAGTCGCCGCCCAGCACTGACCCCGCCCCGTGTTCTCGCGTGCCTAGAGGATGGCGGCGGGCTGACTTGCTCTACGCTCGCTCGACGGCCGGAAACACCTCCTCGGCCAGCAACTGCATTTGCTCCAGGGCCAGCGAGTTCGGCATGCCGGCCCAGTGGATTCCCAGGATCAGCGTTGTAACCCCGAATCGCCGGCGCAGTTCCAGCACCTGCTCCGTTACTTCCGCAGGCGAACCGAACAGGAAACGGTCCTGCATCAGGTCCTCGAAGCCGAGATCGAAATGGTCGCTGCTGGGCATCACCTTGTCCTGGCCCCAGGCGCGGTACGCCTTGTATTTGGTTTCCAGATAGGGGCTGGCGAGACGCACGGCTTCGGTGCGCGAGCGGGCAACGAACACCTCCCGCGCCATCGGCAGTTCGGCGGGGAATGGCTTGCCGGCGGCATCCAGCGCGCGCTTGTAAACCTCCATCTGCTGCGCCGTCGTGTCCAGCTTGTTGTGGGGGTTGATGAACCACGCGTCGGCCATGCGCGCGGCGCGGCGGATGCCGACATCGATGTTGGCGCCGATCCAGATCGGAGGCATCGGCTTCTGGATCGGCCTGGTGGTGCAGTTGGCGCCGTCCAGCCTGAAATACGATGCCTGCATGGAGACGAAATCCTCGCTCCACAGGCGCCTGACGGCGGTGAGGCATTCCTCGAAGCGCGGTCCTGCCGATTTCAGCGTGGTGCCGAAGGCGTTGAACTCAACCTCGCGATAGCCGATGCCGGCACCGAAGATGAGCTTGCCGTCGCAGAGAACGTCCAGCGAGGCGAGTTCCTCGGCGACGTGCAACGGGGAATGCAGGGGCAGCAGCACGACGCCGGGGAGCAGCCGCAGTTTCGGCGCGAGCATGGCGACCTGGGCGAGGTAGGGGATCTGCTGGATGTATTGGAACGGATGCGAGCTGTAGTGGGAGCCCTTGGCCACCAGGTCGTAGCCAAGTTCTTCCGCGCGCCTCGCGGCTTCCAGGTCCTCCCTGTGCCGGACGCGCATGTCGTCGCCTTCGGGGAACTG
>DATKPQ010000039.1:0-130614 GCA_035523995.1 Acetobacteraceae bacterium | reverse complement strand
CTCGCGCAAGTCCTGGTGGTAGCTTCGTCCTCGTGTCCACCCCATCGTCGCCTCCGGCTCGTCATCCGGAAACCCCAGAATCACAGAGCGAGGCCGTTTCGCTAGCCCCCCGAGATTCCAGTCAGGGTGGAAATGCTCTAGGGCGCTGCGAAGTCTCTGTCTTCTGGACCGTCCTGCCGGCTTCGACTCCCCGTTATTGCCGCGCAACCACTAAGTCTTGGGCGAAAACAGCGAGCACCAGCCATTCGGACCGATGTCGCCCTGGACAAATTTGCACGCATTTGGCGGTTGGAAGTTGATGCAAACCCCGCAGTGCTGGCCGCCATTCGGCATCCCCTGATATTTGGCGATAGCCTGACTGATCTTTTGCTGCGCCGCCGCCTCTCGCACAGCAGCAGCACCTGCCGCCGCGCCGAGCGCAAACACCGTCCCAGCGAGTGCCGAACGGCGTGAGATGCGCCGGCGGTCCTTCCCAAGTTCAGTCACGCGCAACCCCTTCATTGTGACGGCGTGCGATGCTCCATCAGGCAGCGGTGCTCGCGCAGGAGCCGGCGGCGCATTCATCGCTGCGGGTATGCCGTGAAAACGTAGTCCTTCGCCGCCACGATCGTATGGCAGGCGAACCCGCACTTGGCGTCGTGCGCCTGCGGCGGCATGTCGTGCAGATCGCCGGGCCTGAACGTGCCGGACGCAGTGTCATACTCGAACACGGCATATCCCCATCCGCCGCTGTCTGCGAACCGCGTACTGTTCTTTGCCATGAAGTCAATGTCATGCAGGGGCCCCGGTATCAGCGGTTCACCCGGTTCGTCGACGGCCTTTTTTGCCGTCCAGTGGATCTTCGCCATCTTGGCACCGTCGGGGAACGGCTTGCCATTGCCGGGAATGCCCGACTTGAACGCCGCGATCATCGTGGGATTGCCGAGAATCGTCTCGATCGTTTTTCCATTCTGACTAACGGCGATGGTCTGCCATTCGTCATATCCCCTGAACTCGGAGAAGGCGAGACCGCCCGGCACCTGCAAGGTGTATCTGTCCTGCGCCGCGAGAGCGATGCCGCCGAGCGCGGTGAGCAATACCATAATGGCGACCGTCGGCGGAACGCTCGTGCGGTTCATGCTCATCTCCTACTCTTCGGAGCCGGTGACTTATGCATCCGTCCTCAGGTTTAAGACGCCTGGATCGCGCGGGCTTGGCGAAATTGACTTTTTTTATAACGTGCCGCCATTATTCGGATCGCGGATGGGAATGGGGCCGGAGACGGATCGGAATGTTCCAATCAGATGAATACCACAAGGCGACTGTCTACACCCCTGGCCAGAGCAGAATCCGGTAGCTGAAATCTGTCTTGAACCGGATTATCCGATCCTGCCTACGTGCAACCTCAAGCCCCATACGCCCGCTTCCTGTCAAAAACTCGAATTCAAATCGACGTCGGGTTGCCGCGCTCGCCACCGTTCCCCTACTGTTGCCCGCAACGCGGCTCACCCCCGCGCAACCGAAGGTTCATACCATGCGCGTGGCTTTGCTGGGTTTCTCAATCGAGTGCAACCGCTTTGCCCCTATTGCCACCGAGGCCGATTTCGCCGCCCGCACCTTGCTCCACGGGCAGGCGATGCTGGATGAAGCCCGCGCTCCCGCTCCACGCATGCTGGCCGAACTCCCCGGCTTCCTCGCCGCCATGGACGCCGCTGGCCCGTGGCAGCCGGTGCCGATCACCCTCGCCATGGCCGAGCCGAACGGCCCCGTGGACCAGGCCTTTTTCGACCAACTCCTTACGCAGTGGGAAGCCGGCCTGCGCCACGCCGGCACGTTGGATGGCGTCTATTGTGTGCTGCACGGCGCCGGCCTCACCACGCAGGACCACGATCCTGAAGGCACGCTGCTGCGCCTGGTGCGCCGCATCGTCGGCGATGCCGTGCCTGTGGTCGCCACCTACGACCTGCACGCCAATGTCTCGGACGACGACGTGGCGCTGGTGAACGCGTTCATCGGCTACCGCACCAACCCGCATCTCGACATGCATGACCGCGGCGCCGAGGCCGCCCTCACACTGCGCCGCTTGATGTCTGGCACGCGCACGCATCTCGCGCGGATCCGCCTGCCGATCGTGCCGCCCACAGTGACGCAGCTCACCGGCAAGGACGCACCCAACCGGCCGTACGGTGAGCTGATCGATCTCGGCCAGCAGCGCATGGCAGAACCGCCCTACCAAGGGCGCGTGCTGAACGTCTCGGTGATGGGCGGCTTCGCCTTCGCCGACACGCCGTTCAACGGGCTGACCGTGGTGGTGACCGCGACCGACGCCGACGCGGCCAACGGCCTGGCCCGCGAGATCGCCGAAGCCGGCTGGGCGCGGCGCGACCGGTTCCGTCCGATGCTGACGCCGTTGGAGGAAGCCACAAGCCTGGCCAAGGCGACGGAAGATCCGTCGCAGCATGCGCGCGCCTTCGCCGACGTGGCCGACAATCCGGGCGGCGGCGGCCGCGGCAACACGATGTGGATTCTCCAAGCCTTCCACGCCGCGGGGGTACGCGATGCGCTGGTGGGCGTGATCCACGATCCGGCGCTCGCCGCGGAAGCGCACCGCCTGGGCGAGGGCGCGCGCTTCACCGCGTGCTTCAACCGGGATAACGAGGACAAATTTTCCAAGCCGCTCGCCGCGCCGGCAGAAGTGCGCCGTCTGCTGTCCGGGACCGTGCGTGGCCGGCGCGGCATCTATGCCAACAATACGCTCGACCTGGGTGCCGCGGCGGCCGTGCAGCTTGGCGGTATGACCGTGGTGGTTGTGTCAAATCGCTATCAATGCGCCGATCCGGCGTTCTTTGAGGCGTTCGGGCTCGACATCGCCGCCGCCCGCGTCGTGGTGGTGAAATCGCGTGGCCATTTCCGTGGCGGCTTCGACGAGTTCTTCCGCCATCAGGACATCGTCGAGGTCGATGCACCCGGTCTCACCAGCCCCGTCCTGTCGCGCTTCAATTGGCAACACATGCCGCGGCCGGTCATTCCGATCGATGACACCGCGAATTGGAATCCGTCCGATTGAACGCTATGGCATGCCCGCGCGCGACACCAACCCTCCGGACAGTCCATACGCAACACGACCGAGATTGCTTCGGTCGCTGCGCTGGCGACGACGTTCGCCGCGCGACCCGATGCGGGATCGGGCCGCGACCTGCCCGCAGGCGTGGCTACATTAGCCAGGTCGTTTCGTTTTCGCCCCAGACGCGCGCATCGCGCAGGCGCGTTTCCACCTCCTGCGTCAGAGAGGCGAGGAAGTCGATCATCACGCGCGTGCGCGGTGCCAAATGGCGCCGCGACGGGAACACCAGGAACAACTGGTCGTGGCCGGAGGCGAAGCCAGGCAGAACCTGGTACAGCCGCGCAGCGCGCAGGTCGTCGGCAACCTGCGGCTCGCGCATCATCGCAATACCCAGTCCGGCCAGGGCGGCACGGTGCACCACTTCGCTGTTGTCAGCGTGGAAGGAGCCGGAAACCTGCACGTCGACCGGCCCGTCCGGGGTGGCAAATGTCCAGCGCGCGCTATCGGCGCCCATTTCGTGGATAATGCACTCGTGGTCGCCAAGGTCGTTCGGATGTTGCGGGGCACCGCGTTGTTCCAGGTACGTCGGACCGGCCACCAGAACGCGATTGAAGGTGCCGATGGCGCGCGCGATTACCGACCCTTCCGGCGGACGGCCACGCAGCAGGGCCAGATCGAGCCGAGCCTCGACCAAGTCGTCGAACCGGTCGCCAACGACCAGTTCGACCAAAAGGCCCGGATACTTCTGCAGCAGGTCAGGCAGGCGCGGCACCACCAACGTGGCCGTGGTGGCGGGAAGGCCGACGCGCACCCGGCCCACGGGTGAAGCATTCTGACGCCCGAGCGCTGCTTCCATTTCCTCCTGCGTCGCCAGTAACTGCCGGGCGTGGCCTAGCAGATCCTGACCGTCTTCGGTAAGGCTGAGCCGGCGGGTGGTCCGGTGCAAAAGCCGGACTCCGAAATGATCTTCCAACTGACTGATGATACGGCTGGTCGCGGCGTGGCTGGTGCCGGCCTCGCGGGCCACGGCGGACAGGGACCCCGCTTCGGCCACACGCACAAATGTGCCGAGAGAACGTAACAGATCCATCGATTTACCTGCTTCCGGATGAACCGCACGTGTCGCGGCAGCGTCGCCGCTCAACGCATGCGTGTTGACTGTGTCGGCACCAGCCGATTACCGCGGAACGTCCGCTACGCTTCCGCTATCGGCGCGCTGCCGCATCCTTGAACAAAACAAATCCATCCGGGCACTCCTCAGTTGTGGCTTAAATAAGGCGGCTTCGCTGGCAATCAATTGCCGGGGTGAGCATGGGGGTGCTCAAGCCCGATATTCGTAGAGTGCATGGGTTCTTTGGTGACAAAAACGTGAGCCGGGTCGTGTTCTGACGGAGCTTGTGACCTGCGGATCGCTTCCCGTCGAGCTGCTCTTGATACCAGCCGGCATGTTAGCGCAATCCAAGCCGCTACGGTGGTTGCCTGAACAGCGAGACGACTATCGTTTGCGGGGCCAACAGGGCTGATCCGGCCCAAGGGCGCGCCTCGCCGTGTCGGCTACGACAACGCTGCTCTGTCGTTGCAGCACAGCGTCGCGCCCTGCGGATGCATGCAACAATTTCCGGCCCGCATTCAAGCTGACGTGCGCCGCCATCGGGCAAAGTGGTGCTGGTGGTCGCCATACTATCTCTCCACCGGCATCGATGTATTGAAGAATGCCTTCAGGTCTGGTCGTTCTGGCTCGACGATTCGCGCCCGCCGCAACGACCGTCCAGTGTTTCGTTAGCAACGCCTGCTATTAGCAGTGCACCAGCGCCAAACGCTTACTCTTCCAGCTTTTGCGTCATCGCGCCGCCGCCATCTGCTCTGCCAGCCGCATGAACAATGGCGCTGCGGCTTCCAGATCGGCGAGCCGCACCTTTTCCGTCGGCGTGTGGGCCACGGCAATGTCGCCGGGCCCGAGCACCACGCACGGAGCGATCGCCTGGAGTTCGGAGGCATCGGTGCCGTACGGCGCGGTGTGCGCCGCCTGGCCTGTCGCCGCAACGCACAACGCCACCAGCGGATGATCGGATGGCAATTCCGGGGGAAAACCTTCGCGATCTTCCCTCACCGTGATGCCGGCGCGGGCAGCAGCCTCACGCACCGCAATCAGCACCGGCGCCGGATCCACCTTCGCGGAATAACGGAACTTGATACGCGCCGTCGCCACGGGAACAGTGACGTTGACTGCGGCGCCGTGGTTTTCGATCACCAGGTTGAAGTCGCTGAACGGCGGCTCGTAGTCGGTATCCTGCAGGCTGACGTCGCCGCGCAGGCGTTCGAAGATCGTCTTCATCTCCACCAGGAACGGTATCAGGTCCCAATTGGCATTGCGGCCTTTGCCGGTGCTGCTGTGGGCCTGCACGCCGTGTGCGGTGCAGGTGAAATGGATATGCGCGCGATGGCCGCGCACCGGGATCAGCCGCGTCGGTTCCGCCACGATGATGCCGCGCGGCTTTACTTGCCGCACCAGTTCGGAATGTGTCGCAATTTCCCGCGCGCCTTGCTTGGTGGTTTCCTCATCGGTCGTAATCAGCAGCGTCACCGGCACCGATGCCGGCAGCGCACAGGCCGCCACGACCGCCGCGGCGACCGGGCCTTTCATGTCGGTGCTGCCCAGTCCATGCAGCACCCCATCCGCGTCGATCCGGGCGGACCATGGGTTTTCCTGCCAGCCAGTGTCCGGCACCGTATCCATGTGGCCGGACAGCGCGATGCCGCCGGTGCCGCCGCGATGCGCCACCAGCGCGCGCTTTGCGACGCCGGCGTGGTCCGTGTAGTCCAGGCGTTCGACGTCGAACCCAGACAGTGCCGCTTCAATCCGTTCGGCCACGGCGAGGTTGGAGACAGAGCTGCGGCTGTCTATGCGCACAAGGTCGCGGGTCAGATCGTGCAGCGTGGAGGAAAGGGAGGGCATAGCGATCGCGTTCCTGAAGTCCCGGAGGTTGGGGTTATAGCATCGTGCGGGCAGCAGCGGGCGAGATGGTCATCATAAGCGCCGCGGGCCAGGACAGCCCGCCGCGCCTGCGACGTTTCATCAATATCAAAATCGCGGCAGGAGACGGGCTTGTTGTCCATGGCGGCTAAAGAGAGAGGGCCTTTCCGTCGAACGAAACGAAGATTTTCCACCTGCCGCTCGCCGTCATAGGCAATGAGCCCGTCGGCAATGTCACTACCGGCCTCGAGCTGGCGAAGCCCTGCCTCGACGGCCGGGCGGTCAACCGGCCCGACCAGCCCCGACCTTCGCCGGGGCGGGCCACACCCCCGAACGCTTACTGCGTCTCGACCTCTCTCGCGCTACGCGGATAGCGCAGCGCGGGAAAGGCAAGAGAAGAGGTTGACATTCCCGCGCGCCCTCTTGATATCCCACGCCAGCAACCGCTCCAGGCGCGCCATGCGCCGGACACGCGACTGTTGCGGCGCTGGCCGCGACCTGCCATCGACTGGACCCGGTTTGACAGACACCACGACCGCCCCGGCGGACCCGACCGACGACGCGCCGATCGAGGCCGCGTCCACACCCGTCGCCACGGAACCCTCGCGCACGACCTTTGCCGATCTCGGCCTGTCGGAGCCTGTGCTGCATGCCGTGGCCGACATGGGCTACCGCCACCCAACGCCGATCCAGGAGCAAGCTATTCCGTTCGTCCTGATGGGGCGAGACGTGATGGGCATCGCCCAGACCGGCACCGGCAAGACCGCCGGCTTTACCCTGCCTTTGCTGGACATCCTGTCCGGCTCGCGCGCCCGTGCCCGCATGCCGCGCAGCCTGATCCTGGAGCCGACGCGGGAACTCGCGTTGCAGGTGGCAGAGAACTTTCTTCAGTACGGCAAATACCTGAAGCTGACGCACGCCCTGATCATCGGCGGCGACAGCATGACCGACCAACGCGACGTGCTGAATCGTGGCGTGGACGTCCTGATCGCCACACCCGGCCGCCTGATCGACATGTTCGAGCGCGGCGCCATCCTGCTCTCCGACGCCAAGATCCTGGTGATCGACGAGGCCGACCGCATGCTCGACATGGGCTTCATCCCCGACGTGGAGCGCATCGTTACCTTGCTGCCCCGCCAACGGCAGACCCTGTTCTTTTCCGCAACGATGGGGCCGGAGATCCGCAAACTGGGCGACGCGTTCCTGCGGAATCCGAAGGAGATCGCGGTCTCCCGTCCCGCATCGGTGGCGACGACGATCACCGAGGGCCTGGTGCTGGTGGCAGAACATGACAAGCGCGAATCGCTGCGCCGGCTGGTCCGTACCCAGCAGGTGCAGAACGCGCTGATCTTCTGCAATCGCAAGCGCGACGTAGACATCCTGTACAAGTCGCTCAGCAAGCACCGGTTCAGCGTCGGCGCGCTGCATGGAGATATGGCGCAGACGGTGCGCTTCGCTACGCTGGAGAAATTCAAGGCAGGCGAGTTGCAGTTGCTGGTGTGCAGCGACGTTGCGGCCCGCGGTCTGGACATCGGCGGCCTGTCGCACGTGTTCAATTTCGACGTCCCGCACCATGCCGAGGATTACGTCCATCGCATCGGCCGCACCGGCCGCGCCGGTCTGGAGGGCCACGCCTTCACCATCGCGTCGCCCGAAGATCGCTACGCGGTGGAGGCGATCGAAAAGCTGGTCGGTCACGCGATTCCGCCAGTGAATGTCGAGGGCCTGGACCCGGTGGATTGGGCAGAGGAAGACGGCCGCAAGCGGCGCCGCGGACGGGGCAAGGGCCGCGAGAAGGATGTGCCACGCGCGGCGGAGCCTAAAAGGAAGGACAGGGCGAAGAAGGACAAGCCTGAGAGCAAGCGGCGGGAAGAGCGGAGTGAGGCGGAGGTGCGACAAGAGTCTCCCCCTCCCCTCGCGGGCTTGGGCCGTGATGCGGACCAAGGAAGGGGGGAGAGGGCAGGCCGTCCAAGTGCTGCCCGCCGGCCCCCTCCCCCCTCCCTTGGTCGGCATCACGGCCCAAGCCCAGGAGGGGAGGAGGAGCAGCCCCCTTCGCATCGCCGGCCCCGCCATGAACCCCATCACTCCGAGGACCACGGTCCACCCGTGCGTGGGTTTGGCGACGACGTCCCTGCCTTCATGCTGCTGCGCCCCCGGCCCCGTCCTGCTGCGAAGACCGAATCTCAGGAGAGCGAGGCATGAACGACGCGCCGGCGGTACGGAAAAGCCATTTCACGGCGTTCCAGTGGGACGACCCGCTGCGTTTCGACAGCGAACTCTCCGAAGACGAACGCGCCATCCGTGACGCCGCGCGCGCCTATTGCCAGGACAAACTTTTCCCCCGCGCGCTGCTCGCCAACCGCGAAGAAAAATTCGACCGCACCATCATGAACGAGATGGGCGAGATGGGGTTCCTCGGCGCCACGCTCGAGGGCTACGGCTGCGCCGGTATCAACTACGTCAGCTACGGCCTGATCGCACGCGAAGTGGAACGCGTCGATTCCGGCTATCGCAGCGCATTCAGCGTGCAATCCTCGCTGGTGATGTATCCGATCTGGGCGTTCGGCTCGGAAGGCCAACGCCAGAAGTTCCTGCCCGGCCTGCGCAGCGGCGAACTGGTCGGCTGCTTCGGATTGACCGAGCCGGATGCCGGCTCCGACCCTGCCTCGATGCGCACGCGCGCAAAGAAGGTGGATGGCGGTTTCCTGCTGAACGGTTCGAAGACCTGGATCAGCAATTCGCCCATCGCCGATGTCTGCCTGGTCTGGGCGAAGGATGATGCCGGCGATATCCGCGGCTTCCTGGTGGAACGCGGCATGTCGGGTCTGACCACGCCCAAGATTGAGGGCAAATTTTCCCTCCGTTGCTCGGTCACTGGCATGATCATGCTGGCCGACGTGTTCGTGCCGGCGGAGAACGTGCTACCCGAGGTAAAGGGGCTTCGCGGCCCGTTCTCCTGCCTGAACAATGCGCGCTACGGTATCGCCTGGGGTGCGCTCGGCGCCGCGGAGTTCTGCTGGCAGGCGGCGCGCGACTACACCATGCAGCGCATGATGTTCGGCCGACCGCTGGCGGCGACGCAGCTTATTCAGAAGAAGCTGGCGGATATGCAGACCGAGATCACGCTCGGCCTGCATGCGGTGCTGCGGCTGGGCCGGCTGATGGATCAGCATGAAGCCGCGCCGGAAATGATCAGCCTGCTGAAGCGCAACAATTGCGGCAAGGCGCTGGAGATCGCCCGCGTCGCCCGCGACATGCACGGCGGCAACGGCATCGCGGACGAATACCACGTGATCCGGCATTTGATGAATTTGGAAACTGTGAACACCTATGAAGGCACGCACGACGTGCACGCGCTGATTCTGGGGCGTGCGCAAACCGGCCTTTCCGCGTTCGGCGGCTGATCCTTTCGAGGTAAGGGACCGTAGCGGTGACGTTGGCTTGACTCCGGACATCCACGCACCACCACCCCGGTACTTTGGGTCCGACAACGCGCCCGATCTGCTCGGGTAGATGGCCGGGTCGAGCCCGGCCATGACGAGAATAGTACGGCGGCCGTGTCCGGCCGTGACAAGAACAGTACAGCGGCTGTTTTCAGACGTAGACCGCTGCCATCCCGCCGGCAGGATACCGCGTTCCCGCCGCTGCGCCGCGCGGCACTGCAGCGGAAATCCTTGCCACGTCATCCGGCGTCAGTTCCACTCGCAGAGCCCCGATATTTTCGTCCAGCCGCGGCTTGTACCGCGTGCCCGCGATCGCCACGACGTCGTCGCCCTGTGCCAGTACCCAGGCCAGCGCGAGCTGCGACGGCGTGCACTTCTTCTCTGCCGCGATTGCTTCGATCTTCGCCACCAGTTCGCGGTTTTGGTCGAAATTTTCTTTCTGGAAGCGAGGATGCGCGGCGCGCCGGCCGTCCACATCGGCGAAGGTCTGGATTGCACCGGTCAGGAAACCACGTCCCAGCGGTGCATACGCTACGAAGCTGATTCCCAAGGGACGCGTGGTCTCCCGCGTCTCTTCGGCTTCGGCCCGGTACAACAGCGAATATTCCGTTTGCACGCACGAAATCGGGTGCACCTTATGGGCGCGGCGGATGGTCTCAGGCTTCGCTTCCGACAGGCCGAGATGCTTCACCTTGCCCTGCTGCACCAGCTTCGCCATCGCGCCGACGGTGTCCTCGATCGGCACAGTGGGATCGACGCGGTGCTGGTAATAGAGGTCAATCACGTCCTCGCCCAGGCGCTTCAGGCTCGCTTCACAGGCCTGGATCACATATTCCGGTCGGCCATTCACCTTGTTCTGTCCGCCCGGGTTCTGCACCTGGCCGAATTTGGTCGCCAGAACCACACGGTCGCGCCGGCCCTTGATCGCGCGGCCGACCAGTTCCTCGTTATGGCCCCAGCCATACATGTCGGACGAATCGACATGATCGACGCCAACGTCGATGGCAGAACGGATCAGGTCCTCCGACGCCGCGTCATCCGCCGCGCCGTACACGCCAGACAGCGACATGCCGCCCAATCCGATAGCGGAAACCGTCAATCCGCCTGCGCCAAGTTTACGATGGGGCAGTTTTTCCGTCGCCATGATTGCTTGAACTCCCATTTGTGTTGTTGCAAAGCCTACCGTCATGACCAGGGCTTGATCCGGCCACTCCGTGCATCCGATTACTCGCCGCGCAAGGCTGCCGCATAGGCCCGCACGGCAGCCGCGAACCCCATTTCAAGCGCATCGGCGGTCAGTTCGTGCCCGATCGACGCCTCGGCCAGGAACGGCACCGCCCCCATCAGCGGCGGGATGTTGCGCAGGTTCAGGTCGTGCCCGGCATTCACCACCAGGCCCAGCTTGACGGCGCGTTGCGCCGTCTCGGCGATCCGTGGCACGAGCGTGGTGGCGGCGCCGCTTGCGCGGAACGCTTCGGCATAGCCGCCGGTATAGATTTCGACCCCATCGGCGCCGGCCTCGCGCACGCGCGGCACCACATCGGGATCGGGATCAATGAAAAGAATGACACGGCAGCCGAGCGCTTTCGCGGCGGCCACGGCCGGGCGCGCCAATGCCATCTGATCTGCGTCGAGTTTCCATCCCTCCTCCGACGTGAACGCATCCGGTGCGTCCGGCACGAACGTGCATTGCTCTGGCTTCACCTCTTGCAGGATCGCCTGCATGCGGGCGTCCGGATAGCCTTCGATGTTGAATTCGATCTTCGGACGCAACTTCTGCATCAGCTTGGCGAGCGCCGGAACGTCGCTGCCCCGGATGTGGCGCTCGTCCGGGCGCGGATGTACGGTCAGCCCCGCCGCGCCGGCATCCAGCGCGATGCGCGCGAAATGCAGGAGATCCGGCACGCCGGTGCGCCTCGAGTTGCGCAGCAGCGCCACCTTGTTGAGATTTACGCTCAGCCTGGCCATACGGGGGAGTCTAGCGCGGCGGGCTTGGCGGCGCCAAACTCGGCGCCATGTCAACCGTCACGCCATCCGGCGCCGTCCTGGGCGCACGTATCACGGGGATCGATCTTGCCGCGCCGCTGTCGCGCGACGACTTCGCCCTGATCCTGCGCATGCTCGGCACCTACGGCGTAGTGTGCTTTCCGGACCAGCATCTTGACCCTGCCGTGCAGGCGGCGTTCAGCCGCCGGTTCGGCACGCTGGAGGTGCACGTATCGGGCGCCTTCCAGGTGCCAGAGCACCCGGAGGTGATGATTTTGTCCAATATTGTGGAGAACGGCCGCCCGATCGGCCTCGCCGATGCCGGGCAGGACTGGCATACCGACATGTCGTTCAGCCGAACCATCGCCTTCGTCAACGTGCTGCACGCGTTGACGGTGCCGCGCCGCAATGGCCACGCGCTCGGAGATACATTGTTTGCTGACATGGCGGCCGCATTCGACGATCTGCCAGCGGCGCTGCAAACGCGGCTGGAAACGCTGACGGCGACCCATGACTTCGCAAAGTTCTGGGACATGATGCGGGTGCGCGGTGGTGAGGGCAGCGTGCGCAAGCCGCTGACCGAGGCGCAGCGCGCGCAGAAGCCGCCCGTGTCACAACCGATGGTGCTGCGGCATCCTCTATCGGGTCGGCGCATTCTGTATGCCAATCCCGGCTACGCCGTGCGGATCGACGGCGTGTCCCAGGCAGAAAGCGAAGCGCTGCTGGAGGAATTGTTCGCGCACCAGCTGCAGCCGCGTTACCAGTACGCGCATCACTGGACCGAGGGCGACGTGCTGTTGTGGGACAACCTCCGTACCCTGCACTACGCCGTGCCGGATTACGGCCCTACGGAGCATCGCCTGGTGCGGCGCTGCCAGGCGATGGCAGACCGCGTGTTCAAACCGGAGTTCGCGGCGCTGGCAGCTGCGTAACCGCCATCGCGGCGGTACGACGCGGATGTATCGCGTGTCGGCATGTATCGCTCCCGGACAGGCACGACATAATTTCAACAATGTGTGGTACCTGCCGGCTCGGTCCCGGCTCTATAGTTGATGTGCGCGCCTTTGCCCGCCACCGCCTCGCCTCACGTCAACGAGAGTGTTCATGAAACCATCGTCCGCGCCGGGGCTGACACGAAGATTGGGGTTGGACCCGCTCGTATCGCTCGGCCTTGCGGCCGTCCTGGTGTTCTTTCTGGCCAGCGGCGGGTTCGCATACCGCAATTTGCAGACGTTGAAGATCGACAATCAGTTGATCATCCACTCGCACCGGGTGATCTCCATACTGGACAACCTGCTGGCGAACGTACTGGATGCGGAGACAGGACAGCGCGGCTTCCTGCTGACCGGCGATCAAAAGTACCTTCAGCCTTACGAAGCGGCGCTGGCGCAAATTCCGTCGCTGACCAAGGACCTGGCCGACCTGACGCGCGACAATCCAACCGAGCAGGCCCGCATCGCGCCGCTCAAATCCCACATCGACGCGAAACTCGCAGAACTCAAAGTAACCATAGATTTGCGCCGTACCGCCGGCCCCAATGCCGCTACAGCGGTCGTCGACACGAATCAGGGCAAAGCGGAGATGGATGCGATACGCAGCCAACTGGCCGCCATGGATCCGGAAGAAGCCGGTCTTCGCGACAAGCGTCTCGCGGAAATGAACAGCGCTTACAGGTGGGCCCTGGCGACAGCCATTTTATCCAGCCTGCTTGGCCTTGTCCTGACGGCGATCGTCGGTTCTTTGGTCACGCGGGCGATGGCGCTACGCCAACGGCAGGACTGGATGCAGTCGGCCCATGTGGGGCTCGGTTCGGCGATGCTCGGCGATCAGAACACCGGGCAGCTTGGCGAGAGCATCCTGGCATTCCTGGCGCGATACCTGGATGCCCATGCCGGTGCGGTCTTTGTCAGAGACGCTGATGCCTACCGACGGATCGCGACCTATGGCGTCCCCGCGAATGCAAAGCTGATCGAACGCTTTACATTGAAGGAAGGGCTGCTTGGCCAGGCTGCCGCCGAGCGCCGACCCTTCTTCATTCGGGACGTACCGGATGGGTATCTGACCGTCGGTTCAGCCCTGGGCCAGGCGAAACCGAAACACCTGGTCATCTCGCCGGCAACCGCCGATGGCAGCGTCAACACCGTGCTTGAGCTTGGATTCATCCACCCTGTCAGCGAACGCATCGTTACTCTTCTGGAGCAAGTCTCCGAACCCGTCGGCATCGCAATCCGCTCGGCAGACTATCGTGCCGAGCTTCAGAAGTTGCTCGAGGAGACGCAACGCCAGTCCGAGGAACTCCAGGCCCAGGGCGAGGAGTTGCGCGTTTCCAACGAGGGACTCGAAGAGCAGAGCCGTGTGCTCAAGGAATCGCAGGGGCGGCTTGAGCAACAGCAGATCGCGCTGGAGCAAACCAACGCCCAGCTCGAGGAACAAGCGCAGCAATTGGAGGCACAGCGGGACGATCTCGAGCGGTCGAACGCGGCTGTGGCACTGAAGGCGCGGGAACTGGAGCAAGCAAGCCGGTACAAGTCCGACTTCCTGGCCAACATATCGCATGAGCTGCGAACGCCGCTCAATTCCTCGCTGATCCTGGCAAAATTACTGGCGGATAACCCGGAAGAGAACCTGACAGAAGAGCAGGTGAACTACGCTAACACAATTCTGTCATCCGGCCATGACCTGCTGAGCCTGATCAATGACATCCTGGACCTGTCGAAGATCGAGGCCGGGCACGTGGAAATCCGCCCCCAGGAAATGTCGCTCGAGCGTTTGGCTAGCGATCTTCGGCAGATGTTCGACCATGTTGCCCGGGAGAAGCAGCTTGGCTTCGAGATCGATATTGCGCCGGAATGCCCGGCGACGCTCGATACCGACCAGCAGAGGCTGGAGCAGGTGCTGAAGAATCTGCTGTCCAATGCGTTCAAGTTCACCGAACGGGGCCAGGTCGGGCTCAGGATTTCACGGGCAGGCAACGGACGGATCGCCTTGTCCGTCGCCGATACCGGCATCGGCATTTCAGAGGAGCAACAGCAGGTCGTGTTCGAGGCGTTCCATCAGGCCGACGGTACGATCAGCCGCAGATATGGCGGCACTGGCCTGGGACTGTCGATCTCGCGTGAACTCGTGCGATTGCTTGGGGGATCGCTGCAACTCAAGAGCCGACCGGGGCATGGCAGCACATTCACCGTCGTCATTCCGGAAGTTTACGATCCCGCGCTGGTGCCGCCGCGCGAACTGCTGTCGCTTGCGGCGAGCGTCCCTGCCATTCCGACGGCCGCAGTGGCGCCGACGGTGCCGGTCGTCGCACCGCGCAAGGTCGAGGACGACCGTGACCGGATCTCCGATGCGAGGCGCGTCTTGCTCGTCATCGAGGATGATGACTCCTTCGCCCGCATTCTGCGCGACCAGGCGCACGAGATGGGCTTCCAGTCGCTGGTCGCGAGCACGGCCGAGGAGGCACTGATGCTTGCAAAGAAATACGTGCCGAACGCGGTGATTCTCGATGTGGGATTGCCGGACCAGTCGGGCCTTTCGGTCCTCGATCGCCTGAAACGGAACGTGAAGACGCGCCATATTCCGATCCACGTCGTCTCGGCAAGCGACCACGCGCAGACTGCGCTCTCGCTGGGCGCGGTTGGGCATATGCTGAAGCCGGTCGCCCGCGAAGAGTTGGCCGACGTCCTGAGGAAGCTCGAGGCCAAGTTGGCGCAGGACATGCACCGTGTGCTGATCGTCGAGGACGATCCAGTCCAGCGTGACGCCGTGGCCAGGTTGCTATCCTCCGGTGACGTTCAGGCGATTGCCGTGGGAACGGCAGCGGAATGCCTTGAGCTGCTCCAGGAGCAAACTTTCGATTGCATGGTGCTCGATCTCTCGTTGCCCGATGCCTCGGGTTACTCGCTGCTGGAGACGCTGAGTCGCGAGGACGCTTATTCGTTCCCACCGGTGATCGTTTACACCGGGCGCGAGCTCTCCGCAGATGACGAGCAGCGGCTGCGCCGGTATTCGAAATCGATCATCATCAAAGGCGCGAAATCACCCGAGCGCTTGCTTGATGAAGTCACGTTGTTCCTTCACCAGGTCGTCTCTGAACTGCCGGACGAGCAACAGAACATGATCCGCAGGGCACGGAATCGTGACGCCATTCTCGAAGGGCGGCGGATTCTGATTGTGGAGGACGATGTCCGCAACGTGTATGCGCTGACCAATATCCTCGAGGCACGCGGCGCACGGATCGAGATCGCGCGGAACGGCCAGGAAGCGCTCGATGCCCTGGAAAAGTCCGCGGGCGATCGGGCCAGGGCGATCGACCTCGTCCTGATGGACGTCATGATGCCGGTCATGGACGGCCTGACCGCCACGCGCACGATTCGCCGGCGTGCCGAGTGGCAGAAGCTGCCGATCATCACTCTGACCGCAAAAGCCATGCCGGATGACCAGGAACGCTGCATCCAGGCCGGGGCAAACGACTACATGGCGAAGCCGCTGGACGTGGAGAAGCTTCTCTCCCTCGTGCGCGTCTGGATGCCGCGATAACGGAATCCCGTGTCCGAAAAAATCGAAGACATCGAGATCAAGCTGCTGCTGGAGGCTCTGTACCAGAAATTCCACTACGACTTTCGTAATTACGCTCTGGCATCGGTGAAACGGCGCCTGAGACAAGCACGAGAGCAGATGGGGTTTGCAAGCGTATCTGCGCTCCAGGACGGCCTGCTGCATGACGAAACGGTGCTGCCGCGCCTTTTGAACTATCTGACAATCCAGGTCAGCGAGATGTTCCGTGATCCTTCCTATTACCGGGCGATCCGCGAGAAGGTGGTGCCGCACCTGCGGACCTACCCTTCGCTGAAGATCTGGGTTGCGGGCTGCGGCGGGGGAGAAGAAGTCTATTCCCTTGTCATACTTTTCCGTGAGGAGGGACTGGAGCAACGCACGTTATTCTATGCCACCGACATCAACCAGAACGCGCTGGCGGCGGCCGAAGCCGGGATCTACGACCTGGATCGCCTTCAGCTCTTTACCGAAAATCACCGCAAGTCCGGCGGCAAATCGTCGCTGTCGGACTATTACAGCGCAGCCTACCACCGAGCATCATTTGACAAGACGCTGCGCCAGCGCGTCGTCTTCTCGGACCACAGCCTGGTGACCGATGCCGTTTTCGCCGAAATGCACCTGATCTCTTGCCGCAACGTGCTGATCTATTTCAACCGCCGTCTGCAGGACCGGGCGCTGCGGTTGTTCCGGGATTCGCTGGCGCGAAAGGGGTTTCTCGGGCTCGGATCGAAGGAGAGCCTGCGCTTCTCTGAGCATGCCGGTTCGTTCGCCGATTTCGTGCGAGACGAAAAAATCTATCAAAAGGGTGAAGTATGACCGCCACCCCACCTGAAGCGGTCGTGATCGGAGCGTCTGCCGGAGCCCTGGAGACGTTGTCGTCGATCCTTCCGTCACTGCCGGCCGGCTACCGGCTGGCGGTGATGATCGTCGTCCATTTGCCCCGCGACAAGAAGAGCATCCTGGCCGAATTGCTCCAGGCGAGATGCCGGATCGCGGTCCGCGAAGCCCAAGACAAGGAACCAATGTCCGGCGGTACGGTCTATTTTGCCCCACCGGACTATCATCTGCTGGTCGAACAAGACCGGACCCTATCTCTGTCCAATGACGTACCTGTGCTGTACTCTCGTCCATCGATCAACGTATTGTTCGAAAGCGCCGCCGACGCCTATGGCCCGGGACTGATCGGCATCGTGCTGACCGGCGCCAATAATGATGGTGCGACCGGTCTGAAGGCCATAGCCGAGGCCGGTGGCACGGTGATTGTTCAAACCCCGGACAGCGCCTATGCCTCCGCCATGCCAGAGGCGGCGAAACTGGAATGCCCGGCGGCCCTGCTGTTGACGCCGGGCCAGATAGCGTCGTTTCTACAGGACATCGATAAGGCATGACCGCGACGATCGCGCCTGTTCATTTCCTCCTGGTGGATGATCTGGAGGAGAATCTGTTTTCCCTCGCGGCGCTGCTGCGCCGAGACGGGCTGGTGCAGCTCAAGGCACGCTCCGGTGACGAGGCGCTGGAGCTCTTGCTGCGGCACGACGTGGCGCTCGCGCTGATCGACGTGCAGATGCCCGGACTGAACGGTTTCGAGCTCGCCGAACTGATGCGCGGCAATGAACGCACGCGGCGTATCCCGATCATGTTCGTCACGGCGGGAACTGCCGACAGCCAACGCCGCTTCCGCGGCTACGAGGCCGGCGCGGTCGATTTCATCCAGAAGCCGATCGAAGCGGACATCCTGCGCAGCAAGGCCGAGGTGTTCTTCGAGCTGTACCGGCAACGGCAGCAGATCGCCGCGCAGCGAGACGAACTGCAGGCCTACGCCGAAGCCCTCCAGGAATCCGACCGGCGCAAGGACGAATTCCTGGCAACCTTGGCGCATGAGTTGCGCAACCCGCTCGCGCCGCTGCGGCATGGCCTGGATATCCTGCGCAAGAATCCCAACAGCGCCGACGCGAACAATATCCGCGACATGATGGACCGACAGCTCGTCCATCTTGTGCGCCTGATCGACGATCTCCTGGATGTGTCGCGGGTGACCCAGGGCAAGATCGAGCTGCGCAAGCAGGCCATTCAGGCTGTGGACGTCGTCCGCTCGGCGCTGGAGGCAAGCCAGCCGTTGATCGAGGCTGCGGGACATTCGTTGACGGTGAAGACATCGCCGGACGCGATTTGGCTCGACGCCGATCTGACGCGGCTTGCGCAGGTGGTCAGTAACCTTCTCAACAACGCGGCGAAATATACGCCGGAGGGTGGACGCATCACGCTCTCGGTCGAGCGCGACGGCGACGAGGCAGAGATCACCGTGACGGACAACGGCCTCGGCATTCCCCTCAATATGCAGTCGCGCGTGTTCGAATTGTTCACTCAGATCGATTATCATGATGGTCGTGCGAAAGGAGGCCTTGGTATTGGGCTCGCGCTGGTGCGGCGGCTGGTTGCCATGCACGGCGGTTCGGTTGCCTTGGAGAGTCCCGGCGTCGGCAAAGGCAGCAGATTCACGGTGCGGCTTCCGATTGCCGATGCCAGCCTGCTGCCGCCGCTGCCCGAGGTCGAAGCGCCCTCGCAATCAGCGCCGGCCAGCCGGTCGTTGAAGGTACTGGTGGTGGACGACAACGAAGCGGTTGCACAGACCGTCGGTCTGATGCTGGAGGAGATTGGTCATACCTATCACCTCGCCGACGACGGACGGGCTGCGCTTCGGGCAGCGGAGACGTTCGGGCCGGACGTGATCGTGCTCGATATCGGGCTGCCGGGGATGGATGGGTATGCCGTCTGCCGTGCGTTTCGCCGGGACGAACGTTTCAAAAAATTGACGATCATCGCGCAAACCGGCTGGGGGCGGGAGCGGGACAAGGTCTTGGCGTCGGAGGCGGGGTTTGATTATCACCTTGTGAAGCCGGTCAGCCTCGCGGATCTGGAACTGCTCCTTGCCGAAATTGCGGCAAAATCCGAAGGCAGGAACTGATCTTTCAAAGTACACCGTGTTCGAGATCAAGCTTTTCGCCACGTGAGATTGCAGCGTTGATGGCAACGCCGCGCGCGAAGGGTGCACTGATCACTCCGTCCAGGACGCGCCAGCGTTTGCCTAATCCGGACGTCGTTGAATTCCAGGCTTTCGAAGCAGACCGCGACCTCACTTGAGCGCTCGCACGAAAGCGGGTCGAGGACGGGCCGGAGGCGGGGCAAGTCCGCGAGATTTGGTCGCACAGTCTGCTCCCAGCGTGCTGCCGCTTGGGTGAAGAACAGGCGCCGCCATCAGGGTGCGGCTGGAGTAAACTGGGTCACTTCCTTGTCGTTCACTCGTGCAAGCCATTGCCTGAACGGGGGCGTCGCGGGCGAATCGTTCAGGTTCTCCTGAGGAAATCCAAGGATCAGATTGAAGTTTCCTACATCACGCAGATCCCAGATCGTATCGCCCGAAATCGGGTCCATCACCCCAAGTTGCGCCGTCGCGCTGCCGGCCGCAACCAGCTTGGGATCAGTATTCTTGTAAATCAGGCGGGCATGCGACGGCGGCGGCGGCCCGACAGCGAGGGGTCCTCGCTTAACGTCGGCTATGACATATATGTAGCCAAAATGCAGCAAGACATCGACCTCTGCAAGATCGAGGTCAGCGCCGTCCAGGACCTTCCATCCCATACGAATGAACGGAGATTCCAAAATCTTGTCGATGAATTTTGGATTGAGGGCGTCGCTCCCAAAGACGCAGAAGGACCGGCAGGCGGCGATGATCGCCTCAGGCGCTGTGGCTTTCCGAGCGTGCGTTACCGCCATCCATGACGACAATGCGTATGCCCAGCATTTGAGGCTGCCTGCCGGTTGGCGCAACATAGGTGGTTGCGAACGCGCGACCATTGCGATCCCTCCTTTGAAACTGCCCGACATTTACAATACCACCCATGTCGCGGGGGGCGTGTGAAGAACGTCACAGGCTCGTCACGCTTGACGGAAGTCCCACTCTGCCACGCTCTTGGCTTCAGAGAAGGTCTCAGCAAGGCGCCAACACAACTAGAAAACGGCAGTGCCGCCAGGAGCGCTCCCGGCAAACACAAAGGCCGGTGTATTGGTCAGACAGCGACACTACCGGCATACCGTGATCGGCTTCGGCAGCTACGCCACACTGTCAGAGCGCAGGCGCGAGGTGCCGGTGGTAAAAAAAACAAGACACGATCTGTTATTTATGTTGACCATTGGTTAGTTACCCCCTATAGTGCCGCCCGGCTGTCTCGCGCGCGCGGTCGCGGCATTGCTCCCAACCGCGGTCAGTCGTTCGGATTCGGCATCGACGAGGTTGCCCGCCGCCGCTGCTCGCTTCCCCCGCTGCTTCGTGCTGCACCGGTGCCACTGCCCCACTCGTGCCATACCGCCCCTGCAAGTCAGGCCTGACCGGTGCTGCGCCGACTGTGGTCGTTTATGGCCGGGCCATGGGCCTTGGCTTTGGATTGCGGTTCGGCGGCCGTCTTCCATCGATGATCGGGTGCGGTCGCGCGGCGACCCGATCGGTTGTGCACTGGTGGCCGGCTCACGGCGAGTCATGACGGGTCGGTTGTTCCCATTGGGGAACGGAACCGACACGGCGGTCCCGCCATGGTGATTCCAGCCACGCCGCACCGCCCTACACCCCATGATGCTGCTTCGGCCTGCGGCTACCATGCCCCACCCTACCCCTGTCATGCCGTTCCGGCGCCCTTACCGCCGCCCCGTGCCCTTACCGGCGCCCCGTACAGCAGGCGCACCAGCGGCGGCATCGTCAGTCCCTGCACCACGATCGTGAACACCACCACGGCGTAGCAGACCTGTAGCAACGGTGTGCGATACGCCCCATCCGGCAGGCTCAGCGCCATAGCCACCGACAGGCCGCCCCGCAGCCCGCCCCAGGTCAGCACCGCGACGCCGCGCCATTGATGCAGCCGCCGCAGGTTCAGCATCGCTGCCGGCAGCCCGGCGCTGATGAAACGCACCAGCACAGCCAGAACGACGCCGCCGGCCATCATCCCCGGCCACAGGCGGCCCGTGTCGATCGTCAGTGTCTCCAGCCCCACCAGCAGGAACAGCAGAGCGGTCAGCAGTTCGTCGATCAGGGACCAGAACAGGATGATGTTGGTGCGTGTCGTTTCGCTCATGGCGTGTTGGGTGCCGTGGCTGCCGACCAGCACGCCTGAGAGCACCACCGCGATCGGGCCGGAGAGACCAAGCTGGCTCGCCACGCTATAGGTCACGGTCACCAGGGCCAGCGTAATCGTCAGTTCCAGGTTGTAGTCGTCCACCAGCCGCATGGCCGCGCAGGCGATCCAACCGGCGGCCAGACCCAACATGGCACCTCCGCCTGCCTCGCGCAGGAAGGCCCATACAGGGGAAAGCCAGCCCGAATGACCGCTCCCGCCAATGGCGACGTCCAACAGGACGGTGAACACCACGACCGCGACCCCGTCATTGAACAGACTTTCGCCGGTGATGACGGCGAGCAAGCCCTGCGGCAACCCCACCTCCCGCAGCAGACCGGTGACTGCGATCGGATCGGTGGGTGCGAGAACGGCGCCCAGCACCAGACACCAGGGCAGAGGCACCGCTGCGCCGCTCAGGCGGAACAACCACCACATCGCGCCGCCATACAGCGCGATGGACAGCAGCACGCCGACGGTGGCCAGCACGAGCACGGTCGCGCTGTGATCGCGGAGCTCCCGCAGATCCAGATGCAGCGCACCGGCGAACAACATGAAGCTCAACACGCTGTCAAACAGAAGATGCGGCAGGTCCGCCGCGGTCAGCGCCTGCGCGATGCCGGTGCGCAGACCGGCGGCTGCGGCGATGTGGCCGGCCAAGGTAACGCCGAGCGACAGCAGCAGGGCGATGACGAGCAAGCCGATCGCGCTGGGCATATGCAGCCAGCGGTAATTGATGAAGCCCGCCGTCGCGGTGACCAGCAACAGAATGGCGACGATCTCGAAATAGGACATGCTGCCTGGCTCGGACGACGGACGCGCTGTTCTTTGACGTGTCGTGCGATCAGCCGTTCCATCCGAGCGCCCGCGACCATGATGTCAGATCCCGGGGCGTGCCGCGCAAGTCCCGCGGTGGCCGTCAGTGGTGCCAGCCCCAGCCACCGCCGTGCCAACCACCGCCCCATCCGCCACCGATCGCGACATAGCCGCCCGGCGCATAGCCGTACCCATATCCCGGTCCGTAGTAGCCGTAACCGGGATAGGCCGGATACGCGACGCAGCCGCTGACCAGCGCCGCCAGCCCCAATGCGGCGAGCATCGGCAGCACAGCGCGGCAGAAAGCACGGGTCCGACACATCGCGGGTCCTCCTCCTCAAAGCGGTCACTCCCATAAGTGGGGTGCCGACCGGCAATTTGATGGCGCCGCCACGGCGGGGCCATGTCGCATCGGTGTCATAAAAGAGCACCGGCTCGTCGCCGTTTCGCCATGGTTGGCGGGTTACGTTGCGCGCCGTCCGAAAGCGATGGAGTCGCACGATGCGCCCGCCCTCCCTGATCGTCCGCCTTTGCGCGGCCACCGCACTTGCGGGCTTGTTGACGCCCGGCCTTCCGCCGGCAGTACTGGCGCAGCCTGCGCCTCAAGCCGTCGCACCGGGCCAGCAGGCGGAAAATCCGCCCGAGCGAGTCGGTTGGCTGCAACAGATCAACGGTGGCGTATCCTTCCACACGACAGACCAGGACCAGTGGAGCCAGGCCGTCGCCAACTATCCGGTTGCGTCAGGCGATTCGTTGTGGACCGAGCCGGACGCCTCGGCAAAGGTGGCGATCTCCGACAGCGTCATCGGTATGGCGGGCGGCACCGAACTTGACGTGGACACGCTGGACGCGAACGGGCTGCAATCGACGCTCCCAGAGGGGGAGATCTACCTGGGCCTGAACGGCCTGGCGCCGAGCGAGGCGTGGTCGGTGCAGACGCCCCGCGGGCTGGTGACGTTCTCCGGGCCGGGCCGCTACGACATTGTGGCAGGCGACACGCAGAGTCCGACGATGGTAACCGTGCTTGCAGGCTCGGCCCAGGTGGGCGGGTCGGGCCTGTCGCTGCAGGTTTCGGCGGGCCAAACCGCAACGATCACCGGGGTACAAACCTTCCAGGGCAGCGTCGGGCCAGCACAGACGGACGCCTTCCTGGCAGCCTGGCAGCAGCAGTCTGTTTCGCCACAGATCGCAGCGGCGCCGCCTGTTGTCACCCAAATGCCGGGGGGTGATGACCTCTCGGCCTACGGCTCCTGGACCCAGACCTCCGACTACGGCGACATCTGGTATCCGCAGGTTGCTGCTGGCTGGGCGCCGTATCAGGAGGGGTATTGGGCCTGGGTGGCGCCCTGGGGCTGGACCTGGATCGACAGCGATCGATGGGGCTTTGCGCCGTTCCATTACGGACGATGGGTGCAGATCGGCGGCCGATGGGGGTGGTCGCCCGGCGTCGTCGCGGAGGCGGGGCCACCGGTCTATGCACCGGCGCTGGTCGCTTTCTTTGGCGTGGGTTCGGCAGTGCAGGCGGGCACGGTGGGATGGTTCCCGCTGGCGCCGCAAGAGCCGTATCACCCGTGGTTCCACGCGTCCGACGCTTGGCTGCGCGCCGTCAACCGTCGCGACGTAAGGGACATGGCGGCGATCGGCCGTCCGCTGCCGATGAACAGTTATCTCAACCGCGGCGCGGTCACCGCAATTCCGGCTGCCGCAATGGCCGAGTCGCGGCTGGTCCGGCAGGCTGCGGTGCACATCGATCCGCGGATGCTGGCGACGGCCAGGCCAGTCATCGGCGCCGCGCCGATCCGGCCGACAGCCGCGACGGTGGGGATCACGCCGAACCTCGCACGCACGATGCATCTGCCGGAGGCGCCACGAGGCGCCCCCGTCGCCGCGCATGTGGCGCCTGGTCCTGCGATCCATCCGATGCCGCGGGTGAATGGTGTCGCCGCGCGCCCGCCATTGCCTGCTCCTTCGCAGCATCGGCCGGGCGTGCCGCCGGCCGCGGCCGGCTTGACGCACCCGGCCGGCCTGGGGGCGCCGGCGTTGCACACCCCAGCGGCGCGCGAAGGCGGACCGCCTCCGATCGGGCACGTGCCACCCGCCGGCGTGACAGAGCGGCACGAACCAGTGCCGGCCGGCGTTGCGCGCCCGGGGATTGCACCGCCGGTTGCGGAACATGGGCCTCCAACGTCAGGGCCGGAGGTTCGGCGCACGGAAGAGCCTGGCATGCAGCATCCGGCGGAGGGACTGCAGCATCCGGGCGAACGTCCCGCCGCACCTGTCCTGGAACATCGGCCCGTGGCGCACGAGGTTGCGCCCCCCGCGGCATCCCGCGGCCCTGAGGTGCATCCGCCGGCGCCACAGCATGGGCCGCCCCAACTTCACGCTGGCGGGCCAGTGCACGCGGCATCTGAGCCACATGGACCTCTGCCGGAGGCACACGTGGCGCCTGAGCCGCATGGCCCCCCGCCGGCGGCGCATGTGGCGCCTGAGCCTCGGAGACCGCCGCCGGAAGCCCATGCGCCGCCCGAGCCGCTTGGTCCTCCGCCGGAAGCCCACGTGGAGCCGCACCCGCCTGGTCCGGCGCCGGCTCATGCTGGGCCGCCACCACAGGCTCATCCTGCTCCGCCACCGCATCCTGCCCCCGCAGAGCATGATAGGAAGCCAGACCAGCACTGACCGAGGCGCCGTCCCGCGGAGAGCGCAGCCGGGCAGCACCTACGCAAGATTCGGCTTTTGGGAGCGACTCACGCTCAAATTGAGCAGCGTTCGATGGTCGTGGTCCGGTGCGCGCTCGGCTAAACATGACGCCAAAAAGGAAGCGGCGGGGACTGGCCCCGCCGCTTGCTCCGTCAGTTCAAGGTTTGTCGGTGATCAGAAGCGGACCGACAGACCGGCAGTCAGCACGTTGGCATCAACCGTGTTATAGGCGCTGCCCGCCGTGTTGGTCAGCAGATCGACGTCGCCCTGGTAGACCTGGCCCCAGGCATATTCGACGATGCCCACGACGCCGGGACCGAAACCATAGACCGCACCGACATCCAGACCCTGCGAAGTACGCTGCGTGCAGAACCCACAGGTGGCGGAAAGCGGGGTAACGTTGCCCTGGTACCTGTAGTTGAAGTAGTAGGCGCCGAGCGTCGCGGGAAGCTGTGGGATGGTCCACTTCACGCCGGCCACCCAGGCCAACGCATGGCTGCCGCCGGAGGGCATCGGGGCCCACGCGTTGTTGACCGCACCCCACATAATGTTGCCGCCAATTTCGAGTTGCTTGTTCCACTGCACCGTGGCACCGGCGTCGCCGACGTCCAGGCCCTTGTATGTCGGCACCCCGACAGCCGCGTCGTTGACCACACCGCTGTGGGTCCAGCCGACGTTCCCCGCGAAGCCGATGGGGCCGAAGGTGTTGCGGTAGCGCAGGGCACCGCCGACCTCGTTGCGATACCGGTTCTCGAAGTCGCCCGGAAGGGTCGAGGACGACTGCGTGGCGCAGCCCACGCCGCCACCGGCGGCGTTGCACCCTGAACCATCGAACGGCGTAGAGTTGTTCGGCGCGAAGTCGACACCGAAGTCGAACCCATCGATCACGGGCGAGACATACTGGAGCCGGGCGGCCATGTAGTACTGGCCATCGTCAGCCCATGGCCACACCGGGGCGGCCCCGCTGGCGATGTTGGACGACGCGAAGGAAATCCAGCCGCCGATGTCGAAATCGTCGAACAGACCGGTTTCGTAAAGAACCTGCGAACCGAGGCCGGTGCCCATGCGCAGGAAGCCAATCTGGTCCGTGCCGATATAAACGTTGGCGTGGCGGACATAGAGTGTGTTGTCCCCGGCGTCGGCCGAGGCATTCTGCGCAAAGCCCGAGCTGATGCCGGTCAGCGTGCCGGTGCTGGCCCCTGCTGCGCTTGTCGTCGTGACTGCGGTTGAGCTGCCGGTGATGTTGGTGGTGTTGTTCTCGCGGATCTCGACGAAGCCACCGTACTTGACGCCGGTCTTGGTCATGGCGTCGAGGCCGAAATCAAGACGGATCCAGCCGTAGATCCCGAAGGGCTGCTGCTTGTTGCCGACGAGGCCTGGGCTGGCCGTGCTGCCGCCCATACCTGTCCACCACGACGCCATCGGGAATTCGTTAACGAACAGGTTAACGCGCATGTTGACCTTGCCGGGCTGCGGCACGGAGAAGGGCACCGCCGCTTCGCCCTCAAGGCCCTGGCCGCCGGTATAGGGGCTGCCCATTTCGCCGAATCCGTCAGGCAACGTCACGAGGCCGGTGCCCGAAACGGTGGCCGGGTTACCCTCCATGTCCATGATGCGGCCTGCGTTCGCCGTCCCGGCTATCAGGCCCAGTATCGTCCCCGCGGACAATAACAATCTGAGCTTGTGCATTCTTATCCTCCTCATTGTGCCGGGGATTCCCGGCAGAACGTCCAGGTCAGCGAATGGCGTTTCCTCCGCGGCATGAATCGCCGGCGAACCGGCGCGTCATGCCAACGGGGCACCATCCAGGCCCGCGGGTATTATTGTTGGGACTATTAAACACAGACAATATCGTTCGGGCCTGTTGCCGAATTACTGCGGTGATTATGGCAGAAAAGCCACAGTATGCGTGGCATTGTAGGTGATATTACTGACGATAATACGTATTATATTACAGATCGTTCTTTGTCCGCTGACGCAGCGCGCACGAATATCTTACGGATGACTTTCCGGGTCAGTCGCCCTCCGCAAATTCGAGAGAGTCCTGCGACTGCGTCGGCCCACGCCCCAGGTCCGCCGATGCGGCGAGACCGCCCAGCCCAAGGACCGGCTCTCTGGACGGCTGCGCGCCTGGCCAACGCGCGGTGCCTGCGAGTCGGCGGACCGCCTCGCTAACGGCCTGGGCAACCTCACGCAGCATCGGGTCAGCATCGCCCGGTGCCGCGATGGCGTAGGCGACGGGCAGCTCCGGTTGCACCAAGGACCGGAACACCAGGGCGCCGCGCGCCGTGTCCTCCTGCACTGCGGCGTGAGGCAGAATGGTGCAGCCCATCCCATCCCGCACCAACGCGCGGGTCATCGGCAGGCTATCCACCTGCGTCACCGCATCGAGGCGCAGCCCGCGCTGGAAGGCCGCCTTCGACAGGCGGCGGCGGATCCAGTGGCGCTTGCCGGGAAGGATCAGCTGCACCGCGAGCAAGTCGCGCAGCCGCAACGCCTCGGTGCTGTCCGCCAGCGCATCGCGCGGCGACACGATCAAGCCGAGGCGTTCGGTCGCTACCGGCTCGACGAGCAATGCGTCGAGTTCCGGCGGGTCCGCCAGCAGGGCGATGTCCACCTGGCCCGCGCACAGGCCTTCCACCGCCAGATCGGGGGCATCGCGCAGATCGAGCGTCAGCTCCGGCCAACGGTGACGTATCAGTGTGGCGATGGGGGCTGCCAGCAGCGTACCCAGCTCGGCTGGCATCGCCAGGGAGATGGTTCCTTCAACTGCGGCGACGGCGAGCGGATAGTCCAGCGGCGCAGCCAGCAGGTGCAGGACGGTATCGATGCGGTCGAGCAAGCGCAGGCCCGCCGGTGTCGCGGTGACGCCGCGGCCATGGCGAAGCAGCAGCGGCGTACCGACCGTCTCTTCCAGTTTGCGGAGCTGCTGGCTGACGGCAGCGGCAGTGACATTCAGCTCCTGCGCCGCGCGGGCAAGATTCCCAGCGCTGGCTGCGGCCGCGAAATAGCGCAGCTCGCGCAAATCCGGCACGCGATCGACCCTGCCAGGGCGCGACGTCTCTGTCGCAGCCGGCGGGGCAGCGTTCGTTACGGCGACGGGCGTCAGGGCGTTCAAGGCGCTGCCAATCCCTTGCACGGGCTGGCGGCAAACAGACCGCTTTGCCGGGCTGGCGCGCCAGCCGGGAAAAGCCGAGACAAAACGAAAGGCTTAATACAGGCCGCAGATCTTCTGCCGACAACTTGAAACGTGAAACCTTACGAATTCAGGCCAAAGATATTACCAAAAAGATGTCCGGCTCTGACGCAAGTATCCTCGGCAAGTTTCATGACGTGCCGGGCGGAATCCAGCAGATCGCCCATCACCAGTTCCCGGCATGAAGCTTGCTCCATTGTCGGCATAATGCCTGCCACCGCTTCGATGCTCGGGTGGCGTAGACTCGGCTGGCATCCCGCCAACAGCCGGCCGAGCGGACCGGCTGGCGTCAATTGCGGCAGTGCCGCGGCGGAACCCTGCAAATACCGGGGAAACACCAACAAAGCCGGGTGCAGCGCGCGCGCCGGCGATGCCACGCTGTACGCCGGCGGCAGCCGATAGCGCACCATCACGCCGTCCTCGCGCTCACGCTCTGGCAACGCCTCCAGGCCGGGGAACACCGATGCCAACATCGCGATACCTCCTGCTTTCACCGACAGCGAGGTCGGGATCGGCCGCAGCGTTCCATCCCGGCGCAGCAGGACAGCCTCGTCGGAGAAATACGTGGCACCGAGCCACAGCAGACGGGCAGTCAGCAGCGTTTTTCCCCACCACTCCCTGCAGGAAACACGACAAGCCGTCCGGCATGCGCTACCGCAGCGGCATGCACGTGCCGCACATGATCGTGGTGGTTGATGGCGCGGGTCGTGACTTCGGCCTTCAACCGCGGCACCACCTTGGCCGGTGTGCCGGCCAGCAACAGCTCATGCTCGCGGTCGGAGACGTAGTGCGAGTCCAGGATGCGCACGACGGTCAGTGTCGCCGCTGGCGTCGCAGCGTCATGAGACTCGAGATGGGCAAAGGCGGGATGCACCAGCTTCGACATCCGCATGGCCGAACCGCAGGCGCACCACGGTATCGAGCAAGCGATAGTCGCGATGCCGGAAGGCGGCCGGTGCGCACAGCAGGCGCATGCGATGCAGGGGTGCGGTGCGTCAGGGTCTCCGTCTCGTGTGAGATTGCGTCGTTCCAATGGCGCGCGCTGTCCCTGCGCAGGTAGTAGTGGTACAGCACCACCACGTGCGGCGAGAACAGATCGAAGCCCGCGGATGCGGCGACGCATCCTGTCAGCCCGTTTCATTGCCAGGAGTTTGACATGCCCCACCAGTACCGCATCGCCTCCGTCCCGGGAGACGGCATCGGCCCCGAAGTGATTGCGGCTGGTCTGGAGGTGCTGAATACAGTGGCCGCGCGCGACGGAGGGTTCTGCCTGACGGTAGATCACTGCGACTGGGGATCCGACTATTACCGCAAACACGGGCGGTTCATGCCGGAGGACGGGTTGGACCGGCTGCGTGCCGCCGATGCGATCTATTTCGGCGCCGTCGGCGACCCGCACATCCCGGACCACGTGACGCTTTGGGGCTTGCGGCTGCCGATCTGCCAGGGGCTGGATCAGTATGCGAATGTGCGGCCGACCCGAATCCTGCCGGGCGTGGCCAGCCCGCTGCGCAATGTCGGTCCAGGCGATCTGGACTGGGTGATTGTGCGGGAGAATTCCGAGGGCGAATACGCCGGGCATGGCGGGCGGGCGCATCGCGGCTTTCCCGAGGAAGTGGCAACCGAGGTCGCGATCTTTACCCGCCGCGGTGTGGAGCGGATCATGCGCTACGCGTTCGCGCTGGCGAATTCGCGGGCGGCGAAACACCTGACTGTCGTGACGAAGTCGAACGCCCAGCGCCATGGCATGGTGTTCTGGGATGAGATTGCGTCCCTCGTGTCGCACGACTTTCCCGACGTTGCGTGGGAACGCGAACTGGTGGATGCGATGACCACGCGCATGGTGCGGAGGCCGCAATCCATCGACACCGTGGTGGCGACCAACCTGCACGCGGACATTCTGTCCGATCTGGCGGCGGCGCTGGCGGGATCGCTGGGGATCGCGCCGACCGGGAACATCGATCCGGAGCGGCGATCGCCGTCGATGTTCGAGCCGATCCATGGCTCGGCATTCGACATCACCGGGAAGGGGATTGCGAACCCGGTAGGGACGTTCTGGACCGGCGCGATGATGCTGGACCACCTGGGCGAGTCCGCAGCGGCTGACCTGCTGATGCGAGCGGTAGAGCAAGTGTGCGCGGCAGGCGTGGTGACGCCGGATCTTGGAGGGAAGGCGACGACTGTGGAAGTGGCGCGTGCCGTGTGCGAGGCGGTTCGGGGGATCAACCGGTAGGGTTGGTATTGAATGTCACACCGTTTGCAGTTTGCCTGCACAAACCTGCCGGGGCGGTCATGACTGGACCGATTGCCTACAAGGTCGTGACCGCCGCCGAGTTCGCTCGCACGCAGCCCGGGCAGGTGTTTCGCGGTTCGCCGGCGGATCTTGCCGACGGGTTCATTCACATGTCGACCGCAGCGCAGCTCGCTGCAACGGTGGACAGGCACTTTCGGGGACAGACGGATCTCGTGGTAATCGCGTTCGATCTATCCCGGCTCGGTGAGGCGGTGCGGTGGGAATCCTCGCGCGGGGGCGAACTGTTCCCGCATTGCTATGGGCTGCTGCCGATGGCGGCCATGATTGCGGCCGGTCCGCTGGAGCGGCGCGCAGACGGTACGGTGTTGCTGCCCGGTTGAGTGGGCGAGCATCGACCTGGGCGGTATAACGTGTTCCGGCTCGCCCACCACCGGCAAGACGAAGAATGGTCCGGATCGAGCGAACGGACGAACGAGGTCGATTCCGATACCGGGCGCGACCAAACCGCAGGCGATATGTCGTGGCGTCGCGCGTGTTCGGCTCTGGTGACTCGCGCGAGCGCCTTCCGGAAAGGCTGGCGTTTTCGCAGGACAACAGGCGGCCAAATCCGAGCCTGGGTTTACACGTGCGCTCGCGGCTCCATATCCGCCCTGCCGAGGATCTCGTTCGGCGCGTGCCAATCTCCTGCGAGAGCGCACCGCTATGGTTGTGTTTGGTGGAATCGATACATGACACGGTGGCTTGGCGATTCAACGTGGCTGGCAACATTTGTGGGAAGCGACGGTCGGAGCGTCCGGATAACCTCACGTATTGCGTCAGAAAATCGCTCATCGGTGCAGATCAATTACCCGGTGAATAGACGTGCATATCGATGAGTTCCGCCAGTTCTTTCTCTACTAACATGGAGTCAAATGACGAATCTGCTATGGGGTCGGATTTTTGTGGCCGCCCTGCGACGCACGCAGTAACGACGATGTTCGCGTCTAGACCGAGGGCAAATTCGAGATATGTATCAGCAGGATCATGTCGACCGTGTTCATGACATCGGACTGTCGTCACTGGCAAGTCCAGTCTCTGTATTTCCAATGTTCTTGTGCTCCGTGGAGCTACTATGAACTTCAGGTTCGTAGCAGGGATTAGCCCGTTGAACTCCTCAGCGGTGGAAGCGACAACATAGTGCACCGTGCGATCCCATACATCCTTCATCCACTGGATTTTCTCGGCCATTTCCTTCCGCGCCGCGGTGGTTTGCTCATTGACCGCGCTGGCTCGCGCGTTCAATGCCTTCAGCCGTTCCCGAGGATCGCTTGCCATTGGTTCACTCCGAGCCACGTTGATGGCCGAACGTATCGACTTGATGGTTGCAGTCGGATTACCCCGGCAACGTCCGGCGCTGACCTGGGCGAATCACAATCCCCTCAGGCTGCTGCCATTGGCTGCCGCTACACTGGCGGCCGCGTGTCGGAGCAACTCCGGCCCGGCGGAAAACGACGCCCGAGGTACCGCACGGGCGGTGCTCGCACACGTGCCGTGGCTTGCTCGCTTCCCGCGAACTGAAGCGCGTCGGCAGTACGCCCGAATTTTCTCCTGGCCGGATTGCCGGACGGTTTGGATGGCCATACGGTTCACAGGCCGTTGGCGGCATCCAGCAGAAGGCACAGCCCATGCCCGTTGATCCGCAGATTCAGGCGCTTCTCGACAAGGGCACCGGCGTGCCGGCGACCCACACGCTGTCGGTTGCCGAGGCGCGCGCGCAGTACGAGGCGCGCATTGCCCTGATGGCGCCGGCAGCCGCCATTGCCGCGGCAACAGGGCGTGTCATTGCCGGGCCGGGGGGGCCGCTGTGGCTGCGCATCTACCGCCCGCTTGGCGAGGGGCCGTTTGCGCTGCTGGTGTTCTTCCATGGCAGCGGCTTCGTGCTGTGCAGCCTGGATACGCATGACGGCATCTGCCGCAACCTGTGCGCCGGGGCCGGGTGCGTTGTCGTTTCGGTGGATTACCGCCTGGCCCCGGAGCACAAGTTCCCCGCGGGCCTGGATGATTGCATGTTCGCCACGCGCTGGGCGGCGGAACATGCGGCGGAGTTGGAAGCAGATGCACGTCGGATGGCGATCGCGGGCGACAGCGCGGGCGGGAATCTCGCGGCGGCGACAGCGTTGCGTTTGCGCGATGAAGGCGGTTTGGCGCTACGCGGGCAGTTGCTGATCTATCCGGTGACCGATTACCACTCGCCAGGCACGGCATCGTACCGCGAGAATGCCGACGGCTACGGCCTGACGCGGGACACGATGGTGTGGTTCTGGAACCACTATCTCGCCGATCCGGGGGACGCGGCGAACCCGTTGGCATCGCCGCAGCGGGCCGTCTCCCTGGCAGGGTTGCCGCCGGCCCTGGTGGTGACGGCGGAATTCGATCCGTTGCGTGACGAAGGCGAGGCCTATGCGGCGCGGTTGCGGGATGCGGGCGTGCCGTCAGCGATGTCGCGGTGGGAGGGGATGAACCACGGGTTCTTCTTCTGGGTTGGCGTGGTCGATCGGGCGGCGGCAGCGATGGAGGAAAGCTGTGCGTGGCTGCGGGGGGTTTTTGGTGGATGATGGCTTATGTTGCCTCCAACCGTATCTACGGAAACTTTGCACAATCTCTATTACGAAAGTACCGAAGACAGAGCGCAGCGCGCGGTACAGCTGATAACAAACCAGCGGCGCGGTAACAGCTTTATGTTGATGCGTGCAGCTGCTTGCTGCGGCGTATGGTACGAGACCTCGGTCGCTTGCTGACCTGGTACGGGGTTATGATGCTGAGAAGATCAAAAGCCTGACTCGCGATTTCCTGGATGCCCAGCGGTTGGCAAGGAACCCATTTGAGTGCCCCAGCGCGGCCTGCGCAGGACCTTTACCTGACGGTCGGCCTGTTCTCCGCCTCTGATCCTGCTGCGGCTACGCTTCGATTCTCCGATTCGGCTTCCCTGAACGAGATTGCTTCGTCGCTTCGCTTCTCGCAATGACATTTGGTAGATGATATCTGGCGGATGACATCTGGCGCTCTGGGATTGGGCGCGTGGCTCACGCCTCTCTGATAGCGGATTGCAGTGCGTTCCTCACCATCTCCGACACCGCCTCCGGCGCCAGCGGCTGACATTCCACCACCACGCCGAACGGCGCCAGCGCATCAGCCACCGCGCTGGGCAGAGCGCCGACCGCGCCCATCACGCCGCCCTCCGACATGCCTTTCGTGCCGCTCAGCGTGCGCTTGCTGGGGGTGTGCATCGGGATCAGCGTGATCGGCGGAATCGTCGCGGCAACCGGCATCGCGTAATCCATGAAACTGCCGGTCACGTTCTGACCGTTCTCGTCATACACCACTTGCTCTTGCAGCACGCCGGCAATCCCCAGGGCTACCGCTCCGTGCTGCTGCCCTGCAACGATCGCGGGGTTCAGCACGCGGCCGCAATCCTCCGCCACGATCCAGCGTTCCACCTGCACGGCGCCAGTCTCAGGATCGACCACCACTTCGCAGACATGCGCGGCGTTGGAAAATGTCAGCGGTGGCGGATCATAGGCACGATGCGCCTCCAGCCCGGGCTCGATGCCTTCAGGCAGACGCAGCGGGTCCATATAGGCAACGCGGGCGATGTCGAGCAAGCCAAGGCCGACGTCCTGCCAGTCTCCCTCGATGACGCGCTGCACGCGGCCTTCCCACAGCCGCAGATCGTCGCCCGAGTTCAGCCCTAGCAACGATGCGGCGATGGTGCAGATCTTCCGTTGTAGTGTCTGCCCGCTCAGCAACAGCACGGAGCTGCCAGCCGTGCCGCCACGGGCACCTCGGCTGCCCATGCCGTACGGCGCCACGTCGGTATTTCCCAGGTGCACGCGCACGCTGTCGATCGGCACGCCGAGGCCCTCGGCGGCGGCCTGCGCCAATGCGGTTTCATAACCCTGTCCGGATGCCATCAGCCCGACCGAGACATCCACCGCTCCGGTGGGCGCTACCTTCACCCAGCCGGCTTCGTGGCCCGATCCCGGAATGCCGGCAGCACGATAGAACGCCGAGCCGTAGGTGTTCGATTCCACCACGCAACACACGCCCATGCCTCGGTAGATGCCGCGCGCGCGGTCTGATGCCTGGCGCGCGCGGAACCCCGGCACGTCGAACGCATTCAGCGCGGCTTCGAATGTTTCGTACGGCGTCACGTCTTCCAGCACCGGGCCGGCGGGCATGGTCCAGGGCAGTTCGCTCGGGTACAGCATGTTGCGGCGTCGGACTTCGATCGGGTCGAGGTGCAGGTCCCGCGCGACGGCCTCGATCGTGCCGTCCATCACCCAGCTTGCCATCGACATGGGCGCCCGCATCGGTGCGGCGCCGCATTTGGTCGACAGCACGACCTTCATGTCGAAGGCGTAGTCGGCGATGCGATACGGACCGGTGAGACTCAGCACCGTCATGCGCAGCAGGTAGTTGGCGGGATAGAAGCAATAAGCGCCGAAATCCTCGATAATGTGCAGGTCCAGCGCGGTGATCCTGCCGTCGGCGTCCACCGCGGCGCGCACCTGTGCGGTTTGTTCGCGGGCATGGGCTGCGGAGAGAAGGTTTTCGCCGCGGTCCTCGCGCCACCGGACGGGACGGTTCAGCGCACGCGCCAGGGCGGCGACCGTTAGTTCCTCACGATACAGCGTGATCTTCTGTCCGAAGCCGCCGCCGATGTCAGGGCAGTGCACGGTGATCTGCGACTCGCTCAGCCCGAGCCGGGCGGAAAGCATGGTGCGATAAGGATGCGGTACCTGGGTACCGACATGCATCGTGAGATGCTGCCGGCCTTCGTCCCAGATGGCGCAGCAGCCGCGTGGCTCCATCGGCACATGGGTCTGCCGGTGCTGGACAAAGCGGGCCTCGACGATCCGGTGCGCCTCGGCAAAGCGGCGCTGCGGATCGCCACAGGTGACGCTTTGGTGGGAGACGAGGTTGTCGGGCAGCGCTTCGTCCACGCGTGGCGCACCGGGGGCGAGCGCCGCTTTCATGCTGGTGACAGGCGGCAGCGGGTCGTAGTCCACTCGCATGAGTTCTGCGGCGTCGTCCGCTGCGGCGCGGCCGGTGGCGACGATGCAGGCGACCGGGTCGCCGTGAAAGCGAACCTTTGTGGTGGGCAGAGTCTCGATGGTGACCGGGTGCAGGCCTTCGATGGCGGGGGCAAGCCGCAGTGGCTGGGTCCACTGCACCAGATCATGGCCGGTGACGATGGCCGCGACGCCGGGCAGGGCGCGCGCCGCCTCGGTGTCGATGCGCAGGATGCGGGCGTGCGCGTGGGGCGAGCGGACGAAGCGGGCGTGCAAGGCGCCGGCGATGGGAAGGTCATCGGTGTAGCGGGCGGTGCCGGTGAGGAAGCGGCGGTCCTCACGGCGGGGGATGTTGCGGCCGATCGGGCCTGACGCGTCGGGCATGAGGCGGGTGTAACCGAGGCGGCGTACGGGGGAAACCATGCGCCGTACCGGCGGCGATACGCCGCCGCCGTTTGCTGTGTGCCTTCGTGATGAGTCTGACCAACTACCGGTCCTGGGTCCGCAGTTTATCGCTGCTGCTTTACCGGTTCGGGGCAAGGGCGGCCCATCTTTGGTTGATTTGACTCCTGGTAATTTCTGACGGCGACGACGACGATTGATGTCCGGGACCGGCCACGTTACCAAGCCGACGACACACCGCGCGCATGACAAGGGTGACAGTATGATTAACACAAGATTGACGAGAGGATGACATCGTGGTCGCGGGCGGCTGATATGTTGTTTGTGAAACGGCAGACAATAGGACGAACGCTGCAAGGCCCTAACGACCAAACCGACGCGTGCCAGCGAGCCCCCGCCCGGCGCGTGGTGCTTCAGTGGCTCGTTCTGTCCGTTCTGCCTGCACTATCGTGGCGGCAGGCGCAGGCGACCGCCGCTCAACCGGTTCGCATTGTTTTCGACGTCTTTGAAAACGCGCCGCTTATCTGCGGCAACGGCACCAGGATCGACCCCGTCAAACCCGGGTTGACGATCGAGTTGCTGCATATGGCCAGTGAACGGGCGACTGTTCCGATCACGTTGTCCCGTACTCCCTGGCAGCGTGGGCTATACCTGATCCGGACCGGCCAGGCGGACGCGATCTTCGCTTCGAGCTATGTCAAGTCCAGGCTGAGCTACGGCGTCTACCCGATGAAGAACGGGCAACCCGACCCGAACCGGAGCATTTTCACCCAATCCTACCGCTTGTATGTCCGCGCCGGGTCGGGAATCCGTTGGGACGGCAAAACGCTGACCAATCTGCACGGACCGGTTGGCGCCACGCCGGGTTACGCCGTGGTTCCAGTTTTGCGCGCGATGGGCGTGACGGTTGATCCGGAGCCGAGCCATCTTGACAACCTGCGTAAGCTCCTGGCCGGCCACCTGGCCGCCTATGCCGAACTCGAGAACCACGTCCGGCCGATCCTGCATGACAATCCTGCGGAATTCGGCGACATCATCGAGCTGTCGCCGCCGCTTCGGACCGTGCCCTACTACCTGATGTTCTCGAAGATCTTCTATGCCAAGGCGCCACAGGTCGCGGAACGGTTGTGGGATGCAATCGGTATTGCTCGCGCGTCATCCGGGTACCAGGACCTGGTGCATAGCAAAGCTGCGGGATGCTAAGCCGTGACCGGATCAATTGTCAGTCGATTGTTTCGGGTTGCTTTCGGCTGCTACGTGATCGTCGCGCTCATCCTGAATGTCCTGCTTGTTGGGCAGGAGTACGTCGATACCAAGGCGACGATACAACGCGAGCTGGAGATGTATCGGGGGGCCTTTGCCGCGCCGCTTGCCGACGCTTTGTGGAATATGGAGATCGGCAAGCTCGATGCAATCGCTCATGGCATCGTATCGATCCCGGAGATCGCTGCGCTGCGGGTCACCGATCCGGTCACCGGCCACGCGTTTGTCAGTGCGTTCAACCGCGACGGCACCATTGTTCTCAATGATAATGCAGCGGACGATTGGCGCCAGGTTGCGGACGCTTCGGGATCGAGCCGCTACGGCTTCGACATCGTTGCGCACCACGAGGCCGGCAATACCGTTGTTGGACATGCCGAATTCATTTCGGGGCAGCGCTACCTGTTGGACCAGATCAAAGGGCGGGCGATCTTGCTCTTTGGCGTTGCGGTGCTGGAGGGAGCAGCGCTGTGGATCGGTTTCCTGTATGTCGGCCGCCGCATCCTGAGCCGTCCGCTAACGGCATTGTTCCGCGCGATCGACGCGACCACGCCGGAGAACCCGGCGACGATTGCTCTGGATCGGCCGGATGAGCACGCGATCGCAGGTACCGAACTGAACGTTATCCGCGACTCGTTCAACGGGCTCGTGGCGCGGATCGAACGCGACCGGGGGCAACTCGCGGCGCTCAACGCCGGCCTGGAGCAGAAGGTCGCCGAGCGCACGGCGCAATTGGCGGAGGCGACAGAGCATGCGGAGAAGGCGCGGGCGGTGGCGGAGGAGGCGAATCTGGCCAAGAGCCAGTTTGTTGCCAATATGAGCCACGAGATCCGTACGCCGATCAACGGCGTGCTGGGGTTGAACGGGCTTCTGCTGGATACCGCGCTTGACCAGGAGCAGCGGGATTATGCCGTGATGGTGCAGCGGTCCGCACAGGCACTGTTGCGGATCGTTGACGATATTCTCGATGTTTCGAAGCTCGACGCCGGGAAGCTCGAGCTGGAAAGCGTCGATTTCGACCTTGCCGATGCCGTCGAAACCGCGGCCCGACTATTGGAGCCGCAGGCCCGCGCGAAAGGCATAGCGCTCGATGTCCGCGCTGACCCGGCGATGGAATACTATCGGAGCGGGGATCCGACGCGCCTGCGCCAGATCCTGCTGAACCTTGTCGGCAACGCGATCAAGTTCACCGAGGCTGGGTGTGTGTCGGTGCGGGTCGCGCCCGTGGGCGCCGCCGGCACCGCGATCGGGAATGCCGGGGGCAATCGCGGCGAGTTCTTGCGGTTCGAAGTAAGCGATACCGGGATCGGCATCGATGAAGCGGAGCAAGCCCGATTGTTCAAGCGGTTCAGCCAGGCGGACAATTCGGTCACCCGCCGTTATGGTGGAACCGGGCTGGGGCTTGCGATCTGCCGGGAGCTTGTCGCACTGATGGGCGGAGAAATCGGGGTTTCGAGCCGGCGGGGGATCGGTTCGACCTTCTGGTTCGAGCTGCCGCTGCCACGCGCCGCGTTCAGACTGGTACAAGGCGCGAAACCGTCCCAGCTTGTGCCGGACGCCGCGCCACGGAAATTACGAGTTCTGGTCGCCGAGGATAATGCGATCAATCAGCGGTTCATGGAGGCTCTGTTGCGCAGGGCCGGCCATGACGTCATCGTGGCGGAGAACGGCCACCAGGCTGTCGCCGCGGTTCGCGACGGCGATTGCGACGTTGTGCTGATGGACGTGCAAATGCCGGACCTGGGCGGCGTCGAGGCCACCCGGCGTATCCGCGCCATGCCGCCACCGAAACGCCTCGTTCCGATCATTGCGCTGACAGCGCATGCCATGGCTGGTGCCAAAGATGAGTACCTTGCCTCCGGCATGGACGATTTCATTCCGAAACCGGTCGATTCGGCTTTGCTGCTGGAGAAGCTTGAAAGGTTGTCGAAGCCCGCGGAGTCCCAGGCGATCGCGCGTATCCAGCCTGCCGGCGCCATCGCGAAGGGCAGACAAGACGATTCGGTGTTCGATCGCGTGCGGCTGGAGATGTTGGCTGGGCTTCTGCCGCCGAAACAACTGCATGATTTTGGCATGCTCTATCTCGAGCATTCTGCCGCTTGCGCCATGCGCATCGCTGCGCTCGCCACCACTGGCGATTTCCGGGCAATCGGTGCGGGTTCACATCAGCTTATCGGGGCTGCCGGCAACGCCGGCGCGCTGGAAACCTGCCGCCTGGCCCAGGCGCTTTCCGCTGCCGCCAAGGCCGGCGACGAAAATGCTTGCCGGGAGCTGGCCGCGCTGTTGCCGCCGGCGACGGAGCGTGCGGCACGCTGGCTGCGGGCCTGGCTTGCCGATCGGGACTGGAGTGGCGTGGCGTCGTCCGGCCTGCTGGCGACTGTGAGCTGACACAAGGCTGTCGAACGGGTGGTCAGCGTCCAGTCGACCGGACAAACGACCAACTTCGGTGTTGCGGGGGGAAAACGATGAAACAACTCAACCGGATCAAAGCTGCAATGCGCGACGGCCGCAATGCGTATGGCTATAATCTTTCGTTTCCGTCGCCATGGGTGATCGATATTCTTGGCAAGCTCGATTTCGATTTCGTCTTCATCGATGGCGAGCATGGGCCGTTTGGTTTGGATCAGCTCGAGGATCTGTGCCGGACCGCCGAGCGTTATCATGCCACGACGATGGCCAGGGTTCCGGATATCGGTTCATCGACCATCCTGCGTTATCTCGATCGTGGGATCATGGGCATATTGGGCCCGCATATCGCGACGGAAGCCGATGCCCGGCAGTTGGTGCGCGCTTGCTATTTCGGTCCGCTCGGCGAGCGGTCGTTCGGGGCAAACCGGGGCACCGACTACAATGCCGGAATCGCCGACAAGGCGGCATACTATCGCGAGGCTAATGAGCAGATGCTGGTGTGCGCTCTGCTAGAGGATGTCGCGGTGCTGGACAATCTGGATGGTATTCTGTCTGTGCCGGGGATCGATCTGTACAGCATCGGTCCGAATGATTTCTCGCAAAGCCTTGGTTATCCAGGCCAGCCGGACCATCCTGAAGTCGTCAAGGCCATGCAAGAGATTACGCGCCGCATCCGACAAGCGGGTCGGGTGATGCAAGGCGACGTGATGCACAGTGCGTGGATCAGCGATATGCTGCTTGAAGGAGGGCGTCGGATTTTATCGGTGTAGACGGAGAGGCGCGTGAAGCGTCCAGGTCACTCGTGACCCGGGTTGCTTCGTCCCGCCACGCTTCTCTCGCAGTCCTCGCAATGGCATATTATGTGCGGGACCCAACGGAGATTACGGCAGTGCGCTTCGGCTTCTATCTTCCGACCCGCGGTCCCACCGCCACGCGAGACGGGATCCTGGCCCTGGCACGCGAAGGCGAGCGTATGGGCCTGTCTTCAGCCATGGTGGCCGATCACATCGTCTTTCCGGTCGAAAGCGAATCGCCCTATCCCTATACGTTGGACCGTCGGCATCCCGGCGGTGGTGATGCGCTGGAGACGTTTTCCATTCTCGGCGTGGTGGCAGGTGCCACGGAACGGTTGCGCCTGGTTACGTCCGTGCTGGTGCTGCCCTACCGCAACCCGGTGTTGACTGCGAAAATGGTCGCCTCGCTCGATGTATTGTCCGGCGGGCGCATCACGCTGGGCGTGGGCGTCGGGTGGTTGAAAGAGGAATTCGAGGCGCTGCGCAGTCCGGATTTCAACAAGCGCGGCGCTGTGACGGATGAGTGGATAGCGATTTTCAAGCGGCTCTGGACGCAGTCGCCTGCCAGCTTCGATGGCGCATTCTACAGTTTCTCCAATATTTGTGCGGAACCGTTGCCGTTGCAGAAGCCGCATCCGCCGATCTGGGTCGGCGGCCATTCGCGCGCGGCGCTGCGGCGCACCGCGCGCCATGGCGACGGGTGGCATCCGGTCGGCGCTATCGCTGCATCGCCATTGCCGCCGCAGGAGATGCGGCAGCACCTGGAGACGCTGAAGCGGTTGACTGAGGTTGAAGGGCGGGACTTTTCTGCGCTGACAATCTCGTATAAGGCGCCGCTATACGACCGCGCCATTCCGGATCGCGATGGCAGCCGCAGAAGTTTCTCCGGAAGTGCGGAGGAGATCGCGGCCGATATTCGTGCGTTCGGGGGTATTGGCGTGCATGAGCTTATTCTCGATTTTCGCGGGACGTCGATTGCGGAAAGTGTTGAACGGCTGCAGCGATTCGCCGCGGATGTGATGCCGTTGGTGGGGGAGTGATACACGCCCAGTCACGGGCCGGCCGTACTAACAGCCGCCCGACCCGGGTGTTTTCCCGATCAGGGGCTGCTTCGTCGCTACGCTGCTGGCAATGACATAAAATCAATAGCCGCGTTCCGCCTGGCGCGCGATGACGGCATTGGCTTCCCTTATTGCGCGGCCTTCATTCCCTGTCCGTTCCAGGGCCTCATTTGCGACCTTCGCCCAAAGCTCCTGCAGCTCCGGGGTATTTGCCTTGTGCGTATGCCTTTCGGCGTCGTCCGGAGTCCACGGCATGCCACAGACTTTCCGTCGCTGGCCATCCCTCCGCTGAACGCTGTGCGCGGACGCCAGATCGTCCGGGAGGGGCGGCCATTCTCAAAAGAGCGGCGCGGAGGGCGTCGGCTCCGCGCTGCGTCCGCGTCTATTCGGCCGCGAGGTTCGGGGTGAACTCCAGCGGTAATCCCTTGTGGCCGGTAAGCCGTTCGCCTTCTTCGTACATTTCGAAGGCGCGCTTCTTCACCGCCGGCAGCACCGAAGCGATCAGGTCCACGTCCAGATCGGCGGCGACGCCGGGGTAGCCAGCGCGCTCGATCATAGCGGGGAGCTTACGGTTTTCCAATTGCTCGAAGGTCCAGGTCAGCGGATCGTCGATGATCGTCAGGTCCCAGTTGATCCGGTGGTTCTTGTTGCGCGGTCCGTAATGGTAGTGCGCGTTATCCCAGAAACAGTCGAACGCGAGAAGTTCGGTTTCCTCGACATAGGCCTTGCCCTTTGAGCCGCCGATATCGGTCAGCACGTGCACCGCCAGGCCACCATCGCCGTTCTTCAGCCGGCGCATCTCCAGGCCGAACCGGATGTTGCCGGCCTCGAAGATTTCGGTGCCGCGGTTGTGCTTCACCGTGTTGCGCTTGGTAGCGAAGGTTTCGCGCGCACTAGCCTCGATGTCTGGCAGGGCGCGGCGCACCCATGCCATGTTGGTCGCCTGAGCGACGTCCTTGTAGCCGGCGCGCTCCAGCATGGAGGGGAGCTTTTGGCCCAGCATGCGGATGGTCCAGCCAACCGGGTTGCCATCGACGATCGGGTCCATGCGGCAATGCACACCCATACCACCGCCGACGCGCAGCGGCGTTGTGAGCTCGGGATTTTCCGGGCCGTAGACGTAGCTGGGCTCGAGGTCGAAGCAGTTGAAGCGCAGCAGCGAGATTTCCTTGCCGGCGACATCGGCGACCACGTCGATGGAAACGCCTTGATCGGTATGGTCCTCGACGTTGGCATCCCACAGTTGGTGCCGGACGACAAAGGCGAGAGGCTCGGCGGTGAAGCGGGTGCCTTGTGACTGTGGCATGGTGGACGCTCCTGCTTGGAGGGGTTTAGGCAAGGGTAAGCGAGAAAACCAGGCTGTTGCAAGTTTTGGGGCTCCGCCGGTCCCAGGACGATGGGCATGTTCCTCCAGAGTCCATGCGCGCTAACTCAGCGGGATCGCACGTGTTTCGTCATGGCCGGGTCAAGCCCGGCGATGATGAGAACGTGCAGCCACAGGCAGAAAGCGCCTCAATCAGCGGCTGTAGATGATTTTCAAATTTCTTCCATGCGTCCGAACTGCCCCTGTACATTTGGCGGCGCACCTGGGTCGCGCTGGCGGTGCGCACCGCCCGTTCGGTCCGATGAAAGTCAAGGCAGTTACTCTCCCAGGCGAGACCGCAATAATCGAGCAGCGCGCGCGTCTGCCCCTCCTGGTCTTCGGTCAGGCGCTGGTAGTCGAGGTCAAAGATCCGGCCCGGGTAGCGTTCGTGCCAGAACGCCATCAGGTTCTGGTAAATTCGGTAATAATCGGCCAAGTCGACTAGGTCGTAAGCGAATCCCAGACCCGTGGCCGGGAAGTAGTGCTTGAAGATCGACCAGCATACGGCGACCGGATCGCGCACCAGATTGACCACGCGAGCCTCGGGGATGGTTTCGAGGACGAACCCGAGCCAGCGGAAGTTGAGCGGCATCTTGTCGGTGACGACCGGTTTGGCTGTCCTCAAGCCGTCTAATGCTGCCAGGTAACGGTGTCGGATCCCGGCGAGCGCGTCGTCGGCCAGCGAAAAGCGGTATTCCTGGCCGTCGGGATTGGCCTCGGCTCGGATCGCGTTGTTCATGGCCTGCATCTCACCGGCACCGTACACCTGCGAATGACTCGCCAGGATTTGCTCGGCCAATGTCGTACCGGACCGTGGCATGCCAACGATAAAGATCGGCCGCTTCATGTAAGGCGGTGCCGAGGGTGTGGGTTGGCGCGGTCGGGCCTGCGCGAAGAGATCGCATAGTGCACTGAATAGTACCCGATCCTGGTCAATCGAATAGGCCAACATGCGCTTGCGCAGGGCGTTGCCTTCCGCATAGCGATGAAACGAGTCGCTGTAACACCCCAGGTCCTCATAGGCCTTGCCCAGGGCAAAACAGATATTGCTCCGTTCTCCGTCCGAGATCGCTGGGTTCCGGTAGATGGTTTCCATCGCCATCAGATGCGGATCGCCAGCGACATACGTCTTGGCCAGCGAGAGATTGCGGTGGGCCTCGGCGAAGTGCGGCTTGATGCGGAGCGCGGAGTCGTAAGAGGCGATAGCCTCGTCGAGGCGGCCGAGGCTGTTCAGGACGTTGCCGCGATTGGAGAGCACCTCGACATAGCCCGGCCTGATGCAGAGTGCGGCGTCATAAGAGGCGATGGCTTCGTCGAGGCGGCCGAGGTCGTTGAACGTGTTGGCGCGGTTGTAGAGTGCCTCGGCGTAGTCCGGCCGGATGCGGAGCGCCGCGTCGTAGGAGGCGATAGCATCGTCGAGGCGGTCCAGGCCATTGAGGGCGTTGGCGCGATTGGAGAGAGCCTCTGCGAAGGTCGGCTTGATGCGGAGCGCCGCGTCGTAGGACGCGACGGCGTCGTCGAGACGGCCAAGGCCGTGCAGGGTGAGGCCGCGGTTGGAGAGCGCCTCGATGTAATCCGGCTTGATGCGGAGCGCAGCATCGTAGGACACCAGGGCGTCATCGAGGCGGCCAAGGTCTTTCAGGATACTGCCGCGGTTGGAGAGGGCCTCGACGAAGTTCGGCCTGATGCGGAGCGCGGCGTTACATGACGCGAGGGCGTCGGGGAGACGGCCGAGGCCGTGCAGGGCAATGCTGCGGTTGGCGAGCGCCTCGGCAAAGTGAGGCCTGATGCGGAGAGCAGCATCGTAGGATGTCAGGGCATCGTCGAGATGGCCAAGATCCTTCAGGACGTTGCCGCGGTTGTAGAGCGCGTCGGCGAAGTCCGGCCTGATGCGGAGCGCGGCGTCGTAGGAGGCGACGGCTTCCTGGAGGCGGCCGAGGTCCTTCAAAGCGTTACCACGGTTGGAATGGTAGGCGGCGACACTTCCGTCGATGTCGATCGCTTTTCCGATCAGAGCGACCGCGGCATCGTTCCGTCCCACCTGGTGGCCGATCACCCCGAGCAAATGTAGAGCGTCGGCATGGCAGGAGTCTGTCGCCAGGATGCGGCGGTAGAGGGCTTCGGCTTCGGCCAGCCGACCATTTGTGTGATATTGAAGGGCCCGGTCGAAGAGTTGTTGGATCGGGTTTGTATTGATCGGGGAAGAGGCTGATGGCGTCGGTGCCGTTTTCGCCTGTGCTCTGCGTTGCTCGCGATTCATTGGCTGGATTTCATTTGGCACATCGAGGGAGAGAAAGAGAGAGACTAGACGGCGGGAAACACTGGAGCAATCGCGTCAGCCAGCGGCGGCGCAGCGGTGGACGTTCGCCCGCGCTGGTGCGCAATTATGGGTATGCGCAGATTGGCCGAATAATGCGGCGCGATTCTCATCTTTCCCGTACCCAAAACCCCACAGGCCGATCCGGCTGTGTCGTGACCATCCCCACCGGCAGCACCGGCCGAGCCTCCGCGATCCCCACTTCGAATCGTTGCATCAGCATCGCCAGTACCAGCACCGCCTCAGTCAGCGCGAACTGCGCGCCCACGCAGACCCGCGGCCCTGTCCCGAACGGCAGATAGGCAAATCGGGGCACCGGCGGTGCCTCCGGCATGAACCGGTCCGGATCGAATGCCTCTGGCTCTCGCCATAGCGACCGATGCCGATGCAGCACCCAGGGCGCGATCATCACAACCGCGCGTTTTGGCAAATCGAAACCGCCTAGCCGGTCCGGCCCGATTGCCTCACGCACGATGGTGAAGGCCGGTGGATACAGGCGCAGCGCCTCACTCACCACAGCGCGGGTTCGCACCAGATCCGCCAGTGCGTCAACGGCGCTGTCTGGCGCAATCGCAACACCCGTTGCTTCTGCTGCCACGCGCGTTTGCTCTGTAGCATCCTGCGCCAGAAGCGTCAGCGTCCAAAACAGTACTAATGCAGTGGTCTCGTGGCCTGCCAGCAGCAGCGTCGCGAGCTGGTCGCGTAACTGCGTGGGGGAAAAACCCGCGCCGGTTTCCGGATCGCGCGCGGCGCGCAGCAGATCGAACAGGTCGCGCGGCGAGGCTGGCTCCGGGGCGTTCAGGCGGTCGCGCATGATTTGCTCTATCAAGCCCATCCAGCGCGCCTGGAACCACCGGCGGCGCAGGTCGCGCAGCGTTGGCACCGATGGCGGCAGCAGCATGTCCAGTAGGAACGGACGCGACAGGCTTTCGAATTCGCCCAGCATACGGCGCAGCGGCGCGCCGAATGCAGTCATCTCCAGCGAGAACAGGCTGCGGCCGGCAATCTCCAAAGTCAGCGACTGCATTGTTGCCAGCAAATCCAACGGCGCCGCGGTCGTTTGCTGTGCCAGCACGTCCAGCCGTTTGGTCGTTACTGCAACAATGTGCCGCGCCAGCATCGGCATCACGCGTGGTGCCAACGCCGGGGCGATGGTGCGGCGTTGCAGGCGCCAGTCCTCACCCTCGCTCAGCAGCAATCCGTTGCCGGTGATCGGCCGCAGAATGCGGATCGAGGCCGGTGAGCGGCGATAGTTCTCGGTATTGTCCACCAGGACGCGATGGATCGCGTCGGGTGCGTTCACCAGCACATTCATCCGTCCCAGAAAGCGGCGGATGGAGAAGTCCTGCGAGTACGCGCTTTCCGGCCAGATGGTCAGAGCGTTGATGCGGATCGCACGTAGGAAGGCCCGCAGCGACAGGGGCTGCTGCGGCACGGGGGGAACCGGCGGGACAAGGGGCGGCGGCACAGCCATGTCGTTCATGGCCCGGCGGTTCAGTCGCGACCGGAACGCGGACGGGTATTCTTATGAATGATCGCCGCGGCGATCAGCGTAAAAGCGGCCAGACGCAGAAGGTAAGTCCAGCTTTGCTCCTCGCGCGGGATGCCGGCGAGCACGAGCAATGCCTGGTTCAGCGCCAGCAGCAGGAACGCGGCGGCGAAGGCGGCGAATAATGGGTCGCGGCTGCGAGTCCAGAAGCGGAAAAAAAACAGGGAGCCAAGTAGGAAGCCGGCGGTTATCACCCCGGAGAAGAACGCCGCCATTTGCGCACCGTTATTCACTTTCCCATACGAACCCGTAGAGCAAGACACTGACCGCAACCAGATTGGTGGCCAGCCGCAGCGACAGCAGCGAAATACTGGGTAGCAGAATAATGTCCACGAATACCAGCGCACTGTTCAATGCCAGCAGGCAGAAGCAGGCCGCACTCCATAGCAACAGCGGCTGGCGCTGGCGGCGGTAACTGGTCAGCAGCAGCCAGGCGCAGGTAGCACTGGTGAGGAAGCACAGGAGGTAGACCAGGAGCTCGAACATGAATCCCCGTTACCGTGTCCGGAAGCGGAATGCATCCGCGAAGGTGCGTATCTTGTCGTTGCGGCCGGAGAGGATGGCGTTAGTCACGGTCATGGGCTTGCGAGCATAGAGTTCGGCGAGCGCATCCACCGCCTGACCCAACGTAGCGGAGGCTGGACGATAGCGATACCGCCCGTCTTCATCCGTCGTGACCAACCCCTTGCCGCACAGCGCGGCGAGGCTCTCGGCGACCACGCGCGCGTTGGCACGCAGCGGGACGATCAGGTCGGCGTCCTGCCATGCTTCGTCGGGCGCGCGGTGCAACAGAAGCAGCAACTCGAGCGCCCAAATGGAAGCAAGCGCTGTGCGCGCGAAATCTAGCACCTCGTCTTCGTTCACGCGGCACCGTAGGAAGAGCGACGACCATCGGCGGCCTGATTGCCGGTTTCATACGGAGCCATGCGTGCCGCGGCAACCTCAAACATTCGCGATGCGGATTATCAAAACGCAAAGAGATCAGCTGGATTGCCGGTCGCACGCGACGCCGTCGGGCTGACATCGGGTGGCACGTGCTGGTCCGGCGCCTGGTCTGGCGGCCACGCTACCGATCAGTATAATCGCTGCAACTGGCGTGGTTCCTGCCGGTGGCAAGGGGAGTGAGGGCATGAGTTTGAAGGGCAAGGCCTATATCGTGGGGGCCTGGGAGCATCCCACCCGCAAGGCATCCGACAAGTCGGTCGCGTTGCTGCACGCCGAGTGTGCCAAAGGCGCGCTGGAGGACGCCGGCCTGACGAAGGACGACGTGGACGGGTATTTCTGCGCCGGCGACGCCCCGGGGCTCGGGCCGCTGTCGATGGTCGACTACATGAACCTGAAGGTGCGGCATGTGGATTCCACCGATGTCGGTGGGTCGTCCTACCAGGTGGCGGTGGGACATGCGCTGGAATCGATCGCGCATGGCCGTTGCAATATCGCGCTGATCACACTGGCGGGACGGCCGCGTAGCGAGGGCATGGCGACCGGCACCGCGCCGCGCGCCGGTAGTCCGGCGCAGCCGGACGTGCAGTTCGAATTTCCGTACGGGCCGGCGACCGCGAACATGTATGCGATGTGCGCGACGCGGCATATGTACGAATACGGTACCACGTCCGAGCAATTGGCGTGGATCAAGGTGGCTGCGTCACATCATGCCCAGCACAATCCGCATGCCATGCTGCGGGATGTGGTCACGGTGCAGGACGTGGTGAACTCGCCGATGGTGGCGAGCCCGCTGCACCGGCTGGATTGCTGCGTCATCAGCGATGGCGGCGGCGCGCTTGTCGTAACGAAGCCGGAGATTGCGAAATCGCTGAAGCGGCCGCTGGTGAAGGTGATCGGCGTGGGTGAGGCACCGAAGGGGCAGATGGCCGGCGAGGTGGACCTGGTTTACTCGGCGGCCCGCTGGTCGGGGCCTCCGGCATGGGAGATGGCTGGGATCAAGCCGTCGGACATCAAATACGCCTCGATCTACGACAGCTTCACCATCACCGTGCTGATGCAGTTGGAGGACCTGGGGTTCTGCGAGAAAGGGCAGGGGGGAAAGTTTGTGGCCGATGGCAACCTGATCTCGGGGACGGGCAAGTTGCCGTTCAATACCGATGGCGGTGGACTGTGTTCGAACCATCCGGCAAACCGCGGCGGTATCACCAAGATTATTGAGGCGGTGCGCCAGTTGCGCGGCGAGGCGCATCCGGCAGTGCAGGTGAAGAACTGCGACCTGGCGATCGCGCATGGTACCGGCGGGTCGCTGGGGACTCGGCATTGCGGCAGCACGGTAATTCTGGAGCGGGAGTGATCTGACATGGCCTTCGTGCAACGCAAAATCCCGTTCGTCGGGACGCCCGAGACCAATCCGGAGACCAAGCCGTTCTGGGACGGCTGCGCTGCCGGCAAGCTGGTGCTGCCGCGCTGCAAGGACACCGGGAAGCTCATTTGGTATCCGCGGGCGATCTCGCCCTGGACGCTGGGTCCGGTGGAGTGGGTGGAAGTGTCGGGAAAGGGCACGATCTACACGTTCAGCGTGATGCAGCGTGCCGATCCGCCGTATTGCATCGCGTATGTGGAGCTGGCGGAGGGTCCGCGGATGATGACCAACGTCGTGGACTGCGACTTTGCCGCGCTGAAGGTGGGGCAGGCGGTGAAGTTGAAGTTCATCCCCAGTGAGGGAGGCCCGCCGCTGCCGTTCTTTGCTCCGGCGTAATCAGATGGGTTGCGGGATGGCCGGGCTTGTCTCGGCCGTCAGCCCTCTTGTTGGCTCGCAATGGTTGGCGCGATCTGGCGCGGCGGTGGCAATGTGGTCCGTGCTTTGCCCGAGGAACTAAGCCGGTGCCTTACTAGATCAGCAGACACCTTCTGATGGGCGAAAGCACGGCAACGCGTCGGTAAGGTCGTGCAGATCAGTGGAGCTGGCTGGTTCGCGCCTGTGCCGCCGCTTTTTCCCCTACAAATCGAACACATAATCAAGCCAGCCCAGCGGATGCCGAGGTGGAAGGCGCCACCAAAGGTGCTCTCCGTTTTACGCCCGAACCCCGCGGCTGCCACGGCGATCGGCGGATCTGATTTCGTGAGCTTGCCCCTACGAAGCCTGGAAGTACCTATTGGTCTGTTCGAGCGTTATCTGACGAGCGTTTAACTCGACTGCATGCCAGAGAATTGTCGATCAATGGAATCGGGACCGAGTGTCTTGCTCGTCCCGCGCGCGCCAACGATGGTTACGCCGCGTTGTGCCGCTCGCGCAGGAACTGGAAGAACTCCACTCCCTCGCGCAGCCGGCGCCTCATCATCTGCGGACTGCGCACCATCTCCCCCACGATTGCCGCTATCTTCGGCGCACGGAAGTAGAACCGCTTGTAGAACGTCTCCACGTTGTCGAAGATTTCCGTGTGAGACAAATGCGGATAGTGCAGCGGCGCGATTTGGATGCCGTGGTCGTCCACCAACTCGGCATGCGCTGCGTCGAGCCAGCCGTTCTCCACCGCCTGCTTGTGCAGGAACGTGCCGGGATAGGGCGCCGCGAGCGACACCTGAATGGTGTGCGGGTTGATCTCGGTGGCGAAGCGGATGGTCTCCTCGATCGTCTCCTTGGTCTCGCCGGGCAGGCCCAGGATGAACGTGCCGTGGATCTTGATGCCCAGGTCGTGGCAGTCGCGGGTAAAACGCTTTGCGACCTCGAGGCGCATGCCCTTCTTGATGTTGTGCAGGATCTGCTGGTTGCCGCTCTCGTACCCCACCAGCAGCAGGCGCAGACCGTTGTCCTTCAACACCTTCAGCGTCTCACGCGGCACATTGGCCTTGGCGTTGCACGACCACGTCACGCCCATCTTGCCAAGCTCGCGCGCGATCGCCTCGGCACGAGGGAGATTGTCGGTGAACGTATCGTCGTCGAAGAAGATTTCCCGGACCTGCGGGAAGCAGGATTTCGCCAGCGCGATCTCCTCCGCAACGTGCCCTGGCGAGCGCACGCGATACCGATGCCCGCCCACCGTCTGCGGCCACAGACAGAAGGTGCAGCGAGATTTGCAGCCGCGCCCAGTGTACAGTGACACGTAGGGATGCAGCAGGTAGCCGATGAAATAGTCCTCGATGCGCAGGTCGCGCTTATAGACTTCCGTGACGAATGGAAGTTGGTCCATGTCCTCCAGGATTGCGCGGTCCTTGTTGTGGATGATCGCTCCTGCGGCGTTGCGATAGGAAATGCCGTCAACCGAGGCCCAGTCGCGGCCCTCGGCGATCTCCTTGATGGTGAAATCAAACTCGTTGCGGGCAACGAAATCGATCGGGCCGCCTCGGGCCAGGCTCTCGGCTGGCTGCACCGCAACCTTGGCGCCGACAAAGCCGATTTTCAGCGAAGGATTCGCGGCCTTCAGCGCCGCTGCTACCTTCACGTCCGCGCCGAAGGATGGCGTGGAAGTGTGGATGACGCACAGTTCATGCTCCCGCGCGGCACGGGTGACGGCGTCCAGGCCGATGCCGGCGGGGGGCGCGTCGATCAGCTTGCTGCCGGGCACCAAAGCGGCAGGCTGCGCCAGCCAGGTGGGATACCAGAAGCTGCGAATCTCACGCCGCGCCTGGTAGCGGGAGCCGGCGCCACCGTCGAAGCCGTCGAAGGAGGGCGGCTGCAGGAACAGGGTCTTCATCATCTCGGGCGCTGGTCCTTCGAGGTTATGCGACTGGGCTGCGGCCGCTCAGGGGTATCGGCGACAAGTTGCTCGCCTCGCCACTCCACGCGGCGGCCGGCGAAGCTCGCCACCATCACGCCTACCGACATGAGGTCGCGCAGAGGCAAAAGCCAGACCGGGCACGGGAATGCAAGCCCTTGCGTCGCCGCATCGGAGAGTTTCCAGCCATCTTCCAGCCGCAGATCGTCCGGACGCGTTTCCCGCCGGGTGACGGTCTGCGGCCGCGGGCCGGTGTCCAGCCGCTCGCCCGGTTTCGGCTTGGCGACCAGCAGCGGCTCCAATGCGCGGTCCACCCATGTGGCCGCCAGCGCCCGCCCGACCCAGGCGAGCAAGAACACGGCAAAGGACCAGACTTCTCCACGCGACAGCAGGATCGCGAGCAAGCCCCAGAACATCGGGTATTGCAGAATCGAGACGGCAAACGGTCCGGGTTCAAGCGCTCGGATGGTCCGCGCCCAGCGCAGCTCGTGCCGCCAGAGGTCGCCGAAGCGTGTCTCCGGAACGGTGGTCGCGGGCACGGTTGGCGCCAGGCGCACCGCCAGTCCCAACGCGGCGACCTGTCGACCCAGTACCTGGTCGTCGGCCAGATGCGGCAGCAGAGTCTGGAAGCCACCGATTTCCGCCAGCGTGTCGCGGGACAGCGCCATGGTCGCGCCCAGGCAGTCTTGCCGCCCCATGGCGCGGGCGAGCATGGCGCCGGGCAGGAAACTGTGGGTGATTTGCGTTGCGCCGAGCTGCTGCATCAGCCTGTTCGAATCCGGCAGGCCGGCATAGAGCGTGGTCGCGAGCCCGGTGCCGCGTATGGCGAGGGTGTCGGCGATCCGCGTGAGATAGTCCGGCTGCACGTGCAGGTCCGAATCGGCGATCACAAGGATGTGGTAGCGGGCCGAGGGCAGCATGTTGATCAGGTTGCCCACTTTGCCGTTGGCGCCATGCCGGGTGGGGTCCAGCACCACCGCGATGTCGCAGCGTGGGAACCTGGCTCGCAGGCGAGCCACCACTGCCAGCGCGGGATCGGCGGCATCCTGGGCGCCGAACACGATCTGGAAGGCGGGATAGTCCTGGGCGCAAAAACTGGCGAGCGCTTGCTCGAGCAGCGGCTCCGCACCGTGCAGAGGCTTCAGCACCGTGATCGGGGGTTGTTCGCGCCGCCGCGGCTCCAGCGGCGATATCGGATCGGCGAAGCGGCCCACCAGCACAGCACCGGCCACCGCTTGTGCCACGCCCGCGGCCGCTAGAATCGCAGCGAGGATTGCCAGGATCACGTCAGGCTCGGCGGCGGGGAGGAGGAATACACGGCGTGCACTATATCGGATCGGTACGGCGGGTCGGAAATGCCCCCACACCAAGGTGCGCCGGCGCGGGCATATGCCGCCGTCCAGGCAACGCTGCAGCGTGCTGATGAGCAAGTCCAGCGCGACGATCCGGCGGTGTGGGCGGAGGATATCGGGGACCACTTCGCGGCCTGACGCTGCTGCGTGCAACCGCTAGGTTCGCCTCATGGACTCCCATTTCGATCCAGGACTGTTCCGGCCGGCGCTCATCATCCTGACTGCCGCCGCGGTGGTGATTCCGCTGTTCCATCGCCTGAGGCTCAGCCCCGTGCTGGGATTCATGCTGGTGGGAGTCGCCGTCGGACCGTTCGGCATCGCCAGCTTCGCCGATCGTTTGCCATTGCTCCGCGTGCTGACGCTCGCCGACCCGCACATCATTGCACCCACCGCCGAACTCGGCGTCAGCCTGCTGATGTTCATGATCGGGCTGGAACTGTCGCTCGAACGCCTGCGCGTTATGCGCCGGCTGGTGTTTGGGCTGGGATTGCTGCAATTCCTGTTGTGCGGCGCGGCCATTGCCGGGATCGCCTATGCGCTCGGTGCCTCCATCGAGGGTGCCGCGGTGGTGGGCGCCGGACTGGCGATGTCGTCCACCGCCGTCGTGCTGCAAGTGCTGTCGCAGGAAAAGCGGTTGGGTGGTCCGCTCGGCCGTGTGGCGCTGGCAATCCTGTTGTTCCAGGACATCGCCGCCGTGCCGGTCTTGTTCATCATCAGCTTGCTGGGCGAGAACGCCGCCGCCAGCGGCTTCACCTGGACCGTGGAGCAAGCCATCGCCACCGTCCTGGGGCTGATCGTCGCCGGCCGCCTGGTGCTGCGCCCGTTGTTCCGCAGCGTCGCCCGCACTGGCAGCCCGGAGTTGTTTGTCGCGGCCTGCCTGCTGGTGGTGCTGGCCACCGGCCTGGCGACCATGGCTGTGCGGCTGCCGATGGAACTTGGCTCGCTGATCGCCGGGCTGCTGCTGGCCGAGACCGAATTCCGCCGCCAGATCGAACTTACCATCGATCCGTTCAAAGGCCTGTTTGTCGGCGTGTTTCTGATCTCGGTTGGGATGAGCCTCGACCCGGGCCACATCCTGACCGATGCCCCTAAATTACTGGCGGCGGGCGTTGTGCTGGTCGCGGTGAAGCTGGTGCTGATCGCGTGTCTGACTCGCGCTTTTGGATTGCGCTGGAGCACCGGCGGGCATGCGGGGTTGCTGCTGGGCGCGGGGGGAGAATTCGGCTTCGTCATCTTCGAGCTGGCCGGCGCAGAGCATGTCATTGGACCGGACGCAGTACGTTTTCCGCTGCTGCTGACGGCCGTGTCGATGGCCAGCATCCCGTTGCTGTCGGCTCTCGGCCGGGCGGCGGCACGGCGCGTGCCCGCGTCACCGGCGCCGATGATGGACCCGGCGCTGTTGGACCCCATCGCGGCGGATCCGTCTCCGCGCGTGATCCTGGCGGGTTTCGGCCGGGTGGGGGAGACCGTAGCGGAGATGCTGGACGTGCACCGCCAGGCTTATGTCGCGGTGGACAAGGACCCGGACCGGGTCGCTGCGGTGCGACGTGTCCACCCGAGCGTGTTCTGGGGCGACCTGACGCGCGAGGACCTGTTGCACCGGCTGCATATCGATACCGCGAAGGCTCTGGTGGTGACGATGAGCGATCACGCGGCAAGCGACCGTTTGGTCGCTGTCGCGCGGGCACTGCGGCCCGATCTTTTGATCGTGGCGCGGGCGCGCGATGCCCGGCATGCGGCGCAGCTGTACCGGATCGGTGTTACCGATGCGGTGCCGGAGACGATCGAGGCGAGCCTTCAGCTTTCCGAGGCGGTGCTGGTGGATCTGGGCGTGCCGATGGGGCCGGTGATCGCGACGATTCACGAGAAACGCGCAGCAATGCAGGCGGAGATCCGCGCAATGACCCCGGGGGCGGCGGTGAAACCGCTGGGGCGCAGGCGGCTGCGCGACGTGTTGGGGCGGGCTAGGTGATAGCAGGGCGGTCGCTCTTGCCGTTGACTATCCCGCTGCGCATCACGATCAGAGGCAAACAGTGCTGCGTCAGTGCGACACGCAGCAAAGTATAATAAGTCAGGTCACCACAGATTTTACCGATTACTTAGAAATCAGAATATGGATGGCTGAACGTTAATCCTAACAGAGTTCGTGCGTGGGCCTACTTTGGGCCGCCTCGAGCGATCCGCGCCTTAGTCTGTGAAATCTGTGGTGATCTGACTTACTTTGCTGCATACGGTACGGATATTGCCCGATGAGCAGGGGGGGCGCATTGCGACCCAACCCAAATGCGGTTGCCGTGCGGTGGAAGGGCGCATCTCGCCCTCGGACACCGATTCTCGGGTCATGGCGTGAGTCTTACCGCAAGCCGGCCCGGCCCTCCGTGACGGGGCGCACCCCGCTGCCAACCACCTCGAGCACCGCCACGCCATAGCGCTGCAACTTCGAAGCGCCGACGCCCTTGATCTGCCCCAACTCGTCGAGGTTCTCCGGCCGGACGGCGGCAATTTCGCGCAGCACCGTGTCGTGGAAGATGACATAAGGCGGGATCTTCTGCGTTCTGGCTTCTGTCGCGCGCCAGGATCGTAACGATTCGAACAGATTTTCGGCGGCTGGCTCGATTGCGGCTGGCGCAACGATTTCGGTACCATGCCGTCGCTCGGGCCGTTGCACGTCCCGCGCGCGGCGCGGCGCGTCCTGGCGCAGCATCACACGCGTTTCTCCGCGCAGGATCGGGCGTGCCTTGTCTTGCACCAGGAACAATCCGCCGTGGCCGGCGGTATCCACATCCAGCACGCCCATCGCGATCAACTGACGGATCAGGCCGCGCCAGAACGGCGGTGTCTGGTCTTTGCCGATGCCAAACGTGGGCAGCGCATCGTGGCGGTGCCGCAACACGGCTTCCGTCGTCTCGCCGCGCAACACGGCAACGATATGCAGAGCGCCGAAAATCTGATTGGTGCGATAGACGGCCGAGAGAGCCTTCTGCGCCTCGGTCGTCGCATCAACGGTGATCGGCGGTGCATCGCAATTGTCGCAGTGGCCGCAGCCGCCGGAGAAATCTTCGCCGAAGCAGGCGAGCAAGGCTTGGGTCCGGCAGGTCACCGCCTCTGTCAGCGCGACGATTTCTTCCAATTTCGTGCGCATCACCCGCTTTTGCGCTTCGGGCGCGGCGGATTGCGCCAGCCAATGCCGGGCCTGCGCCACGTCCTGGCCGCCGAACAACAACAGAGTTTCGGCGGGATCGCCATCGCGGCCGGCACGGCCGATCTGTTGGTACCAGGCTTCCGGGCTATCGGGCATGTCCAGATGAACGACGAAACGGACATCCGGCCGATCGACTCCCATGCCGAAGGCAATCGTCGCGACCACGATCAGCGGCTCGCCGGACCGAAAACGCGCCAGGGCATCGCGCTTATGCTCTGGATCCAAACCGGCATGGAACGCGACCGCGGGCAGGCCCTTGTCGGAAAGACGCGTCGCCACGCGCTCGGTCTTGGCGCGCGAGCCGCAATAGACGATGCCGCATTCGCCGGGATGGCGCGCGAGAAAGTCCAGTAGTTGCGCTGTCTCGCTGGTCTTGGCGGCGGCGGCGAGATGCAGGTTGGGGCGGTGGAAACTCGACAGAAACACCGCGGCGTCGTCCATGCGCAGCGCGCTCAATATGTCACGCCGCGTGCGCGGATCGGCTGTGGCGGTCAGAGCGATGCGCGGCACGCCCGGGAACCGTTCCGGCAGGCAGGCGAGTTCGCGATACTCGGGACGGAATTCATGTCCCCATTGCGAGACACAATGCGCTTCGTCGATCGCGATCAGGGCAATCTGCAAACGCGATAGCCGGTCCAGGGTACCGTTCGAGAGCAGCCGTTCGGGCGAGACATAGAGCAATTCCAATTGCTCTTCGATCAGGTCGCGGGCGACACTGCGTGCTTCGGCGGGATCGAGTTCCGAATGCAATGCGCCGGCGGCAACGCCAAGTTGGCGCAGCGCCGCGACCTGGTCGTCCATCAGCGCGATCAGCGGCGAGACGACGACGGCGGTGCCGGGACGGCACAAAGCGGGCACCTGGTAGCATAGACTCTTGCCGCCGCCGGTTGGCATCAGCACCAGCGCGTCACCACCTGACAGAACGTGGCTGATAACCGCTTCCTGGGTGCCGCGAAAGCCGGCGAATCCGAAGGTGCGGCGTAGCACCGCATCGGGATTAGTGAACGGTGGGGCGGTGTCGAGCAGGGATTGCAGCACGGTCAGTGGCTGCCGAAGCTGATCTCGACGCGGCGGCTCTCCTGCGATGACAGCGCAAAATGCACCGAGCCGTGGCCGTAGCCGATCAGCCGTTGCTCCGGGATACCGTCGGTATGCATCTGGTCCATCACCATCTGTGCCCGCAGTTCGGTCAACAGGATGTTCGCCTTGCGACTGCCGGTCGGATCGGCAAAGGCGTTGACGTGAACGAGCGCGCTGGGGTGCGCTTTCGCATAACTTGCCGCGTGACTGATCACCGCCTGCGCGGGGCCATCCAGGTTCGCGGACCATTCCTGAAAGAATACCACGTATCTCGGCCCGGTCGGTTCGACGGCATGAGCCTGCGATACGCTGAAACAGATCAGGAACAAAATCATGATGCAGCGCATCGCCGATTCCCTCGCCAGCCGGACGAGGCATTCTCCTGCCGAGAGGTAAACGCCGCGTCAATCGCGATGGCGTGGTGCGCGGTTTCTTAATCATAATCGGTGGCGAAGCTGCGCCGCGAGACAAAGGCGGAATTCGCCGAGTTGCGGAGCGAGACGAAGACGGACACCGCCGAGTTTCGGAATAAGACGAACGCAGGCAATACAGCGCTGCGAGCGCGACAATGGCCGACAGCACGTTTCTGCAGACGGAGCTGAAGACAGATAGCGCCGGCCCGAGGCCCGCGATTGCGCGGCTGGATGCTGACAAGCCGAGCAAGACCTGCACGTGGGGCATCCTGACAGTATCGCTGACCGCCTATGGCTGCAGGTTGCCAGCGCCGGTCGTACGCAAATAGCGGGAAACGCTACGCCGCGGCGGCCACCGCTTTTCCGCCCGACAGCCGCCAGATCCGGTCCAGCCGCTCCACCCCGGTCAGCCGGTGCGCGATCAGCAGTACGGTGCGCCCTTGCGCTACCTCATTCAACGTGGAGAGGAAGGCGCGCTCGGTGTCGGCATCAAGGCCGGCGCAGGGCTCGTCCAGCACCAGGATTGGCGCTTCGGACAGCAGCGTGCGGGCCAACGCCAACCTCCGGCCCTGGCCGCCGGAGAACTGCGTGCCGCCCTCACCCACCCAACTGTCCAGCTTGTCCGGCAGGCCGCGCACGAAATCGCCGATGCGCGCGGCGTCCAGCGCGGCCCACAACGCCGCGTCGTCGGCGCCAGGATGCGCGAGCAAGAGGTTGGCGCGGATCGTGTCATCGAACAAGTGGGTGGCCTGGCTGAGCCAGGCGAAACGGGCATGGACCTCGGCGGCAGAGAGAAATGCGAGATCGGTACCGCCGAGCAGGACGCGGCCTTGTTGCGGTGCCGTCACCTTTAAGGCCAGGGCCGCGAGGGTGGATTTGCCGGCGCCGGAGGGACCCAGCACGGCCACGCGCGAGCCTTCCGGTATTTCCAGCGTCAGGCCATCCAGGACCGGCGCGCGCTCGGGTGTCCAGCGGAAATGCACGTTTTCGAACCGCAGGGCGAAGCTGTTGGGGAGCGGTGCCGGGGTGGGCGGATCGGGGACGGGAACCGGCGCCTCAGCGGCTTCCAGGACACGGCGGGCGGCGGCGGTGGCGTGGCCAGCCAATGCGCCGGCTCGGGGCAGGCCGCCGATCGCCTCGAAGGCGGCGGTGACAAGGAAGGCGGCGATGACGGCGCCGACCGGATTGGTTCCGGCGGCGAGCAAGACCGCGAAGATCGCCGCCTGGCCGCAAAGGAAACTGCCGGCGCCAGCGAGCGCCGTGCGGCGTGCCAGTGCGTGTTGCGCCGATAGCAGGGCGGATTCGCGCGCCTGGACGTTGGCGATCATGCGGCCCTCGGCACCGAACGCGCGGACCTCGCGCAGGCCCGTCAGTGCATCGAGGGCAGCCATGCGAAGCGCACTGGCGGTGGTGGTGAGGCGTCCGCCAGCCTCGGTGGCGGCGCGGGCGGCGAGATACGGCAGTAACAGGGCGGCGATCACGAACAGGATGCCGATTGCGGCTGCCAGGGCTGCCGCGTCTCGGCCGATCACGATCAGCAGCGCCGGCAGCAGCACCACCGCACCGGCCAGCGGGATCACGATGCGGAGATAGAGCCCGTCGAGCGCCTCCACGTCGCCGACCAGCCGGGCCAGTACGTCCCCGGCATGGCGGAAGCCGAGGCCACCGGCAGCGGTACGGGCCAGGTGGCGAAAGAACCAGACGCGCAGGTCGGCCAGGGCGCGGAAGGTGGCGGCGTGAGTGACGAGGCGTTCCACATAGCGGCCGACGACGCGGCCGATGCCCAGGTAACGCAATGCGAGCGGGGCGACGAGGGCGGCCGAGGCAACCGCGGTGCCGATCAACGCGCCAGAGACCGTCATCAGGGCGATGCCGCAGCCAAGGGCGGCGAGGGAGATCAACAGGCCGGCAGCCAGCCAGTCGGCCCGGTTGCGCCAGAGGGCGAGAATGCGAAGCAAGTCCATAGCCCGTTATTACCTCGGCCGAGGCCGACGAAAAAGGGATTGACAGGCCGCTTATTCGCGACAGGCCCAGCGTCCCTTCTCGCCCCGCTTGATCGTGGCACCCGGTATGGACAGACATTCATCTATGCTTGGTTCATAAGCAGGTTTCTTAAACCTCATCCGCGCTCCGATGCGACAGCCAGGTTCCAGCCTCATCGGCATGACGATGAATTTGACAGTTTTCGGCGCGGCCTCAAGTTCGTTGGGAATTTGCTGAACCGTCGCGGCGTTGGCAACGCATGCGGAGACGAGCGCCAGGGTGATGAAAGCGAAAGCGACTGCACCGCGCCGCGCACTTTTCCAATTCGCATACCCAACTTTCCCACATGAGGCGCGGCGGCTTCGCCGCACATTGTCAGTCAGGCAGCACCGCCTGCGCCTCGATCTCCACTTGCAGTTCGGGAAGCACCAGTTTTGCGACTTCCACCAGCGTGGAAGCCGGGCGATGTTCACCAAAATAGCGCTGGCGCAGTGGGTTGATCAGCCTGCGATCGTCGATGTCGGTGAGGAAAACCGTGACCTTCACCACATGCTCTGGACCGGCGCCCGCGGCTTTCAGGCAGCGATCGAGATTCCGCAGGGCAAGGTCGAATTGTTCGACAACATTGCCCGGGATGTTGCCGGCGGCGTCCACGCCGACGGTGCCGGACACCCAGATCAGGTTGCCCGCGCGGACGACGTGGCAGTAATGGCTGACAGGCGCTGGTTGGTCATTGAGCAGAAAGCGCTTGATCCCGGGCATGGCAGAGTCTCCAGAGTAGACCTTCACCTACTACGCATATTCAGAGAGGCACGACAGTGGCTCCTCCCCTATGTCATCGCGAGTTACCACCGGCCGGACCGGCCGACCCGCAATTGGATGAAAGATTCCTCCCGATCTGCTACTTCGGGGGAAGTTATGCCCTTCTTGCTCGCCAGGGGCGGAGCAACCGATACGCCAAAGCATCGCGTGGCCAAAGCACCGCGTGGCCAAAGCACCGCGTGGATTGTCATCCGAAGGTTCTCTCCACCGACGTCAGCGTCGGCAGCAGGGGTGCCATATTTGGCAAACCAACCTGGAATTGGTTTCCCGTGTCATGTCCATCCGCCAAAAACCTGAACATCACAAGGCTAGCCCCACGTCCTTTGTCCAGCCCCTCCCTGCCCCAGATCCCCGTCATGCCGCCACTGCCGAACCTCCCTGTCACCGAGGCCCTGCCCGCTCTCCGCGACCACCTCGTTGGCGGCGGCAACGCCGTTCTGGTTGCGCCTCCCGGCGCCGGCAAGACCACGCTCGTCCCGCTCGACCTGCTGCACGCCCCCTGGCGCGCCGGGGGGAAAATTCTGGTGCTCGAACCCCGCCGGCTTGCCACCCGTGCCGCCGCCGCGCGCATGGCCAGCCTGCTGGGCGAGCCGGTCGGCCGCACCGTCGGCTACCGCACCCGTCTCGACGCCGCGGTCTCCTCTGAAACCCGCGTCGAGGTCGTCACCGAAGGCTTGCTTGTCCGCCGCCTGCAATCCGATCCCGGCCTGGATGGCATCGCCGCGGTAATTCTGGACGAGGTGCACGAACGCTCGCTGGAATCCGACCTGGCGCTCGCCTTCTGTCTGGACCTGCAAGCGGCGCTGCGGCCCGAACTGCGCCTCTTGGCCATGTCCGCTACCGCCGACGGCGCCCGCCTCGCCGGCCTGATGCGCGCCGAAATCGTCGAAAGCGCGGGGAAGATGTTCCCCCTCACGGTCCACCACGCCACCCGCGACATCCAACACCCGCGCGACCTGCCGGAAGCGCTGGCCCGCGCGGTGCGGAAGGCACTGGCAGAGCATGAAGGCGACGTTCTGGCCTTCCTGCCCGGGATGGCGGAAATCCGCCGCGCCGGGGCCGCCCTGACCGGAAGCGGCATCCTGATTCTGCCGCTACACGGCGAACTTCCGCCCGAAGCGCAAGACCGCGCGCTCCGCCCCGCGGAAACGCGCCGGGTGGTGCTGGCCACCTCGATCGCGGAAACCTCGCTCACCGTGCCGGGCGTACGGATCGTGGTAGATGGCGGCTTCCGCCGCACGCCCCGGCTGGACCCAAGCACTGGCCTGTCCCGCCTCACCACGCTGCGCATCTCGCGTGCCGCTGCAGAGCAACGTGCCGGCCGCGCCGGCCGCGAAGGTCCGGGCGTCGCGATCCGCCTGTGGACCACGGCGCAACACCGCGGCCTACCTGCCTACGACCGCCCGGAAGTCCTGGAAGCCGAACTTTCTTCCCTCGTGCTGGACTGCGCTGCCTGGGGTGCCGCGCCCGCCGATCTGCCGTTCCAGGATGCACCGCCCGCCGGCGCTGTGGCGGCGGCGCGTGCACTGTTGGCGGAGCTCGGTGCGCTGGATCCCGACAGCCGCATCACCGAGACCGGCCGACGCATGGCCGCCCTGGGTGCGCATCCCCGCTTGGCGGCCATCTTGCTCGCCGCCGAAACCCCGGCAGAGATGGCGCTGGCTGCCGACCTCGCCGCCTTGCTCGAAGAACGCGATCCGCTGCGCGCGCCCGAGGCCCCCGCCGACATCGCCCTGCGTCTGGCAGCGATCACGGATGGCGACTCCAGAGCCGACCGAGGCGCTCTCGCCCGCATCCGCCAAGGCGCGCGTCAGTACGCCAGGCGGCTGGGTCTGGCCGTCGAAGTCCGCCCCGACGGCGACCCCGGGAAATTGCTGGCCGCCGGCTTCCCCGACCGCATCGCCCAACGCCGCGGTGAGCCAGGCTCGTTCCGTCTGTCCGGTGGTGGTGGCGCTCGCCTGCCGCGCAACGACAAGCTGGCGAATGCCGGCTTGCTCGTTGCGGCAGCGCTGGAACTCAAAGGATCCTCACGCATCCGCCTGGCCGCGGAACTACACCCCGACGCGCTGCCCCCCATCCTGGGCGAACGTGTAACCGAGACGGTGGAAAGGGGCTTCGATCCGGCCTCTGGGGCCGTTCTCTCGCGGCGCAGGCGCCGCCTGGGCGCACTTGTCCTGACCGACCGCACCGTGCCCGCGGATTCCAGTGCAACGGCCGAGGCGCTCGCCCGCGCGGCAGCAGCCGATGGCCTGGCAGCCTTGCCCTGGACCGATGCTGCCCGCCAGTTCCAGGCCCGGGTCGCCATGATGCGCGCTCTGGAACCTGACTCCGGCTGGCCGGACTTGTCCGATGCCGCGCTGGCCGCCGGCGTCACCGATTGGCTGGCATCGCATCTGATAGGGATGACGAGGCTGGCAGACCTGGCGCGGCTTGACCTGGCTGGCCTCCTCCGCGGTCTGCTGCCCTGGGCACTGGCCGCGCGTCTGGACCGGGATCTGCCGCGCGAACTGGCGCTGCCAAACGGCCGTGCCTCGATCGATTACACGGCATCTCCGCCGATCGCCGCCGCCAGGGCGCAGGCATTCTTCGGCCTGAAGGAAACGCCAGTGCTGGCCAGTGGGCGCGTCCTGCTGCGTCTGTCGCTGCTGTCGCCCGCCGGTCGCCCGGTAGCCGTCACGTCAGATCTCGCAGGCTTCTGGCACGGCCCCTGGGCGGACGTGCGCCGCGACATGCGCGGCCGTTATCCAAAACACAATTGGCCGGAATTACCGTAGGGTCAGAACAATATTCGCAACTGCCCAGGAAAGCCGACGGGAATGGCACCGGAGGCTCCCAACCTTTCAGAAACCATCGCCGGGCCTCGCTGAAGGTACGTATCAGCGCGTGAGGCGATTCAATTGCTCCGCAGTCTTCCGTAGCTGCGCCAGGAAGCCGTCAATTCGCACATAGCCTGTGCGCACTTTATACTGCATGACGCGCTGCTGCCGATGGTCAGTTGGACCTGCGCGGCGTGATGGGGCCGGCGAGCAATGGCCGTCGGCAGCAAAGAGCGGTCTGGTAATCGCAGTGGCCGCACATCGCCTCGACCATGCGCTGACGTTCCATCGGCGGGCAGCGGGGCGCAATGACCCGTGGCCTTCCGCCCTGTTCCGCGCGGGCGGCCCTGCTTTTGGTCGCCCTGGCCCGGCTAAGCCTTCAGGCGATCCGCTCCTCCTCGATAATGGTGGTCTCCACAGTGACGATTTCTGTCTGGTACAGCCAACGGGTAAAGTAGCCAGCGACGGCGGCGCCGATAATCGGCGCTAACCAGAACAGCCAGACCTGGGCGATGTAAGGCCCCCCGGCGAAGAGTGCCGGGCCGGTGCTGCGCGCCGGGTTCACCGAGGTATTCGTAACCGGGATCATGATGAGGTGTATCAGTGTCAGGCACAGGCCAATGGGAATGCCCGCGAACCCCACGGCCGCCCCTTTTGATGTCGAACCGATGATGACGAACAGAAAGAAGAACGTCGCAACCGCCTCGCCAACGAAGCAGGCAACCAGTCCGTACTTGCCTGGGCTCAGCGGGCCATAGCCATTGGATGCGAACCCTCCTGGGACCCAACCCGGCTTTCCCTCCGCGATAAGATAAAGTATCGCGGCTGCAATGATGGCGCCGACCACCTGCGCGACAATGTAAGGCAGCACATCGGCGCTCTTGAACCGGCCGCCGGCCCACAGTCCGACGGTAACCGCGGGGTTGAAATGTCCGCCGGAAATGTGTCCGACCGCATAGGCCATCGTCAATACAGTTAACCCGAAAGCCAGCGCGACTCCAAGAAAGCCGATTCCGAGTGAGGGAAATGCAGCCGCCAGCACGGCGGCTCCACAGCCGCCGAAGACGAGCCAAAATGTCCCGAACAGCTCAGCAGCCAAGCGCCTGGTCATGTCCATGATCGTCCCCCTGCCCTGATAAGACCATGAGGATCACGATCATCGTGCCAATACGATCACGATCCTCGTAGCGATCACGTATAGCTAAAATGATACACGTCAAAACGCCTAATGACAAGACTGCTGCAACGCCGCGTTTGGGCCCACGCCAGGGGAGTCAGTCCATCGGTGCCCAGGGTCGGGGTTCAATCCCTTCGGAGGCATGATCAGCGTTAGGAATCTCTGAACGAGCCAGCGCTGTGCCGGGCCCTGAGCTGGATCAACAACCGCGGAACGCGCTACGCAATTTCGGAAGCAGCAACCCGTTGCGGCGTCACGGCTCTTACTCCACCGCCTCCGCCTGTACCGGTCCGGCAACCCGAGGCCGCCGCATCACCAGAAGCAGCAACAGCGCCGGCAGCGTGGTCAGGATCAGCAGCTTGTAGTCGTCGTTATAGGCGATGATTTTTGCCTGCTGGTTCACCAGTTGGTCGATCATCGCCGCACCGTGCCGATGCGCCGGGTTCAGCATCCTCAACGCGTCAAGTGCGCGGTTAAACGGGTTCACATACGCCCCGATTTGCTCGTGCAGCACCTGGGTGTTGCGCGCCAGCATGGTCGTCACCACCGAAACGCCAACCGCCGCCCCGATGTTGCGGAACAACGAGAACAGACTGGCGCCTTCGGTGCGTAGCGCGGGGTCCAGCGTGGCGAAGGCCAGAAGCTGCAGCGGCGTGAACACCAGCCCGAGCCCGGCGCCCTGCAGAATGATCGTCCAGATGATCTCGTGCTGCGACACGTCGGGAGTCCAGCCGGTCATGATCCAGAACGACAGGCATTCCATCGCCAGCCCCGTCCCCACCATCAACCGTGCGTCGATCTTGTGCGACATGCGGCCGCTGACAATGATCGTGCAGAAATTGCCGATCCCGCGCGGCGCCATCACCAGGCCGGCGGTCGCCACCGGGTAATTCGCCAGGTCCTGCAGCCAGGGCGCCATCATCGCCAGGCTGGACACCAGCAGCGTCCCCACCGCGAACATCATCACAACGCCGGCGGAAAAATTCACGTCGCGAAACAGGGCTGGACGGATAAGAGGGCGCCGAGCCCAGCCAAGATGCACCAGGAAAAGATATGCGCCCAATCCGGCAAGGATGGCTTCAACCAGGATTTCGCGGGACGCGAACCAGTCGCGTTCCTGCCCGCGGTCCAGCATCATCTGCAACGCGCCAATGCCGATCGAGAGCAAGCTGAAGCCCAGCCAGTCGAATCGCAGGCTGCGGCTGCCGGCGACGTTCGGCATGAACACCGCCAGCCCCAGCGCGCCCAATATGCCGACCGGCAGGTTGATGTAGAACACGTAGCGCCAGTCATACCATGCGGTCAGATAACCGCCGAGCGTCGGCCCCATGATCGGCCCGATCATCACGCCCATTCCCCACAGCGCCATCGCCCAGCCGCGTTGCTCTGGTGGATAGATGTCCAGCATCGTCGCCTGCGACAGCGGCACCAACGCTGCGGAGAACATCCCCTGCACCAGGCGGAATACCACGATTTGCTCCAGGCTCTGCGCCGCGCCGCAGGCCATCGAGGCGACGGTAAAGCCCATGATGCAGGCAATGAACAATGGCTTGCGGCCGAAGCGCGACGCGAGCCAGCCCACCGGCGCGGTCATGATCGCCGCCGCCGTGATGTAGGAGGTGAGAACCCAGGTGATCTCGTCGTAGCTCGCCGAGAAGCTGCCTTGCATATAGGGCAGCGCGACATTGGCAATGGTCTGGTCGAGCGACTGCAACAGCGTCGCACCGATGATGCACCAGGTGATCATGCTGCGGTGCGGGAATTTCTCCCCCGCGCCCACGACTCGGCCGGCCCCGGCGACGACAGTGGTCATCGTTTCGGCATCTGATTGTCGTGAAAGTCCGGTGCCTGCGCTAGCTCGTTGCGGCCACGGCGGCCGCAGTGCCAGACCGCGGCACGCGGCCATCTGCGAGGAACACTGGCATTGTTCGTTTCCTCCAATCGAAGCGTTCGTTTCGCGCAGGCTGCCACATCCCGCCTGTCGGCCCAAGGTCAATCAGGCGCGGAGCAAGGTTGCGCATAACGCCTGGGTAAAACCGTCGCGTGTTGCCGCCAGCGCACGGTGGCCCGGCCGCCTAACGCTGCGCCCAACCCTATGGAGTCGCAGTGCATCCCGCCCCAGCGCTGGTCGCCCCCCCGCATGGAACGAGGCCGAGCGGATTGCCCCCTGCCTGACTGCCCTGGCCAACGGGTCCGGCCCCTCGCCCGCCCGGTCGTGCTCGCGAAAAACTGCACCGACGAACCGAGACGACCGCCCGTGGCGTCCGCCTGCCCTTTCGTTTGCACGCTCTCCCCGTCAGGCTGCCGGACATCCAGCCTTCACCGCGTCGATGCCGCCTGGGCGGACGGCACCACCGAACCGGATCTCGCGGCAGATCGCGAGGCTTTGCCTATGATCAAACGCGATGCCGCAGCTTCAGACGATCGATCGCATAAACGCCCGCATTGGAAGCCTGGTCACTTTCAGCGTTGCCATGTCGAACCACTGCGGCTGCGACAGGTAATTCCAGACCCCGTTGCGATAGTACAGGCAATTGAATGCATTCGGTGCGCGGCCGAAATCCTCGCCGACGCCGTACTCGTCATACCCCATATGGCTGACGACTTCGTGGCCCTGCTGTGAGATCGCGGTCCAGATTCCATTGGCCAGCGGTCCCCCGGAATCCGGATGCTGATGGTGATACACCCGATAGTGGGTGGCGGAGCGGTCCGTGACGACAAGCCGGCACCCGTTCATCGCAGCGGTGAAGACAAATCGCATGGGCGGATTGGCCTTGGGAACGTCGACCCAGCCAGGCAGACCACCGCCCTGGACGAATGGACACCAATATGCCTGGATCGGTGCTTCGCCGCCGCCGCCACCCGCAACGACAGCGAACTCGACCGTATCGATCGAAATCGCCTGAAGATCGAAATACCCGGTCTTCGCATTGGACAGCCCATTGTTGAGCATGCCAAGGGTGGCGCCGTTAGCCGGCAGGATCGCCCGCCGGAACCAAGTAAGATTGTTGATCGCGCGCAAGCCGATGTATTTCAGCGGATCGAGCAAAAACTGCCCGTTATGGCCATTCATGTACCCGCTCCCCCTTTGGCTCTGCGGAAACTTGCATCCCGCAGATGGCGGGCAATCCGGCACCGGAGTTATAAACGGGGTCTCGCGCGTTCGGCAACCAGCAGGTGAATTCCGCCTATTACGCGCTTGATTCACCAGCCTGTGTGACGCGTGCCTTGCAGCGGTGTCGATTCCTCGCGGCATGCTGATCTCTCTGGTGTTCGCGATGCAGGCCGCAGGTTTGGTCATCGGGCCGGCGCTGGCGGCGCTGCTGCTGGCCACCGGGCTGTCGCACGGCCTCGTGTGGCGGCTGTTGCTTGCCTTCGGCGCCGTGCCGGCGCTGGCTGTGGGTTAGGGCGAGGCGTGGGAGGGGGAAGCTGCTTTTGCGTGCCCGCGTCTTATCCTGATGCCAATGGGGCCTGACCCGGCCACCTACGCGCCGCCGATCCGGCCGCGTGGCCCGGAAACCCACCCAACCCACCCTGCTCAAACCCAGCCATGACGGACACGGCGGCACGGGCTAATCTGCACGCCGCCTTCGCGAAGGATCACGCCATGGCCGCTTATGAATTCGTCACCGTCGATGTGTTCACAGACCAGCGCTTCGGTGGCAATCCGCTCGCCGTGTTACCCGACGCGCGGGGGCTGAGCGACGCCGACATGCAGGCCATCGCCAACGAATTCAACCTGTCCGAAACGACATTCGTGCTGCCGCCGGACAACCCGCAGCACCATGCGCGCGTGCGCATTTTCACCCCGCGGTCGGAGATGCCTTTCGCCGGCCATCCCAATGTCGGCACCGGCTACGTAGTGGCGCAGCGCGACCCGAACCCGCCAGAGCATTACGTGTTCGAGGAAATCGCCGGCCTGGTGCGCGTGCACATTCAACGCGATGCCGCCAAGCAAATCAGCGGCGCGCGCATTTCGGCGCCACGATCGCTGACGCTCGATATTGCCCTGCCGACCAATGTGATTGCCGCATGTGCGAGCGTGTCCGAGGACGACGTGCTAACCACGTCACACAAGCCGCTGCTAGCATCAGTCGGCACGCCGTTCGTGATTGCCGAGTTGGCGAGCTTAGAGGCACTGTCGCGCGCCGCACCCGACCTGGGCGCGTTCCGCGCCGCAGCCTCGCGATTTGCCGAGATCGGCACGCGTTTCGCATTGCATCTCTATGTGCGGGTCGGCGGCGACGCGACGAGGCTGCGCACGCGCATGTTCGCACCGCTGGGCGGCATTCTCGAAGATCCCGCGACCGGCAGCGCCAACGCCGCGCTCGCCGCATTGCTGACCTCGCTGGCGCCGGGAGACAGCGTGGATCTGATGTACGACATCACGCAGGGAGTCGAAATGGGCCGGCCCAGCCGGATCGTGGCCACCGGGCTCAAGACCGCGGAAGGACCAGTGACAGCAACGGTGGCCGGAAGCTGCGTGCCCGTGATGAAGGGAACGATCGAGCTCTAACCAAACCTCTCCCGCGCCACGCGCGAGAGGTCGAGACCCCGAAGGCGCCGAGGGTAAGGGTGATCGGGTCGGTACACGCCCGACCACGCCCAGGCACATGGAGATCACGCCATGACCGACACCACCATGCGCACCATGCTGATGCGCGCGCCCCACCAGCCGCTGCAACGAACAGCGATCCCCATTCCCTCCCCCGCCCCCGGCCAGGTGCTGATCCGTGTGCACGCCTGCGCCGTCTGCCGCACCGACCTGCATGTCGTGGACGGCGAACTCACGCGCCCAAAGCTACCGCTGATCCCCGGCCACGAAATCGTCGGCACCATCGAAGCGTTGGGCACCGGCGTTGACCAGTTCCACATCGGCGGCCGGGTCGGCGTGCCATGGCTCGGCTTCTGCTGCGGGGTTTGCGACTTCTGCCGCACCGGCCGTGAGAACCTGTGCGCACAGGCGCGCTTCACGGGCTACCAGATCGACGGCGGCTATGCGGAGTACACCGTCGCCGACCACCGCTTTTGCTTCCCTATCCCCGACACCTTCGACGACCGCCATGCGGCGCCCCTGCTCTGTGCCGGGCTGATCGGCTACCGTGCGCTGCGCATGGCGGGCGAAGGGGAACGACTCGGGCTGTACGGGTTCGGCGCCGCGGCGCACATCATCGCCCAGGTCGCGCGCTGGCAAGGCCGCCGCGTGCTCGCCTTCACCAGCCCCGGCGATACCGACGCGCAGAATTTCGCGCGCGAACTCGGCGCGGAATGGGCCGGCGGTTCCGACCAACCACCACCGGAACTACTGGATGCAGCGATCATCTTCGCCCCGGTCGGCCCGCTGGTGCCCGCGGCGCTACGCGCGACGGAACGCGGCGGCACGGTCGTCTGCGCCGGCATCCACATGAGCCCGATCCCCACGTTTCCTTACGACATTCTGTGGGGCGAGCGCGTCGTGCGGTCCGTCGCGAACCTAACACGGCGCGACGGCGATGAATTCCTGGCCCTGGCGCCAAAAGTACCAGTCCACACCCGGCCCAAGCCGTACCCATTGGAGCAAGCAAACCAGGCACTGGATGATTTGCGGGCCGGCAGGCTGCAAGGCGCGGCGGTGCTGGTGCCATAACGGCACCAGCACTGGCCTCTCCCTCACACAAACTGGAAGTTGTTCTGCGTCAAGCTGCCCGGATTGATGCCCTGCAATGTCACCTCGTTGTTGCCGCCAAGATGTATGACCGCGCTGCCGTTCACGTTCGTCATCGCTGCTTCCACGGCCGCGTAATTGCCAAACATCGAGGCACTGAGCCTCAGGATGTCGTCGCCCACGTTGAAGTTCGTCACCATGTCATTGCCAAGCGGATTGAGGTTCTCCGCGAAATCCGCCGCTCCCGCCGTGGTGGCCGTCAGCGTGTCGCTGCCCGCCGAGCCGTAGATGAAGCTCAGGCCGGTAGGCGTACTCGTAGCCGTCGCAATGACACTGGTCGCAACATCTGTTCCGGTCCCGGTTCCATCGCTGACCGAGATGGCCATGCTGGTCGTGACGCTCTGACCAACTGGCACCTGCCCCGTCGTAGGCGTAAACAGCAGCGCATTGAGTTCCGACGTCAGAGCCGCTGCACTGCTGGCGGAGATCGTGTAAGTACCCGCCCCGGTGTGACTCAGCCCGGTTCCGGACAGTGTACCGTCGGCATCGGTCGCAGTGCCCGACACATTGGTCAGCGTGATCGTTGCCGTCTCCGCACCACTGTTCGGATTGGTGACGACGGCTGCGGCAAACGGCTGCACCGTCGATTGATCGGTGATCGCCTGGCCCGAGACCGTATCATAGACCAGCGGGCCGTTCAGCGAACTCTGCATTGCCGACAGCGTCCCGCCGCTCGCCAGCCTGCCTTCGAGCGTGGCGATCACACCCTGGTTCGGCGCACTGTGGTAGACCCCCTGATAGGCAGCAGAAAGATCGGCCGTTGCCTCAGCCGAGAAGGCGATATCCGACGCCACGGTGGTCAGAGACCCGTTCGTCGCAAGCAGACCTTGCCAGGTTGCCATGCCCGACGGATCCGCCGAACGGCCAAGAATCCGTTCGTACAGCCCGTTGATGTCGCCTTGCGCTTCCGTCGACATGGCAATGCCGAAGCGAACAGTGTCCATCGTCCCGCCGCTGCCCAGAACCCCCTGCCAGGTGGCAAGTCCGCCGGCTTCGACCGAACGTCCAAGAATCTGCTGGTACAGTGCATTGATGGCGTTCTTGTTCTGCGCTTCCGGCGAAGCAGCGATGTCCGCCTGCACCGTCGCCATGGTCGCCCCGTTAGCGAGCAGTTGCTGCCAGTTGGCAAGCCCGCTGGGATCGGCCGGTCGGTCCAGTATCTGCATATAGAGATTGTTGATGTCATTCGTCGCTTCGGTCGAATACGCGATACCGGCATCGACAGAGGCCATCGTTTCGCCGCTCGTCAAAACCTGCTGCCAGGTTGCAAGGCCGCCGGCATCCGGTACACGACCCAGGATGTTCTCGTAGGCCTGATAGATCGCGCTTTGGTTGGCGTTCGCGCGCGACGTCACGACGCTGGCAGTATCGTTGTCTGCGGTCTGGCCAGCAGTGTCGGTTGCTGCGATGGTGAACCCAGTCGTCACCGATCCGGAACCGACTTGCTCGGACGTCGGCGTAAAGATCAGCCCATCGACCGCGGCCGTCACGGCCGACGCAGACCCCGTGACGGTGTACACGCCGGTCGAGGCATCGTAGCTGCCGCCCGCCAGATTGGAGAGCGTGCCGTTTGCGGCCGACGAAACCGTGACCGTAACGGTTTCCGTCTGGTTCACATTGGGATCGGAGATGGTCACGCCGGAGAGCGGCGCGATCGCCAGCACATCGATATCCGTCTGGTTGGCGACGGCACCGGAGATCGTGACAGGCATGATTGTGCCAGTCGAGGTAACGCTCCCGGTCGAGGTAACGCTCCCGGTCGAGGTAACGCTTCCTGTTGAGGTAACACTACCTGTCGAAGTGACGCTCCCCGACAACTGTATACCAGTGTCGCCGTTCATAAGGCCGGTCGCGACAGTGAATGACTGGCCAGCATCAGGCGCAAAGCCGACATTCGTCAGGGCATAGACTTCCGTCGTCCCGCCAGAGGCGAAATCCACGTTGATGGTGTTGCCATTGACCACCGACGCACTGGTCACGGTCATGCTGTTGCCGAATTCGATCAGGTCGCCATTTGTCAACCCGGTGATGGCATTGGCGAACGCCGTCCCGGGCGTGCCCAGAACCAGCACATCGGACGAACCGGCGCTGAATGCGATGGAAGGACCGCTCGTGATGCTGCCATCCAGCACCAACGTGCTGCCCGATGTCAGCGTAAGGCCGCCTGCGCCCCCGACGCTGCCGGTGATTTCCAGTGTGCCACCCGTGGACGCGCTCGCACTGGCTGCATTCGAGACGATGATCTCGCCATTGTCGATGACGGAGGGAGCAGCAAGCAGACCGTTGCCAACCAGCGATATGCCGGAGTCGATGCCGACCGCGCCGGCAACGTAGCTGCCGCTGGTTCCAAGATCGATCGCCGCCGTGGAACCGACCGTCACGACCGACGCATTGAGCATCAGCAGACCGCTGTTTGCCTCCAGGCTGCCACTGCCCGTGATGACGATGCCGGCGGCCGACGTACCGCCGATATTCAGATTCGCCAGATCCAAAGCGGCGCCCGAAAGCTCCACCGTGCCGGCGGCGACGAACGCACTGTCGCCGTTGGCCGGAAAGCCGGTCGTGCTTGTGCCGGAGACCAGGGTCCAGTTGCTGCCGATATCGTAGGAACCGGTGCTACCGATCCAGCTCCATGTCGATGGTCCGGGGGGCGGGGCGGTGCCGCCCGCCAGGGTGATCAGCGTATCGCCCGAGCCTTGCGTAACCTGGAACCCGCCCTCGGTGCCGCCGGACGCACCGAACACATAGGTGCCGCTTGCGATGGCGGCCGTCTCGTCGTTGCTGGGCAGGATGGCTGTGAGAATCGGAACCCCACCCGAAGCCTCTATCGTGATGTTGTCGTAAGAGTTGCTCGATTCGTTGTCGTACACAATGGTGCCGACGAGGGTTGAACCGATGTCGAGCGTATCCCCGGTCGAGAAGCCGCCGATCGAGCCGCCGGCCGCGTAAGACGTTGGATCGACCAGCTTCAATGTACTGGGGACCGACGCGGCTATGAACTGGATCTGTGGCGCTCCGGACGCCGTCAGGTCCAGTGTGACGCTGCCACCGGTTATCGACACTTCATCTGTGGCATCGAGCGCGCTGGTAACGACAGCCACTCCGTCATTGACATGAATGCCCTCGCCCTTAATGACGCCTCCCGTCACGACCAAGGTGCCGTTGTTGGTCGATGAACCTGCCGATCCGACATTGATCCCGATGTCGTTGGGAAGTCCGCTCGACGTGAGCGTGCCGTTGATCAGGACAGTGAGAGCCGCCGTAGAGCCGCCTGTCTGGATCGTACCGTAATCCAGGAACGACCCGGATACCGCGATTGTCCCCGCACCGCCGAAGATCGCCGAACCTGCGTCCAATGTGCTGCCATTGGCGAAATTGATCGTCGCACCGTTCGAAAGGTCGATGGTGTTGTCGCTCAGCTCGGTGCCCGTCACGGTCGGAATTTGCGGCGTATCGGCACTATTGAGAATCACCGTGTCGCCTGATCCGGGAGCACCGGGGCCAGTAGACGAACTCCAGTTGCTCGAATTTGCCCATTCGTTGTTGTTTCCCGCGCCGACCCAGGTCCACGTCGAAGCCATCTGGAACTTCCCTTCCGGAACTGTAACCTTTCCCTAGAATGCCCGCCTCGCTTCCGAACACGCAACGCGCGAAATCGAGAGCCCATTCACGTTCGCTCGCACTAAGAAACCCAACGCTCCCCGTCATGGCACCGAACACCCACTGTTCCGGCTCCGCACGTTGTTTTGAATATCAAGCGTTGGCAGAAGAGCGGGCTTCGGATGGATGCGGCCCCTCCCGGGTGGAACACGATGTCGAGAGATGGGGTTCGCTGCCACAATCGCGGCCAATCTCTGTGGCTGAACGTGAACCGTCATCACCAAACGGAGAACCGGCATGAAAGCACCGCTGCTTTCCAGACCCGCAACGTTGTTGCTCGCCGCGACCTTGGCCGGCGCGCCGGGCGTCGCCGCCTTCGCGGCAACGCCCGCCGCAAATGCTCCGGCTCCGAGCACGACGACCACCAACGGCATGCCCGACACTGGTGCCACCACTGCCGCCCCGGGCACCGCCACAACAGCGCCGAACGACCAAACGGCTACCGCCAACGCACAACCTCAAACGCTGGAGCAGATGGCGCAGCAGCGGATCGCGGACCTGCACGAACGCATGAACATCACGGCAACAGAAGAACCGGCATGGAACAAATTCGCGCGGGTGATGCAAGAAAATGCACGCCAGCTCGATCACGCATACCAGCAGCGAGCGGAGCAGTTCGATTCGATGAGTGCCGTGGCCAACATGAGGTCCTATGCGAGGATCGAGCAGATGCGGGCACGCGACGTGCAGAAGCTGGTGCCGGCCTTCCAGTCGCTCTACGCCTCGCTCACTCCGGAGCAGAAGCAGACGGCGGACACGTTGTTCCGTAACCGCGCGGAAGCCGCCCAGCAGCGGCGCCAGAACGCAACCGCGAATCGGTAACTACCACGCCTCATGGCCGGGCTTGACCCGGCCATCTGCGCTGGCGATCGAGTTCGTGTTTCACCCCAGTGTGGTCTACACGCGCCCCGCCACCTCGTCTCTGAACTTCTTCATCCCGGCGATCACACCGTCCGCATCGTTCTGCTCAAAATCAAAATCCAATCCGGTCACGCCGATCTCGCGCAAAGCACCGATATCGGCGATCGTGTCCTCAACGGTACCAGAGAACAGTCGGCGATTTCCGTCAGATGCAGGCGGCATCGCAATTGCGTGACGCTTCACCCGATACACCACGCCCATATCAGCCGGATCACGCCCCGCTTCCCGCACCATCCGATGCAGCCGAGCAATCCCGGCTTCCAGGCGCGGCAGCGAATCCAGCAAGTGACTGCGGTTGCTGCCGATCGGATACCACGCATCCCCAATGCGGGCAGCGCGCCGCATCGAAGGCCCGCTCTCGCCGCCGACCCAGATCGGCGGATACGGCTTCTGCACTGGCTTCGGATCGAACACCAATCCATCCATGGTCACGTAGGGACCACCGACACGCGGCCGCTTTTCCATCCATAGTGTACGGAAGGCATCGAGATACGCATCGGTGACAGCCCCGCGCTCGGCGAACGGCGTGGTCACCACCGCATCGAATTCCGTCTTCAGCCAGCCGGCACCGACACCCACCACTAGCCGTCCGCCGGACAGCACATCGATGCTCGCCAGCATCTTGGCCGCCAGCACTGCCGGGCGATGCGGCACCACCATCACTGCCAGCACCAGGCGGATGCGTTCGGTCTTCGCTGCAACCCACGACGTCGCAACGAGTTGCTCGTGCCGATGCCCAGGTGAGGCACCGTAGAACTCGCCTGATTCCGAATAAGGATAGCCGGGCGCGCGCATATCCGGGATGGCGACATGGTCGGTCAGAGTCAGATAATCGAACCCCAGCATCTCCCCTTCCCGCGCGACGCGCGCCATCGCCGCGGGGTCGGCCATGGCACCGCTGATCGGCAGGTTGAAGCCGATCTGTAGGCCGTCGATCATTGCACGCTTCCTCCGTCGTTGCGCGGGTGCAAGCCGGCCATCCAGCCGGCCAGGCGGAGCAATCCGTCAGCCCTTGAACCGTGCAACGGAACGTGCCTCCATCCGGTCAAGCACCATAATCGGGTAGGAGACGCGGTCAAAATGGCCCAGGAGCGCAATACCAAAGGCAAGCCGGTCGCGGTGGTGATCGGCGCCACGTCCAAATGGCAATCCGACGGCCGCAACACCTTGCTGGCGCACGGCAAGACACTGGACGACAGCGCGCTGCCGATCGGCGTGCGCTGGGGCGTCGGCGGCGCCATTGCGCAGAAATTCGCCCAGGAAGGGTTTTTCACCGTCCTCACCACGCGCCATCAGGCAAATGCCGCCGGCCTCGCGGAAGCGATCCGAGCACAAGGCGGCGCATGCTCCGTGGTGGAACTGGACCTGGTCTCGCAGGACTCGATCGCCGAGGCCTTTGCTACGATACGCCGCGACGCCGGCGATCCGGACGCGCTGATCTACAACGCCGGCTACCTGGAAGGCCGCGACCTGCCGCCGGACAAGGAATTGCTCGAACACATCCCGGTGGAGATGTTCGACACCGCCCAGCACATTGCCAGCCGCGGGCCCTTCCTGGTGGCCAAGCAAGTGCTGCCGGCGATGCGCCAGCGGGGCAGCGGGTCCTTCCTCTTCTCCAACAACTCCAAATCGCTCCGCGGGCGCAAGCGCTACACCGGCGAATCGCTATATTATCCCCGGGTCATGATGCGGACCCTGGCGCAGGTGCTGACCGAGGAATATTCGGAATTCGGCATCCATGTCGCCAACGTCGTAATCGATGGCACCATCGATTCACCCGGCACCCGTGCGCTGCCGAAGGTGCAGAACAGACCAGAGCTGGTGATCAACCCAGTGAAGATCGCTGAGGCGTTCTGGTACCTGCACACCCAAGACCGCTCATGCTGGACGCATGAGCTGCAGCTCACGCCGTTCTGCACTATGCCGAGCTACTGAGGCACGCTGGAAAGAGGCGGGCATAGCGCGTCCCCGGCATCCATCCCGGCACCGCACGGAGGATTGTGAGGAAATGTGATGCCACCCTGACAACGCGGCATCGCTATGGCAAAACGCCGCGGGGAGTGCCAAAACGGCCTCACGAATTGGTGATTAGGCGACACCGCAGTATGCCCCTCATGTGAGGCGGCATCGCGACAGGTAAAGGGTTTGCGGGACGACCATGCTCGGCAACTGGATCGCCTCGCTGCTGGCGGCTGGCCACTCGCCGCTGTTCCAGGCCGGCGCCATCATCCTGGCCACATTCGTACTGGAAGATGCAGCGACTGTCCTCGCCGCCATGCAGGCGGAACAAGGCGGCCTTTCCATCGGCCTCGCCCTTGGCTCGCTGTATATCGGTATCGTGCTGGGCGATCTCTGGCTCTATGGGATGGGCTGGCTTGCGGCTCGCGTGCCCTGGATCAAGCGCCGGCTCCCTCCTCAAAGGCAGGAAGTCATCCGCGCCTGGCTTAAAGGCCGCGTATTCAAAGTGGTCTTTGTCAGCCGCTTTCTGCCCGGGCTGCGCCTGCCCACCTACACGACCTGCGGCTTCCTGGGCGCCGACCTGCGGCAGTTCACGCTCGCGACGGTGATCGCCACCACCTGCTGGACCACTCTATTGTTCGGCGTGTCGCTGCGGGTCGGGCACTTCCTGATCGACCATTTCGGCGCCTGGCGCTGGGTCGGCGCCGCCGGTTTCGTGGTGTTCGTCATTGTCGCAGGCCGGATCGCCGCCGCCGGCATGCAAAGCCAGAATCAGCGGCGATGAAACTGGAACCCGCCCTTCGGTTGGAGCGCACCGCTCCCCCGCCGCCAACTCCACCGGTCGTATCGTTTTTCGAATTCTGGCCCGGTTGGATGTTCTATGCCCCGATCGTGGCGCAATGGATCGCGCTCGGCCTGCGCCACGGCGATTTCAGCCTGCCCACCGCTGCCAATCCCACGATCGAACTCGGCGGCCTGTGCGGCGAATCGAAACGTGCAATCCTGGATCAGGTCCAAGAGCCCGAACGCGCGGTTCTGGCCGGCTACGCCAGCATCGTCAGCCATCGCAGCGACGCAGCTACCGATACCGAAGCCGCGGAACATGCGATGGCGCGGGCGGGACTTTGCTACCCCGTCGTCGTGAAGCCCGACATTGGCTGCAACGGCACCGGCGTGCGCCTGGTGCAGGATCGCGGCGCGCTGGCGCGCTACCTGGCCGCCTTTCCCCGCAACGCCGGAGTCCTGCTGCAGGAATTCATCCCGGACGACGGCGAGGCCGGTCTGTTCTATATGCGCGATCCAGGCCAGGAACGCGGCCGCATCAGCTCGATTACCTTGAAATATTCGCCTTTCGTCACCGGGGACGGCCGTTCGACGCTACGAGAGCTGATTCTGGCCGACCCTCGCGCCGGCCGCGTCGCGCATCTCTATCTGCCGCGGCTGAAACACAGGTGGCAGGAGCTGCCACGCCAGGGCGAGCAAGTGCGGCTGGTGTTCGTCGGCAATCACTGCAAGGGCTCGATCTTCCGCAACGGCACGGCACTCGCCACCGAGGCGCTGACGGACAGCGTCGAACGCCTCGCGCACGCGCTGCCGGGATTTCATTTCGGCCGCATCGACGTGCGCTTCAGTTCGATCCAGGCCCTCGCGCGCGGCGAAGGGTATCGCGTGATCGAGATCAACGGCGCCGGCTCCGAAGCCACGCATGTCTGGGATCCCACCACGTCGCTGTCCGACGCGTGGCGCGCCCAGTTCGAGCATTATGGCGCCGCATTCCGCATCGCCGCGGCAAACCGCGCGCTGGGCCACAAACCCGTTGGTGTGCGCGCGATGTGGCGGTACTGGCGGGCGCAGAAGCGGCTGATGGCGGCGTATCCGATGAACGATTAGGCAAGCCTCTTGCCGAATCCTCCCACGTCCGTCAGGGAAGCCGCATGACAGCAGTGCAGTCCATCGTCCTCGCCATCCTGCAAGGCGCCACCGAGCTTTTTCCCGTCAGCAGCCTCGGACACGCGGTCGTCTTGCCGGCCCTGTTGCAATGGCACATCGATCAGCACGCACCAGACTTCCTGCCATTCCTCGTGATGCTGCATCTGGGCACCGCCACCGCGCTGCTGCTGTATTTCTGGCGTGACTGGTGGACCTTGGCGATCGGCGTCCTGGGCCTCAGCAGCACACACCAGGTGAACGAGAGCCGCCGCGTGCTCATGTTGATTGTCGTCGCAACAATTCCTGCGGTGATCCTTGGCTTCCTCGCCGAAAAATTCTTCCGCAACCTGTTCGGCACGCCGGTGGTCGCCGCGGCATTCCTGATCGTGAATGGTGCTCTGCTGCTATTTGGCGAGAAATTGCGCGGCAAGGGCCATCGGCCGCTGGGCACATTGAACGTGGTGGACGCGCTCGCGATCGGCTGCTGGCAATGCACTGCGCTGATCCCGGGTATTTCCCGATCCGGTGCAACAATCGTGGGTGGGTTGCTGCGCGGCATCGACCATGAAGGGTCGGCGCATTTTTCCTTCCTGATCGCCACGCCCATCATTGTGGGTGCGACGGTACTGGAAGTGCCAAAACTGCTACGTGCAAGCGTCCCGATCGGCGTGTTCGAACTCTCGGCACTGGCAGCCCTCGTGGCAGGCATAACGGCCTTCGCCAGCACCGTGTTCCTGATGCGCTATTTCCGCGAGCACGACGCCTGGGCGCTCAACCCATTCGCATATTACTGCTTCGTCGTCGGCGCCGGGAGCCTCGCATTGCTGCTCGCCTGAACAAAACCCCCCCGGGAAGAGGGTCTGTCCCATGGTGCGCTTTTCCGCGTTGCGTGGGACAGGTCAAGGTACGCAACGCCGAGGGGTGATCTGGTCGGTACACAGCGCTCTACCGCTCCAACCACCCCTACCCTCGACGCCGGCCCGCCCTGCCGTTGGACCGCCTCGCGGCCCAACCCACTCCTCGCGAGAAGAGTAGCCCAGGAAGGCTACAGCCGCGCCTGTGCCCGGGCGATGGCGATGTCGAACGCCGAGACCACCTGCCCATGCGTCGAGTGATCGTTCATCTTCTCGATGTCGCTGAAGCCGCGCCCCACCGCCACTTCCAGCAGCAGGTTGTGTGCCTCATTGTTCAGGCTCCGCAGCGACAGCAACCGCGACGCGCTTCGTAGCGCGCCCACCGCGCACCGCCGGCCATCCAGCGTCTCATAGCGGCGCTGAATCCAGTGCCGTTCGTCCTCTATCAACGTGCGCGCGAGGCGCAACACCTGCACGGTCGCCACGCCGGGTGCTTCGATCGGCAGCGATGGAGGGATATCGAATGCCAGCGCCCGACCGCTCGGACGCAAACGCTGGTAGGCCTGCCTCAGCAGGGCCAGAAATTTGGGCGGCGTCGCTGCCGTCTGGACCGGAGTGGCGACGAATTCGGTTCCATCGAATGGCATGGGCGCCTCCCGCTCGTGACCTACAAGGCTAACATAGGGTCCGGTCTGTTGTTCTCCGATAACCAAAAATTGCGCCGCCCGTTGACGTGTCCGTGAGCGTCGCAGATGTGCGGCCAATGCTTCTTTGAGCACGCGTTGTGTCAGGTCACCGCGCCAAAATCGGCGATCAACCCAGCGTCGCCCGCACACATGTGCATCGCAAATCGGCCCGCCTACTCCTCGCCCCGCTCGCCATCTTCGTCTTCCTCGGCCTGCAGCACTGCTTGCGCCTCGTCGCTTTCGACCAGGTCGTTCTGCTGCCGCTCGGTCATCAAACCCCAGGCGAGCCGCAGCAGGTCCTGCAAGGTCGCAATCTCTTGTTCCGGGTCGCCCGCGCTGGCGATCTGCGCCGAGGCGATCAGATCTTCAACATCTACGCCGTCTGTATCGCTCATGTTCGTTTCCCTGCCTGGCTCGCTATGGCGCCCCGCCGCCGTTCAGGCAGCGCGAGCCTCATCAACCCGCAGAATCGCCACCTCCGGCGGGCAAAGCAAGATTTCACTGAAGTCCCGCATCCATGCAGCGGTTTCCTGACTCGACTGCACCCCGGACTGGCGGAACTGGTCAAGTTGATCGAAGCTGGTCAGCTCCACCTCGAACTGCAACGCGGCCTCCCCCTCGCCGCGCGTCAGCGGCACCAAGAGCCGGGCGCTGAGTTGCTTGCCCCGGGCGGCCTGCACTTCGCGGCGGATGCACTCGATCGCGCGCTGCCGGTTCACCGGCAACACGTCATAGGAAAAACGGGCGATATACATGGCCGTGACCTCCGCATTAGCTAGAGCCGCGAGTTGGGCGGCAGCGGCGGATTGCTCAATGGCGGCGGTCCAACACGGAAGTGTGACAGCATCACGCTCGGTCCGCCGCGCAGCCTAACAGCGACAGAGGATGAGAGGCGTCGGTGCAAACTACCGTTGCGTCCGCGGGCAATAGAACGTGCTGCGTGCGGATTGCGTGATGCGGCGGATGCCGGCGCAAGCTGGCTTGCCCGGGCAACGCTCGCACGGCTCGCCCTCGCGGCTGTACACCTTCCACGCGTGTTGGAAATAGCCGAGTTCGCCGTCCGGCTGGACATAGTCGCGCAGCGAGGATCCACCTGCGGCGATCGCCTCCCGCAGCGTGTCGCGGATCGCTGGCACCAGCCGTTCGGCGCGCGCACCGGGCACCGTGTACGCGGCGCGTTTGGGAGAAATGCCGGCACGGAACAATGCCTCACAGACATAGATGTTGCCGAGGCCGGCGACGAGTTTCTGGTCCAGCAACGCGGCCTTGATCGGCGTGCGTTTGCCTGCCAGCGCGGCGGACAATCGCTGCGCTGTGAAACCCGGGTCCAGCGGTTCCGGACCCAGCTCCGCGAGCAATTTGTGTTGCTCCTCCTGGGCCGTCGGTACCAGGTCCACGCTGCCGAACCGCCGCGGATCGACGAAACCCAGCCGCCAGCCTTCATCCGTTGTCAGCACCAAGTGCTCGTGCGGCATCGGCGCCGCGGGCTGCGAATTGGAGCCACGCGGCGTCAGCACCATGCGGCCCGACATACCCAGATGCAGCAAAACAGACTCGCCGCCGTCCAGCCGCATCAAAATGTATTTGCCGCGCCGGCGAAAGCCGGTGACGCGCGCCCCGGTCAGCCGTTCCGCCAGATGCGGCGGCAACACCCAGCGCAGGTCCGCGCGATGCGCCACAGCCGAAACGATCCGCCGCCCCTCCAGCCGCGACTGAAGGCCTCGCATCACAGTCTCGACCTCGGGGAGTTCCGGCATGGGCGCTCGGCACGCTATACAGGACCGCGATGAGCGACAACCCCGCAACAACATCCCAGACCACGTCCCCCGGGGATGAGATCACGGATTTCGGTTTCCGCCGCGTGAAGCGCGGGGAAAAAGCCGGCCTGGTACGCGGCGTGTTCGACAGCGTGGCGACACGCTACGACCTGATGAACGACCTGATGTCGCTGGGCGTGCACCGGATCTGGAAGCGCGTATTCCTCACTGCGCTGGACCCGCGTCCCCGCGATACGCTGCTGGATCTGGCGGGCGGTTCCGGCGACATCAGTTTCGGCTGGCTGGCGGCGGGTGGCGGGCCAGTACTTCTGTCGGACATCAACCAATCGATGCTGTCCGTGGCGCAGGACCGCGCGCTGGAACGCGCACTGGTGGGATCGCTGTCGTTGCTGGTAGCCGATGCCGAACGGCTGCCGTTACCGGACCGAGTGGTGGAGCGCGTGTCCATCGCGTTCGGGCTGCGCAATTGCACCGACAAGCCGGCGGTGTTGCGCGAGGCGCGGCGCGTACTCAAACCGGGCGGTCGATTCTGCTGTCTGGAATTTTCCCGCGTGCAGGTGGCGGCGCTGATCCCGTTGTACGACGCGTGGAGTTTCCGCGTGTTGCCGCGCCTGGGCCGGGTGGTGGCGAAGGATGCCGACAGCTACCAGTACCTTGCAGAGAGCATCCGCACCTTTCCCCGGCAGCAGGAACTGGCGGCGATGATGCAGGAGGCGGGATTTGCACGTGTGAGCGTGCGGAATCTGTCGGGCGGGATTGCCGCAATTCATCGGGGATGGCGACTATAAAAACCTCTCCCGCGCGCGGCAGAGATCGAGGCGTGTCAGCGCCGAGGGTGAGGGTGCCGCATTCAGAAAAATGCTCTACTTGTTCTCGAGGTACGGATGAGAATGGAGAGGGTGCGCGGCGAACCGCAGCCACCTCACCCGGCGAGCTTCGCTCGCCGACCTCCCCCGCTCAGTGCGGGAGAGGCTCAGAAATGACGAAAGAGGTTTAGATGAAGCGCATCCTCCTCATCATCTCTGGCGGCATCGCCGCGTACAAATCCCTCGAGCTTATCCGCTTGCTCCGCGCCCGTAACTACAGCGTGACCTGCGTCCTCACCCGCAACGCCGCGCATTTCGTCACTGCCCTCTCCCTTCAGGCCCTCAGCGAATCCAAAGTCTACACCGACCTGTTTTCCCTGACCGACGAAAGCGAGATGGGCCACATCCAGCTCTCCCGCAACGCCGACTTGCTCGTGGTGGCGCCCGCCTCGGCCGACATCCTCGCGCGCATGGCGGCCGGTCTCGCCGACGACCTGGCCGCCACCTTGCTCCTTGCCACCGACAAGCCAGTACTGGTCGCGCCGGCTATGAACGTGCGCATGTGGCTGCACGCCGCGACCCAGGCCAACATCGCCACGCTGCAGGCGCGCGGCATTCGCGTCGTCGGGCCGGACGAAGGCCCGATGGCCTGCAACGAATACGGCCCCGGCCGCATGGCCGAACCGCCCGCTATCCGCGCCGCCATCGAATCCTTCTTCGAGGCACCCAAACCTCTGGCTGGCAAGCACGCCTTGGTCACCAGCGGCCCCACGCACGAGCCGATCGACCCGGTGCGCTACATCGCCAACCGCAGTTCCGGCCGCCAGGGCCACGCCATCGCCTCGGCGCTTGCTGCACTGGGTGCGCGCGTGACGTTGGTCAGCGGCCCGGTCTCAGTACCCGACCCGCCCGGCATCACGTTGCACCGCGTTGAAACCGCCGCGCAGATGCTGGCCGTCTGCGAGGAAGCGCTGCCTGCCGATGTTGCCGTCTTCGCCGCGGCCGTCGCCGATTGGCGCGTCGCCAACGCCGCCACGGGCAAGATCAAGAAGCAACCGGGCACTGCGCCGCCCGCGTTGGAACTGGTGCCCAATCCCGACATCCTGGCGACCATCGCCGCTGCAGGCCTGCGCCGGCCCCGCCTTGTGATCGGCTTCGCGGCTGAGACCAGCGAATTGCTCGCCAACGCGCAATCGAAACGGACACGCAAGAATGCCGACTGGATCGTGGCGAACGATGTCTCGCCCGAGACCGGCATCATGGGCGGCAGCGACAACACCGTGCACCTGATCACGGCCGACGGCGTCGAAGACTGGCCGTCGCTGGCGAAAGATGAAGTGGCACGTCGTCTTGCCGCACGCATTGCAACCGCGCTGGCACAAGCATGACCGCCTATCGCATCCGCCGCCTGGACGGCATGGACGCGCATATCCTGCGGCCGGTGCGCCTGGCGGCGCTGCGCCTGCACCCGGAGGCATACAGCGCTGCCTATGAGGAGGAAGTCCAGGCACCGATCGACGATCTGGCACGCCGCTTGTTATTGCCACCGGCGACCATGTTCGGCGGTTTCGTCGGTCACAGCCTGGTGGGCATGACCGGATTGGTGCAGGAAACGCGCGCCAAGACGCGGCACAAGGCGACCGTGTTCTCGGTCTATGTCGATGCCGCGCATCGCGGTGGCGGCCTGGGCGGCGCGCTGGTCGAGGCGTCCATGACGCATGCGCGCGCGGCCGGCGTGCGGTTGCTGCACCTCACCGTCACCGTAGGCAACGATGCGGCACGCCGGGTTTATCAACGGCTGGGCTTCCGCAGCATCGCCATCGAACCGCGCGCTCTGCTGGTAAATGGCACGTTCTACGATAACGAGCACATGATCCTGGATTTGGACTCGGACTAGTACCCAGAATCAGCGAAGCGCAGCACGCGCCAAAGCATGTCATTGCGAGGAGCAAAGCGAGGAAGCAGCCTCGGTCAGAGAACACCCCCGACCACGCACCATCACGATCGGGGTTGCCCCGTCGCTCTGCTCCTCGCAAGGACATGTGGACCCCGAATATTTCCCCCTAAAGCCACCTGATGGTGTATCCTGACGCGCACAGGGGAAACGAGGTGATGCCATGACGACTACCGACACTTCGCCGGGTGCAAGCGTTAGGCAAAGCACAGGGGCACCGAATGTGGCCGGTCCAATCCTGGCGGCGTTCGACGCCATCGCGGCAAAAGGCGGCACTCCACAGCAGATCGCCGGCGCGCAATTCCAGTTCATCATGAACCAGATTCAGACCAATGCACTGCCGTTCTTTCAGGAGCTGCGCGACAACCGGCCAATTCTCCAAACCCCGATGGCGACCCTGGTATCGCAATTCCGCGACGTAGAGGAGATCCTCCACCGCGAGAAAGTCTTTTCCGTGAGCCCTTACCTGCCGCGGATGATGGGTGTGATTGGCCCATTCGTTCTAAGCCAGGACATCACACCGCGCTACGACCACGATATCTCTGTCATGCACCTCGTGGTGCGGCGCGAGGATCTGTCGCGGGTGAAGGACATCGTCTCGTGCCACGCCGCCGCGATTGTTAGCGAGTTGTTCCAGGGGGCCGGCCCGGTGGACATTGTCCAGACGCTCACCCGGAAGGTCCCGGTGCGGCTGGCGCACGAGTACTATGGATTTTCCGCGCCGCAGGATGAGCAGATGATGGGCTGGGCCCGGGCCTGCTTCCGCGAGTTTTTCATAAACCTGCTGGACGATCCCGCTATGCGCGCGCCCGCCGTCACCGCAGGCGCCGAAATGCGCCAGCGTCTCGACGTTCTTTTGGCCGAGCGCCGCGCCTGGTTCGCTGCGGGCAAGGACGATGTCATGGGCCGCCTGTTGGGCGTGCAGTCTGCCGGCGAAGTCGCGGGCCTCGACGACGACGGCATATGCCGAACCTTGATGGGCCTGGTCATCGGCATGGTGGAGACGACCTCTCAGGCAGCCGTCCAGGCGCTGCTGGTATTGTTCTCGATTCCCGATGCGTTGGCCAGCGCCGCGGCAGCAGCCAAGGCCGATGACGACGACGCGCTCTCGAACCTGGTCTTTGAAGCGCTCCGCTTCCAGCCGATCAATCCAATGGTCGTGCGCGTGGCCAACGAAGACTACCATCTTGCTGCCGGCGAGCCGCATGCGACGCTGATCGCCAAAGGCACGACGGTGTTTGCGCTGACCTGGTCTGCCATGTTCGACCCGCGCATGCTGGACGCACCGGAGCAATTCCGAGCCGATCGGCCCACCTGCCACTACCTGCACTTCGCCACCGGAGACCATGCCTGCTTTGGCCGATATATCAGCCGGGTTCAGATCCCGCAGATTCTCAAGCCCTTGCTGAAGCTGCAAGGTCTGCGCCCGGCGGGCGCTCCGGAGTACGACGGAACGTTTCCGCAGACCTTCAAAGTCTCCGCTGGCCCCTGACGCATCCGTCTCCGCGCGTCAGTAGGTTTTGAGGTACTCCAGCAGCGCCATGCGGTCTGGCTCGGACAGGTCTGTGCCCCAGAGATGCCCGCCGTTGCCGTCGCCGGTCCGCGTGGTGTCGACGAGGCAATCCTGCTGATTACACGTCGTGCTCACGACGAATCCAAGCTTCACCGGGTCGTACTCCCGCGAACCCAGCGCAAACTTCTTTGGCCGCTGATCCGGAGGCAGCAGCAGGTCGTACAACGTCGGCACCGATCCGTTATGCAGGTACGGAGCCGCGGCCCACATGCCGTAGAGCGGCCTCGCCGCATAGGGACCGTAGGGCGGCTTCGTATCGAGCAATGTGTCCCGCCAGGCAACGCCGCCGCGCTGGACGAAATCCTCCATCAACTGCTGCTGCGCCGCATCGATTCCAGCGGACGCATAGGCCTTCTGCTTGACGCCGTTCACCGCGACCTGAACAGTCTTGGCAAAGGAATTGCCCGTGAAAGCCGTGCCAGCCCTGACGCCGGCGCAATCCTTCAGCAGTTGCGAGTCCGCGATGGTAAAACTCGTCGGCGGGATCGTGAGCGCACCGGTGTCGGGGACCGGACAAGAGATTCTAAGCGCCGCGGTCGGGTCTGTCCCAACATCTTCCGGACGCATTCCGCGCAACGTGATCAGGCCGGTCGGGGTGCGTCGATCGTCGCCATACTCGTGGCATCCCGCGCAGCGACTCTGGAAGATGCGGCGGCCCGCCGCCGCCAGATCGGGGTTGATCGGGCCGAAGATCGCCGCAGGCCATTTCGGCGGATCGATATAGTACGCCAGCCATTCGAGCTGGTGCATGTTCTTTATCGGGATGGAGCTATCGAACAATGAAGCAGTCCTGTTGGGATCGAGCACGACTGTCGCGCCCGCGCCAAGCGTCTCAGTGACATTGCGCTCCATCACCGTGTTGGTGTCGATGGTCCATTCGACCCAATCGTAATCCTTGAAGCCCCAGACGCGTGGAAAGTTCTGGGGCTGCTCGCGATAGGCCGCCACCGGCTGTGGCGGCTGCGCCTTGCGCGACCATAGCGACGGGAATTTCACCGCCGCGTCCAGCTTGACCAGGTTCGCCTTGTTGACCTGAAAACCTCCCTGCTCGCCGGCCTTGCGCAGCCGTGTGAGGATGAAATTGCGCGTGCCGTCGAACGCATCCAGACGGCCGAAGCCGGATGTCGGGTGCGTGGGATCCCGCTGCGCCTTGGCGACGTCGATGACATCGACCAGTTCGAGCCGTGCATCGAACATGTCGCGGTGCAGCAGGATGTTCGCGCCGTAGTAAACCAGAGTCGCCGGCCGGACGAACGGCGCCGCAATCCCATAGCGCGCGTAATCCTGTCGCCCGAGGCGCTTCAGCGCCCGCCACAGCTTCCCCCGATCGCTCACGGTAGCGGTGAGCGCATCGATGGCATCGGAATAAAAGAGCTGCATGTTGAACATATTGGGAGCGCCGTCGATCCGCACGGCTTTGCCGTCGTGATGCAGTTCACTCACATGGCAGGCAGGGCAGGTGATCCCGACGAATTGCATGCCGAAGGTGGAAGAGTTGGCCGACAAGGTGAGTCCCACCGGCAACCCATCCTGGCGCGCCGGATCGGGCAGCAGCCCATAGCGTGCGAGGTCCTCGACGAACGGTTTGGTGGACCCGGGATCGGCAACGTCGGCCGCGGTCAGCAAGGTCCAGGGCAGGATCTCCGAACCTTGTGAGAGGTGATAGAAGGTTTCCTTTTGCGCTTGCGTCAGCCCGTTGCTGTAGTCCGCGACAATAGAGGGATCAGGCCGGTCGAAGTGTACCGCCAACGTGTCGTCGAGCGCGCCGCTGACCACTGGAACCGCATACAGGACGGCGGCAACAAGGTAGAGGCCGACAATGGCTACCAGCACGTATTTCAGCAGGCGGACGATCCTCATAGCGATTTCCTTTTACGATGCCGGGAGCAGCCCAGACCTCCTCCAAACGCCCAAGATAGTCACTGAAACAGGAACACCTTCAGCGCGCCGAGCAGTGCTTTCGGATCATACTGGCCCTGATAGACCGGCGGTGGCGCGGGACCACGCTTGAGCAACTGATGAATCGCTTGCCATGCCGTGCGCGCGGAGTATTCGATGGTGAACGCGATATCCAGCGGAACCTCGACATACTGGCCGACCAGTCCGAGATTGGTCGCGCCCCCGGGAACCACGGCAGGCCTGTCGGTGCGGCTGCGCGGCATCCAGATGTTGTTCACATAGGGCATGTCGCAGGGGATGCAGATCGATGAAGCCATGATCTTGTCCAGTTGCTCGAAGCGCAATTGCCGCACCACTTCTTCCAGGATCTCCGCGCCGGTGCATGCATTCATCCATTTCTGCACGAAATTGCCGTTGCGTTCCGGATACAGGCCGTAGCCCCACCAGACCTGCGTTCCCGATGGCTGGCCGATCACCTCCGGCTGGTGGAAGATCGTCAGCGACAGCACCCAGTTCGAATCTTTCAACGTCACGAGCCCGCCGAGTCCCGGCTTAGTGCGCGTCAGCTCCGTCAATTGTTTGGTGAATTCGGTCCCCGTCGTGGTCACCGTGAAGCTTACCCAGCGCGAGGTCGGCACCTGGACCGGACCAAAGAACAGATCCGGATTGCCAAAATCTCCGCGCCCTTGCGCCAGGCGCTTCCACAAGGCCGAGGATCGGCCGTTGTGCTGCGGCGGTGGCGGCACGCTCATCGATCCCGCGGACATGTTCTCAACCTGCGATCCGAGGGTCACCAGCACAATGTCGTCCGGCCCAACCGCGACCGACGTCGCCACACCATCATGCTCATAGTCGAGCCGGTCGACGGTGATACGGTCCGGCAACGGCGCGAAGCCAATATCCTGGACGAACGCGCCGGCCAGGAAATTCACGCCCCGAGGACGCAGCCACGCGACCAGCGGCTCGATGAATGCCTGGTACTGGTTGACCGGCGTGCGCAGGATATGAGTCATGTCCGACAGGTCAGGGAACAGAGCCAGGGCGCGGTTCATGTAGCGCCGAAACTCCGTGGCACTGTGCTGCGGCAGCGACCCCATGATGGTCGACCAGAGCAGCCAGAATTCGGTCGAGAAGAAGTGCGGCGAAAAGAACTCCTCGATGCGCCGCCCGTCCAGCCGTGCTTCGGGCGTCAGCGCGAGCCGTACCAGGTCGAAACCGTCGCGCGGGCTCAGCCCGTAATGCGGGCTGTGCCTGACGACGCCGTTGCGATCGATGATGTGCGCCCGGTCATGGAACAGATTGCGGGCGTTGGAGGTGAAGAATTCGTCCTTGACGGAAACAGCCGGATCACTTGCCGATGGGATTGCCTGAAGCAGGTCGAATGTGCAGCGGAATTCCTTGTCAAACACGGAACCGGGCACATTGTAGCCGCTCTCCGCGCTGCCACCGAGGAAGAACCCACCTCCCATCCGCCGATCCGCCTCGTAGATCGTGATGTCCTGACCAGGCACGCCAGCGTTGCGAATGAGGTAGGCTGCCGCGGCCAGACCGCCAAATCCGCCGCCGACGATGTGCGCCTTCATAGAGCCCTCCCGGGACTTTCGGTGTTGGGAGCGTTCCCAATCAGGGCGCGCTCCGACCTGTTTTATTCACTATTCTAACGGAATCATGACAGACTGTCCATATGATTGGCGCTCGGACCGGACCACAATACCCACCGGCTTCGGCCGAATATCGCCAACCACACCCGACCCCGTCCGTGTACCGCTCTTCTGCGGCGCTTACCTCGGCGCCCGCGCCTCGCTTCGATTCCCGTCGCGGCTCGACCTCTGTCTGCACGGGAAGGGTTACTTGCCGTCGGCTTGGCCAGACTCTACCGTCCGCCGCCTTCACCAGCCCGCGGAGACAAGCGATGCCGGAAATCCCCAACCGCCCCGAATACCAGACCGAGTTGTTCAAGAAGGGCCTGCAAGTACGCCGTGAGGTTCTTGGCGCGGACTACGTCGATGGCTCGGTCGCCCGCGCCGACGATTTCAATGCCGCCTTTCAGCAGATGACTACCGAAGTCGCCTGGGGCATGATCTGGACCCGCCCCGGCCTGCCGCGCAAGACGCGCAGCATGATCAACCTGACCATGCTCGCGGCGCTGAACCGCGGCGCCGAATTCCGCCTGCATCTGCGCGCCGCGTTGAGCAATGGCGTGACGCGCGACGAGATCAAGGAGATCCTGCTGCAGATCGGCGCCTATTGCGGCATCCCCGCCTGCCTTGAAGCCTTCCGCATCGCGACCGAGGTATTCAAGGAAGTCGACGGCGCCAAGGGTTAGCAACGGATGACCGACAAACCCAGCATCGGCTTCATCGGTGTCGGCAACATGGGTTGGCCGATGGCCGCCTGTCTGGTGCGCGCCGGGTTCCGCGTGCTCGTGAACGATTCACGGCGCGGGGTTGCCAACAATTTCGTGCAGCAGGTTGGCGGCGATGCACCGGACAGCCTGCGCCAGCTCGCCGCCGGATCCGACGTTGTGGTGACGATGCTGCCCACCAGCGCCATCGTCTCCCAGGTGCTCGCCGATGGCGACGACACCGTGCTGGCCGGCATGCGCCCCGGCACCATCGTAATCGAAATGAGTTCGGGCGTGCCATCCGTCACGCGGGAACTGGCCGAACGCGTGCACGCCCTCGGCGGACATATGATCGATGCGCCGGTATCCGGCGGTGTGCCGCGCGCGAAGACGGGGCAGCTTGCGATCATGGCGGGCGGCGACGCGGCCACCATCGACCGTGCGATGCCGGTGCTTTCCGCGATGGGCAGTTCCGTGCTGCGCACCGGCGCGATCGGGTCAGGTCAGGCGATGAAAGCGCTGAACAATCTCGTCTCCGCGGGCGGCTTCCTGATCGGCATCGAGGCGCTGCTGATCGGCCAGCGCTTCGGTCTCGATCCCGCTGTCATGGTGGATGTGCTGAACGCAGCCACCGGCATGAACAATTCGACGCAGAAGAAGTTCAAGCAGTTCGTGTTGTCGCGCTCGTTCGATGCCGGCTTCACGCTTGGCTTGCTTGCGAAGGACCTGTCGATCGCGTTGCAGGTCGGACGCGAGACCGCCACGCCCGCCCCGCTGAGCGCCTTGTGCAAGGAACTGGTCCAGGCCGCGCAGACGATGTTCGGCGCGGACGCCGACCATACCGCGATGGCCCGCCTCTGCGAGACGCTGGCTGGCGACGAGTTGCACAGCCGCTGATGCTCCGCTGGTTTCGCCGCGCCGACCCCGAAGACGAATTCGAGGATGCGGCCGACGAAGCCCCGCTGCCGGAACAGATCGATTTTGGCGAGCCGGTCGAATTCGTCCCAAAAATTCGGCCCTTGCCCAAGGTGCCGGACTTCGCCGTCATTGTTGCCGCAACCGAGAACAATGGCTGGCACATGGCCGCCGTGGTCACCGAGGCCACGGATCCCGATTTCTATCTTCGTGCCATCACCGTGCGTTGGCCCTTCGTGATCGCGCGCCCTGTGCCAAGTACGCGCCTCAGCGACAAACGCGTCAACCCCAGCCTACGCTCACCCACCGGCAGCACGCCAACGCGCAAGGTGGTCGTGAACTGGGGATGGGCGAAACTGGAAGAGTCTTTTTCCCAGCTTCGCTTTTACGTCAAACGTGCGCGCGTTTGGTGGCTGCCCAGCAGCAGCGGCGTAACGATTCGCCTGACGCTGAAGGAATCAGGCTATCCGCGCCGGCGGATCGTCGTGCCGGTGAAGACCAACGTCATCGACTGGTAGTGGATCCCGCCCGAGCGTGAAATTGAGGAAGAACCGCCCGGCCAATCCATCTGAATTGCTCCTCCATAACAGCCAGTGGGGTGCCCATCGGTGTGGACAGGTTGATATGCTCCAGCCCCGGATAGCGGGACTCCAGATCGCGCAGATACGCCACCAGCTCCTCCGGCGGACCGGTGAACCAGGCACCCATCTTCATAAAATGCTCCACGGTCGGCACGCCCGCCGCGTACCACCCGCCGCGCTGCCCGATCGCCGCGATTTGCTCCTTCGTCACGCCCGGCAGGAAGCCGAGCGGGGCAAACATCTTGGCATGCTCTTCATAGAGCGGCGTGATCTCCTTCAGCCCCTTCGCCTTGCTGTCCGCGAGATGCACGAAGATGCCGATCATCAGGTTCTCGCCGAGCTTCCAGTCCTTGCCTGCCCTGTGCGCCGCTTCCTGATAGGCGGTGATCGGCCCCGACTGCATGGTTGCCGCGCCGCCGCCGACCGCGCCCTTGATGTTGTACTTCACCATGAAGTCCAGCCCGCGCGCGCTGGCACTGACCACCGGCTGCCAGCATTCCACCGGCCGATGGATCGGCCGCGGCACCAGCGTCAGGTCCTTCAGCGTATAGCCGCGATACGGCACTTCCGGCGGCAGCGTGTAGTGTTTTCCCCGATGCGAAAACCGCTCATTGTCGAACGCCTTGAAAATCACCTCCACCTGCTCTTCGAACAATTCGCGATTGGCGTCCTGGTCGATGATCGGCGCACCGAAGGTTTCCACCTCGCGCGAATGATAGCCGCGTCCGACGCCGAACACGGTTCTACCCTTGGTCATGATGTCAGCGCAGGCATAGTCCTCGGCGAGCCGCAGCGGATGCCACATGGGCGCGATGTTGAAGCCGCAGCCGATTTTGAGGTTGCGCGTCAGGTGGCACAGATGCACCGCCGCCATGAGCAGGTTGGGCAGCACCTCGTAGCCTTCGTACTGGAAATGGTGCTCTGCCAGCCAGAGCGTGTCCCAGCCGGTCTCGTCCATCACCTTGGCGACGGCTTCGGTCTTGGCGAAGACGCTCGCAAGCTGGTCGTTGGAGAAGCGGCGTTCATTGGCCGGCGTTGCGTCCTGGCCGCGATCCGGCAGGTCGATGTGGCCGGGATAGACGGTGGCGAATTTCGAAATCACTTTTCCTCTCCTGCGCCAGCGGAAGCGGTTCGGTGAGGAAGAAACGTGACCCCCGCACGACCCTCATCCGCGCTTCTGCACGTCGTGATCCCGGATCTGGTCCGGGGCAGGCCTGCTCCGCAAAGCGGGCCAGGGTTATCTGTTATCCGCCATAGAACACGTTGTCGCCGAGATCCTTCATTTCCAGGATCGCGACATCCGGACGGCCCTCGATCGGCTTCGGCAGATGCGCTTCCGTCACTTCGCCGACCACGATGTGATGGTCCCCGATCTCCACGATCGTCTTCACCATGCATTCCACCGCGCCGATCGCCGCGTCCAGAATCGGCGCGCCGTTGGCGCCGTGATGGAACCCTTGGCCGGACAGCTTGCCGTCCTCCAGCTTCGCCGGCTTGAAGAACGTGAAGGCCAGTCCCTTGTGGTCCTTCCCCAGCATGTTCAGCGTGAACTTGCCCGTGCCCTTCACCACGGTGTGAGCACCGGAATCCGCCTTCACGCCCACCACCACCAGCGGCGGTGCGAACGACCCTTGCGTTACCCAGTTCACCGTCGCTGCCCCGACATTGCCCTTCCCGTCATCCGCGGTGAGCACATAGATGCCGTACGGAATCATCCGCAGCGTTGTCTTCTTGGCGTCGGCGTCCATGGTTCCTCCTCCCTGAACTGGTCCGTGTGGCGGCAATCATGCCTCGCGCGACGGCGACCCGGCAACGCCTCAGCCGCGCAGATGCGGCGGGACATAGGGGGCGTATTTGCGGCCCCGCCGTCGCGGCAGCGATGGTCCAACGCCATGTTGCGCCAGAATGGCCTCGGCCAGGCGTGCATGCTCGCGTGCCGCCGCGCTCGGCAGCACCGCTGCACCGGCGGGGCGCCGCGCGGCCTGTCGGAGCATCGCGAAGGCACCGCCGATCACCAGGCCCATTGCCGCATCGGTAATCTCGGCCGAACGTCCCGGCAGCCAGCATTCGGCAATGCTGGTCCCCAGCAGCAGCGTGGCCGTCAGCGCGATGCCGATCGGCAGGGCGATGCCACAGCAGCCCAGCAGCCAGATCAATCCGCCGTATTCGTAGAATTTCTGGCAGAAGGCCTGCATGGCGACGTTCATCGAGCCCTCCATGAAGCTCGCGAACGGGATCCAGCCGAAGCCGCGGGACAGCGGCAGGAAGCGGAACGGTTCCAGGCGCGCCGCCGCAACCATGCCGGCAAACAGCAGCGCTACAATCGCAAACCTGCCGGGCAGCCGTTGCAGCAGCAGCGTCCACAGCGCGTACGCGGCCACTGCGCCCGCTACGTCGGGCACCGTCAGCGCGGTGCCGACGATCATGATTTTGCCGATGAACTCGACGCCGCACAGCAGCGGGAACAACATCAGAAAGCGGCGGGAGCCGTACAGCGCGTGGACGATAACGGCAATGAACAACCAGGTCACGGTGTAGCGCGCCAGGTCGTAGGGCGACAGGCTCGGCGAGCGCACGATCGGCCACAACGCATGCCAGTATTTATGCAGATCGATGGTCGGCACGTAGGGGTACAGCCGGTAGCCGAAGAACATGACCAGCAACAGGGCCGCGGTCGGATCTGCGGCAAGTTCCTGCACGAAAGGCCAACGTATCGACGCACCCATCAGAGCTGCCGCCACGGCGCCAAGGCCCGCCCCGATGCCGTTGGCGTAGACATCGCCCATCGACGTCACGCGTCCGGCGTCGTGGAATTGCGCGATCTCGACGCAGCAGGACAGGGCGATGCCGACTAGCGCGGCCAGCAAGGCTCGCTGCATCCCGGACATGCGGGATGGCAGAGCCAGCGTGGCGAAAAAGCCGAACGGCAAATAGAGCAAGATGTTGGACAGCAGATCGCCGCGGTGATCCCAGACGTGCCATGTGCTCAGCAGGTACGCGACGGGACCGCCGGGATAGAATTGCTGCCGATATTCGAACGGAAACAGCGAACCGTACAGAATGAAAATTACCACGACCAGCAGCACGACCGCATAGGAGCGCGTCGGCGCGCGAGTCTCATGATGGGCTGGCGGGACAGCGTTCACGTCGCTGTCCTGTCACGGCGGTGCATCATGTCGCCACGAATCAGGCGGCCAGCAGCTCGCGCGCGAGTTGCTCCCATTCGGCGTCCAGGCTGGTCTCCGGCGGCGTGCGGCCGGCGCGGCTGTACCAGCCGGCGGCATTGCGCATGTCGCCCTCCTTGCGGTGCAGGTAGGCATGCACGCTGGAACCGGTGCGTTCATGGTCCTGCTGCGCGCATGCATGCGCGCGATTCCAATCGCCCTTGGCGTCCCACCACAAGGTTTGCAGCGCATAGGTCATGCCGGTGGGCGGCGCGGGTTCGGCGACGGAGGAACGGAATTCGTCCAGGGTCATGATCATGCGGCCTTTGCTGTGGGGAGCAACAAACGCTTGAGCTTGCGGATGGCGGACTCCGGTGTGGTCAGCACCGTCTTGCCGGTCGCCGCGGCAACCGCGGCCGCGGCACGCGCGAGGCTGAACTGGCCCAGCGCCAGAACGTCGCAGTCGCCCAGTGCAATCGCCGCGGCAGCAGCGGCGCGATCGTGCGCCTCGGGATCGCCGCGGTCCAGCGCCGCCAGCGCGCCTTCCGCCAGACAGGGAACCACCGTCACGCCTGGCGCAACGGCAGTGAATTCCGGCGGCATCGAGGTGAGCGTCGGCGCGAAGGAGGCGAGCAATCCGATGCGTCCGGCCGGGCCGGCCAATGCCAACGCTTCCTCGATCATCGCTTCGTTCGGTTTCAGCACCGGCAGCGGCGCAAGCTCGCGCACGCAGGCTTCGATGCACGGGCCGAAGGCAGAGCAGGTGAACAGGATGGCGTCCGCGCCGGTGCGCCTGGCATAGCCGGCGAGCGTGAGGAAACGCCCGGTCATCGCCGGCGTCAACGCCCCATCCCGTGCGAGGTCGGCGGACAGCGAATCATCCAGTAGGTTGGCCAGAGTCGCTTCCGGCCATTCACGCGCGAACGCGGCTGCGATTGCCGGCACGGAATGGCTGAGGGCGTGGATCAGGGCAATACGCATCGGCAACAGGCCTCACTGTGGGGGAGATTGAGACTTTACGGAGATTGAGACTACACACCGACACGGCCGATACGCCACCACGCCAATGCGCCGGACGGACGGCTCGTTACGGCACCGCGATGTCAGCTGCGCACGACCTTGCGCGGGCCCGGTCAAAATTCCTGGCTGTTTGTCAAATTCCCCCGCTATGCTGCCGCCGCCGGCCGTAGCGCCGGCCGTGGGAGGATACGACGATGACGGAGCTCGAAACTGCCGTCATGCGCAAGGTTGCATGGCGGCTGGTGCCTTTCGTGAGCCTCGCCTACCTGATCAACATCCTGGACCGCTTCAACATCTCCTTCGCGGCGCTGACGATGAACAAGGCGCTGGGGCTCACTGCCACCGCCTATGGCCTGGGCGCCGGTGCGTTCTTCTGGAGCTACGTGTTGTTCCAGGTTCCGGCCAACGTGGTCCTGGAACGCGTTGGCGCGCGGCGCTGGATCATGGGCATCATGCTGCTCTGGGGCGTGTGCTCCGCCAGCATGGCGCTGGTCAGCGGCGTGACCAGCTTCGTCATTGTCCGTTTCCTGCTTGGCACCGCCGAGGCTGGTTTCTTCCCTGGCGTCGCCTGGTTCATGACCCGCTGGTTCCCCTCGCGCCACCGTGGCAAGGCGATGGGCGTATTCTACGCATGCGGTGCATCGGCTGGCATTATCGGCGGCCCAATCGCCGGGAACCTGCTGACGCTGAACGGCTGGCTTGGCATTGCGGGTTGGCAATGGATCTTCCTGGCCGAAGGTGTGCCGGCGATCCTGTTCGCCCTCGCCTGCATGGCGGTGCTGCGAGACCGCCCTTCCGACGCGCACTGGCTGCGGCCGGACGAATGCGCGTGGCTGGAAGCAAAGCTGGCGGTCGAACGCGAGGCGGCCGCGGGGCGGCACCTGCCGTTCAGCCGCGCCGTCATCACCCCGACCATCGCCGTGCTCATGCTGGTCTATGTCCTGATCGGCTTCGGCGTTTACGGCAAAGGCTATTTCATTCCGCTGATGATCAAGAGCCTGGGGTTCACCGATCTCCAGGTGGGCTACATCACGTCGATCCCGGCGCTGGCCGGCGTCATCGGCATGATCGTTTTCTCGCGCAGCTCCGACCGCACCGGGGAGCGCGTGTGGCACCTGATCGTGCCTTGCCTGCTGGGTGGCATCGGGCTGCTGCTGGCAGGCCTGCTGATGCGAAGCAGTCCGATGCTGGCGATTGCATCGTTCTCGCTGGCGTATTTCGGAATCTCCGGGTCGCTGCCGGTGTTCTGGAATTTGCCGACGGCGTTCCTGGGCGCGGCCGCGGCGGCGGGCGGCATCGCGGCGATCAACGCGGTGGGCAATATCTCGGGCTATGCCGCGCCGCAGCTTGTGGGGCTGCTGCGTGACGTCACCGGCAGCTATGAAGTGCCGATGCTGGTGATGGGCGGGCTGGTGTTGATTGCGGGCATGCTGGTGCCGCTGGCGCGGAATGCCCATGTCGGCGCAGCGGCGCCCGCGTTCGCGCGGGGCACGGCGGACGGAACGTGAATGGTACGCTGCACGTGCGCGCCTTCCGTCAAGGAGGAGCCTTCGCGCAGGATGTCATCGCGAGGCGCGGAGCGGCGAAGCACTCTCATTCGTTGAATGGGCGGATCGTGCGCGTGCCGTCCGACCGGGATTGCCGTGTTTCGCGTGCCATGACATCAACGGTGCTGCCGCTGCAAGAACGCCAGCAGGTCAGCCGCACATCGTTGCGGCACCGCGTCCGTGATGTTGTGCGGCAGGCCGTCGTAACGCAGCGTCTCCTGCCGCGGCACGCGTTTCAGCACGTCATAGTGGTCCGCCGTATGCAGCGGATCGCCGCCGGGCAAAAAGAACAGACATGGGCAGCGGACTTCGCCGAGGCGGGAGGAAAAATCGACGCGCGACATCAATGTGACGAAGCGCGCCAGGTAGGCTGGGTCATTGCGCGCTGAATCATCCAGGAACCACTCGACGAAGCCGGGCTCTACCTGCGCGAGGTCGAAGCGGGTGGCGATGGTGCGGCGCAGGAATGGCTTGATCCCCTCGGTCGTCAGGCCCTGCACCCACCCGGCGTAGTCGGTGTGCCCGGCCGAGGATTGCAGGCCGGGAATGGTGGCGAAACCGGCCAGCGAGGCCACCCGCTCGGGCGCGGTGATCGCTGCATACAAAGCGACGATTCCCCCGGCCGATGATCCCGCCAGATGCGCCTGCGCCACGCCGAGCGTATCCAGCAGTTCGACCACATCATGGCCGAGGCGTTCGATCGAGAGGCGGTCCTCGCCGGGGATCTGCGACAGGCCATGGCCGCGCATGTCCCAGCGCACCACGCGATAGTGCGCCGCCAGAATTGGCACCCAGGCGTACATGCGGTTCATGCTGCCCATCGCGGCATGCAGCAGTACCAGGGTGTCGTGCGGCTTCCAGGGCGGCGCGAAATCGTCGATGGTGTAGTGGATGCGGATGCCGTCGCTGGCGGTGAAGAAACGGGACTCGCCCATTGGTATGCCTCCCGGATTTGCGCTGAGTCCGCGGGGCAAACTGTCGGGCGCGCGCCACGGCAGCGTCAAGCCAGGAGAATGCCATGACTGATCCTATCGCCGCTTCCGGCGGTTTTCCCGATGCGGCTTGGGCACGCACGGCGCGGCTGCGGGCCGCGATCGACGCACTGCCGTTCAACCGTGAACTCGCCGACGGCACGCTAAGCCGCGCACGTTTCGGCTTCTACATCACGCAGGACGCGCTATATCTGGGGCAATATGCGCGTATCCTGGCACTGGCCGGCGCACGCGGACCCGATGGCCCGGTTTTGCATGCTTTCGCATCGTCCGCGCTGGAAGCGGTCGCCGTGGAGCAAGCGCTGCACGAGCAATACCTGACACAATTCGGCGTCGATGCGGCGCAGCTCGCCGCCGCCGAACCATCGCCCGATTGCCTTGGCTACACGAGTTTCCTGCTCGCAACGGCCTACCATGAGCCATGGGAAGTGCTGGTGGCTGCGCTGCTGCCCTGCTTCTGGATCTACTGGGATGTAGGCAACTCAATTGCGCAGCGCGCAGCGGCGGACAATCCGTATCGGGCGTGGATCGACACCTATTCCGACGCGGCGTTCGGCGCAGCGGTGCGCACCGTCATCGGCATCACCGATCGCGCGGCAGCCGGTACCACGTCAGGCGTGCGCGACCGGATGATGGGCGCGTTCGTACGATCGAGCCAATTCGAATGGCTGTTCTGGGACAGTGCGTATCAGCAGCGGGGGTGGCCGGAGGTGTAGTGATCGCCGGGTTCTACTGTCCTTCGGGCACGCGCGGCGATGAAGCCGTTCCGTTACCACAGCAACTCCACCCGACAATTTTGCAGCTCGTCAGCCGATAGCGTGCCCACCAATGCGGGCGCGCGCAACGAGCGTCCTGCGATCCGTTGCCGTGCAGTTACCATTGATGGTATTGGCGCGGCGCGACACCGAAATCACCAGCGCAATTGAGATCCATTGGTCTGTTTACAGCGCAATCCGGGACGACGTGGGGTGGGTTATCACCGATTCCCACCGCATTCGATCCATCGGAAGCCGGGAGTGGGCGTGTGTCAATCTTAGGGCCGTTGGTATTATAATCCGAATGGCAGTCTGCCCTCCCGGTAGCCGTCATGGTCGAAATGCTGCTGCGCCGAACGGAGCTGGCCTGACCGGATGTATTCGGCCACCCCTGGGTTCTGCGCCAGGTACCAGCGCTCGTCCACGACGATCGCAAACGGCCAGCGCCCCTCGAAATAGCCATCATTTATGAAATGATCGCGGGCGTTGGCGACCTTGCCTTCCTCGATGGCCTGCGCGACATCCGCGTAGGTATTCAGGTACCAAGCCTCATCGACCTGAACGCAAGCCAGCAATGCGCGGACCAAGTCGAGGAATTCTCCAAAGCTTCCGGTGACGACGGACGTGCCGTTATCGTCGGTGATGTGCAGCATCGCCTTGATTTTCTCAAATGGCGGCAGATAAAGCATAGCCACGTCCTCTTCGAGCACCGAACGAGCAACAGCCGATGTTCTGATGGATTGAGCCAGCCTGCGATCTCAGGCCTTGGCGGTCCGCTTGCGCCCCATCTTGCGTGGCACCGAACGCTTTTGCCCAAGCCCGATCTTCTTGGCAAGCGCTGATCGCGTTTTGGCATAATTCGCCGCCACCATCGGATAGGTGGATGGCAGTCCCCAGCGAGCGCGGTATTGCTCCGGCGTCAGCTTGTGGTCTGTCATCAGGTGGCGCTTCAGCATTTTCATCTTCTTGCCGTCTTCCAGGCAGACGATGTAATCGGCGAACACCGACTTTGTCGCCGGAACCGCGGGTTTGGGCCTGGCGGTTTCAGCGGGCTCTTCGACCACACCCGCCAGGGTGCGATAGACCTCGCGGATCAATTCCGGCAGCCTGTCCGTTTCCACCGGGTTTTTCGCAACATGTGCGCTGACGATCTGCGCCGTCAGCGCCAACACCGTATCTGTTGGTTCAGCCATTTCTTGTTTGCCTCTGGTCGCCCCGAATCGTCGGCCTAATATAATATCCACAGGCGACCATGCAGTGCCAACAGAATTTCAAGCAAATGACCAAAAAATTCGCCGCCGGTCTTTACCGGCGGCGAACATCAGCAACGATTTGTTCTTGCGAATCCGTAAAGATTCAGGCCGATTTCAATTGCGCCTCGGCAAACTCGTAGTTGGCAAGCTTGTCCATCCAGTTCTGCAGATAGTCCGGCCGGCGGTTGCGGAAGTCCAGGTAATAGCTGTGTTCCCACACGTCGCAGCCGAGCAATGCCTTGCCTTCGCCGGTGGCCAGCGGGTTGGAGCCGTTGGGCGTCTTGGTCACCTTCAGCTTGCCGTCCTTGCCGAGCACCAGCCAGGCCCAACCGGAACCGAACTGGGTGGCGCCGGCGGCTTTGAATTCGTCCTTGAACTTGGCGACGCCGCCCAGGTCCTCATTGATCTTCTTCTCCAGTGCGCCCGGAATGCGCCCGCCATTCGGGCTCATGCACTGCCAGAACAGGATGTGGTTCCAGTGCTGGCCTGCATTGTTGAACACCGGCCCGCCCGCGGATGCCGTCGCCTTGACGATCTCCTCCAGCGATTTGCCTTGCAGCGACGCATCTTTCTCCACGAAGCCGTTCAGCGCCGTGACATAGGCCTGGTGGTGCTTGCCGTGATGCAGTTCGAGCGTCTCCTGGCACATCTCCCGCGCCGCGAGCGCGTTGGTGGTATAGGGCAGGGACGGTAGTTCGAAAGCCATTTGGCTCCTCCGCTGGTTGCAGTGAATGAATTGGTTTTCGACGAAAGTCAGCCGGGCGAGGCATCGTGCTCCTGCTCGGTAGCGTTGACCCGCGTTCCGGTCCCCCGTCTCCGCCGACGCGGCGCAGGATACAGCGCCGTGCCTGCCATGCAAGCGAGGGGGTGCCGTAGATTGGGCCGGGCGCGGCGGCGGCGAGGGCAACAGCGAGCGATCACACTTGTTTGTCCCTCTGCGCGGCGCCACCTGCCGAGAGCATGGATGACGCCCTCACGGCCCTGGTGCGACAGCACGATCCCGACCGTTTCCTGACGGTACTGTTCGCGCCGCCGGCGAAACGCGACGCCTTGCTGGCGCTGTATGCGTTCAACCACGAACTCGCGCGGGCACGTGAGGTTGCATCGGAACCGACGTTGGCGCTGATCCGGCTGCAGTGGTGGCGGGAGGTGGTTGAAGGTGCCCTGCGCCATCACGTCGTGGCGACGCCGCTGCATGCTGCGATCGCGGCGGGTGTGCTGTCGAGCCGCGATCTGCTGGCGGTGATTGAAGCGCGCGAAATCGAGGCTGAACCGGGAATCGAATCACTGGCCGATTGGCGTGCCTATGTTCTGGCGGGCGCCGGTGGGCTGTCGGTCGCCGCCGCGCGAGCGCTGAACGCACCGGAACCCGAGAGGGTGCGGCTGCTTGGCGCCGCGTATGGCGTCGCCGGCCTGTTGCGCAGTTGGCGGTTGTTAGCGGCACAAGGGCGCTGCCTGCTGCCGGCGGACCTGCTGATGGAACAGGGACTGAGCATCGAGGCGGCGATTGCCGCGCCGGATTCGCCAGGAGTTCGAAACGTGCTGGCACGACTGGCCGACGAGGGGCGCGCGCTCTTGCGACAGGGCAGAAAACCCATCGTGAGGGGCGAGGCCGTTGCCGCGGCGCTGCCAGCCATTTTCGCGCGCCTCGATCTGGCCCGCTGGCCGCGACAGGCGCCGCTGCGTCGAGGCGCCGGCGATCGCCTGGCTGTTGCCGTAGCCGGCGTGCGAGGGTGGCTTTAGCAGATAACCCTCGAAAGTCCGATGTTCGGAAACGCGCCATAACGTCTGCGCTATTTTTTGGGGCGATCGAATGGGCAACTCTCCAAGCGCGACGAAACCAGCCCCGCCGCGAATCGAGGCGCTCCGCTATAGTGCCGATACGGAGCGCTGGTACCCTCCGGAGCAATGCGGTACAAGCCCTGTGGCGGAGGGAAAGCGAGATGCCGGACGGTGGGTTGCGAATGCCAACAGGCACGACAGTTGGTCGTCAGACGATAATTACCGGCGACTGCATGGATTTGCTGCGCACGCACGTCGGGCATCGGTCGATTGACATGGTCGTGACGTCACCGCCCTACAATCTTAACCTGCGATACAATCTTTACGACGACGCGCGAAGGGAAGCCGACTACCTTGCCTGGCTCGTGGGTGTTGCGGAAGCCGTCAAGGCAGCCCTGAAAGCTGACGGCTCGTTTTTCCTGAATATTGCGGGATCAAACAGCCGCCCCTGGATTCCTTTTGAACTCGTTGTTCGACTACGGAAGATCGGATTCCATCTGCAGAATCACATTACCTGGGTCAAATCCATTACCGTGGAATCGGAGTCCTCGGGCCATTTCAAGCCTGTTCCCGGAAAGCGGTTTATGCATCACAACCATGAACATGTCTTTCACCTTACCCTGACCAATCAGGTTGAACTTGATCGGCTTTCGATTGGGATTCCTTTTCAGGACAAGTCCAACATTGCGCGCCGGGGACACGCTCGCGACTTGCGGTGCCGCGGCAACACCTGGTTCATTCCCTACCCGACCGTCAAGACCAAGGCGCAAAAATTCTGGCATCCCGGCACGTTTCCGGTAGAGCTGCCCTTGTGGTGCATTTATCTGCACGGGCGACGAGACGCTGTGGTGCTGGATCCATTCATGGGCACCGGATCGACCCTTGTCGCCGCTCACTACGCCGGCGCAAGAGGCATTGGAATCGATATTGACCCAAAATATATAGAGACGGCAGGGCGGCGGGTAACAGAGGCGGTGGAGATGTCCCGGATCATTCAATTGAATCAGGAAGAAATCCATGAGCTGTTCCGTCAGGACGAAGCCAAGCGCGGCGGAGGCGGTTGGCAGGCAAGAATCGTCGCATTCCAGCAGCGACTGAACAAATCGACTGGCGAACTTGCGCTCACGGATGAGGACGAGGCTTGGATAAGGCGTTATGGGTCTCGGCCGGAAGATGGGGCCTGGCAAGAATGGATCAATATCGCATTCAGGCGTCATGTTGACCTGATGCCGCAGCGGGCTGCTTGAGCCATGTTGTCACGGTCTTGATAACAGGCTGCACGGCGTCGCTTCAGCTCGTGCCCAGAGTTCTTGCGCGCAGCCGCAAGGCGCTGCGGTCGGCCTTGCCATTGGGGGTATGTGGCAGTTCGGAGAGCCACTCGAAGCGGTCCGGCATGTAGTACGGCGCCAGCCTGGCGGCGACAAAATCGCGCGGATCGGGTGCATCGGCGGCATCACCGCGAGGCGACAGGAAGGCAACCAGCCGGCCCCCCGTGGCGTCTGGTGTCGCGACAACGACCGCCTCGCGCACGGCGGGATGCGCGGTCAGTACCGTCTCCAGCGCCCGCAACTCGATGCGATAACCGCGGACTTTCACCCGCTGGTCGCGCCGGCCGAGCAATATCAATATGCCGTCGTCGCGCCAGCAGCCCAGATCGCCGGTGCGATAGGAGCCGGCGCGGCCACCGATACGCGATGTTGCGGTCAGCTCGGGGCGGCGCCAGTAACCCAGCATCACGCCGGGGCCGGTGACGCAGATCTCTCCGACTGCGCCCGGACCAACCAGTCGCCCGCGATCATCGCGCAGCGTGACTTCATAATGCGCACAGGGGCGGCCGATCGGCAGCGAGTTGAATTCCGCCTCGGGAGGCCCTGGAATGCGATACCACGTACAGACATTGGTTTCCGTCGGACCATAGAGATTGGCGAACTCGGCCTGCGGCAGATCGGCCATCACAGAGCGCAGCACGGGTGTGGGGAACACCTCGCCCGCGAACAATACCGTGCGGAGGGCGTCCAGGCCTTTCCACGCGCGCCGCTCCTGAAGCTGGGCGAGCGCGGTCGGCACCGAGTACCAGATCGTGATGCCGGCGCTCGCAAGCACCTCGCGTATGGCACCGGGAAAACGCACCACGGAATCGTCCAGCAGATGCAACGTCGCGTGGCGGCGGAACGTAGCGAATATGTCGAACACCGACAGGTCGAAATTGAAGGGCGCGTGGCTGGTGACGCGATCCGCCGCCGAAACCCGGAATGTCTCCGCGGCCCAGTCGACGAAACTGATCATGTTCTGGTGCGACAGCATGATCCCCTTCGGCTCGCCGGTGGTACCGGAGGTATAGAGGATCGCCGCGAGGTCTTCTGGTGATGCAAGCTCCGGCGAAGTACCTGGATGAGTGTGCAGATCGCCGGACGGAACCGCGACCGCTGGCTCGGTGAGCAACATATGCAGGCCAGGAAGCGGCTCTCGTGCCAGGGTGGCGGCGGTGGCCGCGTCGGTCACCACAACGCGGGGCAGCAGATCGTTCAAAATCGAACGCATCTGCGCCGATGGAAGGTTATGGTTCAGCGGCATGTAGGCAGCGCCAATGGATAGCGTGCCGAGAATCGCGGTCAGCGCACCGATCGATTTCGGCAGGCAAATCGCGACCCGATCGCCCGGACGCACGCCGGCACGACGAAGCACGCTGGCCGTTGCAGCGGTTGCGCAACGGAGTTCTGCGTAGCTCAGCATGGTGTCGCCGAAGCCAACCGCCGGCTGGGCGTCCGCGCAGCGGTCCGCCAGCAGCGGGGCGATCAGAGGCGACGCCTCCAGGGTGACGCTCATGTTAATGGTCCCGCCATGGCATTGCGGCCGCTCAGGTTCGGCGGGACCTCGGACGTTCCTGGATCGAACTGGCTACCAAGGAATAGTTGCAGCACCATAACCAACCGTTCAGAAACGGATGCGTTCCACACCAGAAATTTGCAGCTATGAGGAGCAACACGCTTATCGGTTGCAATCGCCACGATGATGATCCTATGCTGGAACATCGATTCGCCGCGGGGCCCGGTAACAGCCACGAACCCTCTCGCCTGAGAATGCCTTTCAGCAAGCCCCGGCAGTCGGTGACAGACGATCATCGTAAGAAGTGGCCCAGACCAGACTTTGAACTGCTTCTACATTTGATGAGATGCTTGTTGCAACAGACTTGGCGCAGGAACGCCCTGTCAACGTCGAATTAACGAGACAATAACAGGTTGGGCGCAGCATACCTGCGCTTGGCAATCGTCATGAAATCACCGATTCGGTCGCCGAGCAGGTTGGCGCTGTCGCTGCAATGCAACGGAACGTGCGTGCTATGCCGGCTACGTGCCGGTTTCGCCTCTCAACGTATCGCTCCACCGCTGCGCAATGCTGCAATCTGCGCGTCGGTATAGCCCAGGCCGCGCAATACCTCGTCAGTATGCTCGCCTGCCGCGGGAGGCTGGCGGCGCAGAGACGGCGCTTCGTTGCCGAAGCATATAGGTGTGGTTGGCAGCTTGGCCAGGTTGCCGTGCGGCATACGGATCGGCAGCATCCGGCCATGCGCATTGAGCTGCGGATCGTCGAACAAATCGGATGGCGTGCGTACGGGGGAGAACGGGATATTCGCTTCGTCCAGCATGCGCTCCAGCGTTGCGATGTCGTATTGCAGCGCGATGGCGGCGACGTGGTCGCGCAGAGCCGGGCGGTTGTTCACACGGTCGGCGTTGGTGGTGAAGCGGGTGTCCGAGAACAGATCGGGACGGTCGAATTGTTGGCAGAAGGTGCGCCAGTGGTTGTCGGACGTGATACCAATGAAGAGCTTTTCACCGTTCTTGGTGGGGAAGGTCTCGTAGATGCCCCAGGCGCCTTTGCGTGCCGGCATCGGCGGGGGTGCGGTGCCAGTCGAGGCCTCGCCTGCCATGTGCTGCGCCACCAGGAAAGCGGACGATTCGAACAAAGAGCTGGTCACCTTGCGGCCGATGCCGTCGCGGTCGCGCTGGTGCAGTGCGGCGAGCATGCCGATCACGCCCATCACGCCGCCCATGATGTCGATCACGGAAGAGCCGGCGCGTAATGGCTGGCCGGGCGGACCGGTCATGTAGGCAAGGCCGGTCATGAACTGCGCCAGTTCATCGAGCGATGGACGATGTTCGTAGGGGCCGGGGAGAAAGCCCTTCATGGCGAGGTAGACGAGGCGCGGATTCAGGTCGTGGACCGCGTCCCAGCCCAGGCCAAGGCGGTCCATTGTGCCGGGGCCGAAATTCTCGATCAGGGCGTCGGCGTTGCGAACCATGTCCTTGGCGACTGAGAGACCGGCGGGGGATTTCAGGTCGATGCAGACGCAGCGCTTGTTGCGGTTGAAATAGACGAAGAAGCCGGTGGCAAAGCCATGCAGGCGGCGAGTGCGGTCGCCATCTGGTGTGGGCTCGACCCGAATCACGTCAGCGCCGAGGTCGGCCAGGACCATGCCGCAGGATGGGCCCATGACGGTGTGGGTGAATTCGAGGATTGTGAGGTCGGCGAGAGGGGTCATGAGGGCCGTATTACGTCGAACGCGCTGTGCAGCAAAGTGCAGCGTGGCAGAGACTACCGGGGAGGGGTGAACGCTCGCCACGCTCGTTCGAGTATTTTTGCTACTGCGATGGTCGTGCGGTCGCCGTAAATCGGGCCGGCGATCTGCACGCCGATCGGTAAGCCTTCCCGGGTCAATCCCAGCGGTGCTACCGAGGCGGGCAGGTGAAAGCCGCAGGTCAGGCCGGGCCAGAACAGCATGTCGTTGTAGGCGATGGCGCGGCCTTCGATGGTGATTGAACGCTCCGATGTCGCGCCCTGCTGCATGTGCGGCAGAGCCGCCGTCGCGATCGGTGGACATAACAACACGTCCCATTCCTGGAAGAACGCACTCCATGCGCGACGGTACTTCGCGCGTTGCTCGCGCAGGCCGAGCCAGGCACGATGCGTCATGTCCACGCAGCGCAGCATAATGGCATCCGCGGTCAAATCGTGCGGCCCACGCAGCGCCGCGCCGTCGCGTCGGGCGGCGAGCACCTCCTCCGTCAGGCGTCCGCTCCACGCGGCATCGAGCAAACGTAGGTACAAGTGAAATGCGTCCGCCGCGGCGAATGCCGGCCGTGCCGTGCGGCTGACCGTCGCGCCCTCGCGTTCAAGAAATGAAGCCAGTTCCTCCAGCTTCTCGGTCAGCTCGGCATCGGTCGCCTGCCCTGGTTCGTGCGACCACACGGCAATGCGAAGTTTTTTCAGCGAAAAGGTGCGAGGCGGGGGTAGCTTCAATGTGAGGCCGGTCTCCCCCGGATCTGGCCCTGCCAGAACGTCGAGCGCCAGGGCGAGATCGGCGGCGGAACGGGCGATTGGGCCCAGCACGGAAATGTCGGTCATCGCGGCAGGGGCGGTGGCCGGGTCGCCGTAGGACGGGCACAGTCCCCAGGTCGGCTTGTGGCCGAACACGCCGCAATAATGCGCCGGCACGCGGACGGATCCGCCGATGTCGGTGCCGATTTCCAAACCCGCGAACCCTGCCGCCATCGATGCCGCGGATCCGCCGGACGATCCGCCCGGCGTGTGCGCCAGGTTCCAGGGATTGGAGGTACTGCCGTAAACCGGGTTGTAGCTTTGCCAGTCGGCGAGATCGACCGGTACATTGGTCTTGCCAAAGATGACCGCGCCGGCCGCTTCCAGCCTTCTTATTGCCAGGGAGGATGTGCCGGCGCGGTGGTCGCGTGCCTCCAGATGGCCGCGCGTGGTGGGCAGCCCGGCGACGTCGAAGCTTTCCTTCACGGTCATCGGCACGCCGAAGAGCGGCGCGCTGCGGTCGGCCTGGCTGTCGAGTTCGGCGGCGCGGGCGCGGGCGCGTTCGAAGTCGCGCACGACGACGGCGTTGATCGGGCCATCGAGGCTTTCGACGCGGGTGATGCAATGGTCGAGCAAGTCCCGTGCGGTGGTTTGACCACTGCGCACCTTCTCCGCGAGGCGGGTAGCGGATTCGAACGCCAGATCCATCACTGTCACTCCCATCGTGGTGGCGGCACGAATCCCTGCCACGCGGTGTCGAGCAATTGGGCTAACTGGATTGTAGTGCGGTCGCCGTATTGTGCGCCAACGATCCCTCGGGGGAGAATCCAGCGCCGCCGCTGTCACCGGCAGCAGATAGAAGCAGGAGATGCCGGCCCGGAACATCCGGCCGGTGGCCGGAACGCGATGGCCATTCATCGTGATGCCGCGGTCCCAGCGCTCGGCTTCGCGGTCCTGCGGTTGCGCGGGGTTGGCGGCGGCCGGGCACAGGAAGTCGTCCCGGTCGCGGAAGAACACTGCTCTGCCCGCGCACCGGTTCGCTGGGAAGGAAGCCCGCGTCGTCGATAGAGTACTCCGCCCCACTGACGCATTTGCCCCACTGGCGCATTTGCCCCACTGGCGCATTTGCCCCACTGGCGAATTTGCCCCGCTGGCCAGGCGTATCCTGTGCGGATGCCGGCGCCGTAATTGACCCGTCGCCCCCGGCGCCCCTAGCTTCGCCGCATGTCCGCAACACTTCGCAATAGCGCCGTCGCCATCCCCAAGGCCTGGCCCTTCGAGGAAGCCGCCAAGGTCGCCGCCCGCCTGGAATCCTCGGGCAAGACGCATGCGTTGTTCGAGACCGGCTATGGTCCCTCCGGTCTGCCCCATATCGGCACATTCGGCGAGGTCGCCCGCACCACCTGGGTGCGCAACGCATTCACCGTGCTCACCGGGCTGCCGTCCCGCCTGATCGCTTTCAGCGACGACATGGACGGGCTGCGCAAGGTTCCCGACAACGTCCCCAACAAGGACATGCTGGCGCAGCACCTGGGCAAGCCGCTGACCCGCATTCCGGACCCGTTCGGTACCCACGCGTCATTTGGTGCCCACAACAACGCCCGCCTGCGCTCTTTCCTGGATTCCTTCGGGTTCGAGTACGAGTTCGCTTCCTCGACCGATTATTACGCGTCCGGCCGGTTCGACGATGCGCTCGTGCGCATCCTGGAATGCTACGAGAAGGTGACAGAGGTCATTCTCCCTACCCTCGGTCCGGAGCGACGTGCCACCTATTCCCCCATTCTGCCGATCCATCCCCGCACCGGCATCGTGATGCAGGTGCCGATGGATAGCTGGGCCGCGTCCGCCGCCACTGTTACATGGCGTGACCCCGATACCGGCGAGCGCTTCGAAACCTCCGTCAAGGGCGGCGCCTGCAAGCTGCAATGGAAGGCGGACTGGGCGATGCGCTGGTACGCTCTCGGCGTCGATTACGAAATGTCGGGCAAGGACCTGATCGATTCCGTGAAACTGTCAGGCCGCATCTGCCGCATCCTCGGCAGCGTCCCGCCTGAAGGTTTCACGTACGAACTGTTTCTCGACGAGCATGCGCAGAAGATCAGTAAGTCCAAGGGCAACGGCCTCGCGGTGGAGGACTGGCTGCGTTACGCACCGCCCGAATCGCTGGCGCAGTTCATGTACAACGCCCCGCCGCGCGCCAAGCGGCTGTATTTCGACGTGATCCCCCGCATGGTGGACGAATATATCGCCAATGCAGAGAAGGCCGGCACGCAGAACGCCGCAGAACAATATATGAACCCCGCCTGGCATATCCAGGGGGGAAAACTGCCGAACCACGCGGGCAGTCCGGTTTCCTTCGCGATGTTGCTCAACCTCGCCAGCGTGGTGAACGCCGATACGCCGGACATCCTGTGGGGGTTCATCCGCCGCTACTATCCGGATGCCAGCGTGGAGACGGAGCCCTTGCTCGCCCGCCTGGTGGACCACGCCATCGCCTACTACCAGGACATCGTCCGGCCAAAGAAAGCCTATCGCCAGCCGGACGCGATCGAACGCGCCGCCCTGGAAGACCTCGCCGACACGCTGAATGCCCTGCCGCCAACCGCCGACGCGGACGCGATCCAGAACGTCGTCTACGAGGTCGGCAAGCGCCACCCCTTCGCCGAGTTGCGCCACTGGTTCGCCTGCCTGTACCAGGTCTTGCTCGGCCAGCAGGAAGGCCCCCGCTTCGGCGGCTTCGTCGCGCTGTATGGCATCCCGGAGACCATCGCTCTGATCCGCGACGCCCTGCAACGCCAGGCGGATGCCGCCTGAAAGCATGCCGCGTCCCGGCATTCCGGAGACCATGAAAACATGGCTCCGCCAGCTTCCCGCGTTGCTCGGCATCGTGCTGCTGATCGGCGCGATCTACGTCGTGCAGCGCGAGTTCCGCCACCTGCGCCTGCGTGACATCGGCACCGCGCTGCATGCGATCCCGCCCCGTGCCCTGATGCTGTCGGCCGGATGGACGGTGCTGTCCTACGCGGTCCTCACGCTGTACGACCGGCTGGGCACGATCTACGCCGGCCATAAGCTCCCCTATCCCCGTGTCGCATTCGCCTCGTTCTGCGCCTACGCGCTGTCGCACAACCTGGGCTTTTCCGCCGTCTCGGGCGCCGCGGTGCGCTTCCGCCTGTATGCCCATTGGGGCCTGACACCCACCCAGATCGCCAAGACGGTCGCGTTCTGCAGCCTCACCTTCGGTCTCGGCGGCATGGTGCTGGGGGGTGCCATCTTGTTCCTGGAACCCCGCGCAACGCCCTGGTTCGGCACCCATCTGCCGCATGCGGCCATGTACGCGGCGGGCGCACTGCTGTGGGCGATCGTCGCGGCCTATCTCGTTTTCGCCAAGCTGCAACGCCGGGTGCGATTGTTCGGCCAGCTCGTCGAGCTGCCCGGCATGCGTATGGCCGTGCTGCAGGTATTGCTGGCGACCGCGGACGTCGCGATCACCGCGACCATCTTCTTCCAGTTGCTGCCGCCCGCGGCGCATCTGAGGTGGACCGGTTTCCTGGGCATCTACGTCGCCTCCTATACCGCCGGGTTGGCAGCCAATATCCCCGGCGGCATCGGCGTGTTCGACACCGCCATGCTGCTGGGTCTGCATCCCTACCTCGACGCACCGCAAATCGTCGGCGCCATCCTGGTGTTCCGGCTGTACTACTACGTCATCCCCCTGTTCCTGGCCGGCTCCCTGTTCGCCGGCAACGAGATCCTGGTGCGCGGCGGCCCGCTGCGCCGGCGCGTGGCGAACCTGCCACCCCTGCAGGCGGTCGCCCGCTGGAGCGAGCCGGACTTTGCCGTCGCCACCAGCACGAGTTCCGTCGCACTCTGCGGCGTGGTGCTGCTGTGCCTGGGCGTTCTGGCGCCCCGGCCCGACTTTTCCTGGATGGACCCGGATGTGGCCGGCCTCGCCACCCAGGCGGGCCAGTTCGTGCCGTCGCTGATCGGCGCCGGGTTGGTGGTAATGGCGATCGGGCTGTCGCACCGGGTGAACCTCGCCTGGGGATTGACGCTGCTGCTGCTGGTCGCGGGCGCCGCCTTCACCGCCACCCAGGGCGACCGCCTGTGGGTGACCGGCATGCTGCTGCTGACGGCCCTGCTGGTGATGCCGTTCCGAAGCTGCTTCTACCGGCATGCGCGACTGCTGAGCGGGCCGATGGAGCGCTCGACCGCCTTGTCGCTGGTGGTGCTGGCGATCTGCTTGCTCGCCCTGGCCGTGACGCGTCCATACACGCACCGGCTGCATAACAATGCCTGGTGGGCGGTGGTAATGTCGCGGGAGGTGCCGAACTCGCTGCGCCTCGCGGTGGCCCTGGCGGTGATCCTGGGCTTGCTGGCGATCTGGCGGTTGCTGCGCCCGGGGCGGGTACAGTGGTTGCCGTGGGACGCGGCGGCCGTCGGCCGGATGGCGGAGTTGGGCATGGTGGCGCCGCGCCGGGCCGACGGCCTCGTGCTGGGCGAGGCCGAGCGGGCCGGCATCCCGTTCCGCCGCTATGGCCGCGTCCTGTTGGGATTGGGCGATCCCGGCGGGGCGGAAGCGGATCGGGTCTCCGCGATCTGGCGGCTGCGCGACCTGGCGCAGCAGGAGGGCCTGGACCCGGCCTTCTGGCGGGCGGGGCCGGGGTTGCTGAAGGTCTATGGCGATCTGGGACTCACCGCCCTGCCGCTCGATGAGAACGGCATGCCGTTCCCGGAGTCGCGCGACGAAACCCCGGTTGCCCTGCACTACCTGGTCTGTATGGCCGAGCGCGACCTGGGCATGCTGCTGTCGCTGCTGCCGGAACTGGCCGCCAACCAGGACGTGGCGGCGCAGGCGGTGGCCTGAGGGGGTCGATGCGCAGCTGCGACCTGCAGGAATCGGGCGGCGGGGCAGTGCGGCGAGTCTCACAGCCGCCCCGTTACGAATGCCATGAGATTCGTTCCGTTGATTTGAGGTTCTATGGTGATTTGAGGTTCTATGGCGCTTCGTCTCGCGATCATCTCCTTTCGTCCCCGGTAAGACGGAGGGCGCGTACGATTACGAGGATGAGGATACGGAACCGCAGATGGCGGGGGTGAACGTGGACAGGCTCGTGGACGGTATGTCGTCGGCCAGTTCATGCTTGCGGCTGCGTTGAACAATGATTGCCCGCGACATCGCGGGGACAGGAGATACCGTCCTGCAAGCTGTACGGGGCCGTGGAATTTGTTAGAATAATGAACGCAGATGAACGCGGAAGGGGCTGCGGCCGGCACGGCATTGCTCCGCGAATTACCGTCCGGCTGATCCTGGCCAGCCGCAAGGCAGCGATGGTCAGCGGGCCATCCGCGTTCATTTGCGTGCATCCGCGGTTCCATTTTCTTGTTCCGGCGGCGGCGGAATGCGGTGGGACGAATCGGAACGGCGGGGGCCGGCCATGCTCCGGCCCCGTTGGTCAGGCTTTGAATGTTCAGGCTGTGCGGTCAGGGCGGCCCGGTCGCGTTGGCAGCGGGCCGCGCGGCCAGCATCGGCGAGGCGACGGACGAATCAGGCGGGGGCGATTTGGCGAACAGGTCAACCAGCGGCTCGCGTTTGTTCTGCTATCTCTGCTAGTTCGTACAGCTGACTGGCGGGCGGCGAAAGTCAAGCTCTGATTTCACCCTCGAGTCCGCAAATTTCCACGCATGGGTATGTCCCAGGTTTTATATCATTAACTCATTGTTCATTGCCTTCTGTGATGATGCGCGCCGCCCAACCAATTGGAGATCACGGCATGCTTGCCCGCCGCAAGTTCCTCATGGCCGGCGCCGCCGCAGCCGCCGGGCTTACCGCTGGCCGTGCGCCGCGCGCCGCGGATGCAACCCGCACGCTGCGCATCGGCTATCTGTTCTCGAAAGAATCCCAGCTTGGTGCGGGTGCCAGCGCCATGGCCGATGAGATTGCCAAACGGACCGGCGGCCGCATTCGTCTTCAACAATTCCCGGATTCCGCCTTGGGTGGCGATGTGGAAATGCTGAAAGGCGTGCAGCTCGGCAGCATCGACCTCGCCTTCGTCACCGGCGCCGGACTGCCCTCCATTCTACCGGATTCGGACGTCTTCCATATTCCCTTCCTGTTCAACAGCGCAGACCACGCGCACGCGGTGTTCGATGGCCCGATCGGCCAGGATTTCCTGAAACGGATCTCGGCGAAGGACGTTGTCGCCCTGGCCTGGGGCGAGAACGGCATGCGCCACATGACCAATTCCAAGCATCCGATCACGGTGCCCGACGATCTCAAGGGCCTGAAAATGCGCCTGCCCCAGTCCGATGTGATGGTACTCGGCTTCAAGGCGCTGGGCGCCGATGCTGCCATGCTGGCATTCCCGCAACTCTACGCAGCGTTGCAGAGCGGCCAGTTCGATGGCGAGGAGAATCCCATCGCCACCATTCAAGCCGCGAAATTCCAGCAGGTACAGAAGTTCCTCACACTCAGCGCCCACGTCTACGATCCCGCGATCATCGTCATGTCGCCCGACGCGCACGACGATCTTTCCGCCGAGGACAAGGCGATCTTCGCCGATGCGGCAAAACTGGGTGCCAAAGCATCGCGCGACTACGCCGCGGCGGCGGAGAAATCGGGTGTCGCAACCCTGCAACAGGCCGGCATGCAGGTCGTCATGGCGATCGACCGTGCGCAGTTCGCCGCTGCCATGGCCTCCGCCACCCCGGAATACGAACGCCGCTTCGGACACGACCAGATCGACCGCATCCGGGCGACAAGCTGATCGCACAGATCAGGCCATGAACGAGAATCCTTCTCGGGCGCAGCTGCTTTCGCGCTTGCTCGCGCCAACCCTGCGCAAGCGTATCGTTGGCGGATTTGCCGGGGTCCTTGTCCTGCTGGCGATGCTCGCCGTGGTGGGGCAGCGTGGCGCGGACTCTGTCAGCCGCGGCGCCAACGGTGTACGCGCCAACAGCGCCGCGGCCGAGGCCGCCAGCACAATCGCCCTGCGCGTCGCAGACGCCCAGGCACGGGTGGCGCAATACGCGCTGTCGGGGAATGCGTCGGACGGGCAAGCGGCGCGCAATGGTCTGACGCGGCTCGATCGCGCCATTGCCGAGACGCATAACGAGGCCCTGGCGGCACCGGTCGCGCGATACCGCCTGGCGGTCGATGCCTCGATCGGCGCGGTTGCCGCACGGCGCGACGCGGTCGGGGCATGGCAGGCGGCAGGCACCGACCTGCGCACGATCGCCACCGCGATCAGCCGCCTGCTGGAGACCGCACCCGATCCCGACACGATCCGTGCCGGCATGCATCTGGTTGACGCGTTTCAAACCAGCGATTCCGCCGGTGCCCGTTTCCTTGCCTCACGTGACCCGGCAGACGCGAACACAGCAACTTCGGAATTGCAGTCGTTCCGCGACAATGTTGCCGGTGTTGCATCGCTCGCCGCCAACAATCGCCGGCTGAACCGCTTGCTAGGCGGCCTTCCCGACCCATTGAAGCGTTATGCAGACGGCCTGAAGCGCATCGTGGCGGGCGATGGCCAAATCCGCAAGGCGACCGAGGATCGCGCGAATGCCACGGCCGCCGTGGAGCAAGCCACCACCGCCTTGCGGCAGCAGGCCACCGCGATGCTGCGGGCCGCGGTGGAGGACATGACGGCCACCAGCCGCCGCACCGGCCGTATCGGCCTGTGGACGTCGGTGGGCGCCATCGGCTTCGGCCTTGTGCTCGCGGGGCTGATTGGCCGTGCCATTTCCCGGCCCGTGCAGCGCCTCACGGCTGCCATGCAGGCGCTGGCGGGCGGCGCCCTGGATATCGCGATCCCCCACGCATCCGACCGTAATGAAATCGGTGACATGGCACGCGCGCTGGCGGTGTTCCGCGAGCATATGCAGGCCGAGGCGCGCCTCGCCGCGGAGCAAGAGACGGAACGCCAGCAGGCCGAAACTGACAAGCGCGCGGCGCTGATGCGCATGGCGGACACGATCGAGCATGAGACCGCAACCGTGCTCGATCGGGTTGGACAGCACGCCAGTGTGATGACTGCGACCGCGCAGGAAATGTCGGAATCGGCCGTGCGCACCGGCACGTCGGCCGACAACGCCGCGGCGGCGGCATCGCAGGCGCTGGCCACCGCGCAAAGCGTCGCGAGCTCCGCCGAGCAATTGACCGCCTCGATCCGGGAGATTGGCAAACAGGTCGAGCAATCGAATGCCGTCGTCGGCCGCGCCGTGACGGCGGGCAGCGAGACCCGCGCCGCTGTCGAAGCATTGAACCAGGAGGTCAGGCAGATCGGCAAAGTCGCCGAAATGATCGCCGAGATCGCCGCCCGCACCAACTTGCTGGCGTTGAATGCAACCATCGAAGCGGCACGCGCCGGCGAGGCGGGCAAGGGCTTCGCCGTCGTCGCCGGCGAAGTGAAGGCGCTGGCCGATCAGACCGCGCGTTCAACGGAAGAAATCACCCATCATATCACGCAGGTGCAAACGGCAACCGGCGTTTCGGTGGCGGCGGTGGCGCGCATCGAGAATACCATTGGCGAGATCGACGCCATCGCCACCGCGGTGGCCGCTGCGATCGAGCAACAGGATGCCGCCACACGGGAAATTGCGCGCAATATTTCGGAGACGGCGTCCGCCGCGAACGCGATGACCGGCCGCACCGGCGAAGTGTCGCATGAAGCGCGTGTGACCGGGCGACACGCTTCGGACGTGCACGAAAGCAGCGTGGCGCTGGTGGCTGCGGTGGACGGTCTGAAGCGTGGGGTTGTACAGGTGGTACGGACCTCGACCGATGTTATCGAACGCCGGCAGGATCTCCGGTACCCGGCCGATTTCTCGGCGCGCCTGCGTCTTGCCGACAGTACGGTGCATACGGTGCGCGTCGTGGATTTGTCCCTGCGCGGGGCAGGCCTTGCCGACGCGCCCGCGCTTGCGGTGCAGTCGCGCGCAACGCTTGAGTTGGCGACCGTGGGGCTGTCGCTTCCCGTCACTGTGCGTGGCGGCGATGGTGGGCGGCTGAGTATAGCGTTCGTGTTGGATGCGGCGGGGACTGAGGCACTGACCAAGGTTGTCGCAGGACTGGGCGCGCCGCGGGCGGCGTAATGAAGCCTCGCCCATCGCCGGGAAATCGGTCGCGCAGGTGACCGTTGAAGCTGGCAATTCGATCGGGGGGGACGGCGAGCCGCCGAAAAATGCTGGGGAGGATTCAGGTCGCCACGGCCATGCCGCCGCTGGCGGGATCGGCGCCGCCATCCAGGTTGCCGTCGACGCAGCGGATCGCGTGCACGCGGGCAAATTCGAAACTCTGGGCGTGCCGGGATGTGGCGTACCCCTCTGCCTGCAACGTCCGTTCGGTTGCGCGCAGGGTGCGGTTCGACAACTCAATGGTGTCCGATACGGCGGCGAAGCGCGGCGCTGACACCGCCTGTTGGGCGTCCATGCCGAACTCCATGACATTCAACATCACCTGCAGGTTGCCCATCGTGATGTAGGTCGCCCCCGGCGCGCCCAGCACCAGGAACGGTTCTTCCCCTGCGAACACGATGGTGGGCGACAGCGCAGAGAAGCGCGCTTTTCCTGGCTCCAGCGATCCCGCGTGACCGGGGCGCGGATCGAACACCGACATCGCGCCGTTGTACATGAAACCGAGGCCTTGGGTGACCACGCCCGAAGGCTGGCCCAGCGTGTGAGTCATCGTCACGGCGTTGCCGTCGTGATCGACGACGCAGATATGGGTAGTGTGCTTGCTCTCCGCGCCGCCTGCGTTGAACCGCGGCACGCGCGTTTTTTCGCCGCGGCGAATGCGGTCGGCACAGGCCGCGGCATAATTCTTCGACGTCAGTGCCGCGATCGGCACGTCCACGAAACGCGGGTCGCCGATTTTCGCGTCCTTGTCCACGGTGGCGATCTTCATCGCCTCCGACACCACCACGATGTACTCGGCGGAATTGTGGCCCATCGCGCGCAGATCGAATTGCTCGAGGATGTTCAGCATCTCGATCAACTGGATGCCGCCGCCGGGCGGGTTGTTGGTAGCGATGCGATAACCGCGGTAGGTGCCCCAAAGCGGTGGGTTTTCCTCGGCGCCGCAGGCAGCGAGGTCGTCCAGCGTCAGCAGGCCGCCATTCTCTAACATGTCCACGGCGATGCGGCCGGCGATGTCGCCGGTGTAGAAATCCTCCGCGCCATGTTGCGCGATGCGGCGATAGGTGTGCGCCATGTCCTGATTGCGCAGCACGTCGCCAACCGCATGGGCGTGGCCGTTCGATTTGATGTAGATCCGCCGCGTCACCGGGTGGCGCGTGATGATGCCGATATTCCCTGCCCTGCCCGCTTTCGGCGGACCGTGCCAGAACTCACTGACATGCGGACGCACCAGGAAGCCGTGGTCGGCATAGTCGATCGCCGGCTGGAGCAGGTCGCCAAGAGAGCGCGTGCCCCAGCGCGACAGGGCGGTATCGAAGGCGCGCAGCGTCATCGGTGTGGCGATGGACTGATAGCCGATCTCGTTCACCCGGCCTTGCAGGATGAAGCCCCAGCCGTCATCCGCCTCATGCTCTATCAGGTCGGCCCACATATCGGGCCGCGCCGCCGCCGGGGCTCGCGCATGGAAATCGAGCGTGGTGTGCACGCCGCGGCCCGGCAGATAGACATGCAGGCAGCCCATCCCGGCAATGCCGCACATCTGCGGATCCACGACCGTTTGTACCAGCGCCGCGCCGATCGCGGCATCCACGGCGTTACCGCCGCCTCGCAGGATCTCGATACCGGCTTCCGCGGCTTCCGGTTGGGGGGCCGAGACCATGCCGTGCGTCATGGCGTATGCTCCTGGCGATGACTCGCGCGACGAAATTTCTTCCGTTGCTGTTACTGCTGGCGGTCCGGGCCGTCCAGGCAGCAAGCCTGCCGGCAACCGAGGCTGCGCATGGCATGGTCGTCACGGCCCAACGGCTGGCATCGGAAGTCGGCGTCGAGATCCTGCGCCGGGGCGGCAATGCGATCGATGCCGCGGTGGCGGTTGGCTATGCCGAGGCGGTGGTGAATCCGTGCTGCGGCAATATCGGCGGCGGCGGGTTCCTGGTGGCGCATCTTGCCGGTGGCCGCGACGTGTTTCTGAATTTCCGCGAGACCGCGCCGGCGGCGGCAACGCGCGACATGTATCTTGATGCCGCCGGAAATGTGATCCCGGGTGCGAGCCTGCACGGATGGCGCGCGGTCGCGGTGCCCGGCACCGTTCTGGGTCTGGACACGGCGTTGACTCGTTTCGGCACGCTGCCCCGATCGGTGGTGATGGCGCCGGCGATCCGCCTGGCACGCCAAGGTTTCGTGCTGACGCGCTTCGACACCGACATCCTGCACCACGACACCGCGATGTTCCGGAGCAATCCGCAGCTTGGGCGCATCTTCCTGCGTCCGGAAGGCTCGCCCCTGCAGCCGGGCGATCGTTTGGTGCAGCCGCAGCTTGCCGCAACATTGCAGGCGATCGCGGACCGTGGGCCTGATGCGTTCTATCGCGGCAACATTCCGCGCGCAGTGGAAGCGGCATCGCGTGCCGGCAGCGGCATCATCACGGCGGCCGATTTCGCGAACTACCGCGTGACCGAAGCAGCACCGATTTCCTGCACGTATCGCGGCTATGTCTTCCTGTCGGCTCCGCCGCCGTCATCCGGCGGCGTGACGCTGTGCGAGATTTTGCAGGTGCTGCAAGGCTATGACATGCACATGCTCGGGTTCCATTCGGCTGCGTCGGTGCACGTGATGGTGGAAGCGATGCGGCATGCCTATTTCGATCGCAATACTTATCTTGGCGACCCGGCGTTCGTGACGAACCCGCTGGACTGGCTGCTGTCGCCGGAACATGCGGCGGACATCCGCGCCGCCATCGGACCCCGCGCGACGCCTTCGCGCGATCTTGGGCCGCGTGCCGCGGCGCAAGAGCGACGGCAGACGACGCAGTTTTCCATCATTGATCGGGCCGGGAATGCGGTGTCCGTCACCTACACATTGAACGGTTATTTCGGTGCCGGCGTCATGGCGCCGCGCAGTGGCGTCTTGCTCAACGATGAAATGGACGACTTCACCAGCAAGCCCGGTGCGCCCAATATGTTCGGGCTTGTGCAGGGTGAGGCCAATGCCATTGCGCCCGGCAAGCGCCCGTTGTCGTCAATGGCTCCCACCATTGTCATGCGTGACGGCCATGTGTTTCTGGTGCTCGGCTCGCCGGGAGGCTCGCGGATCATCACCATTGTGCTGGAGACGGCGCTGAACATCATCGACTATGGGATGGCGCCGCAGGAGGCTGTGGACGCACCTCGGCTGCATCACCAATGGCTGCCTGACACGATCTTCGCCGAACCCTATGCCTTGTCGCCCGACACGGCCGCGCTGCTGCAGGCGATGGGGTATCGGATCAAGGTACAATCGCCCTGGGGCGCAGCGGAGTTGATAGAAGAGGCGCCGCCGAAGCCGATCGATGCGAGCCCTGCGTCATCCGGCAACGATGCCACGGCATCCGGCGCATTGCGGCCTGGACTTTACGAAGGCGCGAATGACGCACGGCGGCCAGGCGGGGCGGCGATGGGATACTGATGCTCTGTGAGAGAGCAGAGGATTGTCGCCGCGCGATATGGGGTTGCGCGGCGCTTGGTATTCGGTTTCATAAAATCGGCGACGTATGTTGGAACTCGCTGCATGGCGGAAAATACGCGCATCGAGGAATTGGAACCGTGGATGAACGCCAATGAACGCAGATAAATCAGGGAGGCGTGTGCAATCTACGTTCATTGGCGTTCATCTGCGGTTCCAATATTCATGTGCCACCGTCACAACATAGCCTTGTCCGGGTTGTCTGAAAGTCGGCCGCCTTGGCCGGTGGCAACCCGCAACGAACGCGGCGCTTCAGGCGACGGTCGAAGGCACGAACCCCCAGCCATCATGCGTCACCTGGCTGGTGTTCAGGCGGTTCTCCAAAGAGTCGGTAAAGCCCAGCACAACCTGAGCTTGCGAAATTCCTGCATTGAGCTGTCCCACCCAAGATTGCATCCCGGTGGGATCGGCCGACCGATGGAGAACGTTCTGGTAGAGCGTATCGACGAAATCCTGCGCCGTCATCCCGCCATAGATACCGGCGAATTCGGTCGAATCGACAAAATCCTGCGCAACCTGCAGCGGCGCCGCTCCGGACTCCAACAGGGCGGTCCAGTTATCCAACCCGGCAGTGTCCGGCGTCCTGTCGAACACGCCATACAGCCGATACGCCTCGGCCATGCTCGGATCGCCCGCTATCGACAGCGTATCGTTCTGGCTCTCGATGCTGTCGGCAAACCCCAATGCCACCTGGGAGCGGCTGACCCCGGCGTTGAGCGCCGCGTTCCAGGTTTGCACGCCCTGCGGATCGCCCGCCGTGCCACGCATATTCTGATAGAGTTGCGCAACGAAGGCCTGGTTGCCGAGCGTGCCGAAGCGGGCACTGAACTCACTGGAGTTGATGAAATCGAGTGCAACGTCATTCAAGCCGAGGGTGTGGCTGTTGAGCTGCACCGTCCAGTTCTCCAGTCCGCCCGCATCCGGCGCGCGGCCGAGCACCACCTGGTACAACCGGGTTACCGCGGCAGCGTCGCCGGTTGGATCGAACACCGCGGTGCCGTCGGTGAAGCTGATCTGCCGAGGACTTGCTGCCAGTTGCAGCGTGCCGATGCCGGTGTCCTGGATGACCGCGCCTGCCCCCGCATCGGCCGCGATGTTGAACTCCGTATGCGGCCCCTGCTCTTCTGCGACATTCGTAGCCAGCAGCGTGCCAATGCCGGAGGCCAGAAGCGCGTGTGCCGCCGTCGTCGGGTGCAGGGGATCAAAGAACAGATAGCCGTTTTGGGCTGCGCCCGTCGCTGCCAGGGTGCCGCTGCTGGAGTCGGTCAGGTTGCCGTCCCAGACAGGCGTGGTGACGTTAGAGAAGCCATAGGCGCCGGGGTTGGCGATGACATGGTCCAATACGCCGAACGTGTCGACGAGATTGACCTGCGCGGGGCCCGATGCGGCCAGCGAGAGCATGGCGTTCGAAAGATCGGCGTCGTACAGCGACGCCAGCGAGGAAGCCGTCTGCGCCTCGGCGCCACGCGCCATTTCGTATGGCGTCTTGCCGAGATCGGGTACGTCCAGGACGAGCAAGTTGCGGGCGCCGTGCGCGACGAGTTCGTTGATGACCGTGACCTCATTGTTCACGGCAGTCGCGACGGCTTCCTGCTGCTGGGCCGTCGAGAGCGATGAATCGCCGGCAATGTCCAAGACATCGTTGGAGCCGATCCAGATCGCGTACAGCGCTCCGGCCTGGGGCGAGCGGACCTGTGCCAGGAACTGCGAGTACTGGGACGGCAGATCGCTGGCATTTTCGGTATGCGCCAATGTCGATCCGGTCTCGGCACCGCCATAGGCAAAGTCGGTACCGCCCGCCAGGCTGGGGCTGAGCGGCGGCAGGCTGAGCGCCGAGGTCAGACCCTGCGCCCACACCTGGCCGTTGGTGAAGCTGCGGTCTTCATAGGGGGGTGAAACCGGGATCAGGCCAGCGGTGGCAAGCGAGATGTTCCCCGTGTCGCTCAGGCTGTCGCCGAAGACGTACATCGCGGGATAGGGCGCGCCCGGGCCGGCAACGGTCGGCGAAACCGGAATGGCAGACACCACCACCGGCGCCGCATCGAGGCTGATGGCGTTCGCTGCCGATTCCAGGCTGCTTTCAAAGTCGCTCAGGAAGTCCTGCACTGCGGCCACGATGGTCTCCTCGGTGTGCTTCGGTATGGACCAAGGCTGGGTTTGTTATAAGCCGCGCGCTACCCGGTGTCGGTGCGGCGCGCGTGCGGCCAGCGTCATTGCGAGGAGCGAAGCAGGCGATGCACGTGAGGATGCGCGCAGGCGTTCGGCGCACACTTGACCGAGGCTGCTTCGTCGCTGCACCCCTCGCAACGACATTGGGATGCCGAGGGGTACTAGTCACAAGGCGCTTGGCCGCGGAAGTCACAACACGATGTTTAGATTTGCGGCAGGCAAATTCTCCGAGCGGCTCACGGCGTTGTGCGGCCGCCGCCAGGCATCGCGGGTGCGCGGGGCACCAGCACGCACACTTCGATCACGATATGACGCCGGCATGCCGCGCTGCCGGTCTTTTTCCTGCCGCCTGGCTGCCGGCGTAGTACAATCGCAGCCACGATTCGCAACGCGAGCTCGCCATGCTCTCTTCCGCCATCCTTGAGACCGCCGCCGCCTTGCTCGACGCGTGCCGCGAGCGCGGCATCAGGCTCGCCACGGCCGAGAGCTGCACGGGTGGACTGATTGCCGCGGCCCTGACCGCCATTGCCGGGTCCTCCGACGTGGTGGACTGCGGTTTCATCACCTACTCCAACGACGCCAAGACCGAACTCGTCGGCGTTCCGCCGGACACGATCGCCCGCCACGGCGCGGTCAGCGAAGACGTGGCGCGTGCCATGGCTGCGGGCGCGCTGGCACACTCGCGCGCCAACATAGCGGTGTCGGTGACCGGCCTGGCTGGCCCGGGCGGTGGCAGCTTTGAAAAACCGGTGGGGATGGTCTGGTTCGGCCTCGCCCAGCGGGACCGTTCCGTCGCCGCCGAGCGCCAGATCTTTCCGGGCGACCGGGCGGCGGTCCGTGCCGCTGCCGTGGCGCACGCCCTCGCCATGATCAGCGCCCGACTCTGACGCGCAGGACCGGGAGCGGCAGGAAACACGATGGGCAAACCGCCGCCGCATGGCCAAGACCCGCCGCCTCCGCCGCCCGATGCGGACACGCTGCACGAGGCCGCGTTGTCCTACCTCGCCCGATATGCGGCGACCGAGGCCGGACTGCTGCGCGTGCTGCAACGCCGCATCGATCGCTGGGCGCATCAGGCGCAGGACTCCGAGGCGGACCGCGACGCCGTCGCCGCCCAGGCTGCCGCGGCGGCGGAGGCGGCCGGTGCAGTGGTCGCGCGATTGGCGGCGGCGGGTGCCATCAACGACACAGCATTTGCGGAAAGCAAGGTGCGGACCCTGGTGCGCACGGGACGGTCGCGGCGCGCGATCGGGGCCCATCTCGCCGCCAAGGGGGTCGATCCAGAGACGCTGCGCGGAGTACTGCCGGAGGGCGGTGCCGATGCTGAACTGGCTGCCGCGCTGGTGCTGGCCCGGCGCCGCCGGATCGGTCCGTTCCGCATCGGGAATGCGCCGGATGCCGACGGTCGCCACCGGGAGCTTGCCATCCTCGCGCGCGCGGGATTTCCCCGGGCGGTGGCACAACACGCCCTCGCGCTTGATCCGCAGCAAGCCGAGGCGCTGGTCAACCAGCTCCGCCGCTGAGCGTCGCCGCGGCTCAGTGGATCATGGACGCGGGCACAACCCAGCAGTCTGTCTTTGCCGCGCGGATGTCGCGGCAAAATGCGCGGGCGGCCGCGACATTTTCGAATCCGCCGGCACGCAGGCGCCAGACTTGCCGTCCGTTCACCTCGGCCGACAGGATCTCGGGATTATGGCCCTCGGTCAGTTGCGGGGCGTCTTCCCGCACGCGGCGCCACACCGCTTCCGCCTGCTTCGCATCGGTGACGGCGGCGAGCTGTACCGTCGGCTGGTCGCCGGGGTCCAAGCCGCCCAGCGAGGGGGTCACACCGTTGCCTGTGCCGGCCAACCGCCTGTCCCTTGTCGGCCGTGGCTCCGATTTCGCCGTCGTCGTCGGTGCCGATTGCTCCGCGCCCGCCACGGCTGCCGCATGCTCGTTACCAGTTCGGTCCCGCCCGCGAATTGTTGGAGCAAGTGGCGGGTCATCGGTGGGCGGCAGAACGCCGGCCCAGATATTTCCTGGCTGCGGCAGTAACGGCTGGTCGGCAACGTCCTGCCCGGTGACCCGAAGCAGCGTCGGATTCTGACCGGGGGACGTCTCGGCTTGCGCGACCAGGCGCAATCCGCTGGGCTGTGCGGCGCCGGCGCAGCCCGGCAGCACGAGGCAGCACAGAAGCAAAAGGCCCCGCCACACGCGGCGAGTCTCCATCCGGCTTACGACGGTCGATAGCATAACCACAGACCAATACAACTTTTGCGAGCGGAAGACGGAGATCGGCACGGCCGACGGCAAGGGCGGGAAATCGCTTGCTCCCGCCCCGATCCGCAAGGCAATTATCGCATCCATGAGCGCAAACACCACGCCCCAGCAGCGCCCGCCGGTACAGCCGCCGCCGCCGGCACAGCAACAGCCTGCGCCGCAGCAACAGCCGGGCCAGCAACAGACTGCGCAGCAGCAACAGCCGGCGCAACCCACCATTCCGGGCGGCGAAACGCTCGACCAGGCACTGGTCCGTGCGCAGGCGGCCGCCCAGGCCAAACGGCTGAACGAGGCCGCCGGCATCTGCAACGATGTTCTGGTCGTCGCACCAGAACACCCGCCGGCGCTCGCATTGCTCGGCATCATCAGCGCCATGCAGAACGAGCCGGAGAAGGGCATCGGGCTGCTTGACCGCGCCATCAAGCTGCGGCCGGGGAACGCGAGCTGGTACGCGCACCTCGCGTCGCTGTGTCGCGCCACCTACCGCATGGACCAGGCGCTGTGGGCAGGGCAGGAGTCGATCCGGCTCGATCCCGGCAATGCCGACAACCTGGTGAACCTGTCGCTGATCTTCGTCGACGTGGACGATCGCGAGCGCGCCATTGCCTGCCTGCTGCGCGCACTGGGCCAGAGGCACGACCACGCCGACGGACACTTGGCGCTGGCCCAGAACCTGCTGGCAATGGGCGAATTCGCTCCAGGCTGGATCGAATACGAGTGGCGCAACGAAACCGAGGCCGGCAAGAACACCATGCCCAAGATGACCTCGGCACACTGGAACGGCATGCGGATCCCGAAGGGCCGCATCCTGCTGGTTGGCGATCAGGGCTATGGCGACACCATCCAGTTCGCACGCTACATCCCGCGCGTGGCGGAGATGTGCGAGGAAATCGTGCTCGGGTGCTCTGCCGAAATGGGGCCGATCCTGCACAATATTCCCGGCGTGAAGCAGTTCTGCCACCGCTGGAACGATGTGCCGGGGCACGCGGCGCACTGCCGGTTGTCCAGCCTGCCGTATATGTTCCAGACGCGGCTCGATACCATTCCCGCGCAGGTCCCTTACCTGAAAGCCGATCCGGCGCGCATCGCCGCCTGGAAGGAACGGCTGGATAGGCAGCTTCCGCCCGGCCGACGCATCGGCCTGGCCTGGACCGGCCGCCCGACCCACCCGAACGATCGTCGGCGGTCTGTGCCGTTGCAGCGGCTGCTGCCGATCGCCCGCGCGGTAGCCGGGACCGCCGCCTTCGTGTCGCTGCAAAAGCCGATGCCGGCCAACGACCTGGCGGTGATGTCCGAATTCCGCGGCATGACCGATTTGTCCGCCGACCTGAAGGATTTCGGCGAGACAGCGGCTTTGATCGAGAACCTGGATATTGTCGTGACGGTCGATACGTCGATGGGCCACCTGGCAGGGGCGTTGGCGAAGCCGGCCTGGATCATGCTGCCCAAGGCCGCCGACTGGCGCTGGATGCTGGAACGCAGCGACAGTCCCTGGTACCCGACCGTGCGATTGTTCCGCCAGAGGTATCCGGGTGCTTGGGACGACCTGCTGGCCGAGGTCTCCACGGCCCTGGCGATGGAACTGCGCGGGGCTTCGCTGGGCGCCGCTGCTAACTGAGGCCTCGCAGCCATATTGACCGATTGGCCCGCGCGATCAGGCAAATGCCGGGGCGGATTCCTGGGGGATCGGCTCTGCAGGTGCTTCTCGTTCCTGGCAAATCTATCGCAGGGAAGGTTGCCTAGGCCGATTACGTGATCGCGCACGGGCGCTTCTCCGGCAATGGGCCGCCTGCTGCCTGGCAGCGTCACGCGACCGCCGTCCGCAGCACAGGCATTGGTCGATTTCGGACCTCGTGCGTGGCATACTCGCCGGCAACGGCGTGGAGCAAACCCCATGCGCAAGACATACATGCCCGAACGCGTGGCCGTGTTGTGACACTGCTGGTTATCGCCGCGCTGGTCTGGATCGGTGTGCATGTCGGCATAGCAGGGACCCACCTGCGCGATCGGCTCGTGGCCCGCATCGGCGAAATGCCGTTTCGCGGCATGTTCTCGGTGCTGTCCATCGCGGCGATCGTGTTCCTGGTGCGCGCCTGGAGCACCGCCCCGACCGAATTGCTCTGGTTCGCCCCGAACTGGCTGCGCTGGATTCTCGTTGCGGCGATGCTGGTGGCGTTTCTGTTGTTCGTCGCCTCCGTCAGCCGGCCGAACCCCACGATGGTCGGACCGGGGGAAGGCAGCGCATCGCCGCCGCGCGGCATGACCCGCGTGACGCGGCACCCGATGCTGTGGTCCTTTGCGATCTGGGCCGCGGTGCATGTCATCGGCAACGGCGACAGCGCGTCGGTCATCTTCTTCGGCGCATTCCTGGTGACGGCGCTGGCCGGCATGCCCTCAATCGACGCCAAGCTGGCGCGGCGTGATCCGGCGACCTGGGCGGCGCTGTCGGCGGCAACGTCGGCCGTGCCGTTCGGCGCCATCCTGGCCGGGCGCAACCGGTTCGTCGTGCGGGAGATCGGCTGGATCGTGCTCGCGATCGCCGTTGTCGCATGGGTCGTGCTGTTGTGGCTGCACCCACTCCTGTTCGGTGCTGCGCCCGTGGCGTGGTAGTCCGGGGCGCCGGATTGGCCGCTGCCCGCAACCGTGAGCCCGGACGAATCAGCCGAAGCGCTCCAGCCGGTAACGCGGATCAACCCCATCACCGTGCAGAATCGCGTCGGCGGTGATCCGCCCGACGACCGGGCCAAGCGTATACCCGTTCGCCGTCACCGTATTGAAGAACCCGGGCAGTCCCGGCGCTTCTCCCAGGATCGGCGCGCGATCGATCGCCGGATTGATCCCGGTCCAGGCCCGCACGAACCGCAGGCCGCGCAGCACCGGCAAGACCCGCGCACAGACCCACAAATTGCCCTCGATGCTGCGGCGCAGGGTATGGCTGCGTCCACCCGCCGGATCGAAGCCGCCGAACCAGCCGCCGCCCACCAGGAACCCGCCGCTCGCCTGCTGCTTCAGCGACAGATGCCGGTTCGCCAGAGCGATCAAATGCCGGGTCAACGGCGGCGCCGGCTCGGTGACGATCACCTGCTGCACCGTGCCGGTAACCGGGAGATCAAGCCCCACCATGCGGCCGATCTGCGCCGCCCAGGGGCCGGCCGCATTCACCACGCGTCCCGCGATCACCGGCCCCTTCGATGTTTCCACGCGCCAGGCATTGCCGTCGCGCTCGATCGCGCGCACCTCGGCGCCGCGCAGCAGCCGGGCGCCATGATGCCGGGCCTGGCACAGCACGGCCATCGTGCCGCGCAGCGGATCGCCATAGCCTTCCGCGGGCACGAAATCGGCCCCCAGCATCCGGTCCGACAACGCGGGCGCCAGCGTGCGCAGCTCGTTCGCCCCCAGCACGTGGCTTTCAATGCCCCAGCGTTGCTCCATCGCCGACTTGCGGCGCAGCCAGCGCAGAGACGCTTCGTCCTCGGCCAGCATCAGGCCGCCTTCAGTGCGGATGCCGAGGTCCTCGCCCACCGCGGCGCCGATCTCTTTCCACAGCGCGATGCTGCGCGGCCCGAGCGGCAGCGTGTACGCGGCGGGACCGCCGTCTTCGGGCGTTTCGTCGTTGAAGTCGTAGGACAGAAGCTGCACGTGCAGGCTGCCGGCGTTGGCGGTGGAGGCGGCCATGCCGGCCTCGTCGCGCTCCACCAGCAGCACGTCGGCGCCGCCCTGCGCCAGGTAATAGGCCGAGCATAGCCCGGCGAGGCCGCCGCCGATCACCGCGACATCTGCGTGCCGTGTCTCCGCCGGCAGTGCTGGCAGGTTGTGCAGGTGCGCCGGAGCGGGCGGCGCTGTGAGCAGCGGAGCGACGAATTCCGGCGCTTCGAACATCAGCGGCGCGGCTGGCACCGGCCGCAGCGGCGCACGCGGTGCAGCGAACGACCAGTCATCGGGCGCATCCGGACACAGCCGGGCGATCGTCGCGGCACAGAAGCGGCCCTGGCAGCGGCCCATGCCGGCGCGCGTCGCCTTCTTCAGGGCCGGCAGCGAGGTCAGTCCGGCAGCAAGCTCCGACCGCAGGCGGCCGGCAGTGACTTCCTCGCAGCGGCAGACGATGGTGTCGTCGGGCAGCGCGGCGACGGCGTGACGCGGGATGCAGAACAATCGCCAGAGCGCGTCCTGGAATGCCAAGGCGCGTGTCAGCGCGGTGCGCGCTGCCGGATCGTCCGGCGCCCGCAAGCCAAGATCGCGCGCCGCCGCCGACCCGGCGACCCGGCCTCGCGCCATCGCCACGCGCGCGCCTCCCAGCGCCGCGCCATCGCCAATTGCGAACACACCGGGCAATGCTGTGCGGCCGTCGGCGTCGGTCTCGGTCGCCAGATGCCCCAGCCCCGTATCGACGAAGCGGTGGGGAAGGCCGAGCGCGCGCGCCAGCCCGACTTCCGGCTGGAACCCCATGTTCAACGCCAGCACGTCCGTTTCCAGAATACGCTCGCCCTCCGGTCCGGTTACGCGCACGGACTGGACGCGTGCCTGACCATTCGCTGCGACGATGCGGGTGCCCCACAGCAATGGTACGCCCGCGGCGCGGAGCCGGGCGCGCATGGCGATACCGTCGCGCAGCAGGTCCGGCGCGTTGCGCAGCATGCGCCACCCGTCGCGCCAAGCGGCGATGCCGGGCGCCCGCGATGCCTCCACCACCGCCACGGGCTTCACGCCGCAGGACAGCAGCTCGCAGGCAAGCTGCAGGTTCAACGGGCCGGTGCCGCCGATCAGCGGCCGTTCGCCGGGGCAGACGCGCTGGGCGCGCACCAATGTTTGCAGCGCACCGGTGGTCATCACGCCGGGGAGCGTCCAGCCCGGGATCGGCACCGGTGCCTCATGGGCGCCGGGCGCCAGGATCAGCCGCCTGGGATGGAACGTGACGGCGTGGCCGCCAACCAGCGCCCCGATCTCGTCGGGCGCGAACGCTCCCCAGGCAACGGACTCGGGTTCGATCCGCACGTCGGCCTGTTGCGCGCGGTGCCGCAGCGCCAGCCCGATGCGGAACTGCGGGTCGGGCGCCGCATTCCGATGGCTGTCGGCAAGCGGCTTGGCGTATTGCCCGCCCGGCGCCGCGCGCTCGTCAAGCAGGACGACACTTGCACCTGCCTCAGCCGCGGCGATGGCGGCGGAAAGGCCCGCCGGGCCCCCGCCGACCACCAGCACGTCGGGGGTACGGTTTTCGGCTGCACGGGTCTCGGGGGCTTCGCCCAACGGCGCGGGTGCCGACGGCAATGCACCGCCGACCTGCATGCCGTCGAGTGCCTTGGTTACGCAGGCACGCTGGCCGATCCGGCCATCCACCGTCACCACGCAGTCGAAGCAGGCGCCCATGCCGCAATAGAGGCCGCGCCCGGCACCCGACGGGGTGCGGCGGAACGCCACGATGCCGGCTGCCGACAGAGCAGCGGCGATCGTCTCGCCTTCCAGCGCTGGGACGGGTTGGCCTTCGAAATGGATGGTGAGGGTTCGGCCGATTGGGCGGATAGAGCGGTGGGTCAGACGCATGGCCGCATGCTGCCGAAGCGTTGCGGCCTCGGCCAGGGGGTGACGCGCGCCGGCTTATCGCATAGGCGAAACGAGGGGCTGTCCTGCGCGGGGCGCGGGCTGTGCCGGCGTGGGGATGCCGAGGCGTGGGGATGCCGAGGCGTGGGGATGCCGATTGGCGTGGGGATGCCGATTTGCCAGCCCCGGCGCGGGTTGCTATAGCGCCGCCCCTGCGTACGGCCGGATGGGTTTCATTTGGCCGTATGGGGCGCATAGCTCAGTTGGTAGAGCAGCTGACTCTTAATCAGCGGGTCCAAGGTTCGAGTCCTTGTGCGCCCACCAATAAGCCCCTGAAAAGACACACAATTTCCTTGCTAATCCGGTAATTCCTGAATTTCTCTCGGAAAATGTCCGCACTGTGTCCGCAGATCGTGCCGGCTTGTGTCCGGCAGCGCGGCCAAGAAAAAGGCCGCCCTTCGCGAGGCGGCCCAGGTATCATCAGGCAGCCGCCCGGGCGCGCCTCCGGCGCCTCGGTCCAGGCGGCGATAAAGTCCTTCAGCACCATCCTCACAAGATCGTTCCGCCGCGGGGAATCGATCGCCTCAGCATCACGCATCCAGGCTAACGCAACCCGCGCCCTTTCGATGCGCTCCGCATCAGTTGCCGCTGGTGTCTGGAGAATGCCATCCAACAGCGTGTCTAGGCGGCGCACGTCCCGGTCAGAGTCATCCTCGGTCGGGTAAAGGTTTTCCTCGCCCGCATCCCAGCGCGCGAGCTTGGCCTCGATGGCGAGGGCTTCCC
>DATKPQ010000038.1:0-13690 GCA_035523995.1 Acetobacteraceae bacterium | reverse complement strand
GACGTGTTGGCGGGTGAGGTGCGCTGCGTGCTGGGCCCCAACGGCACCGGCAAATCGACGCTGCTGAAGGTGTTGTTCGGGTTCCTGCCGCCGGCGTCAGGCGAGATGCGGATCGGCGATACGTCGCTGGAGGGCGTGGCGGCGCATCGCATGGGCATGCTCGGCATCACCTACCTGCCGCAGCGGCCCAGTCTGTTCCCGTTCCTGTCCGTGGAGGTGAACCTGCGGCTGGGCACATGGTCGTTCCGGCGCGACCGCGCACTGGCGCGCCAGCGCATCGAACGCGCCTATGCGCAATTCCCGGTTTTGAGCGAACGCCGGCGCCAGGCCGCGGGCACGCTGTCCGGCGGACAGCAGCGCCAGTTGGAGATCGCCCGGGCGCTGCTGACCGACCCGAAGGTGATGCTGATCGACGAGCCGACCGCCAGCATCGAACCCCGCATCGCCGCGCAGATCTACCAACTGATCGCGGGGCTGGCGCGGGAGGGCAAGGCGATCCTGCTGGTGGACCAGAACATCAGCGGCGCACTGGGCATTGCGGATTATGTCTACGTGATGCGGACCGGGAATTTGCTGGAGCATGGGCCGCGGGGGGAGTTTACCGACGATGTGGAGACGCTGGTGAGCCGGTGGTTGTACACGCGGTGACTGTCATTGCGAGGACCGCGAGCGAAACGTGGCGGGACGAAGCAACCTCGGTCATGCAGCGGCAGGCAGCCGCATTCGGCGTGATGCCCTCCCTGAACGAGGTTGCTTCGGCCCTGCGCGCCTCGCAATGACATGGGCGCGCGTTACACCGCCACTTGCTCTCCCGCCACCCACGCCTCGCAGCAGCCCTTCGCCAGCGTTCGCACCCGCGCGATATAGCTCGCCCGCTCGGTCACGCTGATCACCCCGCGTGCGTCGAGCAAATTGAACAGATGACTGGCTTTGATGCATTGGTCGTAGGCGGGAAGAGCGAGGCGGTCGGCCAGCAATGCGCCGCATTCCTTCTCCGCATCGGCGAAGTGGCGCATCAGCAGCCCGGTGTCGGCTTTTTCAAAATTGAAGGCGCTGTATTCGCGTTCGGCGCGCAGGAACACGTCGCCATAGGTGACGCCCGCGCCGTTGAAGTCCAGGTCGAAGATGCTGGCCTTGTCCTGCACATACATGGCGAGACGTTCCAGGCCATAGGTCATCTCGAAACTGGGCAGCTCCACGGGGATGCCGCCCACCTGCTGGAAATAGGTGAACTGGCCCACCTCCATACCGTCGCACCACACTTCCCAGCCCAGGCCCCAGGCACCGAGGGTCGGGCTTTCCCAATCGTCCTCGACGAAGCGGAAATCGTGTTCCAGCGGGTCCAGCCCGAGCATGCGGTAGCTGTCCAGCAGCAGCTCCTGAGCATTGTCGGGGCTCGGCTTCATGATGACCTGGAATTGGTAATAGTGCTGCACCCGATTGGGGTTTTCGCCGTAGCGCCCGTCGGTGGGGCGGCGGCTGGGTTGCACGTAGGCGGCGCGCCAGGGCTTGGGGCCCAGAGCGCGCAACGTGGTGGCGGGATGGAAGGTGCCGGCGCCCATTTCCACGTCGTAAGGCTGCAGCAGGACGCAGCCCTGGCGGCCCCAGTAGTCGTAGAGGGTCAGGATCAGCTTTTGAAAATTCAGGGATTCGACGGACATCGGGGCGACCTCGGCCGGTGGGTTAGAGAGCGGGCTTGTTGATCAGTGGATTTCTTTGTGGGCGAGACAAGAGCACCGTCCCCGACGGGAACTTTCCTGCGAGGAGCGGAGGGACGAGGCGATGGCCTGCGGGGAAGTGCTCGGACCGTCCGTGCCCGCTCTTGACCGCGGTTGCTTCGTCGCTGCGCTCCTCGGAATGACATGGGATCGGCAAGGACATGGGATCGGCAATGACCACTGATCGCATCGCCGTCAACGCCGGTTCAGATGTTCCAGCAGCAGCACTGCGCCCGGCAGTTCTTCGCGTTTCTGGCGCAGCAGTTGCTCGCCGCCGACCGCGTAGACCGCGGCCGCCGTCAGGATGTCGCGCAGCCGTCCCGGGGCGTTGGGATCGAACGGCAGCACGCAGCCGCCGGTGCGGCGCGCCAGGTCCAGGAACAATTCGGCGTCGCGGCGGGCCTCCCAGTGCGACGTGTCGTGCAGGACGATCAGCTTGATGCCGCGCACGCCGAGTTCGTCGGCGAGTTTCCGGCCGCGCGGCAGGGATTCCTCGAAGACGTCGCCGATATAGGTCACCACGCGCACGCCGGGCTGGCGCAGGCAGCGGGACAGGATCGCCAACAGTCGCGTCGGGCCGGCGAGGCAGCGTATGCCGGCGGCACGATCGCGCAGCGTGTTGGCGTCGGCGGTGAACGCGGTGAAGGTGTGCAGCAGTCCGCCGCCATGCACCGCCAGCGCCACGTCCAGTTCGCCGGGCAGCGCCCGCACCAGCGCATCGGTCACGGTGCGCGCGGTCGTCCAGGCCGGTTCGCGCGAGGCGGTGGCGTCGAAGCCGAACACCAGGCGCGGGCGGCGCGGGATGTCGTCGGAAGGCGCCGCGATGGCGCGGGCGGCGCCATCCGGCAGCAGCGACAGGGCGAAGTTGCGGATGCGGTCTAGCAATCCCTCGCGCGGTGGTGGTTGCTGTCCCGGTTGGGGATCGGGTTCGGTGGGGACCAGAACGAAGTTCGGCTTGTCGCTCATGGGCTGTCTCTGCGCGGCGACGTACCCGCGCAGGCCACGATAGGCGAAGGACCGGGTTGGGGACAGTGGAAGACGCCGCAAGGGTATCGGCGGCATGCCACCAACCGTCGATCAAGCCTTCAGGCCGCCGCCCTATCGGTCCAGACACGCCCGATGCGTTGCCAACGTGGCACGCCGTGCCCATGCTCTGAACCAAAAGGCGAGGCCCGCATGCCCATTTCCGCCATCCTGCTCAGCCTCCTCGGCCTGGCGCCGTTCATCGGCTGCGGCCTGGTGGCGCTGGGGCCGCACGCCGCCAGCGCCGACCGCATGCTCACCGCGCTGATCGCGTGGGGCGCGCTGGTGTTGGCATTCACCGGCGGTCTGCACTGGGGCATGGTGCTGCGAGAGGCTGGACCCGCGCCGTCCACCTCATCGGACCGGCAGCCGCATGCACGCATCGGCATGGCAGTGCTGCCGCTGATCCTGGGCTGGGTGGCGCTGCTGCTGCCGTTGGTGGCGGCGGCATGGCTGGGGTTGCTGCTGCTGATCGTGGCTTATCTCACCACGCTGGCAGCAGAGCATCGTTGGGCCCGATCCTATGCGTGGCCGACTCGCTATCTTTGGCTGCGCTGGGGGTTTACCATCGTCGCGGTGGCAATGCTGATCTCCGTCATGACCCTGCGCCTGCTGGGACAGACGATTGTATTATGAAACAAATCTCTGGTTTTCGACATCAGTTCACGATATATTAATAAAAATTGCGCAGGAGACCATGTACATGTCCGCCGATGTCATCCCCTTCCCTCTTCGGCCCGCGCTTGCCGATGCCGGGCAGGAACGACTGCAACGCGCACTTGCAGGGCTGGACGCGGCCCTGGCCAGCCAGCGCATGGCGGTGGCGGAATGGCGCAAGTCGCTGGCGCAGTTGGGCGAGACAATGAATGGGCTTGGCTCAAGCCTGAATCGGTACCGTGGCAGCCTGGACCAATTGGAGACCAAGGTCGGTGCGCTGAACCGGGAGGCGGTGGCCCTGGAGGCATGGGCAGATCAGGTGTTGTCCAGCGCCGAGGGATGAGCGCACCGCGGCGCAATGCGCGCCCGTCGTGACTGAAGGGCCGGTCTTCCATGTCGAGCCGCAGGGCGGACTCGGCAACCGCATGATCCAGTACATGGTCGCCTTGAAGTTCCGCCAGCTTCTCCCGGAAGCGCGGATCTCCAACGTGCACCTGCCGGAATGGGACATCGAACATCCGGCGATCGACTCGCCGGGTCCGGTTGAAAGCATCGGTAGCGTGCATCACGTCGATCTTCCGGGGCTCGCGGTACGGGCGGGGGCGGGGCTGATTCGCCGCATCGAATGCGCCGCCTGGGGACAGCGGCTGGAGAATTTCCTCAGCCCCGAGGTTTATCGTTCCATGTTCTGCGCCGCGACCGCGACACCCGAATTCGACGCACGCCATCTGATCTGCCCGGTGCGTGCGGCCGAAATCCTCCGGGGCGACATGTTCTATCCGCTGACCCCGGTCGAATTCTATGCCGACATCGTGGCACAGACCGGCCTTGTCCCCGTATTCATGGGCCAGACGGAGCGAAATACATACACCGACCGGCTGCGTGCCCGATTTCCGTCGGCTACGTTCCTGCCCTCGCGCGGCCCGCGCGCGGATTTCGAATTGATTCGTAGCGCCCGCAACATCGTCGTCGGCGTCAGCACATTTATCTGGCTCGCCGCCTGGCTGTCCCACGCCGAGCAAATTTTTATCGCCGTCAGCGGTCTGTTCAATCCGGTACAATATCCCGCCGCCGATCTGCTGCCGTTCGGCGATCCGCGTTATAAATTCTATCTGCTCCCGGTCAACTATGGCGTGCCAGTGGTATATCATGCAGCGGTGCACGAGATGATCGCACCGTTCTGGCGGCTGCTGCCGGCGGAAACGCTGCAGCGCCAGCTGCGCGAGGCGCCGCGTTTCGACCCCACCGTGGAGGAGATGGCGGCGGCCGTGGACCCGTCCTTCTATCTCGCAGCCAATCCCGATGTCGCAGCGCAGGTCGGACATGGCAACCATGACGGTGCCGTGCGTCACTATCGCGAGCATGGGCATCGCCAGATGCGGCTGCCGTTTGCAATCAATGCCGAATGGTATGCGTTGCGCTACAAGATGGCCGCGGTCGAACTGGCGCAAGGCGATTACAGCAGCTTTGCCCACCATTTCGTGGCGGTCGGGCGCGCGCACGGCTATCGGCCGATCCCCGACGCGGCCAGCACATGACGTCCGGCGCGCACCACGTGCGTGCCGGCGATCAGGCCTGCAACCGCACGCGATCTGTCAGAGTCGCCGCGTCCAACCGGTAGAGAGCGTCGTAAATCTCCAATTGCAGGCTGCCGGGACCGCGCGACCGTGCCGCTGCAATCTCGCCCGCAATCGCCGTGATCGCGAGGCCATGCACCGTCGCGGCGAAGCGGTCCGCTTCCACGGCCATGCAGGCACCGACGATCGCGGTCGCAGTGCAGCCGAGGCCGGTGACTCGCGCCATCATCGGGTCGCCGTTATGGATGCTGACGGTGCGGGTGCCGTCGGTCACGTAGTCGACGGCGCCGGTCACGGCGACCGCGGCCCCGGTGGCACGCGCCAGCCGCTGTGCAGCCGCCACGGCTGCATCCGATCCAGCGCTGGAATCGACACCGTGCGCCATGCCGTCGGCGCGCCCTTCCAGGCTGATGATCTCCGACGCATTGCCGCGGATCACGCCCGGCGCGTGCTGCAACAGATCGCGCGCGAGCTGCGAGCGGTAGCGCATCACACCCACCGCAACCGGATCGAGCACCCAGGGCGTGCCGGCCCGTCGCGCTGCCGCCACGGCAAGCCGCATCGCCGCCGCCCGATCCGCCGACATGGTGCCGAGATTCACCACCAGCGCAGCGCTTTTGACGACGAATTCTTCTACCTCGTCGGCGCCTTCCACCATCGCGGGCGACGCCCCGAGCGCGAGCAAGGCATTGGCCGTGGTGTTGGTCACGACGAGGTTGGTGATGCTGTGGATCAGCGGACGGCGCGCGCGGATGGCATCCAGGCACCGTCCCGTCGCCGCGGCATCGAGGGTCACGCGTTGCCTCCGTCGGATTTGGTGGAACCGGACTGCGGCGCCATCGCCCAGGCCGCGGCGTCGCCATAGGCGCAGCGCGCGAACCAGCCACACAACGCCAGAAGGCACAGCCCGGTCGCGGCAAAGACCGCGGAATAGCCGAAGCGTGCGACGGCGGCACCGGTCGCCGCGGCACCGATGGCCTGGCCGCAAAAGAACACCGCAGTGAACAAGGAAACCGCGGCGCCGCGCGCATCAGGCGCCATCTGCGTGGCATTCGTCTGCAACGTGTTGTGCACCATGTAGAGCGCGAATCCGAGTACGGCCATCACAGGCGCGTCGGCCGCCCAGACCGGCGTGCGGCCAAGCAGCAGCAACCCGCACAGCAACAGAACGCCGCCAAGCACCATCATGCGGCGCTCGCCGAGCGCCGGCACGATCCAGCGCGCGAACATGCCGTAGCCCAGGCCGCCAAGACCGAAGCACCCGAGCAATGGTCCGATCGTCAGGTAGTCCAACGCGAAGCGCTGGCGCAGGAACGCCGCGAAATAGGCGAGCATGCCAAAGAACAACAGGCCTTCGAGAGAAATCGCGATCAGTACACGGCGCGAGTGTGCCCCAGTCAGCAGGTTCAGGTAATCGCGGACCATGCGGCCGGCGCGCAATTGCCCGGCGCGCAATTGCTCGGCGCCGCCCGGTTGCACCACGCGTCCGGACAGCAGCTCACGCCACAGCAGCAGTGAAACGCCGGCGAACACGGCGCCAAGCAGCAGGAAGACGACGCGCCAGCCGACCACGCCGATCAGAATGCCGCCCGCGGCCTGGCCGCAAATGACGCCCAGAAGCTGGCCGGACAGCACGCGCGCCAGCACCGCCTGCCGCCCGGCATAGGGCACCACGTCGCCGACATAGGCCAGGGCGAGCGCCAGGACGCCGGCCGTGGTAACGCCGGCGAGCAAGCGCAGCATGGCGAGCTGCGGCAACGATCGTGCCGCCGCGCCGGCCGCGATGGCGACGGCCGACAGCGTCATAGCGACACAGATGACGCGGTATTTGCCGCAGCGGTCGCCGATCGGTCCGTATGCCAGCTGGCTGACGCCGTACGCGAGAGCAAACGCCGTCACGACCGCCGACGCCGCACCGGTCGTGACGCGGAAATCCTGCGCCAGCATTGGCAGCATCGGATCGGTGATGCGTAGGCAGGAGGAGTTGCAGAAGGCCGCTGCGCTCAGCAACGCGATCGGGCGGAGGCTGGGCGGGCTGGCGTTGGCGCCGAGCGTTGGGTCGTCGCCAGGCAAGCCCCCACCTACCCTGGCTGCTTGTCCTGATCGCTGCCGATCGGCAGTGGCACCCATTGCAGCCCGTCCTGCCTCTGGATCAGCAGCAGGACCGATTTGCGGTTTTCCTTCTTCACCGCATCGATGCGCTTCTGTACGTCGGCCACCGAGCCGACCTCGCCCTGCTGCACTTCCACGACCACGTCGCCCGGTTTCAACCCGCGTTCCGCGGCAGGACCGTTGGGCGACACGTCGGTGATCACCACGCCCTTCTGGTCGGCGTTGAGCTGGTACTTGTCCTTCAGATCAGGCGTGATCGGCGCCAGTTTGATGCCCAGGCCGGCAATATCCACCGGCTGCGGCGGCCTGACCGCCGGCGCCGGCTGCGTGGCATCGGCCTGCTGGACGTCGTCCGGCTTCTCGGCCAGCTTGGCCTGCACCGTCAGTTCCTTGCCGTTGCGCCACAGCACCACCGGCACCGTCTGCCCCACTTCGGAATCCGCCACGATGCGCGGCAGCTCGTGCATGTCCCGCACATCCTGATTGTTGAATTTCAGGATCACATCGCCGTTGTGGATTTGCGCCTTGTCGGCCGGCCCGCCGTCGTTCACGCCGGCCACCATCGCGCCCATCGGCTTTTTCATGCCCAGGCTTTCCGCGATGTCAGGCGTCACCTGCTGGATGCGCACACCCAGCCAGCCGCGCCGCGGATGACCGTATTCCTTCAATTGCGCAACAATGGGCTGCACCATGTTGGAGGGGATCGAGAACCCGATGCCGATCGATCCACCGGACGGCGAATAGATCGCGGTGTTCATGCCGATCACCTGCCCGTCCATGTCGAATAACGGCCCGCCCGAGTTGCCGCGGTTGATCGGTGCGTCGGTCTGGATGAAGTCGTCGTACGGTCCCTGGTGAATGTTGCGTCCGCGTGCCGATACGATTCCCGCGGTCACCGTGCCGCCGAGGCCGAACGGGTTGCCGATCGCCAGCACCCAGTCGCCCACCCGCGCCTTGGCGGAATCGCCGAACTGCACATAGGGCAGCGGCTTGTCCGCCTTCACCTTCAGCAGCGCGATATCGCCGGTCTCGTCGCGCCCGACCACCTTCGCCTTCAGCGTGGTGTTGTCCTGCAGCGTCACGGTGATCTCGTCGGCGCCGTCGATGACGTGGTTGTTGGTGACGATCAGCCCGGAGGGATCGATGATGAATCCGGACCCGAGGCTCTGCATCCGGCGCTCGGGCTCAGGCTGGCCGTTCTGGCCCGGATGGTTGTGATTCAGGAAATCCTTGAAGAATTGCTCGAACGGCGAGCCCGGCGGGAACATCGGCATTTCCGGTCCGGCGTTTGGGCCGTTCTGTGCCGTGACCAGTTCGGTGGAAGAGACGTTGACCACCGCCGGCAGCAGCTTGGCAGCGAGATCGGCGAAGCTGGCGGGCGCATCGCGGGCGACGGCTGGCGTGACCACCGGCAGGCCGGCGGCCAATGGCACTGCCAGCACGGTGGAAACACCGAGCAAGGCAGCGCGGAACGTGGCGGAGCGTGGGAGGCGCATGGTCAAGGTTCCTGGCGGATAAACCGCATATGCCGCGCCCGCTGCTCCAAAAGCAATGCGCGTGCGGCGAAGCAGCATAGTCTAATCGGTTGCTGGCGGCAGGTCACGGCTTCGGTGGTATCGGCGGCACCTGGAGGTAGCGCAAATAGGCGTTGTCGGGGGTGATCACCAACCGCGCCGCCCCGCCGGCAAGGGCATCGCGATAGCCTTGCAGGGTGCGCCAGACGCCGAAGAACCACGGGTCCTGGCTGAACGCCTTGGCGTAGATGCCGGTGGCCTCGGCCTCACCCTCGCCGCGCAGGCGATCGGCGGTGGCATTTGCCTGGGCGAGCAAGACGGTGCGTTCGCGGTCGGCGTCGGCGCGGATCTTGGCCGATGCCTCGGCGCCTTCGGCGCGGGCCAGGGCGGCGACGCGCTGGCGTTCGGACTGCATGCGCTGCAAGATCGCTTGCGTGTTTTCCTGCGGCAGGTCGGCGCGGCGGATGCGCACATCCAGGACCGAGACGCCGAAGGCTGGCATCGCCGCGTTCACGTCGGTGCGGATCTGCGCCATGATGCGATCGCGATCCAATGACAGCACCTGCGACAAGGTGTTGTCGCCCAGCACCCGGAACAAGCTGCCGCTGACGATCGCGTTCAGCCGGCTGTCCACGGCACCTTCGGCGGTGCCGACCGATTGGTAATACAGCAGCGGGTTGACAATGCGGTAGACCACGAAGCTGTCCACGATCAACCGCCGTTGGTCGCCCAGCGTCACCTGGGCTGCGGGAATCTCCGCGGTCAGCAGGCGTTTCTCGAACAAAATGACGGTCTGGACGAAGGGCTTCTTGAAGTGCAGCCCCGGCTGCGTCACCACCCGGACCGGCTCGCCGAACTGGGTGATCAGGGCCTGCTCGGTCTGATCGACGGTGTACACGGATGCGTCCGCCAGCACGAACAAGACGATCACCAGGGCGATCAGCGCGATCACGCCCCTGCTCATTGGCCTGTCCCCTGGTCGGAGGCCAACCCGCCGGGTGGCGCAGCGAGCGCGGTCGGCGGCGGCGTGGCAGGCGTCGATGGCGCGGTCGCCGGCGCCGCCGGAGGCTTCGCCGGCGCCGGCAGGTTCAGCGGCAGGAACGGCAGCAGGCCCTTCAGCTTGTCGTCCACCACCAATGGCTGCGCGTGCATCAGAATGTCGCGCATCGTGTCGAGATACATGCGCTGCAGCGTCACGTCCTTTGCCGCCTGGTATGCTTTCAGCACCGCATCGAACTGCTGCGCCTGGCCGGTCGCCAGGGCGACTCGGGCCTGCTTGTCCGCCTGCCCTCCGGCCACGACGCGGGCGGCGTCGCCGCGGGCGCGCGGCACGATGTCGTTGCGATAGGCCTCGGCTTCGTTGCGCATGCGCTCGGCGTCGGTATTGGCGCGCTGCACGTCGAGGAAACTCTCGACCACCGCCGGCGGCGGATTGACGCGCTGCAGCTTCACGTCGGTGATCTCCACGCCGGCATTGTAGCCGTTGAGGATCGCCTGGGTCTGCGCCAGCACGTCCTGCTGGATCTTGGCGCGCAGCTCGGTCAGCGCGGGCTGGATCGGCGTGCGGCCCATCACCTCGCGGATCGAGCTTTCCGCGACCGCCTTCACCAGGCTGTCGGGGTCGCGGACGTCGAACAAGTATTGCTCTGCATTGGAGATCTTCCAAAAGACGGCGAGGTTGACGTCGATGATGTTCTCGTCGCCGGTGAGCATCTCGCTCTCGGACGGCACGTCACGCATGTCGGTGCCGTTGTCGCTGTCCTGCGGACTGACCGAGCGGTAGCCGATCTCGGTGCGGTTGATGCGGGTGACGGCGGGCAGCAACACTTTCTCGATCGGCCAGGGCACGTGCCAGTGCAGGCCGGGTTCGGTACGGTAGCTATAGGCGCCGAATCGCAGCACCACGCCGAGTTCGTCCGGCTGCACGTGGTAGAAGCCGCTGGCGAGCCACAGCAGCACCACGCCGATCCCGATCAGCAGCAGCGGACGGCCACGGGTGAAGCGCATGCGCGGTCCGCCACCACCGCCGCCGATGACACGGCGCACGGCGGCCTGCATGCGGCGGATCAGCGCGTCGAGATCGGCGCCCGGGCCAGGCCCGCCGGGACGCGGACCGCCGGGGCGCGAGCCTCCCGGCCCGCCGCCGCCCCATGGACCGCCGCCGCCTGGCGGCGGACGGCCGGAGCCGTTCCCGGAACCGCCGGGTGGAAATCCCCAGGGACCTTGGCCGCTATGGACCACGGTGGGGCCGCCGCTTGTCATCGAAACTGTATGGCTCCTGCGTTAATGCTCTGCCGCCTGTGGGGCCGTTGGCGGAACCTGCGTCCTGCGCCATATCGAATGGCGCCGGCGTCATGGCGGGGCTGGTTATCAACCCGCCACGAGACGTTTGCAACTGATCTCGGCCGGCGGTGTTGCTCCGGCCCGCAGCGGAAGGAAAAGCGCCATGGCCGCGACATCGGATGCTCTGCGCGAGGCATTGCGCGCGATCAAGGATCCGGCATCGGGACGCGACATCGTCAGCGCCGGCCTGGTGGAGGGCGTCGAGGTCCGCGGCGGGCTGGTGCAGGTGTCGCTGCTGACCGACCGGGCGCATGCGGCGGCGATGGAACCGGTGCGGCAGGCGGCGCAGGCGCTGCTGGCGAAGCAGCCGGGCGTGACGAACGCGACGGCGGTGCTGACCGGCGCGCGGCAGGCGGGCGCCAGCGGGCCGGCGGGGACACGGCCAGGGCCGGCCGGCGGCGCAGCGCCGGGCGGGCATGGCGCCCATGGGGGTCACGGCCAGACTGGCGGGCAGCGGCCGACTCTGCTGCTGCCGGATGTGAAGGCGATCGTCGCGGTGGCGTCCGGCAAAGGCGGCGTGGGGAAGTCGACCGTGGCGGTGAACCTGGCAGTGGCGCTGGCGCAGCAGGGGCATCGGGTGGGGTTGCTGGACGCCGATATCTATGGGCCGAGCCTGCCCCGCATGCTGGGGTTGAGCCGCAAGCCGGACGTGCGGGGGGAAAAGATGATCCCGCTGCAGGCCTGGGGCGTGTCCTGCATGTCGATCGGTTTCCTGGTGGAGGAGGAGACGCCGATGATCTGGCGCGGCCCCATGGTGATGGGCGCGCTGGAGCAGATGATGGGCCAGGTGGAATGGGGGACGCTGGACGTGCTGGTGGTGGATATGCCGCCGGGCACCGGCGACGCGCAGTTGACCATGGCGCAGCGGGTGGCGCTGACCGGGGCGGTGATCGTCTCCACGCCGCAGGACATTGCGCTGATCGATGCGCGGCGCGGGGTGCGGATGTTCGAGCGGGTGAATGTGCCGGTGCTCGGGCTGGTGGAGAATATGAGCTACTACTGCTGTCCCAATTGCGGGCATCGGGCGGAATTGTTCGGCCATGGCGGCGCACGGCTGGAGGCGCAACGGCTGGGCACGGCGTTCCTGGGCGAGGTGCCGCTGCTGCTGGATATCCGCACCGCGTCGGATGCAGGCACGCCGATCGTCGCGGCGGCACCGGAGAGCGAGGCTGGGCGCGCGTTTGCGGCGGTGGCGGCGGCGGTGTGGGGGAAGTTGGCGGGGCGTGAGGCGGGGCACCGAAGTGGGCCGCGGATTGTAGTGGAGTAGAGGCCCGCCGTACCGCCGCATATATTCGCCGGGGGTCCGGATCGCGCTGATCCTGGCAAATCATTACGGGCAGGTTTGAAGGACCGGCGTGCCGCGGGACTGTTGCCGTCCCGGTTTGTGGCAGGCCGCAGCGATTGCACAGCAATTCAACAAGGGAAATCGACGGCCTGGCAGCGGGTTCAGTTGCATGGCTGAATACGAACCGGTCCGTGTGGTTCGTGACGTGCTGGTCGACGGCTTCAACATCTCGAAACACAGGACCGGAACAGTCGTCCCGGTGTATGGTGAATTGTCTTCGCGCACCCGGCCACGATGCGGTTGGCTGCTACGCCGTGGACTGCTTGATCTTGTCCCATGTCTTACGGCCGGCCAGAGTGGCAAACCCACCAACCGCAAAGGCCGCACAAGCAAACACGAGACAGAGTTGAGCAACCACGTCCACCAGCATCCTGGCTTGCGTGGGGAGACCGTCATAGACCGTGGAGTTCATATAGACGTTCATCGCATACACCGCGAAGGCGGTGCCGATCGGGAAGGAGATGCCGGATATGCAGGCGGTCAACCTGATCGACCGCATCTCTGCCTCTATGATCGGATATACGTTCATCGGGCGGACTCCGTGCTGGAGGTCGAGCATCGCACCGCCCCCCTGACTTCGGGAGTTTGTGGCCTTCATCGGCGTCACTATCGAATTTGTGTGAGAACGCGATGTCGGCAGCGAATCGGTATCGCGGCCGCCCGCGTCAATATCCGCGCGAATGTCTCTGCCCATGTGATCGCTCCCCACATATGAGTTGCCCAACCTAGCCACCCACGACATCGGCATGACAACCACTTTGTTAGCAGCGATCGTTCTGCCCCAGATGAGTGCTCTGAGTCCCACTTGCACCAGTCGCAATCCGAGATTCTCCAACGGCGTTCGGTCCCAATTTCGACTTGCGACATACAATCGGGTGAAGGTTAACAAAGTGTAAACGTGCTGCTGTTTTTTCTGCGGCGCTGATTTGGCCAATAGGGCTGCTATGTGGCGACCCGGAACCTGCCCCTTGAGGCGGGCCTCCCGCCTCTCGGTCAGCATGACTGACCACGGTCTTGAACGGCTTGAACCCGGGCATCGGACCGACCCGCGGCGTCACGCCTTCGTACTTTTGGGTTTGTGTACCATTGGGTTTGTGGCAGGGGTATCGTCAGCAGCTTCCGCAATCGCGAGCGATCAGGTTGTTCAAGCCCTGCGATGAGCGCAGGGATGGTTGGATTGCTCGCAGGATATGGCTGGTACGACTGGCGGGCGAATCAGCACGGAAATTGAACTCCGAAGCGGCGGCCGCCAGCGGAACCTTAGAGTCCATCCGGAAAGTTCACGCGGTATTGCAGAGCTTTCGCAGCATGAGCCGGATCGATGCCCAGCGCAAAAATGCCAGCGCATTTCGCGTCAGACATTCGAAATCCTTGGCTAGCCGTCGGCAGCGGCCAAGCCAA